>CAUYUA010000111.1:0-117409 GCA_963575675.1 Azospirillaceae bacterium
CAAAGGCCGGGAGGCCTTTGGAAACCATGACTTGGAGTTTGTAACGACCGGATGAAAGTGGATCGTTTCAATTCGGGAAGGCCGTATAATTCTCGGGTTCTCAACCGAACAGAGTATCTAAAACAAAAACACACCTAGATATCGACGCGAATGCCAATCTCCAACACTTGCTCTTCCGGAACTTTAAAAAACTCCGTAGCGTTAGCCGCCGTGCGCGACATAAATACGTAGAGCCATTCAGAAAAACCACTCATAGTCCGATTATCAGAATCAGCCACCACAATTTCACGACCAACATAAAAAGTCATCTGGTCCGGATCAAGAACAATGCCATCCCCTTGCACTTCCATTCCCCAACGCCTCAAACTCACAGGCAAATTAGGGGTTTGCATAAATCCATATCGAAGTTCAACTCTCCAGAACCCAAGTCCCAAAGACCTAATCGTCAAACGCTGTTTTCCCGGCACACGCGGTTGTTCGTCTGTGCTAACAGTAAGAAATACAACATGCTCATGAAGCACTTTATTTCGCCGAATATGATGCAAAACCATCGGCGGCACATGATTAACATTTTTTGTCAGAAAAACACCTACCCCCGGAATACGATGAACGCCCAACTCTTCCATTTCTTTTAAAACATCATCAAGAGGCAACGACATATCATTTAAACGACGATGAACATAAACCGAACCCCGATGCCAGACTCCCATCATTACAAACACCGCAGCGCCACCAACTAATGGCAACCACCCACCTTGAGGCAGTTTTAGTAAGTTCGCACCAGAAAATGAGATATCAAGCGCCAGGAAAACCACCGTCACAATCCACGCAATCCATGACGGCCACTGCCAACAAACACGCATAGCCTCAAAAAGAAGAATAGTCGTTATCAGCATCGTAGCCGACACGGCGATGCCATAAGCAGCAGCAAGATCGTCTGAAGTGGGAAACGCCAACGCCATCAATAATGTTAAAACCATCAGTATCCAGTTAATCGTCGGCAAATAAATTTGCCCATAGCCTTCGGCTGAAGTCTGAATAATCTTCATGCGCGGAGACAATCCCATATTAACCGCCTGGCGACTAAGCGAAAAGACGCCGGAAATTAAAGCCTGAGAAGCGATAACTGTCGCTGCGGTGGCCAATCCAACCAAAGGAAGCAACAACCAACTAGGAGCCAAACGGAAAAAAGGATTGCCTATTGGCCCCGCCTCAGAGAGCAAAAGCCCGGCCTGCCCCGCATAATTCAACAAAAGAGCAGGAAGAACAATTGAAAACCACGATAACCGAATCGGATGACGACCAACATGCCCCATATCAGCGTAAAGAGCTTCTCCGCCCGTCACCGCCAAAAACACCGCACCGAATACAAAGAAAGATGTGACAATATCGTTCGCCATAAGACGAAACATCCATTCAGGATCAATCGCCTGCAAAACGCGCGGATGTTTCCATACGCTAAACGCCCCCAACAAACCGATCGACAAGAACCAAACCGTCATAATAGGCCCGAACAAACGGCCGATTTTGGCAGTTCCTTTACGTTGAATGGAAAATAAACCAATCAGAATGACAATCGTCAACGGTTTGACATAAGGTGAAAAAAAGGCGTTACCGCCTCCAACCCCTCGACCGCGCTCAACACCGAAATCGCTGGAGTGATCACACCGTCTCCATACAACAGAGCGGCGCCAAAAATTCCCAAAGCGATCAGCTTCTTCCGACGACCAATGATACGCCCATTTTCGCCGCCAACGCCGGTCCAGGGACGCACCAACGCAAGCAAAGCCAGAATTCCGCCCTCGCCATGATTGTCGGCCCTCATAACAAACATCACATACTTTAATGAAATAATAACCAATAAAGACCAGAAAATCAGAGACAAAACACCAAGAACGTGAATTTCTGTCGGAGTGGCGTCATGACCAACGGCGGCCTGAACGGCGACCCGGAATGCATAGAGAGGACTGGTGCCAATATCGCCATAGACGATCCCCAACGCAGCCAAGATAGAGACCAACGTCGTGGCTTCTTCAGATTTTTCCATCCCATCCCCTCCCCAACCCCAGTGTCATCAAATTAAGACCTCTGCGATTGCTTAAAATCTTCAGCTTCTTTTATAAAAGATATAAAAGCAGACAAACCCAGTGACCTTGTTCATGACGCGGGAGATCATAAGAGGAACGACTCCCTCCCTTATGATCTTGGAGGGCGAACGTCTTGCGGCTTGCACAAGTTTTACCTTACAACAATAAGGGGAGGATTTTCGCTTCCTCCCCTTAATAATCTCCATGACCAGGAACACAGTCTCTAGTATCCGTCTATTTTTATATCTTTTATAAAAAGGGCTGAAGACCTTAAAGCAATCAATTTACATCGCTCTCTGGTTCTAGCGACGCACAACTTTAAAGTTTAGCCAACTCACATGACCGAATCGCAGCAGCAGCAACTGCTTGATCAAACAAAGGCTGTAACCCGTCCTTTGCCATAAGAACCGATAAAGCGGCTTGTGTCGTACCGCCCGGACTTGTAACATTATAACGTAGTTGCGACGCCGACTCGATCGAGCGATAAACCAGTTCTCCGGCGCCGGCGACGGTGGCGCGAGCCAAACGCATCGCCAAATCTTCAGGCAAACCAGCGCGCACACCAGCTTGGGCCAACGCTTCGATCAATAGAAAAACATAGGCTGGCCCACTACCGGAAACCGCAGTGCAGGGATCAATTAACGCCTCTTGCGTCAACCAAGCCACATCGCCAACCGCACGCAACAAAGATTCGCACTGCTCGATTTGAGTCTCAGAGACGCCCTCCCCCGCGATGGCGACCGTCATGCCACGCCCAACCGCTGCAGGCGTATTCGGCATCGCCCTCACCCACCGACTTTCAGGAACGCCGAGCTGCCCCCTCATCCAATCCAACGTCCGCCCTGCGGCAATTGAGAGGAAAACCGTCTCGAGTCGCACATAACGTTGGTAGTCCGGCAACACACAGCCCATAACTTGAGGCTTAACGGCAAACACAACAACATCAGGTTGAAACCGACTGGGAACAGCAGACGCTGTTTGGCAATGAAGGAGACGAGAGCGCTCAGCGCAAGTCGACAAACTACCCGGCTCAACCACCACCACACGCTCAACAGCGTCGGATTTCAACCACCCTTCCAACAGAGCGCCGCCCATCTTGCCGCACCCCACCAACAACAACGCACAGCTCATGGCGACTCCGTTTTTTTTAAAACGTCTTCCACTCATAGAAAAACAACAACCGGATCGAGAAACAATACTTCAACACGTCACCAGAAATAACTTCGTGCAATTCCCACGCCTCCAAGTGCGTCCATGCTTAGATAATCCCCATCACGCCTCGCCAACTGTATCCAACAAAGCGGCAGCCACCGCCTCAGTTGCACTCTTGCCGCCCCAAATCACAAACTGAAACGCAGGATAAAATCTTTCACATTCCGTCAAAGCGATTTCAACCAAGTCTTCCAGTTGCTCGATGGTCGCCCCATGAGAACCTCGCAACAAAGTAGTCTGACGGAACATGGGCGTCAGTTCATCACTGCATACGTCAAAATGCCCGAGCCACATTCGCGCATTGACTTCGGCCAACAAGTCGTGAACTGCCGAACGACGATGCCCCTGCACGCGCATATCAAAACGACAGGAGAATTGCATGGCGCTAATTTCTTCCTGCCACACGAAGTACAATCGATAGTCGCACCAACGACCAGCGATTTCTACGACCATTTCATCCTCGCCGGAGCGATCGAAAGGCCACTCATTGGCCGCAACAATCTCTTCGACAACATCAAGCGGGTTACGGGGAGAGCGACGATCTTCCGTGATTGTGGCCGTCATGATTCGCTTTCTCCTCTCGTGCAAAAAAACATATGCATTCGTCGGCAGTCGGCTCCGTTTACAGGCGCGCAATACAGCGCACACAAAAAAGAATCGAAGAAAAAACATTCCCCATAAGACGGAACGTTTCCCTCCCAACTTATGGAGACGGCGGCGCCGAACGTTCAGCTAAGAGTCTCGCCACAGCCGCTTCCAGAGTCGCCAAGCGCTCCGCCATAACCTCCTGTTCAGAGCGTGCTTTCAGAGCGCTTTCACGCACAGCTTCAAACTCCTCGCGCGGCACAACGTCCATCTGAGAAAGAATGCGCTCGAATTGCTGACGCACGAGGGATTCGATTTCATTGCGCACTCCAGAAAGCGCGCCAAATGCGCCACCGGCCACCCGCGCCAAATCATCAAAAAACTTGCTTTCGACCTGCATGGTTCCATTCCGTCTAGAAAGAGCGGCATTATGACCGAAAATGAGTTCCAACGCAACAACCGAACCGAAGAATCAACCGCACGCAACACGGTTCGCGCACATCCCGATCGAACGCCAAAGTTTTTAAGAGAACACAACACATCATACCATGAGAAAATTACCGTTTTAAAACCCCTTCTGCCTTTTCATAACCTCATAAAAACAACTAGGTCTTGTTAATAAGGCCTCTTTCCACGATAATTGCCTGGCGGATTATAATTGCACACCCACACTTCAGCATTACCACACCGAACGACGCCACATCCAACTTGTTTAGAGTCTCCCCAAACCACTTGGGTGTAGTGCCCACATTCACCACCGACGCACTCGTTGCGCTGTTCATCATAGAATGACTTTTCATCCGCCCACATCTGAACAACACGAGACGGAGTCAAACGGGTTCCACTCGCCCAAGCTAAATTTTCACCATACTGCGAACGGCTGTGTTCCATCTGACAATTACGCTCCCCAAGCTCATCGGCCCAAGATTGGGCTTGCGCCGCAACCGACGACGACCAAACGAGATCGGAAACTCCCACAGAGCGCCTCACCTGATTGTGAGCGCTAACGATTCCTTGAAACCGCGCAGGCTCGCCACCGCCAACAGAACGCTGTTGCTCATAACGATCCGAATCTGAACGACGATTTGAATCATAAGAGTCCGAATCTTCCTCATTTCGACTCCGACGTTCATGATGATTCTCGGAACGGCGGTTACGCCGCTCAGACCGATCACGCCGATCCTGATTATCGTCGGGATCGGAAGCATCGTCGTTCCCCCAGTTATTAATAGCCGTCGTTACGACAGCACCGACCGCCGCGCCAACAACTGCGCCACCTGCAATTTGGGCGGTTCGCTCCAGACATCCCGACAAAGCAAACAATAGAACAAAACACACAATAATTTTTGATGAAGGCCTTATTCTTCGCAACATCTTTTCTACCCCTTCCTTATCGACGTCGCAACCGTCAATAGTATAAACGAATTTCAGTTAGATTTGTTCGGAAACCGCACGCGCCAAAAGTAAAAACTCATCGACGCTCAGACTTTCCGCGCGACGAGTCGGATCGATTCCAACAATCTCAAGGCACTTAAGAGGATTATCACACAATGGCTTCAAACTAGATCGAAGCATCTTCCGGCGTTGTCCAAACGCGGCGGCAGTCACGGCCTCCAAGATCGGCCATGAAACCTCAAATGGCGAAACTTTGGGCGTAATTTTCACCACCATGGATTCCACTTTCGGAGGAGGCGTAAACGCCGAAGCCGCGACAGTAAACAAAGGCTCAATATCGGCGCGCCACTGCGTTAAAATAGAAAGCCTGCCATACTCTTTTTTACCCGGTTGGGCGCACAAACGCTGCGCCACTTCCTTTTGGAACATTAAAACCATTACTTTAAAATCAAGACTCCGCCGCAACCACTGGATAAGAAGCGGCGTAGCGATATTATAGGGTAAATTTGCGACAATAGCACGCGGCGACGGCAAAAGCTCACAAACATTCACCGCCAAAGCATCCGCTTCAAGCAACCGCAACCGCCGTTGACCAACCTCAACCAAATCCGCCAAAGCCTGAACACAACGAACGTCTCGCTCAATTGCAATTACCTCACGCGCCGAACTTTCAAGTAATGCACGCGTTAATCCCCCGGGGCCAGGCCCAATCTCAATCACGCCAACACCATTCAAATCCCCGGCGCCTCTTACGATTCGCCTCGTGACGTTTAAATCAAACAAAAAATGCTGCCCTAGAGATTTTCGCGCGCCTATTCCCCACCGCGCCACAACGTCACGCAAAGGCGGCAAACTTTTCAGCGGTCTCGCTGATGAGCAGCTCAATTCACTTTCTGCTTGAGAGAACAACGCCTGATCCATGAACGCCTTCAAATTATCCTCAAAGTGTTACGCCTTAAAGACATGACAAACGCCATTTTAAGAGCAGAAATTAAACTCTTAGGAGACGCTTGCCCTGTTCCCGCTATGGCTAAAGCAGTTCCATGATCTGGAGACGTTCGAATAAACGGCAACCCGAGCGTCACATTCACCCCAGACTCAAAATCGAGAGTCTTTACCGGAATCAACGCTTGGTCATGATACATACATAAGGCAACGTCATACCTCGTTCGAGCCAGCGCATGAAATAAAGTATCCGCCGACAAAGGACCTTCCACATGCACCCCCTCCTCACGAAGCGTTTGAATCGCGGGAAGGATAACATCAATTTCTTCTCGCCCGATTTCGCCTTCTTCTCCTGCATGAGGATTAAGCCCGGAAACAACCAAACGCGGGCAATCAAGCCCAAAGTCTTCTCGCAATGCACGCGCAGCGACACGACCGCAGTGAACAATCATCGAAGAACAAAGAGTATCGATTACTTTTGCCAAAGGAATATGTATAGTTACCGGAATAACGCGCAAATCGCCACCAACCAACATCATTACGGGCCGCCCAACCTCGACTCCAGCCAAAGCCGCCAGATACTCGGTATGCCCCGGATAACGAAATCCGGCATGATACAAAGCGCTCTTTTGTATAGGATTAGTGACAACAGCCGCAGCGCGCTTTTGCTGCGTCAGAGCCACCGCTCGATCTATGCTTTCAATCACAGCAGCGGCATGACGAGAGTCCGGTCGCCCAGGACAAACGCCTCCAGGCACGCTAATCGGTAGAACCGGCAAAGCAAAGTCGAAGACTCGGGCGGTTTCTTCTGGTCGAGAAATTGCCTCAACCGCATAATCTGCCCCCATATGTCGCGCCAACCTCGCCAAGCGCTCCGGATCATCAATAATGAAAAATTGCGGAACATCATTGCTTCGACGCAAACGCCAAGCACTGAGAGCAATCTCCCCACCGATTCCCGCCGGTTCCCCCATCGTTACGGCAAGCGGCGCACTCACCATCGCGCACGAGGCTCGATAAAAGCGGCTCGGCGCAAGTCTCTCATATAGCGACGCTGCAACATTTCCAAACGCTCCTGCCCGATTTGATTGGCCACCTCATCGCGCCCCGGTAAAGCAGATTGATTGATCTCTCGACCACACACAGCCAAAATCAAAACAACTTTATCATTCACCAACGGAGGACTCGGCTGCCCCACAGGAAGCGACGCCACAACACGAGCAATATCTGGAGGCAAATCCCCCACACGCACAGTCCCCACCGGCCCGGATTGCGGCCCACCATAAGCATTAACTTTTTGATCGAAAGCGTTACAATCACGCACAGTCTTGCGCACGTCCTCCGCCCGAGCAATTTGTGTTGCTCGCTCTTTCCCACCAACGAAAGGCAACATGAGTTGCCGCAACTCGACTTTACTTTGAGCAACGGCGGCTCCTCCACCAGCAGAGTTTGTACGCTGCTCACGAACCAACAAAATATGATATCCGTTAGCGCTACGCACTGGTGATGAAATCTGCCCTGGCCGCAATTGACGCAGAGCAACATCCAAATCATCTGGAAGCTGCCCCTGTTGTATCCACCCCAAATCACCACCGCCAGCCGCCCCGGCGGACTGCGAAAACTGACGCGCCACCAAAGCAAAATTCGCACCCTGACGAATCTGCGTCACCAAACGATCCGCCGCCTTTCTGACGTCATCATCTTGCTCCGAGGAATCGACTCCAAGAAAAATTTCCGCCACAAGATATTCAGGTTTTCCGGAATTCGCTTGCACCCGTTGCAACGCGGCGTCAATCTCATCCTCACCGATCTGTATGGTTGGACGTAATTGTCTTTGAACCAAGCGCGACCATGATAAACCAACACGTATCTGTTCAACCATCGTCGCCAGAGGAACGCCGTGATCGTTAAAAAACTTCTCCAATTGAGTGCGCGGCAAACGGTTTTGTTGAGCCAAGTGTTGTAACACGCCTTCTATTTCTTGCTGGCTGACGGTAATATTCTGCCGTTTGATTTCCTGCGCCTGGAGTCGTTCATCAATCAATGAACGCAAGACTTGCGGCTCCAACCGTTTCTGAGTTTCAGGATTATTACTCAAACCAGAAGCCAAAATTGCAAGTTGAGTTCGCGCTTTAAGATCAGAAAAAGATATGGCGTCATCATTCACCACCGCCGCAATATGCTCGACGGTAGATCCGGAGCGAACGACATCACGACTCCGCCGTTCGATCGCCTCTGCATAAGAACACAAAAAACAAACACTCAAGCCAATGACAGCCGCGATCCACACGAACACCCGTGATAACATCATTGTCATTCGCCTCATGCTTGTCTTTCAAGATGACGCGCACTATCCCACAACACATCGTTAAAGGCAACGGCGTCAAAAAAAATTAAGTGACATCCCAAGAACACGCCTACTCTTGACTCTCAGCCATCTTCCAAATGAAAGAGCGCCGCGGTTCCCTGCAACAAACTCACGGCCGTTGGAAACCACGCGGCCATAAAAACCGGAATAGCTTCGGAAATGCCAAAGGTCAACACAACATCTGTAACGATGAATAACGTAAAACCGGCCAGCACGCCACCAACCACCATCCACATTACACCGCCACGTCTTGTATGACGTAAAGAAAAAGCCGCCGCCAGCAGAACCATAGCACAGTAAAGAAGCGGCTGCGCCAAAAGTGATTGAAAATGTAAACGATGCCGAACAGCCGAAAAACCAGTCTTCTCTAAAAGACTAATAAAATGCGGCAATTGCCAAAAGGAAATTGTTTGCGGCCTAGCGAAGCTCTCTTCAATTCTAGCCATCGTTAAATCTGTTGGAATGCGCTCAACCTTAACCAACTCCGTCGGCTTTCCAGATCGATTCAGCCACCCGTCACGAATTTCCCAAAAACCAACACTCAACTTTGCGTTTCCTGCGTCTATACGACCAACAAATTTATCATCCTTATCAAACATCAGAACAAGAATACCTTGCATCTCAGAAGAGGCAACATTTACAACATCAGCATGAATCAAATATTGACGATCCTCATTGATCTGGCGCAACCACAAACCAGAACGCGTCACTTCAAAAGTATTTGCTTTTCCTTTTAAATACCGCTCTTCGAGACGATCATATTTTGCAATCAACGCAGCGCCGATCGGATTTATTATTGCGATCCGCACTCCACCAATAACGATTGCCATAACCAAAACGGGCATCATAAATTGCCAAACAGAAACACCCGAAGCTCTAGCCACAACGAGTTCGTGACTTCGAGTCATTTTCCAGAAGGTAAACATAGCGCTATAAAGGACAGCAAACGGAAACATCTGCTGCCCAATACCAGGCAATTTCAAAAAAGCCATTTGAATCACAAGCATCACCGTCACATCCGACTTTCCCGCAGCCCGACGCAACAGCTCCACAGCATCCAACAAAACAATCAATAACAACAGTAAGAGTAGCAACCCAAGAAACGAAACAAGAAATTGTCGCCCTATGTACCGAGAAAGGGTGCTAAACGGTTGCATGGCGCGCCGAATCCCCGGCTATGACGAAAGATTAAGACAAAATAAAAAAAAGCAAACAGACGAGAGAAGATGAAACATCTCTCGTCTTTTGCAGCTTACAGAAGATTAGATGCTAACACCCAAAGCAACTTTAGATTTCCAACAGCAATCGCTGAGGATCTTCGAGACATTCCTTCACTCGCACTAAGAAAGTCACAGCCTCTCGACCATCAATAATCCTATGATCATAGCTCAGAGCCAAATACATCATTGGACGGACTTCAACTTTTCCGTTAATGACAACAGGCCGATCCATTGTCTTATGCATCCCCAAAATGCCCGATTGTGGCGGATTCAAAATGGGAGTAGACAACAACGAACCGTAAACCCCACCATTGGAAATCGTAAATGTTCCACCAGAGAGTTCATCGATCGACAACTTTCCATCTCTAGCCTTTCGACCTAAAGCAGAAATTGTCTTTTCGATTTCGACTAAGCTTAACTTATCGGCTTCTCGAACAATCGGAACAACCAAACCTTGTGGCGTTCCGACAGCAACACCGATATCATAATAATTCTTGTAGACTAAGTCGGAACCATCGATTTCAGCATTCACCGCCGGAAGCTCTTTGAGAGCCTGAATACTCGCTTTTACAAAAAAACCCATGAACCCAAGACGGAATCCATGTTTCTTTTCAAAGACGTCGCGATACTCATTACGAACTGCAATGATGTTGGTCATATCCACCTCGTTGAAGGTGGTCAACATGGCAGCAGAATTCTGGGCGTCTTTTAAGCGCTCTGCAATCCTCTGACGCAAACGCGTCATCCGCACACGCTCTTCCCGGTCAGCGCGCGGGCGTGGACCGCTTGGAATCGGAGCAGGCTTAGGAGCTGTCGCCACAGGACGAGGCGGGGGCGGCGGAGGAGAAATCGGAGCGGCGGAAGCCACCACACGATTCGCCTCCATATATTTCAGAACATCCTCTTTCGTCAGACGACCATCTTTCCCGGAGGAAGAAATTTTGGTCACATCCAAATGATTGTCATCAATGAGCTTACGCACGGCCGGCATGAGAACATCAGCGGAAGCCTGAACAACCGGCGACGGAGCTTGCAAAGGAGCCGCCGTCGAAGCTGCAACAGGAACCGCCGGCTTTTCACCCGCGCTGACCAACACGCCCAACACGGCTCCGACGCTGACATTCGCGCCTTCCGGAGCCCGAATTTCCGCCAACGTCCCTTCCATTTGGGCGTTGACCTCTAAAGTCACCTTGTCGGTTTCCAGCTCGACCAAGGGCTCATCCACGGCAACCGTTGCACCGACTGGTTTCAACCATCGGGCGACGGTTGCTTCGGTTACCGACTCGCCCAACGTGGGCACCTTGATTTCCGTCGCCATGACGAATTTCCTTAAGACTGAATCTGCCTTAGACTGGAGCTGTTCGAAATAAACGCCGACCGTCATGCACTTCTGAACGCGAACAAATCACAAGACGCCCGCCCTACAGAGATGCTTAACCAGCTTTGCCAGTCAACCGACTACACAGATGAGACGTCGGTTCGACCTGATGCGACCGAACCGACAGAACCGAAATGATCAACGCGAAACAGACAATGCTTCGTCGACCAATTTCGCTTGCTCACGATTATGGCGCTTCAAGATGCCGGTCGCCGGAGCCGCACCAGCGTCACGCCCGACGTAAATCGGTCGCTTCGTATTGTGAGAAATGCCGGACAACACTTTCTCAATCCGTCGATCCACAAAGAACCACGCCCCCATATTCTCCGGCTCTTCCTGACACCAAACGACGTCAGCATTCGGGTATTTCGCCAATTCACGAGCCATGGGCTTGTCAGGGAATGGATAAAGCTGCTCAACACGAATCAACATGACATCGTCGATACCGCGCTTCTCTCGCTCTTCGAACAAATCGTAATAGACTTTACCCGTGCATAGCACGACGCGACGCACTTTTTCGGGCGCCACAGGCCTGAGATGCGCATCTGGCAACAAACGATGGAATTGCGTGCCCTCCGAAAAGTCTTCCAACCTCGAAACACACAAGCGATGACGAAGCAATGATTTCGGCGTAAACACGATCAAAGGTTTACGGAAGTTTCGACGTATCTGGCGACGCAGCACATGGAAATAGTTGGCTGGAGTCGAACAATTCACCACAGCCCAATTATCTTCCGCGCAAAGCTGCAAGAACCGCTCCGGACGCGCAGAAGAATGTTCAGGCCCCTGCCCTTCATAGCCATGCGGCAACAACAGCACCAATCCCGAAAGACGAAGCCACTTGGACTCACCAGAACCGATGAACTGGTCAATAATAACCTGAGCGCCATTGACAAAGTCACCGAACTGGCCTTCCCACAACACCAGGGAATGCGGCTCCGCCAATGTATAACCGTATTCAAAGCCAAGCACAGCCGCTTCAGACAGAGGACTGTCATGAACTTCGAACAACGCCTGTTTTCCAGGACGGATATTATTCAGAGGAATAAAACGAGTCTCAGTGGATTGATCATGGAACACAGAGTGACGTTGCGAAAACGTGCCGCGTCCGGAATCTTGACCACTTAACCGAACATGCGTGCCTTCCAAAGCCAAAGAACCGAACGCTAACGCCTCTCCTGTCGCCCAGTCGAAACCTTCGCCGGTCTCGAACATCTTATCCTTGGCGCGCAGCAAACGCTCAATCTTGGAATTGAGGTCAAATCCGTTTGGATAGCGAACGATCCCCTTCCCGATTTCTTTGAGAATGACCTCTGGAATGCCGGTCTGCGGCTGAGTCTCGTGATCGCCCTTGGCCGTTTCCAAACCGCTCCAACTGCCTTCCAACCAATCGGCTTTATTGGGCTTATAACTTGTGGACGCCTCGAATTGACCTTCGAGTTTTTTCATGAAATCGGCCACCATTTGGTCGGTTTCATGCTGCGTCATCACCTGCTCTTCGATCAACTGGCGGGCATAAACCTCACGTGTTGTCGGATGATTCCGAATCTTTCGATACATGATAGGCTGCGTAAACGCCGGCTCATCGCCTTCATTGTGGCCATGGCGACGATAGCAGAACATATCAATAACAACATCTTTTTTAAACTTCTGCCGGAATTCCACCGCCATGCGGCTCACATGAACCACAGCTTCCGGATCATCGCCATTGACGTGGAAAATCGGCGCTTGAACCGACTTAGCGACATCCGTGGAATACGGACCAGAACGCGAGTAACTCGGATTGGTGGTGAAACCAATCTGATTGTTAATGATTACGTGAATCGTGCCGCCGGTGCGATATCCCTTCAACTCAGAGAGCATTAAAGTTTCCGGCACCAGCCCTTGCCCAGCGAAGGCGGCATCGCCATGGAGCAACAGCCCCATAACTTTATCACGCTCCATATCGCGAAGCTGTTGCTGCTTAGCGCGCACTTTCCCGATCACCACCGGGTTGACCACCTCCAAATGCGAAGGATTGGCGGTCAAGGAAATACTCAGCACATTCCCGTTAAAATCACGATCGGTCGTTGTGCCTAAGTGATATTTCACATCGCCCGAACCTTGAACATCGGCAGGATTTGCTGAATTCCCCTGGAATTCCGAGAAAATCGCGGCGAACGGCTTGCCCATAAAGTTGGCCAAAACATTCAACCGTCCACGATGGGCCATACCCACCATGACCTTCTCTAAACCGAGCTGCCCCCCGCGCTTGAGAATTTGCTCCAACGCCGGTATCACGCTTTCTCCACCCTCCAGGCCGAAACGCTTGGTTCCGGTGTATTTAATCTGAAGGAAGCGTTCGAAACTCTCGGCTGCCGTCAAACGCTCCAAAATGGCGCGTTTGCCGTTGACCGTAAAATCGGTGTGGTTGCGTTGCCCTTCGACGCGCTCCTGAATCCAAGCTTTTTGCTCTGGATCCTGAATATGCATAAACTCCACGCCGACATGGCCGCAATACGTTTTCCGCAGCAAATCCACGATATGCCGCAGAGTCGCGCTCTCCAAACCGAAAGCGTAGTTTATAAAAATCGGCCGATCGTAGTCAGCCGCAGAAAAGCCGTAAGCGCCTGGATCCAATTCCGGGTGAGGCTCACGCTTTTGCATGCCGAGCGGATCGAGCTGCGCTTCCAAATGACCACGCACGCGATACATGCGGATCAGCGTCAGAGCCCGAATGGTGTCGATCGTAGCGGCGCGAACTTGCTCGACGGAAAGATATCCTGCTCCGGCCGCAACGGCCATCGGCGAAAACTCGACGGGAGGAGCGTTTTCACTTCCGCTCACCGGGCGCGTTTGCACGCCACCGCGCACACCGATCACTGCGCCGTCATTGGGGGCCCAAGTAGCGCCACGCAACTCGTCTAAAACAGCCCGTCCGTCCTCATCGAGTTCCCGGAAGAAGCCGGACCAGCTTGGATCAATCGACGTTGGATCTTTCAAAAAGCGGGTGTACAGCTCCGCGATAAACGTCGCATTTGAGCCATACAGGAACGAGAGTTGCTCGGAAGGTGCCATCATCATCCTGGCGACGCGGACGTTCTTCGCCTCGCGCCCTCTTTAAGCTGATCACGAAAGCTGACCACGAACCACCGCCCGAAAGCCTTAGAACTTTTGGGCGTTTGTCGTCGGCGAAGCGCTTCCTACTTTTCAACAGGAAGCGCTTCGGTCGATGAATACGCTTAGCTTAGCCTCTCAGAACCTTGAGCATGGTGCTGCCCAAGCTTGCCGGGCTGTCTGCGACGGCAATTCCGGCTGAACGCAAGGCTTCAATTTTGAAATCGGCGGTGTCGTTACCACCAGAGATCACGGCGCCGGCGTGGCCCATACGACGCCCCGGAGGAGCCGTGCGACCGGCGATGAAGCCGACCACGGGTTTTTTAATCTTGGAGTGCTTAATAAAATCGGCGCCCTTTACTTCAGCGTCGCCGCCGATTTCGCCGATCATGATAATGGCTTCGGTTTCGCCGTCAGCCATGAAAAGCTCCAGGCTGTCCACGAAATTGGTGCCGTTGACCGGATCGCCGCCAATGCCGATGCATGTGGTTTGCCCCAGACCAGCCGCCGTGGTTTGCGCCACAGCCTCATAGGTCAAGGTGCCGGAACGCGACACGATGCCGATTTTGCCTTTACGATGAATGTGTCCCGGCATAATGCCGATTTTGCATTCATCCGGCGTGATCACGCCGGGGCAGTTCGGACCAACCAAGCGGGTTTTCGATCCCGCCAAAGCCCGCTTCACCGGCAGCATGTCTTGAACCGGAATGCCTTCGGTGATGCAAACCACCAGAGGAATTTCGGCGTCAATCGCTTCCAGGATGGCGTCCGCCGCATACGGAGGCGGAACATAGATCACGCTGGCGTTGGCTTTCGTCTTTGCAACGGCCTCAGCCACAGTGTCGAACACCGGGAGGTCCAGATGCTTGGTGCCGCCCTTGCCCGGAGTAACGCCGCCGACCATTTTGGTGCCGTAGGCGATTGCTTGCTCGGAGTGGAAGGTGCCCTGCGCTCCGGTGAAGCCCTGGCAGATGACCTTCGTCTCGGAATTAACCAGGACCGACATTTACGCAGCCTCCTTAACGGCCTTAACCACCTTCTCCGCAGCATCGGCAAGATTATCCGCCGACACGATTGGCAATCCGGAGTCGGCAAGAATCTTCTTTCCGAGTTCGACGTTGGTGCCTTCCAGACGCACCACCAAAGGCACGTTCAGGCTGACTTCCCGCGCCGCTGCGACCACGCCTTCGGCGATCACGTCGCACCGCATAATGCCGCCGAAAATATTGACCAGAATACCTTCAACATTGGCGTCAGACAGAATGAGCTTGAAAGCGGTGGTTACGCGCTCGCGCGTTGCGCCGCCGCCGACGTCCAAGAAATTGGCGGGCTCACTGCCGTAGAGCTTAATGATATCCATGGTCGCCATCGCCAGACCGGCGCCGTTGACCATGCAACCGATGTTGCCGTCCAGCTTAACGTAGCTAAGACCAGCTTTTCCGGCTTCGACTTCTGTTGGATCTTCTTCCGACTCGTCACGCATGTCTTCAACGTCTTTATGACGGAAGAGCGCGTTGTCGTCGAAGTTCATCTTGGCGTCGAGAGCGATAACTTTCCCTTCGCCGGTAACCACCAACGGATTGATCTCGACGATGGAAGCATCGAGATCCGTGAACGCCTTATACATGGCGGCCAAGAATTTTCCGGCAGTGTTGACCTGCTTGCCTTCCAGACCAAGCCCGAAAGCGATCTGGCGGGTGTGGTAGCCTTGTATCCCGGAGATCGGATCGATGGCGACCTTAATGATCTTTTCAGGATGATTGGCGGCGACTTCTTCGATCTCCATGCCGCCTTCGGTAGAGGCGATTACGGTGATGCGGGAAGAAGCCCGATCGATCAACATACCCAAATAAAGCTCACGCTTAATATCGCAGCCTTCTTCGATATAAACGCGCTTAACTTCTTTGCCTTCAGCGCCGGTCTGCTTGGTCACCAACACATGACCCAGCATTTCTGCGGCGTTGCGACCGACTTCTTCGATCGACTTCACAACACGGACGCCGCCCTTGCCTTGGGGATTGTCCTTAAAGCGACCGGCGCCGCGACCACCGGCGTGAATCTGCGACTTGACGACCCAAACCGGGCCACCTAATTCGCGAGCAACGCTTTCGGCTTCCTGGGGCGTATAGGCGACGCCGCCGCGCGGCACCGCGACACCGTATGTCTTAAGCAGGCTCTTCGCCTGGTATTCATGAATGTTCATGAGCCTCTGCCGGTCGGCTGAGTGTGGGGAACCATCTTTTTCCGATGATGGACACGCGCTGTCGAGGGAGGCAACGCGCCGTTGCGAATGAAGGCGTCTGACCGGGCGCTACACCCGCCCGCACACTCTAACGAGTCGTATTTGTAATATCAATCACAGTTCTCGTTTTTGAATGGAGCTTTTCTTTTTCTTCCCATGTTCACGGATGTTTCCCTTTACGATGCACGCAAAAAACTTTCACGAATCGGCACAAACCGGGACCAAGACATATTTTTACGCCTCGATTTTCACTGACGCCCACATGAACATTATGTAATAAATCATCGAAACGCTCAACCCATAACAGAAGCTCCTGCAACTTTCTTGAACCCAAAACAAATCCAGACGAAAAAATCTTTTAAAACGCCGAATCGGCGCAAACATTTTCTCGACTCGCCCCTGAGGCTTGCGCATCGGAAACGACGTTTTTCAACCCGTTTCATGAAGAGCCACAATGAGTTGTCACAGACTTGCAACGCCTCCCAAGAGAAGGTATCTTTCCGCTTTACGAACGCCAAGACGCCTCTGCCGAATCGCGCCCGAAGGAAAACGCTCATGTTTACGTTCTATGAGTTTTTCGCAGGAGGCGGCATGGCGCGCGCCGGTTTGGACACAGGATGGCGTTGTCTGTTCGCCAACGATATTGATCATAAAAAAACGGATTCCTACGCCATAAACTGGGGCGACGACGTTCTGAAAGTCGCCGATATCCGCACTCTTACGTCCAAAGACATTCCCGGGATCGCTCACTTAGCTTGGGCCTCGTTCCCCTGCCAAGATTTGTCGCTTGCCGGCGGCGGCGCGGGGCTTCGAGGCGGGCGCTCGGGAACGTTTTGGCCTTTTTGGGACATCATGCGCGCCCTGATCTCCGAAAACCGAGGCCCCGATATGATTGTCCTTGAAAACGTCTGCGGCACGCTGACGTCTCATCAAGGCAAGGACTTCGCCGCAATTTGCTCAACTTTCGAACGTGCGGGGTATCGGTTTGGAGCGCTGGTTGTCGATGCGGCGTTTTTTGTTCCTCAGTCTCGGCCCAGGGTGTTCATGATCGGCGCGCGCGCCGATCTTTCTCTTCCCGCCGATCTGCTTGAAACCAAAACGGACCTCGGAACCCCTGAAGAGTGGCGACCAAGACCTTTATGCACAGCTTTTGAGCGACTCTCTCCCAAACTCAAAGACAACTGGGTGTGGTGGCGATTGCCGCTTCCACATGCTTCATTAAGCGATCTCCGTTTCGCCGACATCGTTGAAGAAAAACCGACCGACGTGTCTTGGCACACTCCATTTGAAACGCAGCGTCTCCTTGAGATGATGAATCCGACCCATATGGAAAAGGTCGCGCGAGCCAAAAAATTAGGACATCCGATCGTCGGCGCGATCTACAAAAGAACGCGCCTTGACGCAAACGGCGTAAAAATCCAACGCGCCGAAATTCGTTTCGATGAAAAGGCCGGCTGCCTACGCACTCCGGCGGGAGGCTCCAGCCGACAACTCATTTTAGTCGTGGACGGCGATCAAGTCAGATCTCGTTTGATTTCCAGCCGTGAGACCGCTCGTTTAATGGGGCTCCCGGACTCCTATGTTTTGCCGAACAAATACAACGAAGCCTATCATTTAACCGGAGACGGCGTCGTGCTCCCTGTGGTTCGGCATCTCGCCAAGCATATCTTCGAGCCGTTTCTTTCCGTTAACAAAAAAATCCAAATGGCGGCGGCATGACGGTCATTCCGTGCAAGCAAAATGATGAACTTCGTCGAAAAATTGAAGATTTTTCCGAGGTTTTAAAAAATAAATCCCATCTTTTGGGCAATCACGGGCTCTCTGAAGCCGAATTTTATAATAGCGGTTTATTTCGTGGCGCGATAGAACGCATCCGAGGAGAATTCTCCGCGACCATGCAGGAAAAAAGAAGCTTTGTTCGTCATATTTTAGACCATTTGCAAAGCAAAGACTTCATCCGGAATTGGGCGTCATCCGGAGAATCCAATCGACACGACTACACGGTCACGCTCAACAGCGGTCGAATGGCGGTGATCGAATTAAAAGGATGCCTTGACGGAAACAACACCACTATTTTCGAGAGACCGCCGCAAGCCCACGAGTTCATCATTTGGGGAGTCTGCACCAATCCATCCTCTGATCCTCAACTTAACGCATGGTCTGGAATACACACCAGACTAAGCGCAGAGATCATCGCCAGAAAACAACGCATCGATGGCGTTATCATTTGGGATATGATGTGCGGATCGATCAGTCGACTTTGTCCCAAACAGGCGTCGCATTACACGACAATAGGCCCCTATCGTCTGCCGCCGCCGTGTCTTTACCTTTTTCCATCGACGATCCCCCACCCTCGCGGCAATCCTCATCCGACAGCGCAATCTTTGCAAGACGTCGAGATACTCTCTGCGTTCAACGCCTGTTTTCAATGTCGACCGGAAGAAATCTTTTACGTTGATTTTGAAATTCGACACCAAGGCGAAGACACGCTCCGCACCACTCGCGTTCGACGCGATGGGCTCGTGCAAAAAGAATCAAAGCCCACCGCAATCCGCCGAGTATGACAAGAACAGAACCTTCCGAGCTGCGCCGTCGGACAATGCGCGCCGTCAAAAGCAAAGACACCGGGCCGGAGTTGCTGACGCGAAGAATGCTTCACGCCATGGGATATCGCTTCCGTCTTCACCGACGCGACTTACCCGGCGTTCCGGATTTGGTTTTCTCAGGACGAAAAAAACTGATCTTCATTCATGGCTGTTTTTGGCATGGCCATGATTGTCGAAGAGGCGCTCGGCAACCCAAAGAAAACGCCGAATACTGGCGCGCAAAGATTGCTCGGAATCAAGAACGCGACTCGATAAATACGAGGCTTCTGCTGGAAATGGGATGGAAGGTTTTGGCCGTGTGGGAGTGTGAATTGAAAGACAAAGAAGCTCTGGCCACACGTCTCAGAGCGTTTCTTGGTCCAACGAGGCAAGGCGCGTTATCTGAATGATTAATTAGAAATGATTAATTAGAAGAGTCCAGGGACGGAGTTCCTGGTCGTGAGGGATCATGAAGAAAGAGGGAGTAAACGGCTCCAGCAATTCCAGAGGAACGATCGCTTTGCGAATAAGGGGGGCTTTCGCTCCCCCCCTTATGATCCCGAGCGACCAGAAACTCCGTCCCTGGACCCTTTTAATAAATTATTCGAATAAGCCGCCGAGATTGCTTTCATTAACTCATAAAAATTCCCTTCGCGCGTCCTCTACCCCGGAAAACCGTGTGTCGCCACCAAAGGATAAAGCAGCTCATGAAGACGCTCCAACGCCCGCCGCTCTAATTGCCGCACACGATCCTTGGACAATCCCAACTCCCGCCCAATCGCCTCAAACGTGTGAACAGCATCCGTCATATGCCGCCGTCGAATAATCGTGGCCTCGCGCGGCGGCAACAACGCCAAAGCCCTGTCTATCAACCCGGACCACAACCGATTCATTCCGCATGCCACAATAACTTCTTCCGGAGTCGGCTGTTCTGCGGGAATCTGCTCCACCACACTATCGGCGCCATGCGTTCGCCCCGCATCCGAGGCCGAAGCAACCGAAACCGACAACGATAAATCGTTGCAAGTGATTCGCGTCGCCAAAGACACCACCTCCGCCAACGGCAGACGAAAATGTCGCGCCAAATGCGCCAAAGGCGCCGAATCCGAAGTCGCGCCCGAAAGCAATCCAGTGGCGGACAAACGACGCAGATGAAAAAACAACGACCGATGCGCCGCCGTCTTTCCGACTCGCACCAAAGACCAAGAACGCACGACATGCTCCTGGATCGCCGCCCTCACCCACCACATCGCATAGGTCGATAGCCGCGCGTCATAATCCGGATTGAATTTTCCCACCGCCCGAATCAGCCCCAGAGTTCCTTCTTGAATTAAATCCCCCAACGGCAAACCGAATCGCGCATAACGACGAGCCACACGAATCACCACCCGCAAATGGCTAATGATCAAACGCTCCGCCGCCCGACTGTCTCCAGCCGCCGCCCGGCGCGCCAAAGCTTGCTCTTCCGCCGCCGTCAACAACGGCTGACGGCGCGCCAAACGAATCAGCGGCCCACCGCTCCCTGCGCCGACGTCCGAATCGTCATCGATCGCGCTCAACGCCAAATCCGCGCTCCGCTCCCGAGGCGACAAATAAGGAGCCTCCCACGCCGCAACAGAATTCGCCGTCCACTCGCTCGCCAGTTCAGCGACACATTCTTTGATTGGCCCCATTGTCTTCGCCGGCTTTCTTTGTTTCCGGCCCGGCGTCGGTCGTGCGATTGACCTTCTCTGCCGAGGCGTGGCGATACTGTTTATAGCGCGATCATCGCCGCCGGAAAACTGAAGACTACCGGACCATCTTTCATCTTCTTCTTTTTCGCAGCCTCACGCGCAAGCATAACGCTCCTCTCCAAAAGCCCCAAAAACGATGTATAAACCTTGCCCACCGCTCCATGCGTCATTTTGTCGCAATCTCATAACAAGTTGCAAAATTCTATAAAAAAACTCCTTTTTCATCGCTCTTCCGCCAAAAATTGGCGCTTTTTTCATCATTTTTCTCCCTATAAACATCCTTTTCCCCCTCATTTTCATGTTGCATCGCACAAAATAGCTATTGACGAACAGCTCCGTTGGCTTCATAGTAACGATCGAAAGATGTTGCAATGCAGGAAACAAAATCGGGAAAACAAACACGCGCAGCTCTGTAAACACGTCTTGCAAAAGCGAAAATCCACACAATCAAGCGCTTCCGTTCGTAGTATCAACGCGGGAAACCGCACGAAAGAAGCCAAGATCAATGTGATTTAGCGCTGGTGATGTGTAGATAGATGCGCCGAGTATATCCCGTTGAATGCATTAGCTGCATAAGGTCAAAAAATTATACATAACCAGAGGATACAACAATGGCGAAGCCGACCGCTTACCCGTTCTTCGAAATGGATGTTTCCAAGATGCTGGCCGAATTCAAGCTTCCCGGCGTCGATGTGGATGCGATTATGTCCTCGCAGCGTCGCAACATCGAAGCGGTTACCGCCGCCAATCAGCTTGCGATCGAAGGCATGCAAGCGGTGGTTCGTCGGCAAGCCGAAATCCTGCGCCAGACCATGGAAGAAACCGGCGCAATGTTGACTGAAATGATGACCGCCGGCGCTCCGGAAGAGAAGGTCGCCAAACAAGCTGAACTCGTGAAGAGCGCGTTTGAGAAAGCTCTGGCGAACATGAAGGAATTGGCCGAAATGGTTGCCAAGTCCAACACCGAAGCGGCCAATGTCATCAGCCGTCGCGTCAGCGAGAGCTTGGAAGAACTGAAGGGCGCAATCGCCAAGGCGAAAAAGTAATTTTTGCTGTTTCAATGTCAGTTCTGTGACGATGCAACGATCAAAGGTCGCTCTGTGGAGCGGCCTTTTCGTTTTTTAGAAGCAGACTAAAAAAACGGGAGCCAAGGACATTCCTTGACTCCCGTTTTTTTAGCTTTTAATGGATTTTAATTAGGATCAAACAGGCCCAGGATCTGTATTCCTGGGCCTTAAGTTTTTGGTCATTTATTTTTGACGCCGCAAGCCTCATTGATGGCGGTGTAAGCGCCTCCAACACCGTTCAGACTATATGTGTCTGTGGTCTTGGTGCCACGGGCCGATTGCCCTTTGACCGTCATAGAGGTCCCGCTGCGGACGGCGGCGACGATTTCCTTATCGGTCTTTTCATCGCGCGCCCAAGCCTGATCATCTTTCGTGAACAGCTTGAAAGTCTTCTTACCGATTTCCAACGTGACTTCGCTGTCTTTTTTGTAAGCATAACCGGCCGCGACACTGACCACGTCGAAGCTCTTTTCGGTCGGTCTATGGGTCACCAAAATATAGATGCGGCCACGCGATTTACCGCCGGGAAGAGCCTTTTTCGGCTCGCTCAGCATATAACAAACCTTGCGGCCGTTTTCATCGGCGACAATGGCGCTCCAATCCTTGAACGTGCCGAGTGCGGTCTTCTGATCCGCAGCCAACCCAGGAAGAGCGACCGTCGCCAGACTAAGACCGACCAGGAACGGCGCGACGCGGTGAGAAAGCAGGGACATCATGGCGATTCGGATGCGACTGTTGATGCAGGATATTTGCACACTAGACCAATCAACTCTAAAATTTCCAGACCCGCCGTGACCCAATTGATTTTTGATCGAAGCCTTGTTCGCCCCCGACCGCAAAACCACATTCACCGCCTTGAAGAATCGGCGCGCCGACGCTTCAACAGCACATAGAACGCGCCGTCGCCGCCATCTTTCGGCTGCGCCGGCTGAACCGCGACCACCATTTTGACCAATGGCGGCTCGCCCAACCAACGCGGAGCAGCGTTGCGCAACACACCGCCCTCCGGATTTTGCGCGCCTTTTCCGGTAATCACCAACAAGCAGCGCCGATTTTCGCGTGAACCACGATGAACAAACGCCGTCAGAGCTTGATGCGCCTGGTTTTGCGTCATCCCGTGAAGATCGATTCGCCCTTCAATCGCCAATTGACCGCGCCGCAACCTCTGCTGCGTGCGACGATCAAGCTCCGCCCATGGCCCCGCACGCCCCACCCCGGAATTTATAACCTCCACGCGATTAAAGGGCGCGACGGGCGACAAACTCGACGCCGTTGGCCGCGACTCGAACGGAGCCGGAGCAGCGGCTTCAACTGGAAAGGACGGAACACGCAGGAGAAGATCACTATTCGCCGACTCGCCACTTCTTCGCCCACTTGCAGGAAGAGGACGCAATGGCTCGACGTCATGAACGAACGCCCGCCATAATTTTATATCATCGAGGGTCAGACGACGCATAACGGCCTCTTCGGCTTTTGAGAAGACGAAACTTCATGGCAACGAATAACAACAAGCAGAAAGAAATAACGAATTAGATAGGGCCAAGAATTGCGTTCTCAGCCTCATCTAATTTTTATTCAAAGGAGGAGCAAAATTATGGAATAATTATCCCGTTCTTCGACGTCACGACAAAAACCGGCCAAGATCACAAAAAAAGAAAGCCGGGGCTCGAAAACCCCAGCCGGACTCCATATTCCCTTTTTCCTGCGCGCTTCGAATCCGACCGTAATCAGACGACGCCTCACGCCTCTTCCTCTTCATACAGAGCACGCTCCTCGGTCACAACCGGCTGATGGCCTGGATCGGGGCCATGGCGGCGGATATGAGCGAGAACCTCCTCCACTTCGCGCTGAGCGCAAAGCCCCAACAAGACCGGATTACGCGGCTTAATATTCGGCGTATTCCAGTGAGTGCGGTCTCTTACGGCCTGAATAGTGGGCTTCGTGGTGCCGATCAAACGACATATCTGGCTTTCCGACATCTCGGGATATGTTTTCAAAAGCCAAGCAATGGCGTCCGGCTTGTCGCCTCGCTTCGTCACCGGCGTGTAACGTGGCCCTTTCGAGCGCGCCACCGGCTGAGGCAAGTTCTGTGACAACAAAGTCAATCTACTTCTGGGATCTCGAACGCATCGATCAATCTCGGCCTGCGTAAGCTGACCGCTGGCGATGGGATCCAGACCGATCATGCCGACAGCCACTTCGCCATCGGCGATCGCCTTCACTTCCAGGGCGTGCATTCCACAGAAGGCTGCAATTTGCTCGAAGGTAAGCGCGGTGTTTTCAACCAACCAAACGGCGGTCGCCTTCGGCATCAATGGCTGTGCCATCCTTCCTCCTGATATAAATCTCAAACACACGTTAAACACATGTTTCCGAAGAAACAGTTTTTTGAGGTCGTAAAAACAAACCAACAAACGCCGAAACGAGAACGCGCGTAACATAGTTCGACGGCGCGCAAACGAGGCTCTCGCGTCGTGATATCGTGTTTGCCCGCCCACAGCAAACCCCGGCGCGCACATGACGTCAAAAAAGAAAAATCATCTGCTCAAAGAGACCGAAACCAAGACCGATCAGGCCTCGAAAGCCGTCAACACAATTTTGCCGATGTGCTGATTGCTCTCCATCAACCGATGCGCCTCCGCCACCGCCGACATCGGCATTGTCGCGTGAATCACGGGTCGAATGACGCCCTGGGCGATGAAGGGCCAAACTTTTTGCAAAACCTCGGCAGCCACGCGCCCCTTCTCGACAACGGGCCGTGAACGCAAAGTCGATCCGGTCAGAACCAGCCGCTTCGCCATAATCGAAAACAGATTCACCTTGGCCGAAACGCCACGCAAGAACGCGATGCTGACGTGTCGCCCCTCCGGCGCTAGAATCTCCAAGTTACGAGGCACATAATCCCCTCCCACCATATCAAGGATTACATTCACCCCACGCCCTCCGGTCTCCGCCTTCACCGCCTCCACAAAATCTTGGGACTGGTAATTGATCGCCACATCGGCGCCGAGCGCGCGACAAGCCTGACGCTTTTCGTCCGAACTGACCGTCACAATCGTCTTGGCGCCGAACGCCCGGGCCATTTGAATCGCGGCCACTCCAATCCCGCTCGCCCCACCATGAATCAACAAGGTCTCGCCCGCCCTCAGACGCCCCAGCTCGAAGACGTTGACCCACACCGTAAACACCGTTTCAGGCAACGAGGCCGCTTCCACAGCCGTCAATCCTCCAGGAATCGGCAGGCATTGCGCCACAGGCGCCGTGCAATACTCCGCATACCCGCCTCCGGCCAGCAATGCGCACACCGGCTCTCCGACGCGCCACCCCGTCGCTCCCGGCCCCACCGCCGCGATTCGTCCGGCGACCTCCAACCCAAGAACCTCGGAAGCTCCCGGCGGGGGCGGATACTTCCCCTGACGCTGCAACACATCCGGCCTGTTTACTCCCGCAGCCGAAACTGCAATCAAAACCTCGCCCGCCCCAGGATCCGGCCTTGGTCTCGTCTCCAATCGCAGCATTTCCACGCCGCCCGGCTGAACAACGCCAATCACTCTCATCGTCGACGGCAAAGACGACGCATCTCCGGACGCAACCAAAGACTCGGATATCGTTAAAGACATCGCTCCCCCTTTTCCCTTCTTCAATTTCTCCGTACTCACGCCACGCACAATCATCGAACTTCTTATACCAATGGACCGAATCATTGGCACATATTTTCTAAATAAAACGTAATAAAAATCAGATGGCTTCAGGGACTGTGACCCTGGCCGCGAGAAACCATAAAGAGGCGACGCGACCGCCCCCTTTATGAGCCTCTCACGACCAAAAGTCTCTGGACCCATTTAATTTTTATTAAGCCACTCAACCTTGCGTCCAACTCAACCTTGTGTCCAACTCAACCTTGCGTCGAAGGAGGCTCCAAAACCGGAGACGAGTCCTCAACATAGTACGGAGCCACAAAACTAAATGTAGCGCCTTGTCCCAATTCGCTTTCCACCCAAATCCGCCCACTCAAATGATCAAGAATGCGTCGGCAAATCGCCAACCCCAAACCGGTGCCTTGCGGCTTATTGGTCATCGTATTGCCGACTTGCCGAAAACGCTCAAAAATGATCTCGGCGTCTTTGTGAGCAATACCGGGGCCGCTATCGTGAATATCGACGCGAACGCCGTCGGCTTGGCTTAAAACCGCCACCTCCACACGCCCATCCGGCGGCGTGAACTTCACAGCGTTCGACAAAAGATTGACCGCCACCTGCATCAGACGGTCATAGTCGCCTCGAACCATCGGGGTCGGAGTGGCGATCGCCAATTTCAGCGCCACATCCTTGTCGCGAAACAATTGGCTGGTCGCCGAAGCCGCCTGCTGCATCACTTCCCGCAAATCAACAGGCTCAATCCGCCAGTTGACTTGCCCGGCCTCGATCTTAGCGAAATCGAGAACTTGGTTGATCAACCGAGTCAACCTCTCGCTTTCTCGAATGATCAGTCCGAGAAACTCCTGCCTCTGCTCAATCCCTATATCGGGATCGTCATACAGAATTTCTGAAAAAGCGCGAATAGACGTCAATGGCGTGCGCAGCTCATGCGTAACCGTCGATAAGAAATCGTCCTTCATCCGATCCAGCTCACGAAGCTGCTCGTTGGCTATGCGCAACGCTGCCGATGTGCGCTCCAGCTCCGCCGATTTCTGTTCGAGTTGACGGCTATACTCGATGACATGCGAGGTTTCATCCAACATACGCATCAGCTCCGGGATGCTGAACTCGCCTCCCTTCACCGCCGAAGCCAAAGCCACGCGCGCAGAAGCGGCTCCGATGGCTCCAGCCAGCAACCGCTCGGCATACCGCACCAACTCGGCGCCGGCTTGTCGATGCGGCTCCAAAAGCACCTGATGCCGCAAAGAGAACTGATTAAACGCCTGCTCGGCGCGACTAGGGCCTATAAATCGCGAGACCAGACGCAGCAAGTCATCCACTGTCGCGCTGCCGCGCCAACGACCAGGAGTGACGGTCATATCCGATTGCTGAAAAACTTCCACAAAGGCGGTGGCTTGGACGCGCTCTCCGAGCGTTGGGCGATCGAACAACGACACGCCGATGTATAGGCCTATATTAAAAACGCCGCTCCAGAACAAGGAGTGCGTCAACGGATCCATGCCCGTGACGCCGAACAGAGCATACGGACGCAACAAGCGCAGCCCCCACGGGCCAAGCTCGATGAATTCCGGCGAAAGAAACCAACCGGAACGAGCAAAAGAGGGCAACAACAGAGTGTACCCCCAAAAAGCGATTCCAGCCAAAAGACCGGAAATAGCGCCTCGCCGCGAACCATTGGTCCAAAAGAGCCCTCCAATCAAGGCCGGCGCAAATTGCGCAACCGCCGCGAAGGAAATCAAACCAATGGAGACCAACGCATAGGCGCTGCCGGCAAACCGCACATAGGCGTACCCCAAGAGAAGAATAACGGCGATGGAAACACGACGAATCGTAAGCAGCAATCGACTGAGATCGCTCTGTTGATCAAGAGCAAACCATCGCAAATGCAACAAAATCGGCATAATCAGATCATTGCAAAGCATGGTGCTCAAAGCGACGGCCTCAACGATCACCATGCCTGTGGCCGCAGATAATCCACCAATGAACACCAACAAAGCCAAAGACTGCCAGCCTTCGGAAAGCGGCAATGCAAGCAAAAACATATCGGGATCAACCGACATGTTGGGAAAACGCAACAATCCCGCAATAGCCACCGGCAAAACAAAAAGATTAATCAGAAGAAGGTAGAGGGGAAACAGCCACAATGCGCGTCCTAAATAACGCTCACTCACGTTTTCAATCACCATAATTTGGAATTGGCGAGGCAAACAAATAATCGCCAACATCGATAATAGAGTGATGGAAAACCAACTCTCATCCGAAAGCGGCGGAGTTGCCGTAAAAAGCCGAGAAATATCAACACGACCATGAGCGCGAGTGAATAGATCGGAGAACCCGTCGTTCATAACGTAGGTGATGAAAATACCGACGGCAAGAAACGCCAGGAGCTTTACAACCGACTCAAAAGCAACGACGGCAACCAATCCCGGATGATGCTCTGCGACGTCGATATGGCGCGTGCCGAAGATAATGGCGAACGCCGCCATAGCGACCGAGACATAAAAAGCATTATCGAACAGCACCATGCGACCGACTTCGCCGAAACCGGAAGGATCCGTTCCGGACAACACATCGAAGCTGGACGAAAGCGCTTTCAACTGAAGAGCAATGTAGGGCGTCGTGCCGACCACCGCCACCAAAGTGATGATTCCGCCCAGAACTTGGCTTTTTCCGTAACGAGACGCGATGAAATCCGCAATGGAGGTGATGCGTTGACGCTTGGCGATGCGCAAAATCTTGCCCAACACCAAAGGCCCGAGAGCCATCAACAAGGTGGGGCCGATGTATATCGGAAGAAAGCCTATTCCGACCGAAGCCGCGCGTCCAATGCTGCCGTAGAACGTCCATGTCGTGCAATAGATCGCCAAAGACAAGGCGTAGATCGATGGGCGCATAATCACGCTTCGCCCCTGATCGGCGCGACGATCCGCCCAATAAGCTATGGCGAACAGACCAAAGACATACGCAAACGAAGACGCCGCCACCACAATTCCCGGCATCGTCGTCATATTTGTGCTCCCTCGTGTAAACGCCCGCGTCTTGACGGCCCCAAATCGCCCGATCATACCCCGAAAGAGCAACGCAACGAAGACTTAATTTCAAGACGCGACAAACGGCAAATAAAAACGTCGCCACTCTTTTCACTTTCCGTTCTCTTCCCATCCCTTCCCGCGCCTGCAAAACGAGCACTCACATAAGAGACAAAGAGAGGACAAAAAGAGAAATCAACATATCTTGTTTAACGTGGCTTATCACGCCGCAGAGCCCATTTCACTGAAACGCCATTTTCACTCGATTCGCCACTCACCACAATTTGCGTGGTCGGACAGGGATCGTCATCCGTTCCAAAATAAATGCTCTCCGCAATCTCCAGCCGAACTCCCGGCGAGACCCGCAATCCCCACATCGCCCCACTCGCCAACTCCAACCGCACGATCTGATCATGGCCGACGACATCGATCGTTGGGTGAACGCTGGGATGGAGGTGAAAACGCAATGCAAATGGAAACGATTTGAGTTTCGCGCCTAAAACCGGCTCCAGCGCATCTTCTCCGCGCAAATCGTCGCCGCCGTCGCCCAAGAACAACCGCCGCCGATGAAGCAAATTGAAGTTCGGAGAATATCCGTTGTGAACAGCCACCACCATAACGGCGCCGTTGGCTTCTTGACGCTCGCAGCTCACATGACCGGGCCTCCGCCCAATGCCGCCATCGGGAAGCACTTCAGATGAGTTTGTCTCCGCAACGGACAGGGTGGAATGCGCCGCCGTTCCGGCCAGAGCGGCGCGCCAAGGCCCTCCCACGGCGGGATGCGCGCCGCAATTGACAATGATGCGCTCTTTTCCGACGCTGAATTCAAAACTCAACACTCCGGCGTGACACTTCTGATCAGAGCCCGACGGCGCCGGATAACCGACATCGAGCATCACGATGGATCTTCCGACCATAATGCGCTCGAAACCGGAAGCCGTCGCGCTTTTCATGGGACGACCGCGCGCGTCGGCCTGAGCCAAAACGGTGTCAACCAACAGAGGCTCTTCCTCGCGCCCGCCGTTGAAAAGCCCTAATCCACCGTCGCCATGCCGAAAAAAACGCAAAGCGGGAGTCATGCGATCGATAGCGTGTTGCAGCACTTCAGGAACCGGAGTTTTCGAGACGCGCAAAATCGAACGGATATCGATCAAATGACGCAGAACCAATAATTGCGTCGAGGGATTGCGTTCAACGTGACAACCGTCGGCGAGAATTTGCGAAGGCAGCTCATGCACCAAACCTTGCAAGCCTTCGTGCGCCAAACGCTCGTTGCCTTTGAGCGCCAAGCCGCCATAAACCAACCCCTTGAGCGCCACCAATAAAGCCGCGCCCTGCAACTGTCCCGGCGCAACGCGAGCCAAATGGCGCGTTTGGCGACATAAACTATCAAAAACGCAAAATCGGAATCCTTCGTCGGCGCTGGCGCAAAAAAAATCGTGCAAACCGATCCAGTTGGCGATTCGGGCGCCCAGACGATCCGGAGTCCATGAATAGCCGTTCCAAACCGCGTTGCAATAGGCCCAACCATAGACCAACGCCCTCGCCTGCCTTCGGGCGGCGTCTCCCCCCAGCGCGCGCAGATCGCGCATCCAGTCGAAGCTCTGCAAGCTTTGCAAAAACGCAGGCGTCGCGTTTCTGGGGCGCCAAAAATCATCGCTGGTCGGAGGTTCAGGCAACTGCAAAGTCTGACCGGCCAGAGAAAAGCAACCACGCCGAATGCCGTCGCCAACCGCCGCGTTTCCCATCCACGGATCCGGCGGAACCACGGCAAGAGCGCTCGGCGTGTGCCCAGCAAGCGTTAGATTGTATAACGGGTTGCCGAAAGCCAGCACTCGCGCCCCATCCCGCAACAGGGTCAGCGCATCGCGTGAGCCGGTCATGGCGTCCTTATCCCATAAAAAGGTCTCTGCAACATGGTCACGACGAAGACTCTAAACCAAAGGAAAGCGCGTTGTTCTATGCCGGATTCTCGACGCGACGTCCATGATTTCGGCGCGTCGAAGGCGACGACGACGGAAAGAATTCACACCCTAATTTTAAAGAGTCTCGTCGAAGGCGTAGACATCCATCGCCAGAACGCCGAAGCTGTAACTGTTATGAATCCGCCGTCCACGCCCTGCCGCTCCCATAGCGACGAAAAGAGGCAACAGATGCTCATCGGTGGGATGATTTTCACGGGAAAACGGAGCTTGATTGTGAAAATCCATCAAGCAATCCGCACGCCCCTCAGCGACGCAATCGGCGGCCCAATCAGCGAAAGCAGAGACCCAATCAGGAGGCGGATCATCCTGACCATAGAGTCCGAAAGCCCGTAAATTATGGGTGACGGCTCCGGAACCAATGATCAACACGCCTTGATCGCGCAGAGGACGCAGCGCTTGCCCCACCCGCCAATGGTGAGTGGACGCGGCGGCAGGTTGAATCGACAGGGGAATAACGGGAATATCTGCGTCGGGAAACATCAAGGTCAACGGAGCCCAAACCCCATGATCAAGTCCGCGCGTCGGATCGAGGGAAGCGGAAACGCCTGCTGCGGTTAGAGCGTCAAGAGCGGCCTGCGCAAGATCGGGGGCTCCGGAAGCCGAATAGCGCATATTATAGAGCGCTTTTGGAAAGCCGTAGAAGTCGTGAATGGTTTCAGGACGCGCGGCGGCGCCGAGAGCCGGCTTAGGCGTAAGCCAGTGAGCTGAAGCGACAAGAATTGCGCGAGGACGAGATAATTTGCATCCAAGTTCAACAAGAAATCGGCGCGCAGGAGTTTCTTCAAGAACCATCGTCGGAGCGCCGTGAGAAATAAACAAACTGGGTTGAGGCGCCATTATCGTTCCCCTGCAAAGAGTAAGAATTCTCGACCTATAATCACACGCGCTATTTCAGGTTAATTCTTGGCTGTTTCAGGCATTTAACCATATCGGCGATTTCAATTGCTTCAACAAGGCTTCATGAGCGGTCAACTCCTCTGGCGAAGGAGCGTGGGGACGCGGAGATCGAAATTGACGTTCACGTTTCACACTCTGCGTCTTCGTCGCGGTCACCAAATCGAATCCGGCTTGCCGACCTCCCAGCAACTCAATGTAGCATTCAGCCAACAATTGCGCATCAAGCAACGCACCATGCAACGTGCGGTTTGAATTGTCGATTCCAAAGCGTTTACATAACGCATCCAGACTTGCCTGAGCCCCAGGAAATTTACGACGCGCGATCTGCACCGTATCGGTTGCGCGACTCATCGGCAAGGTCGGAAGTTTTACTCTTCCCAGCTCCGCGTTAAGAAACTTCATGTCGAACACGGCGTTATGGATAATCAGAGGAGATTGACCGATGAACTCCAAGAACTCGCCGACAATATTGCCAAAGACGGGAAACTGCGAGAGGAACTCTTCGGACAACCCATGAACTCGGAAAGCGTCTGCGGGCATGTCTCGTTCAGGGTTGATGTACCATTGTCGGCGCAAACCTGTTGGCAGATGATTATGCAACTCCACGCATCCGATTTCGACGACGCGATGCCCTTCTTCCGGTTTGAATCCTGTGGTCTCTGTGTCCAGAACAATTTCCCGCATCTTCGCTCTCTCTTAAGAAAATTTATTTTCCTTTAACCCACTTTTTTCAAACTGCCTTATCCTGTCTCGTCTTTTTACTCACGAAAACCGTTCACAATCGGATAACGCCGGTCTCGACCAAAGTTCTTCCGCGTGATCTTCACTCCGGGAGGCGCCTGTCGCCTTTTATATTCCGCCCCATACAACAAATTCTGCACCCGAAGCGTCGCCTCGCGCGACCAACCTTCCGCCACAATCTCTCCAATCGGCAACTCGAAATCCACCAAACGCTCCAAAATCGGGTCCAGTTGGGCATAGGGCATCAGACTCGCCTCATCCGTCTGCCCCGGCCGCAATTCCGCCGTCGGCGGCTTGGTGATGATCCGCTCTGGAATCACCAAGCCGCTCGGCCCCAATCCCGTCTCCGGTTGGTGGAGATTGCGCCATCGCGACAACGCAAAAACCGTCGTTTTATAAATATCTTTCAACACCGAATAACCGCCGCACATATCGCCATACAACGTAGCGTAGCCGGTCGCCATTTCCGACTTGTTCCCGGTGGTGAGAACCATAAACCCGAATTTATTCGACAACGCCATCAAGGTCACGCCACGCAACCGTGATTGCAGGTTCTCCTCGGTGACGTCTCCCGCTCCAGCGGACTCTGCGGCAAACAACGGCGCCAACATCCCCGTCAACGCTTCAACTCCGGGATTAATCGCAATCTCATCAATTCGCGCTCCGAGCTTGCGCGCACACGCCGATGCATCTTCCAAGCTCTCGGAGCTGGTGTAGCGCGACGGCATCATGACGCAACGCACGCACTCCGCCCCCAGAGCATCCACAGCGACCGCCGCGCTCAACGCTGAATCAATTCCACCCGACATCCCCAGCAACACGCCACGAAAACGACTCTTCCTTACATAATCTCTCAGACCGATCATCATCGCGCCATAGATCCCCGCCAAATGCGAGGGCTGCTCCACATGAGGCTCCGGTCGACATGCCCACCGCCCATCGGCCTCGCGCCTCCAGTGAGTCACTAAAATTTGCTCACGCCACGCCGCCATTTGAACCGGGACATCGCCTTGAGCGTTCACCACAAATGACGCGCCATCAAAAACCAATTCGTCTTGGCCGCCGATTTGATTCAGATACACCAGAGGCGCCCCAGTTTCCGCCACCCGCGCCGCAGCCAAAGAGCGCCGCACGTCGAATTTATCCACTTCGTAAGGCGACCCATTGGGCGCAAGCAAGATTTCAGCGCCCGCCGCCGCCAGCGCGTCGGTTACGCGCGACGTCCATATGTCTTCGCAAATAGGGACGCCCAGCTTGACGCCACGAAAAAGGATCGGCTCCGGCAGAGGCCCCGCCACAAACACGCGCTTTTCGTCAAACACCCCATAATTCGGTAAATTGTGCTTATAGCGGCAAGCGGCGATAGTCCCGCCTTCCAATAAGAACACGGCGTTATAGACGGCGGAATCATCTTCGCGCCAGGGGCCAGAAACCAGCAGAGCAGGACCACCATCCGCAGTATCAGCCGCCAAATCGCGAATCGCTTGCATGGCGTGACACAAGAAACTACGCCGCAGCACCAGATCTTCTGGCGGATAGCCGACCACGACCAGTTCACTGAAAAGAACGAGATCGGCCCCAGCTTCGGCGGCGAGGCTTCGCGCGGCGCGAATGCGCTCCACATTGCCGGAAATATCGCCAACCTTAGGATTGATTTGCGCCAAAGCGAGAGAAAAGCGATCCGTCATGATCGTATCCATAAAGAAAAAAGAAAACCCATGAGAAAAACGGACAACAAAATAAACGGGTCCAGGGACTGCGGTCCTCGTCGCGGGGCAATCCCTCACGACCAAAAACGCAGTTCCTGGACCCGTTTATTTATTCTTTCCGATTTCGACACAACATCATTTCTATTCCGCAGGAAGCACAGTGATCCGCCCCATTGCCTGACGCGCAAAGAACCGAGGTTTATACATATCCTCAACCTGAGCGCCCGGCAATTCGTAACTCCCCGGAGTCACCGCCCGCACAATAAAGGCCAGTTTAAACTTTGCACTATCTTGAGAAAGATTTACCGCCGCAACATAACGATCATCGCGGGCCTCCGCCATAACGGTGTCGGTCAATTCCGTCAACCACGCCAATTCTTGAACTCCCCCCGCGCCGAGCGCACGGTTTTCGATCTCCCAACCTGCCGGCAACAAGTGAGAAATCAAAGCCTGGTGATACAACTTTGTGTTGGCTTCACCCTCGATAGTGATGACGAACACGTCGTTCTGACGCACCAGATCAAGATTCAAAGGCGCGCCATCCCGTTGGAAGAAACCGCGCTTAATCTTGAATCCCTCACGCGCAGCAACCACAGGCTGAGACGGCGCGCCATAAACGGCGACCGACTCCCATACAGGCTTAGCCCCAGCATTGCTCATACGCAGCCCTTGAGCCAGCTCGACAGAAGACGGAGTCAAGTGGATGGCCTCGCCACGCAAAACCGTGGGACGCCCCGCCACCGACAAGGCAACCGGCGCCGCCCCTTTCATCAAAGTCGAAGCGGCCAACGTGAGCCAAGCTTGTTCTTGCGTGCTGGTCTGAGCGACGCTGATCTCATTGGCGGGAAGACGGTCGACGAGCGCCGCCAATCCAGCGCCACCCGGCCCCGCAAGAACCGGCTTCGGCGGTTTATTGACCGGCCACCCTCCGGCGCTTCCTTCTGTCGGAACATTCGTAGCACCGACGGGAGCACCGACGTTCGGGACAGAGTTGACGTTCGGGAGAGAAACGTTGCTCAACAAATCAACTTCACCCAGAGTGGTAATCAACGCCGCCGCATCCCGAACAGTCGAGCCGTAATCCTCATACCAAGGATCTCGAGCCAACTGCGCCAGAGCGGCGTTTGCGGCGGTCTGCGCCCGTTCGCGATCTCCTAAACGCGCCAAAGCCGCAGCCAATTGCCCTTTGGACAAAGGCGACGGCAAATGATCAAGGAAAGCATCGCTGAAGTAGCGAGCCGGTCCAGGAGTCAGAACGCCCGCCAAAGCCAGAACATGCAGAGCGTAAGATCGACTGGCCAAATAAGGCGGTGTGTCGCCGCCATCAATGGCGTGTCGCCGCAACGCGGTCAAACCGGCAATGTAAGGGGCTTCCGGAACGGCGCGGCCTTTGGCGCGAGCGCGAACAAGGAACTCCATGGCGTAAGCGGAGAGCCACAAATGCTCTTCGCCGCGCGCGCTCCACACGGAGAAAGCGCCGTCATAGCGTTGTTTATCCAGAATTTGAGCAATTGCTTTATCAACTCGCGCTTCCAGAGTGTTCGATTCGGCCTCGACAAGCGAACGCTCAACCCCCAACGCCTGCTCAACATCGTTCAGCGCCAAAAGAGGCAACGCGCGGCTGGTGATTTGCTCCAAACAGCCGTAGGGATAACGATCAAGCGCTTTAACCAACCCGCCGACGTCGAACGGCGGAGCTGAAGACCACGAGACGGTAAGCCCCGCCGAGCCGGGAACATATCCGGCCAAAGCGGAGGCGCCGACATCGACCGTCAAACCGGGCTCAATCTGACGCGTGATGAAAGTGGTCTCCACCGGACGCCCAGAACGCACGGCGATCCCGAATTGATGACTGACTTGAACGCCAGGCCCATTAACAACAACGGTCACGGAGCCAAGCCCAACCGAAGCGCCCTGCAACGGAACCACCAGCATCTGACGAGCGTTGCGCTCCAAAGCAACGGAATAGCGATCCTGACCGAACGGAACCGCGACGGCGCCCTTGGCGTTGACGACGACGCTCCAGGTTCCAGCTTCGCCCTCGACGTTATGAAGAGAAATAGCGACGCGACTATCGTCTCCGGGCGCCAAGAAGCGCGGCAAAGTAACGTCCGCAACCAACGGATCGCGAATAGTCATCGACCCGACGCCGGAGCCGACTCGCTCGCGATCCCACGCCACCGCCATTAAACGCGCTTGCCCGGTGAAGTCGGGCAGCGTCAAGCGAATGCGGGCGCTCCCATCGGCGTCGACCTTCACCGGCCCTTGGAACAGAGACAAGATCACCACCGGCACCGTCGGCAGACCTTTTCCGCCTCCGGCGTCGCCGCCTTGACGCAGAACGCCGGTCGAACCATCGATCGTGTCGATCAAGCGTCCATAGTCGTCACGGATATCCAGTCCCAGAGCCCGTTTGCCGAAGTAGTGTTTGCCGGGATCGGGAGAAACAAAATTGGTGAGTTGCAGAATGCCCTCATCGACCGCCGCCAGCGTGACGTAGGCGTCTTTCGCAGGCGCGCCGCCGGCGACGGAGACTCGAATCGGAACCTCAATGGTCTGACGCGGCCGCACCACCTCCGGAGCCTCAATCGCCAGCGATAAGGTCCGCGCCGCCGCATCCACAGCCACCCAAGTCAAACCGATCGCCCGCACCGGCAAACGATCTTTGCCGCGCACGGGTGGTCGATAAACCGTGGCCGTGACATAAGCGCCCGGCCCCCAATCCGAAGACACCGGAATTTCGACGGTCGCTCCTTTGGCGGGAACGCTCAACGCGCGCGACATCAAGACTTTATCGGTGGCGACGGTTAACAACACCTCTCCGGCGAAGGGCGGAGAAATGCGGATTTTAGCCTTCTCGCCGACCACATAAGCCGCCTTGTCGGCCACCACTTCGACTTGATCAGGAGTATCGCCGACTTGCGGCGCAACTTCCCATCCCGACGAAAAGCGGAACGAGGTCGCAACCCGCGTGGTTTTGTCGAACACCTCCAGACGATAACGGCCATAAGGCAAAGCGCCGAACGTCTGCGTCGCCGGAACGCCTTGAGCCGACAAAGACATCACGCCGCCGCGCAAACTCTCGTCACGCAGAGTCAAACGATAATTATAGCGCCCTTCCTCCAAGAACCACTGAAAGTCATGATGCTCAGCGTATAGCGCATAACTCAGATTGGCTTTATCGATGCGTCGCCCTTCGGGATCAACGGCGATCAGCTCGAAAGCCGGCTCTTGGCCTTCTTCCAGACGCGCCCCTTCGAATTTAGGCCGGATGCCGACGGCGTAAGGCTGAGCCCGCACCGGAACCGTTATGCTCTTGCGAGTCGGTCTGCCTCCGGGCTCGGAAACCGCCACCCGCACCTCAGCGCGCAGAGGCCGCGTGGTGTCGGGCAAAGGCGGCAAAGTCACCGACAACCGCGATTCGCCCATCGCGTCGGTGTTGGAGAACTCCAAACTCTCGATGCGCGGCGTGACGTTTTCTTGCGCCAAACCAAACGAGAAGCCTCGATGCGCGGGATAGGGATCAGGATCAGGCTGAAGCGACGCTTCAGCCTTCCCACCCAAACCGGCGGCGGACGGGCCATAAAGGAAGCGGGCTTTGACCAGAATCTCAAAGGGTTGTCCGGGCGCGAGCGTCTCTGCGCCCGGCGTCATATCGACCGCGAGCTTTTCGGGAATAAAGTCTTCGACTTGAAAGGTCAAACGCCCGATCGGCGCGGCCTTGGGATCACTGAAGATTTGCGCCGACCACGCCCCCATCGGCGCCGAACGCGTCAAGGACACGGAGGCGACGAATCCGCCCGCAGGCCCAGGTTGAAGCAATGAAGAGCGGTACTCCGCGCCCCCCGGTCGATAGACCTTCAAAGTCAAGGGCGTAGAATCAACCGCGCTGATTTTGGGATCGCGCAGCAGAGCAGTCAACGCAACGGTCTCTCCCGGTCGATAGACCCCGCGATCGCTGTAAAGATAGACGTCAAGCGGACCAGGCGTCTGTCGTCCACCCACGCCGCGATCCGAAAGATCAAACGCGGCGGCCGTCAGATCGAGTGTGGCGAAATCGCCGTCATTGCCGTAAGCCGTAATGATCTCTGGAGTTTGCCCCCCGGCGCCGCGCGCCAGACCAGGCGAAAAACTCGCCTTGCCCTCCGCATCCGTGACAACCCGAGCCAGTTCATTGTTATTGCGAGCGACCAAAACGACAGACACGCCCGCCAAAGGCTTCGCCGAACCAAAAGAACGCACAAAGACGTTGACGCCATCGGCTCCGCGCATGACCGTGAGGCCCAAATCGGAGACCATCACCCATTGCGTCGCCTTGCGATATGGGACATGACGTTCATTGACGTCAACCAATTCGGCGGTGACAACGTACAAACCCGGCTTGGAATCGCCCAGAACGCTCCGAATGGGCAAGCCGGTGGTCACGGGGCGATTGCGCTCGCCCTTGATGTCCATTTTGCCTTGCCAAATGAGTTCGCCGTCTCGATCAGCGATATTATCGATCTCGTAACTTCCCAATTCGGTCATCGGCTTGTTGTCGCGATGCCGACTCGGAACCAAGTTGCGGTCGTTGATCCGAAACACCTTCACCGCAACCACGTCCACATTGACCGTCGTCACCGGCAAGCCGTCCGAATTGCCTCTCGGCAGAATAAAAGACTGCCCCCGAAACGCCACCGACGGCGAGCGGTCGCCGACTCGAACACGCAAGGTCTCGTCGCGCCGCACAGACAATTGTGGATCCGCGCTCGGAAATCCCTGACGTATCGCCACCTGATAAGAAGCCCCGTTGGCGACTCCGCTCAAACACAACGTGTCGTCATGAGGCTCAGCCGCCAAAGTCGGAACCGGCGGATCAAGACGAACATAATCCTCGTAACGAACCGTCGGTCGCGGCGCCGCGCCGCTCTGCCCGGCCTCTCCGCCGTTGGCGACTTGCAACTTGCCGGAGAACTCCAAGCAGATGCGGGGAGGATCGTTGTCCTCTTGAACCTTAAAGCCGCGAAACGTCAGCCCGACTTTAACCACCAACGCCGAAATCCGCCGCTCGACCTCCTCTTGCGACACAACGCCGCCGATCTCCTTGAGCCCCTTGATCTCCTGCATCGCAGCCAGAGCTTGGTCGAAATGGTCGGAGTCTTCGAGCAATTGCGACAGACGTTGCAGCGCTTGGGCCGAATCCGCCGGAGTTTGCGCGCTACGATAACTGAGAAACGCCGCGTGCAAAGCCTTCGTCGGGTTGGGCGGAGAAGCCATCAACCAAGTTTTGCTGAGCGTCAACCAAATTGAGGCGCGATCTTCGCCTTCAGATATGGCGCGCTCCATTATCATAATGGCGCGAGACCAATCGCGGGCGCTCAACGCAGATTTCGCTTGATTTAGAGTTTCTTGACGCCGTTCTTTATTGGGCTGCGGCGCAATCGTCGCGCGAAGCTGGGCAAGATAACGCCCGGCGTCGGCAGACAAACCAGGGGGATCAAACGCCGCGCGCCCTTCTCCCACCAACGCCGCCATCAACCCGACGACGCACGCCAAGCCGAAAACCAGCCGCCGAGCCATAATCGACGTTCGAAAGAAAGTCATGGTTTCGCCTTTCCTTTACCGTCCGCGCAAAGTCTAAGAGTTCCGAGCAGGAAGGAGATATGGTGATGTCGTCGTGATGTCGTCGTGGCGCCGCAAGCAAAGCGTTGTCATTCAATAAAAGAAATTCATAAAAAATTTAGGGACGAAGACGAACTGCGGCGTTCAACCTTGCTACAACCAAGTCGTTTATAAGAACCGATGTCGGGGGGGGAACCTGTCCTCCCCCCCCCCCCACCAAGGGACACCCTTGGAACCCGTTTTTTTACTCTTTTTGAGCAAACGTCACGACCAGGCGCGCACAGCGCCCAAAATTTGCTCAGCGCGACGATCCCAATGATGATAACGCACAAAGTGTCGATATGCGCGATCAACCATTGCTTGACCCTCGGCGTAATCCGCCTCCAATCGCGCAATCGCATGCGCAGCCGCTTCCGGTTGATCAAACACTATCCCCCGCCCCTCGCCAAGCTCCGCCGCAATCGCAACATTGCTCTCACTGCACGCCACAGCGCCGGACGCCATAGCGTGAACCACGCGGTCATGGAGCCCATTCCCAAACATCGGATTAAGATTCAAAACAAACCGATAGCGCCGGAACAACGCCAAAACATCCGAGAAAGACTTAACTCCAAGATGACGATGGTGACGAAAACGCCCCTCAATCCACCCAGAGCCACAGACATCCACCGCCACGCCCAAGCGATCGAACTCGTCCAACAAAGCCAAACGACGCGACGCGCGGCGATACCGTAACAAAATTTGCAACAACGTCCCATGCCCAACCCCTAACCCATCCTCGAACAAATACGAGGCGATCACGGGATGGCGCTTCAAAGCCTGCTCAACATCGGAATCAAAAACCAAATCAGCCTGGTCGGATAGTTCAAAGAAAACCTTCTGCAATTCTCCAAACGGATCATGTGGAGCCAAAACCGCCGTCAATGTCGACAGCAAAGACGTCGGAGACTCCAAAGACCCGGAAAACAACAAAGCGCCAGGGCGCTCAGCCCACGTCGCCGCAATCGGATCCGGCGACGGCAAAGCCGCTCCATGCGGCGCATAGCTCACATGCGACAAACCAAATTTCTGCAAAAACGCCACATGATTGCGATCAATGCTCAGAATCGGCTGATCGACCATGCGATGCAGGCGGTCAAGGTGAAAACTGGGATGATCGAGAATCCACGATACAAACGGAACACCCAAAACCTCGTGCAGAGGCTCGCCGTTCACCTGAATTTGACTCCCCAAAGCATTAAACCCGAACAAACAAAAGATTTGTCCGGTGGCGTCGCACAACGCATTCAGAGAATCGGTCAATCCCTCTCGCGAACCAACCATATCGATGATCCGCGCATCGAAGCCCAGACCGCGAAAACTCGCAGCAAGCTGATCGGTAAAGCAATTAACGGCGTCGTATTGAAACTCACCTTTAAACAATGCGACCAGCATGACGACCCCGATGATTCTGGTTGGCGTAACGGCGATGCGGCTCCGACCCAATCATCATCCTTAAAAGCTCGCCCGGATCGCGCGTTCTCTACTCCCTACGATGCCAGAATTTTCATGCTTTCGCCAGCTTCGCCCACATAGGCAGGAAAATCGCATTACAAAATTAAAGGGATCAAGAAATTTCATTATGCGAAGGTTGGGTCTTCGCTCTGACGACGAGTTTCATCCAGCAGAACATGCAGAGAGCAATCCGGAATGCCGAGATGATCCAAATGCTCGACAGTGTTCACCAAATAATCGATATTCGGCCCACGCCGCCCGACAGCGCAACAAATGATCTCCGCCGCGCGTTTTACATCCAACCGCCCACAATAATGCGGATGCGTGCGATCAACCACAAAAGCCAACGCCATCACATGCCCGCGCCCACAGCGGACCGGCAATAATTTCGGTTGATAGACACGCCCATCCATTTCGCGGAGCCACAAATACTCCAGCGTCTGCGGCACGTCCGATGCGGCGACTCGAAAGATCACGCCGTGACACGACCCGCCTCGATCGAGGCCGAACACCAACCCCGGACGCTCTGGCGTGCCGCGATATTGGTGCGAGTAAATGCAGAATTGTCTATGATATCCCTTTAAGAGCCCCAAATGATGCTCGACAAAGGGAAACCCAGGATCCCAGATCAGAGACCCATAGGCAAACACCCAAAAGTCACGCCCAACCGGCACATGAAACGAAAATTCATGAGCTGGACGACAATGGTGCGCATCGGACATAAAACGCTGCGGCATGGGAATCAACAATAAAAGCGAAAACAGGCCAACCGACGAACACAACCCCTACAAAAAAGCAAACGCGCCACACACCTGCTCTCTCACGACATCCCGAACTCACCAAACGAGATCGCCAACGAGCAAGCTGAAGATTTGTAATCGCGCTACTGCCTTTCGCTCCGACGTGGTAGCATCGCCCCACACACCGGAGCAACCTTAATTGTTACAATAACGTGACAAAACATCGAACTTCTCTCGCTCGCGCCAAATTGTTACAATAACACGACAAAACATCGAACTCCCCCCCCCTGCTCGCATCAAACCGCCGAAAGTCGCGGAACAATCTATGTCCAGCCCTCGCAAGCCCTTTCCAAGACGTCCACAGACAGCGCCCCGGCGTTCGAAACGATCTTTCAAACGCTCGAATCCGCTCATTGATGATCCCACCTCCCCGTTTGCGCTCGATTTCGACTCTCTCATACACGCCGTCTTCGCCGTGATTTCCGCGCTCGTCGCCGGTATCGTTCAGATAATTCGACTCGTCGCTCCAGGAGCGCGCCAAATCGTCGCCATTCTCACCCTCGGACTCGGGAGCGCCCTTCTCTCCGCAACCAAACACTCGGCGAAACGCCCACGCGCCGTTCGAATCGGAGCGTTGATCGTTCTTACGCCGCTCGCGCTGATCGGCGGAGGGTGGACTGTCGTTCGTCTCTTCGTCGAAAAAAGCGTCGAAAACGGAATCGCAGCGATCACTCAAGACGGAGAAGTCTCGGTCTCTTATCGCGAGCTGGCCTTCGAAGGATTTCCTTTCGTTATAAGAGTGCGCGTCGATTCCCCCGTCGTAAAACGCTCAGGCGGAATCGCTTGGACCTCTTCGACCCTCGTCGTCCAAGCGCCGTTATGGTCTCTCACCGAAGCCAAGTTCGAAATTCCCCAATCTCAGAAAATCACGTTTCCTTCGGTCGATCGCTCGCCTCTCCCTTCCCCCCCCTTGGAGTTCTCCATCGCCGACGCGCGCGGAGACGTGCAATGGCTATGGAGCGGTCAAATCACCGAAGTTCGCGCCGCTTTGAAAAAACTGACGCTCGGGTTGGCCGAAGCCGAGCAAATCGCCGAAGCGCGCAACACCGGAACGCTTTCAGCCGAAACGGTCTTCATCACCGCCAAACGTCCGACGACGACGCCCACAGACCACACTCAACCCGGTCTGAAAATCGCCTTCACCGCCAACGCCGTCTCCGCGCCGCCCGCCATGTTGCCGCCGCCCGCTCTCAGCGCCCTCGGCGGGCGAATCGAGGCCTTCGGCCTGCAAGCTCAGGTCATGGGAGAAATTCCGCAAATCAACTCCAACAGCCTCGCCCGATGGCGACAAGACGGCGGCGCGCTAGAAATCGGCGCTTTTGTGCTGACCTGGGGGCCTTTGGCAATCCACGCTCAAGGAACGCTGGCTCTCGATATTGATTTGCAGCCGGAAGGCGCGTTCTCCTCTCACATCGCCGGATTCATCCCGGTGATCGAGACTTTAGCCGCCATTGGGCAGATGAAGCCCAAAGACGCCAGAAACGCCAAAGCAATTCTTACTCTAGCGGCGCATAAGCCGCAGGATGGAGTCGGACAGCCAACCATATCGATTCCGGCGACTCTACAAAAACGACGCTTCAGCTTAGGTCCAGCCATTGTTGGCGTCGCGCCTTTCATCTCTTGGCAATAAATCCATTGGCAACAAATCCAATTGCCAAGAGAGAAAAAGAGAAAAAGAGAAAACAAGGAAACAAGAAAAAATAATCGCTTTGCTCAAACGGCAACCAACCACGCAGTCTCCAAGGCTCTTTGCCTTACGGCAAGTAAGGGAGGCCGTCGGGCCCCCCTTACAATCCCCCACGACCAGGAACTCAGTCCCTGGACCCATTTTTCCTTGAGGGACATCCATGGATCAGCCAAAAGATCAACCACAAACACAACCCAAAAGCCCGCTCAAACGAGGGCGTCCATCACGACTCCTAACCGCCGCCCTACCACCAGAAGTCGATGGCTTTCTCGATATGCTCGCCAGCGAGCGCGCCTCTTCCGCCAACACACGCCAAGCTTACCAACGCGATCTCGCCGACGTCGAAACTTGGTTGCGCCGCCACAACCTTTCCCTCATCACCGCCGGTCCAGAAGACATCCGCCGCTATTTCGACGCCCTCGCCCACGGCGCCGTCTCTCCTCAAGCCTCCGCCGACCCCGCCTCCCCCCGCACAGCCGCACGACGCCTCTCCGCTCTACGCCAGTTCTATCGATTCCTTATCTCCGAAGGAAGGCGTTCGGAAGACCCAACCTCAATCCTCAACGCTCCGAACGCAGGACGCCCTCTGCCGAAAGTGCTCAGCGAGGCCGACATCACCGCGCTGATCTCCACCGCCCGCCTCCAGCAGAATCCAGACCATTTTCGCCTCACCGCACTCCTGGAAATCCTTTATGGCGGAGGCTTGCGGGTTTCCGAGCTGGTGGAGTTGCCGTTGCGAGCCGTAAGCCGCGACAAACGCTTTCTGATTGTGCGAGGAAAAGGCAACAAAGAACGACTGGTCCCACTCTCTGATCCGGCGCGAAAAGCGTTGGAGGCGTGGCTGCCCCATCGCGCCGATTACGTCACGCCCGAACGAGAAAAACGGCATGGAAGTTATCTCTTTCCATCCCGCAGCGCCGCCGAAGGACACTTAACGCGCCAGAGATTCGGGCAGATTTTGAAAGAGTTGGCGTTGGAGGCGGGACTTGATCCAGATCGCGTGAGTCCTCACGTCTTGCGACATGCGTTCGCAACACATCTAATTGATCACGGAGCCGATTTACGAAGCGTTCAAAAGATGCTCGGACACAGCGACATCTCGACCACAGAGATTTATACGCATGTCTCCATCGGACGACTTACCACTGTCGTTAACGAGCACCATCCCTTATCTAAGAAAAACGAGACCAAGAAATAGATTTTCACCAAACACCAAAAACACCAACCGATTTGAAAAGTGAAGGGGAGCCTCAAACAGCGCCCCTCCCCCTCATCAACTTTTACTTGCGAATTTGCTTGGCGGCGTCGTCCACCGTCTTCAACAAACCTTCCAGACCCGCGCCACTGGCGGCGACAGTGTCATCGATCATCTGCTTGAACCACGGCTCTTTGGGCTGCAATTGCTTCAGTTCAGCGCTGCGAACTTTCTGAATCAAATCTTTCGAATCAGCCTGAGCCGTTCCGGTCAACTGATCGGGGTTGCCGGTGACATAGGCAATCGGCACGCAAGCCGTGGTGATCTTGTTGACTCCGCGCCAATGAACGATGTCGGCGCTGGTGACTTTGACTTCCTGAGCAACATAAACTTGCGTGTCTTTGATCTGCTGACGCAACATCGCCCGATCAACCACCGGAATGAACGACAATTTCTTGTCGTTTATCATTTTAAAGCGCGGATTTTTGGTGTCGGCGAATGCAACGAAGAAACCAATGTCGGCCTGCCCGGCGACAACGGTCTCAATGGCCTTGTCGATGTCGACCGCGTTGATGACGGTGGCGTCCTTCAACGCCTCGTCAATGGTCTGCAAGAAACGCAACGTGGTGGCGGAACCGCTGTCGGCCGCGCCCGTGACAACTTTCAAACGCCGAGCAAAACCAAGGACGTCGCCCCAAGTCTTCAAACGATCCGCGTTGGCGTGAGACGTAACGGCAAACAAACACTCTTTAGCGACATCACTGCGAATTACCGTGATTTTATTGCCAACATCCGGATTCGCGGCCACTTCCTGCGCCAGAACGTCGGATTGCACCAACGCCACAGCCGACGGAGTCGTCATGACTTGCTTTATATTCTCACCGCTTCCGGCGCTTGTCGCCAATTCATACTTAAAAAATTGCTTGGTGAGAACCTCTTTTAGCAAGGGGCCGAAGGTCGTGAAATAGCTCCCGGTCTTTCCGCCGGTGTAAATCTTTTCATTGGCGACGGCAGTTCCTGTCGCGCCCAGAGCCAGCATGCCGACGACGCCGCCCAAAGCCAGCGCTTTTTTCCATGTGCGCATTCGTGATGTTCTCCTAAAGAAGAAATGAAAGCCCAAAACCTGAACTAAGATAGACACGGGCAAAAACCACCGAACCCGATCCCGCGCCCGGCGTTTTGTCCAATACAACATGTTCTGATCACGCCAATCAACACCCATTCTCCAAAAAAGAAAGCAAACGCCTGGTTCGTCCACCTTCGAGGGGCCATACGGAAAACACCAACGGAAAACACCGGCGGCTCCAACGCTCTGAACGTTTCCCACAGCTTCTGAAAAGGATAAAGAATCCTTTCATCCACACGAATTTCGCCCTTTTGAACAAGAAAAAACATGAGCTGTCAAAAAATACAGAAATCTTGGCTTCAATGTCGCTCTTCTGCTATCGTCTTTCCCGATCTCATAGAAGCAAACGAAGAATCACGCGCCACCCGCCGAATTAAAAATTCAGTTCGAAAAAACGCCGGGAAGCTGCAAAACAATTTCCTATGGATGGCATGTCGTTTTCAAAAAAGAAGCCTTTCTTGAAGATTTTTAAAGATATTATGTCGCTTTTTTTACAAGGATGCGCGCCGTGCCCTCGGATGATCCATTGATCTTCGCCGATGATAACGATAATGACGACGGCGTTGAATCTACGTCCATCGGCCAAGAACGTCCATGGCGCGTTCTGGTGGTGGACGATGATCTAGAGACTCACTCCGTAACGCGCTTGGCCTTACGCCATTTCCACTATCGCCGCCGCCTTTTGGATGTCCTCAGCGCGCACTCCGCGCAAGAAGCGCGCGTCTTGTTACGTCAACATACGGACATCGCATTAATCTTGCTCGACGTGGTCATGGAGACCAATGACGCCGGTCTGCGCTTAATCCATTTTGTCCGCCACACGCTGAACAATCCCACAGTCCGAATTATTCTGCGCACCGACCACAAAGAACAAATTCCAGAAGAAAAAATCACCCTCGAATATGACATCAACGATTACCGGGAAAAAACCGAACTGACGCAAGAAAAGCTGTTTTCCTGCATAACAAGGGCGCTCCGCTCCTATGAAATGATTTCTTCGATGCAGGTCAACAACCAAGGATTACGAAGCGTCATCGCCATCGCCACAAGCCTATTCCGTCACACCTCGGTCACCAGTTTCTTGGACAACGTGATCGCAGGCATGAGCATGGTTATGAGCAACAGCGAACAAATCTTGTTTTGTGCGCGCCAAACGCTGAAAAACAGAGAACAAGAACTGCGCGAGCCGGAAATTTACGCCGGGATGGGAACTATGCGCGCCTTCATCGGTCAACCGATCAGCCAAGCTCTGTTGTTCAAACCGCGCGCCTTGATCGAAGAGGCGTTAACGCATCACGGCCATCGATTCAGCCGTCAAGCGGCGGCTTTGTTTCTCGACATTCCCAATCGCTGGACGGGCGTGCTGTATTGCGAAACCGGAAATCCTCTGAGCGACGCCGATCGCATGTTGTTGGATATATTTGGAGCGCTTGTCTCCACAGCGTTCGGGAACCTTTATTTGCTCGACGACCTGCGGCGATCCAACAAGGCGACGGTGCTTACGCTGGCCGATCTGGCCGAATATAAGGACTCCGACACAGGCGAGCACGTTCTGCGCGTCGCCCGCCTCACCGGAGAAATCGCCAATCAACTCCGCCGCATGAACCTCCACACCAGCCTCATTAACGACCGCTACATCGAACAAGTGGCTCTCGCCAGCATCCTGCACGACATCGGCAAAGTGGGCATCCCCGATCATATTCTTAAGAAGCCGAGCCGCCTGGACGACGCCGAACGCGCCATCATGGAAACACACACCCAAATCGGCGGCAAAGCCATCGCCAAAGCCAAACGCTTGATCTCCAACAGCGGCTACTTCGACTACGGCCACCAAATCGCCCTGTGCCACCACGAGAAATTCGACGGAAGCGGATATCCCAACCATATGAAAGGGGAAGAGATTCCCTTGGCGGCGCGCATCGTCGCCGTGGCCGACGTCTTTGACGCGCTCACCAGTCAACGCACTTACAAACACCCCTGGACAACCACAGAAGCCTTGGCTCATATTCGAAAAGGCCAAGGCGCGCATTTCGATCCAAAAGTCGTCGAAGCCCTGTGCTGCGTTCTCGAACAACAAAACAACCGCGCACGCATCGAATGGGCCTCTCACATGAGCATCGGCCACCCTCAACTCGACGACGACCACCGCGCCATCATCACCTTGCTCAACCAACTCTCCAACATCGAAGCGCGTCGCGAACGCTCAACGATCGAACTCATTCTCGACGAACTGGTCGATTACACCCTCGGACATTTTCAGCGCGAAGAAGCTTTTATGGAGAGCATCAATTTCCCCGGTTTGCCTCAGCATCGCGCCATTCACACTGACCTCTCACAACAAGTTTCTCACATTCAATTCAGAGTCCTCAATGGGCTTCAGGGAACTCTCGGCAATCAAGTTCTGAATTTCATGACAATGTGGTGGCGGAATCATATTCTAGAGAACGATATTCAGTACTATCAATATCACCAATCCCTCAAGACCCCAATCAAACGCAACGCAACAGAATAAGCCCTTTCTCCTTCTCCCCTAAAAAAAGAAAATTCCAATGACAAAACATTGTTTTATGGTAGAAAACTCGTTTTGGTTACAAAAAGAACCACATCATATCACGCCGCACGCCACCAAAGAAAAACTTAAAGAATTCACCGCCCACCAACGGCCGGCCAGAGGATAATCCGCGCCATGCACGAACAGCGCATCAACACTCCACAAAGCATCAACGCTCCACAAGTAAACGCTCCACAAGTCAACGATGCGCCAAATAACGCCACCCAAGATGACGACAAAACCCACGACCGCAACAACGGTCGCAACAAAGCTGGAAAATCAAAGCGTCCCCCTTCATTAATACGGCGGTTATGTCGCTATCAAGCCGAACGCTTTCCTTTGGCTTCTCATATGCCGCTGATTTTTGCCTTTATTTTCGGCGTCTTATCATTCTGCGACGCTCTGTCTCCAATTGACGCCAACAACAAAAGCAACGCTTTGACGCCAACACACGCAGTCGTGTTGTGCATCATCGTCGCAACCGCGTTCTTTCAACTACGGATCTCCGACGAGTTCAAAAATTTCGAAACCGATCTGCGTCACCGTCCGCATCGCCCCCTTCCTCGAGGTTTGGTGACGCGGCAAGAACTCGGAGCGACTGCGGCGGCTTTGATGATTCTCCAAGGCAGTCTCACAGCGTTGAACGCCTCTTCCGCCCTACCGCTTCTGCTGGCGCTGTGGATATACGGCGGTTTGATGTGGGTGGAGTTCTTCGTCGGCGACTGGCTGAAAACACGCACGTCTTTAGTTGTTTTTATGCGCGCGATGATCATGCCCTTGATCGCTTTGTTTGTCCTAAGCTGGAGCGATCGTGCGTTTTCCTGCTTATACAGCGTCCCAGCCATCGCAACTCTGGCTTTCGCCAATGGCTTGATCTTGGAAATCGGTCGCAAGATTCGCACTCCCGCAGACGAACGCACGGGGATCAGAACCTATAGTTTCTTATGGGGACTCAAACGAGCCATACACACATGGGCGGCGTCTATTATGCTGTCCGCAACCGCTCTCATCTTTTTAGGACAACTCGCCGGAGCCACGGTCATCACCATTGGTCGCGGCCTTACGTTGCCTTCCATCGTCGCCGCCATCGCCATTTACGCCATCTTACGACGACCGGCGCCGGGACGAGGCAAATTAATCGCCGCCGCCTCCGGACTGTGGACATTGGTGAGCTTTATCTTGCTCGGCGTAATACGGTTCGCCCTTTGACGCCGCTGAAAACAATTTTGATGGATAATAAATAATAGATAAAGGATAAAGGATAAAGGATAAAGGATAAAATATAATAAATATAAATAATAAATGATTCCAGAAGAGGATCGCTTCGCGAATAAGGGGGGCTTTCGCTCCCCCCTTATAATCCCCCACGACCAGGAACACAGTCCCTGGACCCTTTATTTATTATTTTCCGTCCAGTCCTACAGTTTCGGAGCGTTTATTCGGGCGATCGTAGATGTTGTGCTGAAACCCGCCTGCAAATCCGCTAATACAACTCTCCCACCATAAGATTGCACCACATCCGCTCCCACCACTTGATCCAAACGATAATCAGCCCCTTTCACCAACACATCCGGTCGCAGAATCTTAATCAACGACAACGGCGTGTCCTCATCAAAAATCACCACCAAATCCACCATCGCCAACGACGCCAAAACCGTCGCCCGCGCAGACTCAGTTTGAATCGGCCGTTGAGCCCCCTTCAATCGCCGCACAGATTCATCGCTGTTCAACCCCACAACCAACCGATCACACGCCGTTCGCGCCTGCGTAATCAAAGAAAGATGCCCAGGATGCAACAAATCAAAACATCCATTCGTAAAACCAACCTTTAAATTGCGCCGCCGCCACAAATCCAATCGCTCCACGGCCTCCTCTGCGGCCAGAACCTTGCTCTCGCCAATATTCCACTCTTGCTGGTGAAGCGCGCTCAACAAATCATGAACCCGGACGACAGCCGTTCCCACCTTGCCAACCACAACGCCTCCGGCAATATTCGCCAAACGCGCCGCATCCACCAACGACGCCCCCGCGCCCAACGCAGTCGCCAATGTGGCGATCACCGTGTCTCCCGCTCCGGAAACATCGAAAACCTCACGAGCCTCCGCCGGAAGGTGAACCGGAGGTTGTTCAGAAGCGAAAACAGACAACCCCTGCTCACTGCGAGTCGCCACCACCGCATCAACGCCACACACTGTTATAATTTCCGCAGCCGCGCCGCTAACCTGCTCGTCGGTCCCGACAGGCCGCCCTCCAACCGCCAACGACAGCTCCTTGCGATTTGGCGTCACCACCGCCGCACCTCGATACCTCCGATAGTCATCTCCCTTCGGATCCACAACCACAGGCTTTCCCGCCGCCCGCGCCATTTCAATCAACGCCGCCGTCACATGCTCCGTTAATACGCCTTTCCCATAGTCAGACAACACCACCGCCGCAACCCGCTCCAGACGCGCGCGCGCCGCCGCCAACAACACTGTTGCCGACTCGATCGAAATCGCTCCCGTGGTTTCGCAATCAGAACGCAACAACTGCTGATGCGCCGCGACAAATCGCGTTTTCACCGTCGTCTGACGCCCCGGCTCAACCACAAGCGCCACAGAGTCCCCATGCGATAAAACCGACGCGAGTCGCCGCACAGAGTCTCCAGCCTCATCATCCCCCACCACAGAAAGAAAAAAAACCTCCGCCCCCAACGCATGAAGGTTGGCCGCAACATTGCCGGCCCCACCCAACATTGCAGCTTCGCGCTCTATACGCAAAATTGGAATCGGAGCTTCAGGTGAAATTCGATCAACCGCCCCATAAACAAAACGGTCAAGCATCACATCGCCCACACACAGCACAGGCGTTCCACTCAGAGCATGAATATGGCGAATTAAGTCAGTCATCGGACATCACATCATCATAGCGTTTGTGATATAGTTTTCTTGCAAAACGAGGCCAACGATCAACCATCGTTTCATTTTTCGCGCCCAATCCCAAACGTAGCGCTGTTATAGGCAAAGCGCGCAACCATATGAAGACACCGCTCTCACTTTTTATTATGAAGGTCCATACGAGAAAAAAACGCCTGAGAGCCTGTCCGAAAACATTGACATTCTTTCCGGATAGGCTCTCAGGGACTACAAATAGTCCCTAATAAATCAAAATATCGCAGACATCCTTTCTTGCATTTTTCTTTGATATCTAACATTCTGACGGCCACTCGGCATTCATAAGAGTGACGCTTATATCTTCTGAGTTCTCTTTGATCCGATGAACGCAATATGCAAATTTAGAAAGCAACCATGACGAATCAACACATGAAAAAAACGCATAAGAAAACCCGTCGAAAGATAATCAAAAATTAACCCACTCGATGCGTGGACGCTCTTAAGAACAGAAATACCCTTCTTGTTTTAGAATCAAGCGATAACGTCCGCAATTAAGACGGAAAGCATCGCGCGAGTCTTTGGGGAAAACGTGATGACCTTAACTCTAAAAGCAAAAATGTTGGGAGCTGTGCTTTCTTTGGCGCTGCTCTCGGTGGTTCTGGCCATTCTTGGAGTAATGGCTTTGGATCAATTGAACGTCGCGGTTAAAAAGGTTGATGAAGCTTCAACCCGCATGGAACTGTTGGCGCAAGCTCAAGTCCATGTCGCGGGTTGGATACGTGACGTAGAATTTCTTTCATCCGAAACCGCAACAGCACAACAAATTTCCAAAATCCGTGAAACCGCCCGAGAAGACTACAGGCTTATTAACGACGCACTCGACAAACTGTATGACCTGCTACAATTTGAAGAATCAAAGCGCGAGGTAAAAAAAGCGCGAGATATGCTCTCAGAGTACAAAAAGGTGGAGAAGACCGTCAACACCTTCTATGATCAGGGAAAATACATAGACGTCGACAAAGAAATCGTGCAAGCAGTCGCGATAGGAGATCGAATCGTCGAAGAACTTCAGAAAATCGTCGAACGCAACGACAGTGTCCAGAGAGACGTCTCCTTAAACAGCCAAAAAGAGTACGACTCGGCTCGAAGCACTTTGGTCGTGGTTCCGATGATCGGCATCGCGATCTTCGCCGGCGCCGCCGTATGGGTCATTGTCTTCGGAGTCAGCCGACCGCTGGAAGCCGTCACTCAGGCCATTCGCACGGTCGCGAACGGTCACTATGACATCACAGTTCCGGGTCGTGGTCGCGACGACGAAATCGGCTCTCTGGCGAGCGCCCTTGAAACCTTCAAGCAAAACGGCATCGACAAACAGCGGCTGGAACGCGAACAAGAACGCACAAAACAGGAATTGGAAGAAAATCGACGCCGCTCCATGGGAAAACTGGCCGACAATTTTGAAAGCTCGGTCAAAGCCGTGGTTCGCACCGTCACTCAGGCCGCCGAGCAAATGCAACGCAGCGCGCAAGGCTTGTCCTCCTCCGCCGAGGAAGCCAATCGTCGCGCCGTCACCGTCGCCGCCGCCTCGGAGCAAGCCTCATGCAATGTGGCCACCGTCGCCTCCGCCACCGAAGAACTTTCCAGCTCGGTCAATGAAATCAGCCGACAGGTTTCTGAATCGGCGCACATCGCCACCGTCGCCGTCGAAGAAGCCAATCGCACCAACGTCACCGTCGCCAGCCTTTCGGAAGCGGCGCAGAAAATCGGCGAAGTCGTCGGCCTGATCAACAACATCGCATCTCAAACCAACCTCCTCGCCCTCAACGCCACCATCGAAGCCGCCCGCGCCGGAGAAGCCGGGAAAGGCTTCGCCGTCGTCGCCAGCGAAGTCAAAAATCTGGCCAACCAGACCGCCAAGGCCACCGACGATATTCAAGTTCAGGTCGGCCAGATGCAAACAGTCACGGGAACCGCCGTCGAGGCGATCAAAGGAATTTCCTCCACCATTCGCAGAATGAGCGAAATCACCACCACGATTGCTTCCGCCGTTGAAGAACAAGGCGCAACCACGCGCGAAATTGCTCGAAACGTGCAGCAGGCCGCCACAGGAACCCATGAAGTGTCGCAGAACATCGCCGGAGTCACTCAAGCCGCCGCCGAAACCGGACAAATGGCCGGAGACGTCTTGGGAGCCGCCAGCGAATTGAACCGACAGGCAGAGCTTCTACAACGAGAAGTTGATGGTTTCATTCACACCATTCGAAGCGCCTAAAGATATCGTTCAGTCATAGTTTTTTGTGGATCGCTCTGGATTTCTGAACGACGGCGTTTTCATATAGGAGCCGCCCTTTTGGGAGCAGTTTCGAAAAACCGTCATAAAGCGCCACCTGAATACAGCCATCGCCCGGAAATCCAGACGCACTGAAATCCAAGACGGTCTATAAAACATTACAAACAGACGGTTCCAGAAGAGAATCGCTTCGGCGGATAAGAGAAGCTTCCGTCCTTCGATTATCCTGGAGAGGCCTCTTGCCGTCGTCGCGTCCAAGTGCGATATATCTCTACACCGCCTCTCTAAACACAACGCTCCATGACAACTTCCAATAGCCGTTCAAAAAAGATGAAAAACCGTTCGAACCGCGCCCCCAGAAAACGCCGCACAACAGTTTTTGCTTTAATCACGCTGTTCATTGTTGTGTCGGCGACGCCGTGGCGGCCTGCTTTGGCCCAAGCGCAACGAGTCTCGCCACTCGACGCTGAAACCATAGCTTATCATTACACACTCGATAAATACATGATGGCGGGGTGCATCACCGGAGCCGCAATCGGCACTCTAACCGGCTTTTTGTCGTTCGCCGGGTTTTCCGTGTACATGCTTCCTTATATTTCCTTCGGCTGCTCGGCCGGATTCATCACCGGAGCCGTAGTGATGGAGGCAAAAGAGTTCTTCACCAAAAAAGACCCAACCTCACCCCCCAAAACCGACGACGTCCCTGCGTCGGACGCACCTGCGTCGAAAGCCGACGGCGCCGCTGCTGCCTCGAAAACAAACAACACCCCTTCGCCCCAGTCGTAGAAAGCAAGTCCTCCAGACGTCGAACCAACACTTCAATCGAAGCGCCGACGCCCGTTACGAAGACGGCGAAGCAAACGGCGGAGTAATCCGCAAAGAAGCGATCTGATGCCTTTGTCGCGCCAAAACTTCAAAACGAAAGTCGTAGAAAGTAAACACTTGCCCAACATTGGGAATGCGCCGCGCCTCATGCAGCATCAGCCCGGCAATCGTCGTGGCTTTTCCATCAGGCAAACGCCATTCGAACTCGCGGTTTAAGTCGCGAATCGTCACACGCCCCTCGACGATGTATGACCCCCCCGGCTCCCTCTGCACGCCCGGCACCTGAACGTCATGCTCATCGGCGATATCGCCCACGATTTCTTCAAGAATATCTTCCAGCGTCACGACGCCTTTTAAGCTGCCGTACTCGTCCACCACCAGAGCAAAATGCTCGCGCCGCCGCCGGAACGCCTGAAGCTGATCGTATAAAGACGTGGTGTCGGGAATAAACCAAGGCTTGGAGGCAATCGATAAAATATCCGGCTCCTCACCATCTCCGCCGCCTTCAGCGCGAGCGCGCAGTTTACGCAACAAAGCTTTGGTATGCAACACACCAACGATATTGTCCGGATCATCGCGCCACAACGGCATTCGCGTATAGTGGCTACGCAAAACATCATCGATAACCTCGCCGACGGGCAAAGAGGCGTCGATCATTTCCACTTCTCGCCGATGGGTCATCACGGCGGCGACGTTCACCTCATTCAAATCGAGAATCGACCGCAACATGGCGCGCTCTTCACGGGTTTCCTCTTCTTTTTCCACCACGCGATGGAGATCTATAGCGCCGCGCAGTTCCTCCTCGTTTCCTTCGGGATGAACCGACAAACGAGAGACGTCCACGCCAAACAAACGCAACAGCATACGCACGACAAACTCCACCCCGACATTGATCGGAGTCAGCACCATAATCAGAGTGCGCACGGGAACCGCCACGCGCAAAGCCAAACGGTCGGCTTCGTGCAGAGCATAGGTTTTAGGCAGAACCTCGCCAAAGATCAGAATTAAAGTGGTCATGCCGATTGTGGCCATCGCCACGCCGGAATCGCCGAACTTCCGCACCAAGACGCTGGTGGCCAAAGCCGAGGCCAAAATATTCACGGAGTTGTTACCCAGCAACAGAACGCTGATCATACGCTCTTTATGCTCGCGGATCAAGTTGACCATACGGGCGCGACGCACGCCTTCTTGCTCCAACTGATGCATCCGCGCGCGCGAGGCGCCGGTAAGAGCTGTTTCGGCCCCTGCAAAAAACGCCGACAACAACACAAGGATAAGGATTGCTCCGAACGCCGTCCAGAAAGTCATATCCATGGTCGAGTTTTCCCGTCCCGCTGAACGCTCTATATTCCTGAGCGGTGTAAATCGGCGTTCAGCCCCAGATCAACGCAGAAGACACGCGCACAATCACCACACCAAGCGCGGTAAAACGATATGTGGTTTTACCGGAGATTCATCAATAAAAGCCGCCAAACGCGCCGCATCGGGCATATCGCCCCACACGCCGCCCACGCGCTCCAGATGAATGCCGCCGACAACCAAAGCGGCATCGATTCCGGCGGCGACGGCTCCGGCGACGTCGGTGCGCAAACTGTCTCCGATCGCCAACAACCTCCGGCCGTCAATATCGCCCATCAGAACCGAGCACCGCCGATAGACCTCAGGATAGGGTTTGCCATGAGAACGCACGCTTCCGCCAAAACATTCATAGCGTTGCGCCAAGGCGCCGGCGCAAATCACTCGACGCGCCCCCACCATCACCTCCAAGTCAGGATTGGCGCACACCATGGGCAAACCACGCGCGACGGCTCTTTGTAAAAGCGGATCGTAATCCTCCAGCAAGTCATCGTAGCTGACAGGGCCGCTATTCAAAAGGAAATCAGCTTGCTCCACATCCGTGACGGGAATCAAACGAGAAACGCTTAGCATCACATCGCGATCGCGATCCGGACCAATGTGCAAACAGCGCGCCCCCAAAGCGCGATGCCAATCATCAGAAGGGGTCTGCAACGCCTCGCGCGTCGCCTCACCCGATGTAACCAACGCATTATAGAAATCGGGCGTCAATCCCATGCCGTTCAGCTTTTCAACCACGCCTTGATTGCGGCGCGGCGCATTCGACAACAAGCACACTTTTTTTCCAATCGCCAACAACCGCTTTAAGCAGTCTTCGACACCAGGACACGCCCGCTCGCCATCGTGAAGCACACCCCATAAATCAAGAATAAAGCCGTCGTAATGCTCCGCCACCGACGCCAGCCCCGGCAACACCTTAAAATTCGTCATCGTCCAAAATCACTTCAAAAGGGTTCCGCCACATCATTCTCTCAATCACGACGCGCGCCGCAACAGCGACGCGCAAACGTAAAAAAGATCATGCAACGTCACTCCCCTTCGGTAAAAGAGAAATTCGTGGATGAAGACAAAATGACGCCGATCCATTAGACGCCTCATTGAAGTCGAAACACGGTTGTTTGAAATCCGGAACAGTCGCCCAATTAATAAATTAAGCCGTTCAATGGCCAAGTTGCTCCAAGTCCGAACCCTATATCCTTAAATCTGTCAAAATCGACGAAAACTTCGCAAAGACCGTCGACAATGCCCCGCCGTTTGGTCTACCTGAACGTGATCATTGTTGTGACCGTTCGAGTTTTCCGTGACCTGCCTTCCTGAAGCTGTGTCCTTATTGCGTCAAATCGGCGCTCTGCCGGATGATCTCATCCCTCTGGCGGAGACCGCGCTCGCGCTTGGCGTTCTGGAGCGCCCCAAATCCGATCTCGCCCCTTATCGCCTGCACATCGACGCCCTGCGCCAAGACCTCGAAGACGCCGCGCGTCAACAACACGGGCGAGACGCCTTGGAAGCCCGCGTAAACGCTCTGCGCGACGTGCTCAGCGTTCGCCACGGCTATCAAGGAGACACAAAAACCTACGACGACATGCAGAACGCGAATCTGCTGTCGGTGATTGACCGCAAACGCGGCTTGCCGGTGGCTTTGGGGATTCTCTACCTACACGCAGCCACCCAAGCAGGTTGGAGCGCCGTCGGCTTGAACTTCCCCGGACATTTCTTGGTGCGGGTGGAACTCAACGGCGAGCGCGCGATTCTCGACCCTTTCAACCAAGGTCGTCTCTATTCCGCGCATGACCTGCGCGAACTTCTGAAGGCCACCGCCGGAGTCTCGGCCGAACTGGAGCCCAATCACTACGCTTCGATCGGCAATCGCGACATCTTGTTGCGCCTACAAAACAATATCAAACTCCGCCACCTGCGCGCCGACCGCATTCTGGAGGCGATTGAGACACTTCATATTATGATGCTTTTGGCTCCGGAAGAACCGGCTCTGTGGCGAGAGATCGGTTTATTGCGCGCTCATTTGGGACAAAACTCCGCCGCGATTTCCGCACTGGAGACGTTCATCCGCATGGAAAAAGACGAAAACGCCTTACGGCAAGCCGATATCTTACTGAAAAAGTTGCGCGGCGCCCCCGAATGAGCAAAAAAAGTAAAATGATCGCGTCTTGTCCCGCCTTCTTTATTAAGCCCTTTTATTCTTCTAAGGATGCCCCTCCATGACACTGACCGTCGCCATTCAGATGGATCCCATCGAGACCATCAACATCGATACCGACAGCACCTTTATGATGGCGCTCGAAGCGCAAAGACGCGGCTATACGCTATTTCACTATCTGCCGCGCAACCTCAGCCTGCGCAATGGCCGCTTAACCGCCCGCGCTCAAGAACTTCGCGTTCAGCGTCAATACGGAAGCCATTTTACTCTGGGCGCGCCTCAAGTCTTGGACTTGTCGACCGTCGACATCATCCTTCTGCGCCAAGACCCGCCGTTTGATCTGGCCTACATTACCTCGACGCACCTTCTAGAGCATGTTTCTTCCAAAGTCCTTGTGGTGAACAACCCTGTCCATGTGCGCAACGCTCCGGAAAAGCTTTTGGTCACGCATTTTCCGGAACTGGCGCCGCCGACTTTGATCACCAACGACCGCGTCGAGATTCTCGAATTCCGGGCGGAGCATAAAGACATTATCGTAAAGCCTCTGTTCGGAGCAGGCGGATCAGGCGTTTTCCACTTGAAACCGGATGATGAGAACTTGTCTTCGGTTCTGGAGATGTTTGCGCAGCTTTATCGCGAGCCGTTGATCGTTCAGAAATATCTTCCGGAAATTCGTCAGGGCGACAAGCGAATCATCTTGTTCGACGGCGAAGCGGTCGGAGGCGTTTTGCGCATGCCGCAAGAAGGCGAAGCCCGCGCCAATTTTCATTCCGGAGGCAAGGCGCGCAAAACCGAGCTATCCGCACGCGAATTAGAGATTTGCGCAACGATCGGCCCAGAGCTGAAGAGCAAAGGATTGATCTTTGTTGGAATCGACGTGATCGGTTCTTATTTGACCGAGATCAACGTGACCTCGCCAACGGGCATTCAAGAGATAAACAGACTAAATGAAACGCAGTTGGAAATAAAATTGTGGGACGCCATCAACGCGCGCCTAAAATAATAAAGCAAGCGGCCGCCAAGGGCCTCCGGCCTTTGGCGGCGGAGAGCGCGAGGGGAAAATGTTTTCCCCTCGTTCGCGAACCAGAAAAAAGATTGTGATTTTCTGTTTGTGATTTTCTATTTGTGATTTTCTGGGCGCATCAAGACTTCAAAGCCAAGGCGCGGGCGTAAACATCTCGTTTGGGACGCCCCGTCGCCGTCGCAACCGCCGCAACCGCATCACGCAAGCTCATACTCTCCAAAGCCTGCGCCAATTGCCGATCAATCACCTCATCCGAAACAGCGTCCTCCTCCGGCGGCGGCCCCACAACCACAACCACCTCCCCCTTCGGAGGCCCAGCCTCGGCGTAATGCGCCGCCAAAACCGACAACGAATCACGCCGAACTTCCTCAAACAATTTGGTGATCTCACGCGCAACCGCAGCCGGACGATCCCCCAATCCCGCCGCCAAGTCCGCCAACATCGCCGGAAGCCTCTGCGTCGACTCGAACATCACCAAAGTCGCAGGAATCTCCGCCAACGCCGATATCTCCCGCTGACGCGCCAAAGCTTTCGACGGCAAAAAGCCCACAAACATAAAACGATCCGTCGGCAATCCCGAAATCACCAAAGCCGCCATAACCGCGCTCGGCCCCGGCAGAGGAAACACCGAAATTCCCGCCGCAACGCACTCGCGAACCAGCTTATACCCCGGATCAGAAACCAAAGGAGTTCCCGCATCCGACATCAATGCAACCACTTGACCTTCAATCATACGCGCGAGCAGTTGCGGTCGAACAATCTCTGCGTTATGCTCGTGATAAGAGACAACCGGCGTCGTTATGCCGAAATGCCGCAATAAAGGCTTGGTGACGCGGGTGTCCTCACATGCGACGACGGCGGCGACGCGAAGAACCTCTAGGGCGCGCAACGTAATATCGCCCAAGTTTCCAATCGGGGTTGCGACGACATGAAGCCCAGCCGTCGGTTTACTTGTCCGCCCAATCTGATTACTGTCGGATTCGGGTTCGGACTGTTTGGTGGTGGAGGCGTTCGGTGACACGTATGGCGACTGCTCTGAAGTGGACGGCCAAGGCCGGAAACGCGCGAAGCGCATGGCTTGCGGGCGCGCTCTTTTTGGCGGCCTGCACGCCTACCGTAACGGCAACGCCGCCGGTCGAGCAACCCCCCTTAGCGGCGCCGCGTCCACGAGTCGAAGCGGCAACGACTATGGCGACCGCGATTCGTCCCAACATCCCCAACGACGGCAAAATTCGCGTGGCGTTGCTGGTTCCGCTCTCCGGAAACGCCGCAGCCACCGGCGCCGCGATGCTGGAAGCCGCGCAATTGGCTCTGTTTGATGTCGCCGACGAGCGATTCGTGCTTATCCCGCGCGACACGCGCGGCAGCGTCCCCGGCGCAACAGAGGCCGCTCGACGCGCCGTAGCAGATGGCGCTCGATTGATTCTCGGTCCTCTATTCAGCGCCGACGTCGCCGCCGTGCGCAACGTCGCTCAAAGCGCCGGAATCAGCGTTCTAGCCTTCACCAATGACGCCTCTCAAGGCGGAAACGGCGTGTATGTCCTGGGATTCGGTCCCGGAGAACAGATTAATCGCGTTGTTGCTTACGCGCGCGGACGCGGTTTGACGCGATTCGGCTTGTTGGCTCCGCGCTCGCCCTATGGCGAAATCGTAGCGAACGCTCTGACGCAAACCTTAAAACAACTTGGTGGGCAGCTCACGCGCGAAGAGCGTTATGATCCCAATATTGTCGACCTCACTCCGTCGCTTCGTCGCTTGATCGAAAGTTCTCCGGTCGGAAGCTCCAGAAGCCCCGGAAGCCCAATGCCGTTCGGAAACGCTCCAATCCCCGTGACCCCCAGCGCCGGAGGAGGAGATACTGGTTTCGATGCGCTGGTGATCGCCGAGAGCGGCGGAAAGCTCAGCACGATTGTTCGCATGCTCCCCGGCACGCCCGCAGATCCGACGCGCGTCAAACTGATCGGCGCCGGAATTTGGGATGATCCCGCCGTTTGGCGCGAATCCGCATTGGCGGGCGGATGGTATGCAGCTCCGGCGCCGGACGCCCGCGCCGACTTCGAAGCGCGTTTCGAGTCGCTTTATCACCGCAAGCCCGCGCGATTGGCCACTCTAGCCTATGACGTGACCGCGCTTGCGGCGGTCTTGGCGAAAACAGCGGATGCAACAGCTCAAACGCTCTTTGATCCGGCGGCTTTAAGCAATCCGAACGGCTTTTCGGGCGTAGACGGCATATTCCGGTTGCGCGCTGACGGACAGGCTGATCGTGGCTTGGCGGTGCTGGAAATCACGCCTGCGGGTCCTCGCGCCATTGACCCCGCGCCCACCAGCTTCCAACCCCTCACCCAATAACCCTGAATGGCGCCTGAATGGCGCAGTAGAGAATGCAGTAGAGAATGCGGAGAATAATAAATTAGACGAGTCCGGAGGCAAAAGAAGGGGAAAGCGGCGGAAGAGCGAAAAAGCGGAAAAGCGGAAGGGTGATAGGGCTGCGCCGATAAACGATCTCCAACGATTCCACAGGAAGATCGCTTCGCGAATAAGGGGGGCTTTCGCTCCCCCCTTATAATCCCCCTGCGACCAGGAACACAGTCCCTGGACCCGTCCGATTGCCGCCCCCCCTCCCCAGAAAAAGCAAAACTCTTTCTGCAAACCTCAAACTCACGCTGAGATTGCAATCTGTGAACGAAACACACGCTTCAACCAACAAAGCCACGGCAATCGGCGCAATCGCAATCATCCTCTGGGCGACTCTGCCGCTTTTCGCCACACTCACAGGCGCTCTTCCACCCTTCCAAATAGTCGCCATGACCTTCAGCATCGGAGCTGTCGTCGGCGTCGGCTTCAGCCTCTTTCACCGCAAAAATCCCATCGCCGCCCTCCACCAACGCCCCGCCGCATGGCTCATAGGCGTCGGAGGACTGTTTGGATGGCACTTCTGCTACTTTCAAGCCGTGCGCCTCGCCCCCCCAATCGAAGCCAGCATGATCAATTATCTCTGGCCGCTGCTGATGGTCCTCATGTCAACCCACCTCCCCAACGACCGTCTTTCCAAAGAGAAACTTCGTTGGACTCACGCCGTCGGCGCCCTGTCCGGCTTAACCGGCGCCGCCCTCCTGATCACCCACGGAGGCCAATCTCTAACCCTCCGCACCGAGCACCTCCCCGGCTACCTCGCCGCCGCCGCCTGCGCCATGATCTGGTCCAGCTATTCCGTGCTCTCACGCCGAATCAACGACGTCCCCACCGAAGCCGTCACAGGATTTTGCTTCGTCACCGCTCTGCTGGCGACGCTCTGCCACGCCCTCACCGAAACAACAAACGCCCCCCACGGCGTCGAGTGGCCGGCAATCGCCATGATGGGACTAGGCCCCATCGGCGCCGCCTTCTTCGCCTGGGATTATGGCGTCAAACGCGGCGACATCCGCCTATTGGGCGTTTTCTCATATGGAACGCCGCTCTTGGCCACAGCCTTGATGTTTCTCTTCGGACGCGCCGAAGAAACCGGAAACGAAGTCTGGACCGCCTGCGCTCTCATCATCGGCGGCGCCCTTCTGGCCAACAGCAAATGATGGAATCGGCATATTATTTTATATTTTTGTAATGTAAAAAAAACACCGCCTTTTTTTCCTTCATGATTTTTTAAAAACATTGATTGAAACAAAGAAAACTTCACTCCACTCTTGGATAAACATCATCAAATATCTTTTAGAAACATCTTCGCCATTCGACACAACGCTTTCATGGAGCGCGGCCAATATGTCGTTGAAAAACACCAATATCCTAACCCGCCTAAGCTTCGGCTTCGGATCATTGGTCTTTCTGACAGCGGGATTAGGCTTGTACGCCTTTCAATCCATGACGGATCTGGCTGGTCTCACAGAAAAGCTCTATCGCCACCCCATGACCGTCACCACCGCCGCACTCGACGCCCGCGCCAACATCATCGCCATTCACCGTGGCGTCAAAGACATGGCTCTGGCGGAATCTTCCCAAGAAATGGACCAAATCGCTCGCGACATCGACGGTTACGAACAACAAACCTACGACGATTTCACTTTAATGCTGGAACGCTTCCTGGGCGATAAAAAACTCATCCAAGACGCACAGCAGACATTCCACGACTGGCGCCCCGTTCGCGAAGAAGTCTTCTCTTACATCCGCGCAGGCAAGAAAACCGAAGCCCTTGCAATTATGCGGGGCAAAGGCGGAACCCAAGCGGCTCTCGCCCAGAAAAACATCGCCACCGTCATCGACTTCTCCCGCAACAAAGCCATCGCGTTCTCCAAAGCCGCCGGAGCCCAACGCGACCAAATCACCTCAACCCTGCTTTCACTTCTCGGAGCCGCAATCTTGATCGCCGCTCTGATCGCCTACGCCATCACGCGCAGCATCACACACCCGCTCAAAATCTTGCAGAGCAACATGAAGCGCTTGGCCGAAGGCGACCTCGCCTCCGTAATTCCCTTCATCGATCTCACCAACGAAATGGGACAAATCGCCCAGACCGTCCATGTCTTCAAAGAAAACGCAATAGAAAAACGTAATATGGACGCAACGGAACAACAACGCTTGGATGTCGAGAAAAAGGCGGTCGCGGCTCAAGCCGAACGCGAACGCATCATCGGCCATGAGATCGCCCAGTTGATCACGGCGGTCGGAAGCGGAGACCTCAGCCAACGCCTGGACTTGACCAACAAAGACGGCTTCTTGCTCACCATGAGCAAAAACATCAACGCGCTGACGGATACGATCGAGCGCATCATCAACGACCTTTCCCACGTCCTGTCCGGCCTCGCCGAAGGCGACCTGACTCGCCGCATCAACACCGAATATCATGGCGCCTTTCAAAACGTCAAAAACAACGTCAACGCCACATCACATAAGCTGATTGAAATGGTGGCCCAAATCAACACCGCCGCAGACGCCTTGGCCACTTCCGCCGGAGACGTCTCTGCCGGAAGCGCCGACCTTGCCGATCGCACCGAAGAACAAGCCTCCAGCCTGGAGGAATCTGCGGCCTCCTTGGAAGAATTGAGCGGCGCCGTGCGCGCCTCTGCCGAAAGCGCTAAAAACGCCAGCAGCCGCGCCGACCAAGCGCGCCAATCCGGCGAACAAGGAGCAATGATCGCCGCCTCCGCCGCCGACGCGATGAAACGCATCTCCGACGCCTCACATAAAATTACCGACATCATCGGAGTTATCGACGAAATCGCTTTCCAAACCAATCTGCTTGCTCTTAACGCCGCCGTCGAGGCCGCCCGCGCCGGAGACGCCGGGAAAGGCTTCGCCGTCGTCGCGCAAGAGGTCCGCATTCTCGCCCAGAGATCGGCGCAAGCGTCCAAGGAAATCAAATCCTTGATCTTGTCTAGCGATTCGGAGGTGAAAACCGGAGTTGATCAAGTTCGTCGCGCAGGAGACGCCCTGAGCGGCATCATCGCCATTGTTCACGAGGTCGCCTCGATGATCAACGTCATCGCCCAAACCGGCGCCGAGCAAGCTACGGCGCTCTCTGAGATCAATGTCTCGATTGGGCAAATGGAAGAGATCACGCAAAAAAACGCTTCTTTGGTTGAAGAAACGTCGGCCGCCGCTCAAACCATGACCGACATGGTCAGCAATTTAAGAGCGCTCATCGGTTTCTTCCGCATCGACGAAAACAAAGTCCATTTTGCTCGGGCCCGGTAAGCGTCTCCATAACAAATCAAATGAAACCCAGAAACTGTGTTCCTGGGTTTCATTTGATTTGTTATATTTTTCATCACGATACATTTTTATATATTCCGTCCAATTCAGAACCCGAGTAAAAACCCAAGACAAAACCTCCAAAGAAAAGGTATCAGGGCTCCGCCCTCGACCCGCCAAAGGCCGGGAGGCCTTTGGAAACCATGACTTGGAGTTTATGACGACCGGATGAGAGTGGGCCATTTTAATTCGGAGAAGCCGCATGATTTTCGGGTTCTCAATCGAACGGGGTATAATACATTAGAACAAATAGAATTTCTATTGACCGACGCCCCTTAATTTAGTGACATCACACGCCTCGCCACAACATACCGTCGCAACAAGGGTTTGGTTTATGAAAAAAACCGACATCCAAAAGACGCTGAACCTCGCCACAGCCGAGCATTCACGCGGCAACCTCGCCGCAGCCGAGCGTCTTTATCGCCAAATCCTGAAAGTTCAACCCAACAACGTCGAAGTTATTCACCGCCTCGGCGTCGCCTGCCTCAGCCAAAACCATTTGAGCGACGCCATCGTCTTCCTCAAACGCACCCTTGTTTTTGCTCCCAAATTCGCCGCCGCATACTCAAACCTCGCCGTCGCTCTGCGGCGCGCCGGCCAAAACACCGAAGCCATCGCCTCCCTCCGCCAAGCCGTCAGCCTCGAACCCACCAACATCACTTTCATCGTCAACCTCGGCAACGCGCTCTTAACCGCCGACCTCTTCGACGAAGCCGAAACCACCTACCGCCAAGCCCTAGCCTTGACCCCCGAAGACCCGAACGCTCTAAGTCAGCTCGGCTTCGCCTTGATGAATATCGAAAGCCGCGCAGCCGAATCCGAATCCTGCCTTCGTCGAAGCCTCGCCGCAGATCCGAACAATCTTAGCGCCGCAACCAACCTATGCCTGCTGATGTGCAAAGTCGGACGCAGAAAAGAAGTCATTGACCTCGCGCGCGCAACGGTCAACCGCGCTCCAAACGATTCTCTGGCCGCCAGCGCTCTGGGATTGGCGCTCAGCGACGAATCTCCCTCGGAATCCCTAGCTTGGCTACGCCGCTCAATCGCCCTCAACCCGCGCCAAGACAATATTTGGAATTCCATCGGCATTCGCGAACAAGAACAAGGTCAAATCGAAGACGCTCTGAACGCCTATGAGAACGCCCTGAAAATTAACCCCAACAATCGAGAAGCGCGTTTTAATCGCGGCCGCTCGCTGTTGCTGGTTGGGCGCTGGACAGAAGGATGGCCCGATTACGAATTCCGTTGGGGAACCGCCATGACGGAAATTCCCGTCCAAACGCGCCCCCGTTGGGACGGCTCTTCCTTTGAAAACCGCACGCTTTTACTCTACAGCGAACAAGGATTGGGCGACACGCTGCAATTCATGCGCTACATCCCTCTGGTAAAGCAACGCGGTGGGAAAATCATTCTGGGCGTTCCCAAAGCGGTCTCCGGCTTGTTGGAGGGCTCTCCAGACATCGATATGTTCGTCGTCTCGGATACGCCGCTGCCTCCGTTCGACATACAATGCCCGCTCTTGAGCCTGCCTCTTGTGTTCGGAACCACGCCCGAAAACACTCCGCCGGTCATCCCCCTCCCTCACCCGACATCCGCCGAAGTCGCGCGGTGGAAACAAGAAATTCCGCAAGACGAACGCCTGAAAGTCGGCCTGGTGTGGACGGGCAATCCCGACTTCCCGGCTGATCGCGAACGCTCTCCAGGATTCGACGTCATTTCGCCATTATTCGAAACTCCAAACACTCTGTTTGTCGGCGTGCAAGTCGGCCCGGGATTGGAGGCGATACGCGACCGAAATTTACCGCCTCATTTCATTGAACTCGGCAGCCGCGTCCAATCTTTCGTAGACACGGCGGCAATCATGCTCAATTTGGACCTCGTGATTTCATCCTGCACTTCCCCGCTGCACTTGGCGGGGAGCCTCAACGTCCCAACATGGTCGATGCAGCCGTTCGTTCCGGATTGGCGCTGGATGATGAACAGCGAAACCACGCCATGGTATCCATCGATGCGGTTGTTTCGCCAGCCCAAACGCGGCGCGTGGGGGCCGGTCATTGAAACGATCAGCGCCCAGCTCCGCGCTTTGTCCGAGCCGTCGGCGGCGCGGTCAACGGATCGTCGGGCCATGAGTGGCGCGGATATCGTCCTCTAAGATCGCTGCGCACCGACGGATAGCCGTTCACCCAAAACCCAGCCAAATCGCGCGTCACTTGCATGGGACGATGCGCGGGCGACAATAAATGCAACAGCACCGGAACCCGACCGCCCGCAATAGTCGGAGTTCCGGGCAAACCGAACATCTCCTGCAACCGCACCGCCAAAATCGGGTGCTCGCCGCTGCGGTAATCAAGGCGCACGCGCGAGCCACTGGGAACCGTCAGATGCGTCGGAGCCCATTCTTCGAGTTTCTGTTGCAAAGCCCACGGCAACAACGTCTGAAGCGCCGCCGCCAAGTCAACCTTTTCGAAGTGCCCAACCCGCGAAACCCCAGAGAAAAACGGCGCAAGCCAGTCTTCCAGAGTCGCCAAAAGCGTTTCATCGGATAGATCCGGCCATACAGTCTCCCCTACGCCATCCGACAAATCCAACGCTCGCAGAAAAGCAACCCGCGCCCGCCATTCCTCCAAAACGTCGGTCCAGGGCAGCGACTTCATCCCCATCCGCCGCACGCCCTCCAACGCCACCGCCGTGATGCGCTCCGGCAAGGGATTGGATAACGGCGCGTCGTCCAAGATTAACGCTCCCAGACAACGCCGCCGCCGCGCCACCACAATTTTTTCGCGATCATCCCAGAACAGCAACTCCTGTTCTTCAAGACGCGCGACAAACAATTCACGGATGGTCTCCTCGCGAAGCGGCGCCGCTAAAAATATCCGCGCGTCGCGCCGGTCGCCATCCAGAGACGCCACCGCCAACCACTCCTCAGTCGCCAAAGCGTCCAACCCGTCAAGCACTCCGCCTCGACCATTCTGCAAACGATACGTTGCAGCGCCGCTCCCACCACTAGACCTCCGTTGCGCCACGCGATCAGGGTACGCCAAAGCAACCAAAGCCCCAACCGCGTCAGCCCCCAATTCCCGGATTTCTCCTCGAGCATCAAGCGCCGAAGTTTTGCGACGCAACGACGCCAATTGCCCCTTCCACGACCGCGCAACGCGACGCGCCTGCTGCAATGCGCCTCGATCGAACAGGGCCTCTGAGAAACGCCCGCCTTCCAACACGGCGTCCACGCGCAGACGAAGATCAACATCGCGCGGCTCTCCGGCGCGATGGTTTCGAACAATGTCGCGGTCGCTGAGCAACGCCGCCAACGCGCAAGCCTCTTCCTCCGCCCCCAACTCTTGCCCGCAAAGAATCATATGCGCCAAACGCGGGTGCGCGCCCAACCCAACCATACGCCGCCCGTGCGCCGTGATCCGCCCGTGATCATCCAGCGCTCCCAAAGACTTCAGCAACGTCCGCGCCTGCGCCAACGACGTCGAAGGCGGCGGAGTCAGCCAAGAAAGGCCGCTTCCGTCTCCATCGCCCCATAAAGCCAGCTCCAGAGCCAGCGGCGCCAAATCTGCGGCCAGAATTTCAGGCTCGGTGAACGGCGCCAAAGCCCGTTGTTCGGGCTCCGGCCACAAACGATAACACACGCCCGGCTCCAAACGTCCCGCGCGACCTCGCCGCTGATCTGTCGCGGCTTGTGAGGCCCGCACGGTTTCCAACCGAGCCATCCCGCCACGAACGTCAAAACGCGGAACCCGCATCAGGCCGCTATCGACAACAACTCGGATGCCTTCAATCGTCAGGCTAGTCTCCGCAATCGAGGTCGATAGCACGACCTTTCGCCGTCCGCCCACGATCGAAGACAAAGCGCGATCTTGCTGATCCTGCGGCAAATCGCCGTAAAGCGGCAAAATTTCAACCTCTTCTTCCACAGCGCTCCGCGATGGAAGAGATTCGCTCAACTGCCTCTGAACCCGCCGTATTTCCGCCGCTCCGGGAAGAAAAACCAGAATATCGCCGGATTCCTCGATTAGAGCCTGGCGAATTGTCGCCACAACGCGATCTTCGATCCGTTCGCCCGGTCGCGCCGCAGACGCATAACGAGTCTCGATCGGAAAACTTCGACCTTCGCCGACAATCACCGGAGCGGCCATCGACGCGGTCTCTCCCAGAAACGCCGCCAAGGCCGCGCCGTCCAGAGTCGCCGACATCGCCAACAATCGAAGGTCTTCGCGCAGAGCCGAGCGTGTTTCCAGGCTTAGAGCCAACCCCAGATCGGAATCAAGACTCCGTTCGTGAACTTCGTCAAACACGACGACGCCAACGCCGCTCAGCTCCGGGTCGCTCTGGATTTGCCGAATAAAAACGCCTCCAGTGACGACTTCAATGCGTGTGACGGCAGAAACGCGGCTCTCCAGACGAACGCGATATCCGACCGTCGCCCCAACCTCTTCGCCCAAAAGAGCGGCCATTCGTCGAGCTGCGGCGCGAGCGGCCAGACGGCGCGGCTCCAAAACCAGAATCCGCCGCCCTTCCAACCAAGGGGCTTTGAGCAAAGCTAAAGGAACGCATGTCGTTTTTCCCGCTCCCGGAGACGCCTGAAGCACGGCGGCTTTGCGGTCGGTCAAAACCCGAAGAAGTTCAGGAAGAACTGATTCAACCGGAAGCATATAATCCGTCTAAATAGAGCCACGTCGAACGCCGACATCAGAATAAGAATTAGAAGGGTCCAGGAATACAGTCCCCGGACCCTTCTAATTTTATTTAGAAGATATTTTCATTCCGGAAACACAACGTCACGTCGTTTCAATTTGCTGACCGGACGACTTCATCGCCACAACCGCAAAGACTTTTTCTTCAATCTGATCCGGATTGAACGGCTTGGCGATATAAGCCGTAACCTGTTCAGACATCGCCATTTCCACCGCCTTAACCGTCGCCAATGCAGTGACCATCAAAAACGGCAAACCAGGACGCAACGCCCGCACTTCCTTCAAGACTTCGATTCCGCTCATACGCGGCATCATCCAGTCACAAATCACCAAATCAACATTCTCGGCATTGGGGCGGAATTGCTCCATAGCGTCCACACCATCTCTGGCAGTAAGGATTTTTCCAACCCCCATATCCGAAAGCACCGACGCCACAAGCTTACGAGGGCCGTCTTCATCATCCACCACCAACACTTGAAGCGCCGACGGATCCACAAACGGAATGCCCATCTTCGCCAGTTGTTCTTGAAGAGCCGTAATCTTTTGACGCCTCTCCGCAGGGTCTTTAGCAGAACCAAGAAAAGACCGAACAAACCGAGCCTTATGAACATGACGGCGAATAAGCTTGATTACTCCATCTTTGGTTTTTCCCTCGGTGAACGCATTCGCCGCCCCCAAACGGATGGTCTCATTGATGAAATCAAGCGGAACCTCGCCTTCTTTGGTCAAAGGCGCAAAAATACGTTGCGTGCGCAAATATGTTCCTTGAATCTCATCCATCTGAGCGGAAAATGCGAGCTTCTCTTTATCCGGAAAGCGCGACGACATAATCAGTCGTTGAACATCCGCAAGCACCGCAATCTTTTCTTGCCACTCGCGGAAACACTCCAGCAAACGACTGGCGAAATCTCGACTGGATAAGAAATGGCGCAAATACTCCATAACGGCCCGTTCAGAGCTTTGACCAACAGCGACCTTCTGAATAAGAAACAAAATACGCAATTTCGTGATGTAATTTTTCCCTTTAACAATCTCCTTCAGAGTATCCTCATTGATGAGCAACGACATTCGACGATGCAGCACAGTCTCCATGTACTGGCCGCCAAGATATCCCGAGGACCGTTTTAGCTTCATGGAAATCGAGCTAAGCGCGACCGCCTCGCGATTTAAAGCGTCAATCCCCATCAAATCATCGGCCGCAATTGAAACCAATCGATTCGGACGCGACAATTCACGGCGAATAGTGATAATCAAACCATCCAGACTTTGCGGCATTTGAACACGCCGCAATAGACGGTGAATCCCCTCAAGCGTCGGCGAAACGACAAGCTCCGGAAGCGGCTCGCCAACAAGAAGAGCCACCAGCGCATCGACCTGATGACCAAAGGGAAACTCTCCCAGAACCGATTGAACGAAGGCCTCGCCGCGAAAGTACTCACCCAACAAACGATCGATCGGCGTCAAGGACAAAGAAGAGGTTTCATCTCCAATAAGAGGTATAAGTTTCTGAATTTTCTCTGGAATATTTTCAAATTGAGACAAGTAATTCGAGAGCGCCGCATAAATTATGAACCAAGCATTGCTCTCGGATTCTTGAGAGAATATTTTCTGAACGCTGGATGTAAAATTCTCCGGTGAAAAATCCGGAACTCTGATGTCACGCAACCGAGCTCTGGTTTTTCGAACGCCATCGGTCACCAAACCAACCAGATTCTGCTGTTTTCCGGTTCGCCTTTCATGCAATGATTCCGCCCGTTCGATCGCCAACTTCATTACGGGCGAAGCGGACAGCGCCACTTGATGACGCGGCGAATGAAGCAACTCGGTTGCTGTAATATTATTTTCGTCTAAAAAACGAGCACACAGTCTACTAATAAGCTCTCGCGCAGGAGGCGTAAAGAAGTCATCAGCAGACTGACAATCCACCGGCTCATCTGGCGGCTCAAAATCGTTACGCCCAACTCTAATATCGATAACATCGTCAGCCCCAGCCATTTTTCCTCTCCTATTTCCTCAATAACTATAAATTGCAACCCCTAACCACGCAACCGGAAGATCACAGAGTTATCAATTCATGAACTTTTTCAAGCAATTTATCCGGATTGATCGGCTTCATCAATATCTGTTGTCCTTTCTGAAGGTTGATTTCATCAAGCTTATCTTGAGTGGCGTACCCGGTAAGATAAAGAATCCTAAGTTCCGGATTTTTTTCGAGCAAATTCTTCCCCAACTCAGCTCCCGACATTCCGGGCATTGACACATCGGAAACCAAAAGATCAAACAACCCGGCGCCTTCGTCATATAGCTCCACAGCCTCGGCCCCACCACGGGCGGCCACAACCGTATACCCCCCTTCCTCCAAAGTCAGCTTAAGAAAAGAACGCACCGAATCTTCATCATCCACTAACAAAATCGAACCACCTTCTGAACCAAAGAAATCGAGAAAATCATCTTCTTCGTGGGAAATCTTTACGTCGACCGGCTCGGCCGCCGGAAGATAAAGAGTGAATGTCGTGCCGCACCCTAACTCCGTATTCAGTTCAACCACGCCCCCGGCCTGCCGCACGGCGCCATACACCAACCATAACCCCAAACCGGTCCCTTTTCCCGGCTCTTTGGTTGTGAAGAACGGCTCCCAAATACGATCGCGAACTTCTTCGGGGATGCCGGTGCCGGTGTCGGTAACGCTCAACAGCGCATAACGTCCTGGTTTCATTCCCTCATGCTGATCTAAAAACGCGGCGTCGGGCTCACAGGCTCGAAGACGCAAAGTCAAAGACCCTCCTTGAGGCATGGCGTCGCGACCGTTCAACGCCAAGTTGAGAACAGCCTGATTCAAAGTTGTCGGATTCGCAATTGTGCAAACGCCCTCATCAGCAATATCAACGCTCAAACTGACGCCATCGGTCAACAGCGGCCGTAAGAACACTTTAAGATCGCTAATCATCTCCGACAGTGAAATGACTTTGGTTTCGTTGGTCGGCTTGGAGCGACTAAAATCCAGAAGCTGCGACGTCAAAGCGGCGGCGCGATCAGAAGCTTTATAGATTTCCTTCAAACACATGGATAACCGCTCGCGATCATCCGGCGTGCGCTCCGCCAATCGCGCGAATCCGCCAATCGCGGTCAACATATTGTTGAACTCATGGGCGATGCCGCCAGCCATACGCCCGACAGCCTCCATTTTTTGGATTCGCTGCAATTCCGCCTCAGCGCGCCGCCGCTCTGTAATATCTGTGAACACCAGTAATAACGCCGAACGATTTTGGTGCATCACCTGACAGGCGCGAATTTCTGCGAATCGTTGAATATTGTCGCGCGGCATAATCTCGCATTCCAGACGAAAATCGTCGACGAGATCGAAGGAAATTTCCGAAAGCTCTTGCAGCAATGCTTCGGCCAAGAACGAATCCAGCTTCTGATTTTCTAAAGTCTCCGGCGCGGGAATTCCGAACAACGCAGACGCCGCGCTGTTGGCGAAGAGAACAGTTACCTTATCCCAAATAGCGATTCCGTATGGAACCAACTCAACCAATTGGCGATATCTATACTCACTATCCCGTAAAGCGGTTTCTGTATACAGGCGCTCCAATTCAGCGGCGGCGCGAGCGGCGAAGATGCTGAGAAGATTCTGAGCCTCGCGCGTTCCGCTTAAAGAACGCCGAGACATGACGGCAATGACGCCAATAGGTTTCAGAGCATTGTTAAAGAGCGGCGCTCCGATATAACTTTCAACATCATATTGGGCAAAGAATCTATTATTTGCATAATTTTCTCGAATTCGAGAAGGAATGACTATCATGCCGCAATGAAAGACTTCGGCGCATGGAGAGCCATCTAAATCGTAAACAATATTATCATTCACCTCGCCATCAACCGCCAGAACAATCGAGCGGATGGAGTCTCCGTGCAGCTCCCCGATCAGAGCGATTTCCAACCCCAAAGCGCGTGAAAGCGCCACAACCAAAGAACGGAAGAACTCATTTCCAGCGGAACGAGACACTGCTTGCGCCAAATCCTTCAACACCAACTCGAAATGACTGCGCTCGGTGATGTCCGTAAAAGTGGCGACCATCCCGCCATCCAGCATAGCGCTGCGACGAACCTCCAAGACTCTCCCGTCCGGAAGTTTATAATCGCCGATCAAGAACATTCCCAAAGCGTCGCCACCGGAATCGCGATCTTCCGAAACTTCGAAAATTTCCGTCAACGCGCTGGAGCGTTGCGCTTCGTAATCTTTAAAATCGGACAAATTCAATCCAAGATCGCCAACGTCCGTCGGCAGATCCATAATCTTTAAGAAGGTGTCATTCCACGACGCCAGCATGCCGGCGGAATTAAACATACAAATACCTTGGCTGATGCTGTCGAGCGTCGCCTTCAACCGAGTCGTCTGCCCGGCCAATTCTTCTTCGCGGATTTTAATCTCAGTGATGTCGGTCAGAATCTTGACCACGCCCCCCGACGGGGTCCCATGCTCGCTGATCCGATACCAACGCCCATTCGACAAGGCCTGATCAACAGGCTCATCGTGATCCATGTGCCTGCGCCAACGCTCATCGACCCAGGCGGCCATATCTGCAATCGGCTCTCGCCCTTTTCCACGATCGACGGCGGCCCGCAGAATGGACTCGAAGGTTTGTCCGGGCGTTAAACAATCCGCCAAATCCGGATATGCTTTGCGGTAATTGTCATTGCACAACAACAGACGCCCTTCAGCGTTGAACAAAACAAATCCTTCCGAAATACTGTCGATCGCATCATGAACAGCGGCCATTCTCTCGCGCGCCTCACCGACGATTTCAATCATATCAGTCGAATCGACGCCAACGCCATAGTACCCCAAAAACCGCCCTTGATCGTCCCACAATGGACAACCATTCAAGTTAATTACGAATAGAACGCTGTCCTCAGCGTCTTTTTTCTCATCAGAACCCCGAAGAAAGAATAATTGAACGCCGGAAAATGCGGCTTTGTTTTGAATTTTTTCTCGAAACGCCTTTTTTTTCGTTTCATCTCCAACATGCTTTTCCAAAGTGAGAAGATCGCCGCCGACGACAATCTCTGAAGACTCCGGCAATACCGAACCGCCGTCAGAGACATAAGTGAATTTACCGTCGGCATTGGTCTCCCAGTGAATATCGGAGGCCATTTGAGCGAACCGCCGCAACCGAACGCAATCCTGCCGCACAGCATCAATACTTTGGGAATCTTGATCTCTTTCGGCGTTTACAACGCCCCCGGCCTCAAGACGGTTTATTTCTTGACGCAGACCGTCACAAGAATAGATGATCTTATCGTAAAGAATTCTCCAAGCACACGTCGCCGCAACGCCAAAAACCAAAAGAAAAAGAACCGCGCCCCATTCTTCTTGCCGTTCTTGACGCAAAGTCGAAAACACAAAAAAAAATGCGCCGGCGCCCCCAAGAACTGAAGCGTAAACAACCGACAGAGCAGAAACGGCTTTCTGCAACCGACGAAAAAGAGCGACGATGGCGGAAGAATCGGACATTCTGAACCTCTACCCGGCGAATAAACCAAAAAACTTTACTAACGAAGAAAATCGGAACCATCCACAAAATGGACGGAAAACCAAAAGACACGACGCCTCCACAATCATAGAGTTCGTCGTCACCCGCTTCCACACTCTTCCCGGTTCATGACAATGATCTTCGCAATCCAACTTAGAAAAAACGATGCACACCACTCGTTCGCTCACTCAAAAAAACGACGACGCATGCCCTACAACCGAATTACAACCGAATGCCGACAGCGCCGCGACGGTCTGCGTCATCCAATCGCGCGCCCCGCAAGTCCGCCCCTGTGAAGTCCGCGTCCAGCAAAGATGCCTTACACATGTTAACGTCGCGTAAATTCGCGTTTCGAAAATTAGCTTTTTCAAGATTAGCGCCTTCAAGGTTGGCGCCTTTTAAGTTGGCGCCGACGAGTTTTGTTTCGGACAAGTTCGAATACCATCGAGAAATAGACCCCGCCACCAAAGAAATCGATCCCATATTGGCCAAAGAAAACTTTGACCCGGATAAATCGGCGCCGCGAAAATCCACGCCTCTCAAATCGGCGTCGCTGAAGTCGGTTTCTATCGCCATGGCGTTTTTTAGACTGGCCATACAGAGCTTGGCGGATTTAAATTGAGAATAATTCAAAGTCGCCAAATCGAAAATCGACGCCCACAAATTAACGCCCGAAAGATCAACAGAGGCGAGACTAATGCGAGACAAATTAGCCTGAGTTCCGTTAACGCCCATGGTCTCGATCCATTTTCCATGCTCTTGAATGATGTCTTGGATCGAATGCTCCAGCATTTCCAATCGCCGTGACGTGATCATTCCGGCGGTGTTGGCTTTAACCAGTTCGGCTTCCAGCACGTTAACGGCGGTGAGATCGGCGTTCTTAAGAATCGCGCCATCCAAAATCGCGCCGCTTAAGCTGGCGCCATGCAACACGCATCCCGTCAGATTGGCGCCGGAGAGGTCCGCGCCGATAAAAACCACGCCACGCAAGTCGGAGCCGCTTAAATCAGCGTCTTTCAACTTGGCGTTGCGCATATTCGCGTTTCTCAGAGTAGTCCCATGCCCAACCGACCGCCCAAGCTTCGCATCGGAAAGATTGGCTTTTGAGAGATTGGCTCCGTCGAAACTCGACGGCATATGACGAATCGGGGTGTAGTTTCCGTCTTTGTCGCGCATAAGGATAAATCCTTCACGCACGTCCGCACGAGAAAGATTGGCGCCTTCAAAGTCGGCATAACTTAAATCGGTTCCTCTAAAATCGACTCCCGTCAATTCGCAAGAATTAAACTTGCATTGCGACAGCTTTGCGCCGAAAAAATTCGAGTTCTTAAATTTACCATTACGAAAATCAGACTTCTCAACATTTGCGCCAATAAATTCACAATCACTCAAATCCTTCCCCAAAAAGTCAATTTCGCTGGCGTCCCTAAACGAAATGGTGAATTTACGCCCTCCAGGGCGAGACTGAACAAATTTCTTATGCTCAACACAAAGGCTTTCAACCTCGACCTGAGAAATCCGCTTCAGCTCAATTCCTTCGACGAATGACGACATAAAACCCCTCCGCCCACCGGCGCCAAACAACGCCGCCATCGGCGTCACATGAATTTTGCACATGCAATGCTAATTCTATATCCACTTTGAAGTTTCAAGGCCAGACTTTCTAGAAATCTGTCAGAAAAATCCATCCATGATCCAATCACATATCAACAAATCCTGTAATAACGCCAACGAACTGAATGACCGACTCTATGATCGTCGGCTCTTCTGAGTAAAAAAACGGGTCCAGGGACTGTGTTCCTGGCCATGGAAAATCATAAGAAGGGGAAGAGAAAGCCTCCTTCCTCCCTCTTACGACCTCCCACGACCAGGAACACAGCTCCTGCTCCGTATGCTTTATGCAAGGCGCATGGCGAACGCTCACGCAGAATCGCATCCGGATCACGTCCGGAGATTTAAACGCGCCATCGACGCAAATTCAACCTCAACGCCAAAATGTCTATGGACAAGAATGACGGCAACAGTCACGATAGCAGCTTGACAGCCCCGTCATGTGACGGATCTCTTAACTTCGGCCAACCGCGCGCCGCACATGCGGTCGCATCGCCGAAAGCAGGTGAGCAGGCTCTTGATTGTCGTTAACAACCTCGTCTTCGACTACCCAACCAAGCGCGCGTTGCGCTCGGTGTCGTTCACCGTTCACTCGGGGGCCATCACGGGGCTCGTCGGCCCCAACGGCGCCGGAAAGACCACGCTGCTGCGTTGCTTGGCGGGATTGGAAGCGCCATATTCCGGCTCGGTCTCCATAGACGGCGTCGATGTGAACGAGCATCCTCGCGAAGTGCATAGTCGCCTCGGTCTGTTGCAAGATGTTTTCGGTCTGTATAATTCACTGACGGTTCGTCAATCTTTAGTGTATCACGCCGGGGCTCACAGCGTTCCCGCCCACGACCGCCTTACCCGCGCAACCGAAACCGCCATACGGCTAGGATTGATTGACCGTATGGAAGAGAAAGTCGGCGCTCTGTCGCGCGGCTTACGGCAGCGTCTGGCGATCGCCCAAGCAATCATTCATCGACCGCGCGTTTTGTTGCTCGACGAACCTGCGTCGGGACTTGACCCGGATTCCCGCTCCAATCTTTCCGATCTGTTGCGCACTCTCGCCGTGCAAGGCATGACTCTGATTGTTTCGTCGCACATCTTGGCCGAGTTGGAAGATTACTCCACCCACATGATGATTTTGCGCAATGGACGATTGGTGGAACACTGCCCCACGCGCACGCCGATCGGTCGTCCTCGCCGCCTGCGCGTCTCTTTGGCGAACACAACGAACGCCTCGACCACGCTGAGATCGGCTTTAACGGCTGACGCCGCCGTCAGCGACATCGATATCGACGGGGCCGCCGCGCGATTTGACTTCACCGGAGACGTCTCCGCTCAAGCGACGCTGTTGCGCCGACTAATCGAATCCGGTTTGCCGATAACCGCCCTTCAAGAAGAGCCGCGCTCCATGCAAGCGGTCTACACCGAAAAAATGCGGGGACCAAGACGATGAATCCGGAGTTCCAGCGCAATCTCTGGCTGGAGATACCGACAAGTCGGCTGATCGCCATGCCCGCCGTGTTGCTGTTGGCGTTTCTCGCCGCGTGGCTGGCCGGAGGAGACTCCTTGGTCGCCCCGGCGGCGCTCTTGGCCATAGTCGCCCTATTGATCTTATGGGGCAGCCGTTTGGCCGCAGAATCCGTGCTGAGAGAAGTCGCGGCCAACACCTGGGACACCCAGCGCATGTCCTCGGTCGGCGCATGGAATATGGCCTGGGGGAAACTTTATGGCGGAACCGCCTTTGTTTGGTACGGCGCCCTGTGGTGCTCCGTCATTTACCTCACCACGCCCGAGCCTCACCTGTTGCCCCTAACGCGACTGCTGTTGGCCGGGTTGCAAGTGCAGGGATTGGCGCTGTTGTTCAGCCTTATGTTGTTGCGCCATGAGCCGGAAAGCCTGCACTTTCATGTGATCGCCTCCCAAACCGCCGCAATTATGGCCGTGGTTCCGATCCTGGTCAAAGCCACCGCTCCCGGCAATATCGACGGCGAAGTCGTGTGGTTCGGCGTCGGCGTCCCGTCTCCGGCCTTTTTGTTTTTTTCGCAAATCGCGTTTTTGCTCTGGACCATGGTCGGCCTCTATCGCCTAATGCGAATTGAACTGAATTATCGTCCCGGCCCTCAAGCCACTTGGTTGCTGTTTGCGCTGTTCTTGGCGTCTTACATCTCCGGATTTGACGATCTGTTTTCCACGTCGGCAGGCTCCCACGCCGTCGGCGACGCATTGGAAACTCGCGCCTTCACGACCTTCTGCGTCTTCACCGTTCTCACTTACGTCGCCGCTTTCATCGAACCCAAAAACATTGTAAGACTGCGCCGATGGGCTGAACTCATCGCTTCGGGCAATGTTATGAGGTCTTTGGACATTGCTCCAAGCTGGGCGTTCAGCGCCGCCCTCACCTATCTCTTGGCAATCGGCTCGCTTGTCCACCTCTTGCTGCTTCCCACCGCCGATCGCGCCTTGCCCGAAGAAATTGCGCGATTCGTCATCGCCATAGCCTTATTCGTCACCCGCGATGTTGCAATGCTCTACGCCTTTGTCCTTCAAGACAGATTGCGACGAGGACATATAGCGGCGCTTGTCTGCCTCATCATGCTCTACTTTATCCTTCCCGTCATGCTCAACGCCGTTCACTTGGATTTCCTGATTCCCGTCTTTTTACCCAGCGCCAACACATCAACGGCGGTCACCGTTGCGCCAATCGCCATACAAGCCGTTTTCGCCGTTTCGTTCACTCTTCGACGCTGGCGAGGAATTCGAACGCCAGACGATCGCTCTCAACAGACGCATCATTAACGCGGTCCCTCGACCGGAATTAGTCGAAAACGCTATCCGCAAAAACAATCCAAACGCCGAAGTCTTTTTGCGCTTCCCCCCTTTCTTGGCGGTTTACGCCAAAGCCGTTCCTGATGAGGACGCGAATATGAGCTACGATTTTGATCTTATAACCATTGGCGCCGGTTCAGGAGGCGTTGCAGCCAGTCGTCGCGCGGCGTCTTACGGCGCCAAAGTCGCCATTTTCGAAGGCGACAGAGTTGGCGGAACTTGCGTCATTCGCGGGTGTGTGCCCAAAAAATTGCTGATGTACGCCGGACAATATCGCGACGGCTTCGAAGACGCGCTCGGATATGGTTGGTCGCTCCCCTCATCGCCCACATTTGATTGGAAAAACCTCATCGCCGCCAAAGGCCGCGAAATCGATCGCCTGAATCGGACCTATCACAATATGCTGGAAAAGGCCGGGGTCACGCTGATCCCCAGCTTCGCGCGCCTCATCGATCCTCACACCGTCGAAGCCAATGGTCGACGCCACACCGCACACACCCTCCTCATCGCCACAGGCGGCCACCCGGTTCGCCCCGACGTCTCCGGCGGCGACCTCGCCATCACCTCCAACGAAGCGCTGGAGCTATCCACTCTCCCCAACCGCATCATCATCATCGGAGCCGGGTATATCGCCGTAGAATTTGCGGCAATATTCAACGCCCTTGGAGCCGACGTCACCCTTATGGTTCGCGGAGACGGCTTGCTGCGCGGTTTCGACGCCGACGTGCGCTCGGCGCTGAGCGTCGCAATGCAAACGCGCGGCGTAAAAATTCTTACCGGCGCTCAGCCCGCCGCAATAGAGCAAGCATCCAACGCGTTTTTAGTGACGACGAAAGACGGCGCGCAATACGCCGCCGATTTGGTTATGGCCGCCACCGGACGCGCTCCCAACACCTCTGGACTGGGTTTGGAGACTGTCGGCGTCGCAACTCATCCGCGCACCGGCGCCGTACAGGTTGATCTTAATTCCCGAACCAACATCGATTCCATATACGCCGTCGGCGACGTCACCAACCGCGTCTCCCTCACCCCGGTGGCGATCGCCGAGGGTCGCGCCCTCGCCGAAACTCTATACAACAACAACCCTATGCAAGTCTCTTATGACAACATTCCCACCGCCGTCTTCACCTCTCCCCCAATCGGAACGGTGGGCTTGACCGAAGAGCAAGCACGCGCACATAATAAAACCATCGATATTTACCGCACAGCCTTCCGCCCGATGAAAAACACTCTCAGCGGTCGAGACGAACGCACGATGATGAAATTGGTGGTCGATTCCACCGATGACCGCGTGCTGGGAGCGCACATGGTCGGTCCCGACGCGCCGGAGATCATTCAAGGCGTGGCAATCGCCCTAAACTGCGGCGCCACAAAGAAACAATTCGACCGAACCATTGGTTTACACCCCTCCGCCGCCGAGGAATTCGTCACGATGCGCGACAAAGTTTCTTGAACGCTCTCCCCGAAACAAGAACGAGAACGCAACAACAGAGTAAACAACATAACGCCTTTAATCGCAGATTTCGATCACTTCTTGCTTGAACTCTCCGAGACCATGAAGTCTAGATTGTTATGTTGCTCGCGTGGGCCCGCCATCCTGAGTCTTTTTGGTTTTCGAGCATTTGACGACCACGACCAATACTTTATCATTACCAGAGCGCCACCCCCCTCCCGGTCGCCGAAGGCAATTTACACAGCATGACACCCATCTTTATTGACCCTGCACTCGACGAGCACGGCATTCTTGTCGCCGCAACCAGAATGATCGGCTTCCCGATCTCCCCAAGCGTGGACGCCGCCGTTCTTTGCATTGTTCCGCATTCTTTGCCGGGAAAACTTTGCTGTTGTCCCGGAGAGGGGTTTTATATCGAAGGATGCGTTGCGTTTTATGACAAACGCCGCATGAGCGCCGTCATGCTTTACAATCGCCGAGCGCGCTATGTCACCGCCGGAACACGCGCTTTTGTCCTGCTGACCGACGACCACGGAAAGAACGACACATTACGAGACTTCACCATCACCCTGTTTCGCTTGCTGTTGGAAAATAAAAAAGCCGTAGAGTTTCTATGGTGGTTCCCCGACGGCGCCGTCGGCGCCGTCAATTATCGAGTAGATGTGGACGACAACATCAGAAACTCCATTGACCCCATCCTCGATCGCCTTAAAGCCGCTCTTCCCTGGAGCAGCCTATACTTCACCACGGCTCACTTCATAAAGTATTCTCCCCCCCTACAACGCGCAAGCCAAGGCGGAGCCGAAATCGGTTCTCACTTCCACCATCATTATACATTTCATCGCGATTGGCGCACCAATGCGCGCAACCTTGCGATGTCCCTCAAATTTTTTCGCGAAAAATCCTTGCCGATTACAGGCGTAGCCACGCCTTCGGCAAAATCGTTTCCCGGCATTGCGCGTCTTTTAGCGCAGCACAAGCTTACCTACACGTCGAATTTCGGCGTCCTTTACGACATGCTGCCCATAGAATTCACTGAGAATGGTCAACGATACCTCGAAGTTCCCATTCATCCCACGGCGCCCGGAAACATCCTGAAATCAGCGTCGCAAGGCGAAGACCTTGACGATTTTATTTTTGCCTACTACTGCGACGTCGCACAACGCCTCAGCGCGGCGTCTCTTCCCATATTTTTTTATGGACACAACAACGACACCGTCGATATTTCTCTCTTACCACGCTTAACGAACTGGCTAAAATCTCAATTCCCAGATCACGCATTCCTTCGTCTTGATCAGTACGCCGCTTTTTGGACACAACGCTTAAATCAAATATCCGACTGGAAACCCCAAGATTCAACATCGCCGCCCCCCGATAATCGCGCAAAGATTTTACCCGACGCTCAAGACCAAATCGAGATACATATTAAAAACAATATCATCCGCCGTCCTTTCAGTCTTAATGAATTGCTTCGCTCTCCACTCAAGTTTTCAGGATACTTCAAAAAACCTCGTCACGCGGATCGTTTGTTTGATCGCTATGAACTGGAAACAGTGCTCCCCCTGAACGCTCTGGCCTACTCCAGCCTAGAAGGATGGAAATCCGCCGGCTTCAAAATCGCCTACCGCGTAATAAAAATTCTGACAGGGTAATCGAAGCGAATCGTCCACCAAGGAAACAACACATGTGGCGACGTTTTGACAAGTTTGACAAGAAAGAAAACTCTGCGATCCGTTCCAAAGTAAAGGCGGCGGTTTTTTTTTCCTGCCTTTTCTTAACGCCGATATGGCCCCAAGCCGCCGAGAACAAACCTTCGTCGACATTATCTTCGACGCCGAAAGTCATCTCCGGCAACGCAACCGCAAAGTCCGGAGATGTTTTGATTATCACCAATCTTCCAATCCGCATCCTTGGCATTTCGGCTCCGGTTTCCGGTCAAAAGTGCCAAACACGTTATGGACATCTCTATGACTGCTTCAAAATCGCCAAAGACGTCCTGCAATCTTTAATTAACACTCGAGTCGTTCACTGCACCATAAAACAAAGCAGCAAAAGCTCACAAAAAATAGGGTATTGTAACGTCGCAGGCATTGATTTAGGCGCAGCGATGGTCTCGCGTGGATGGGCGTTTGCGTATCGCGGCCTCACGCCGGATTATTCCGAAGCAGAAGCCTATGCGCAAAGCTTGAAGATCGGCATGTGGGCTGGTTTGGTTGAGAAACCTTGGCAATACCAATCACGAACCATGCGAGAGAGCACAAAATAAAAACAAGATGGGTCCTGTGACTGTGTTTCTGGTCGCAAGAGATCATAAGAAAGAAACGAAAGCTCTCCTTATCGCCGTAAGGCGAACCTCTTACAGCTTACGAAAACTTTGCCTTGCGGCGCAAGGGAGTCATTTACTCCCTTTTTATGGTCTCCTGCGACCAGAAACACAGCCACTAAACCCATCTCATTTTTTCGCCCCCATATTCTATATCCGCCCTCGTTAATGCTCTTGTCTTTACCCCCCACCAAATGCTCTCACCAACCCCGAGAACCAATATCATGACACCCACTCCAACCGTCACAATATACCATAACCCAAAATGCAGCAAATCGCGTCAAACTCTAGAACTTTTACGCGAGCACGGAGCGACGCCCCACATTATCGAATATCTAAAAACCCCACCAACCATCGAAGAACTGCGCTCCCTCCTCGCCAAACTCGGAATGACGCCCAATCAAATTCTACGTCGCAAAGAAGCCGCAGAAGTCGGGCTAACCGCCTCCAACCTGACAGATGAAGCTCTCATCGAAGGCATGTCTCTCCACCCCACCGTCATTGAACGCCCTATCGTTGTGGTCAACGACAAAGCCGCGCTCGGCCGCCCACCGGAAGCCGTGCTCGCCCTCCTCTCTCCAACTCAACCGACGCCCACATAACCTCCTCTCAAAGAACGGACGAGAACGAAAAGCGCCATCAAATCCACAGTTCGGGTTTGCCTCACGCAAAGAAAATTCGTATTGTGTTGATCATCAAATGTTTCTCATGATCCCTCGGGAGAGAAATTATGAACGAAAGCTTGCGTAACCTCCTCGACAAAGAACACGAAAACAAGCCGCTTAAAGAAATCGTCAAACTTTCGCCGAGCGCCCTCCAAGGCGTCTCCGAACGCGACGCAGATCTTCTAAAACAGGCTTTCAACATCAAAACCATTGAAGAAATGGGTAAAAACAAGTTCTTCCTGTGGGCTCAGGCTCTGACCGCTCTAGCGCCTTACGAGAAATAATTACACCAACCGAAGCGCTTAAAGCCTGCTCGGAGAAAGCAACGTCAACTAAAGGCGGCGCCGGAAAAACCGCAAGTCGTCTTGAGCCACTACTATTTTGAGGCGCAAAAGGAATAACGGGAGTGATGCGCATGAAACGCGGAGTTTGGTCACGCCTCCACCCCGTCGTCGTCCTTGTCGGACTCGGACTCGGCTTCGGCGCCGCAAGCTTAACGCTTTCGGCTTTTTCTTCGGCGGATGCGGCGCCGTCACAAAGATCGTCCGGACAATCTTACAGCACGTCGTCGTCCGGCAACGTCAATACTTGGTCAAATAAAAGCTCCATGTCTCGGTCCAGCGCAAATCTATGGGACCGCAGCGCCGCAGCGCCATCTTCCGGCGGATACGTCAAACCCGCGCTTCCCGGCGCGAATTCCGCGTCTTCATCCACATCTTATTCATCCACGCCTCCCGGCGGCGCAACTTATTCATCCACGCCTCCCGGCGGCGCAACGGCTCCCTCTTCCGGCGGTTATGTGAAACCCTCGATCGGGGGATATCCCACCACTTCAAGCGCAAGCGCCAATTCCGGGCAGATCAACTCCGGACCAATCGTCTCGAACGTCACCGCGTCTTCGTCGAGCGCTCAAAGACCATCGACGGCGAACGTCAACATCCCTTCGTTCTCCGGCCCCTCGGCGTCATCGTCCGGCGGTTACGTCAAGCCGCCTTTGAGTGGAACTCCAACGGCGACGACATCCCAGACATCGACCACAACCATCACAACCACCACCACGACAAACACAGCAAACACAGCCAATGTCAACGCGCGGCCCGGCGCTTCTTCTCCCCCTTCAAGCGCCTTCGATCGCGCGGCCAGCCGACAGGTCTCCTCCGAGTCCTTTAATCGCTACCGAAACGAACAACAACGGTTCCAGGCTCAACCTCAAGGCTCCTGGACCAACACCAGCGACTACTCGCGCAATCCCCTCTACAGCAATACGGCGGGACGCTACGCGAACTACGACGTCGTCTACCGCGAGCGCGATTCTTTTTTTCAGCACAACGCTTGGCGCCCTCCGGTCTATGTTTATCGTTCCGCCCCATCTTTCGGAATGTGGGACGCCTTATTCTGGTGGATGGTTCTCGATCGGGTGACGGAACCGTCGCACGTCGCGGCGGCATATCACAACGCCAACGACCCCGGCTATCAGGCGTGGCGCGCCGAAGCCAGCCGCATGGCGGCGGACAATGCGGAGTTGCGAAGCAAACTCAATCAACTCGACGCCAAAGTCGCCGCGATGAACGGAACGCCGGTTCACCCCGGAACGCTTCCCAACGGCGTCCCCCCCAGCGTCGCCCTGGCTCCGACCGTCACGGTGACGCCGTCCGACAAAAACTCTCTGATCGTGGGAACCGGCGGCGTCAGTGGAAATTACTATCCATTCTGCGCCGGCAACGTAATGATGAAGGGCCTCAAAAACCATTCCTCCGACATAAAAATAGAATGCGTTGAAACCGACGGTTCGATCGCCAATCTCGACGGCTTGGCCTCCGGACGCTTCGACGCGATTTTGACGCAGTCCGACGCTTTCAACGAGTGGATGAAACAGCACCCCGGCGTGCGGCTTGACGCCCTGAAAGCCACCCTCTATCAGGAATATGTCCAAGTCCTGGCCAACAAAGCCGCAAAAGTCGAAGACATTCACGACATAGACCCCAAACGCCACACCATATATTTGGTTGGCTCCGGCGCGCAAAAAACTTGGGAAGGCTTCATCGCCCAAGATTCGCGCTACGCCGCCTTCGACGCGACAGGCATGATTCGGCGCGTTCCCAACGATCCGCAAATCCTTGAAACCGTCGCCGTCAACCCCAACGCCGTCATGCTGTTCGTCTCCGGCCTCAACTCTGATCTGCTACGCGCCGCCAACGATCGATTCGGCGATAAGCTGACGATGGTCCTCGTCAACGAAAGCCGCTTTGAGCGCGCAACCGACCTAACCGGCCACCCCATCTACGCCTTCGCCAACATCCCCAGCGGCGTCTATCCCAAACTTCAGCAAAGTCGCTGGTTCGGCCTCACAACCTCTGTCCCCAGCCTCACCGTCGGCGCAATTTTCATTCTTTCCGAAAAGTGGGTCTCCGAAAACGGCGTCGCGCGTCTCAGCAAAGTCGAACAAGCGTTGTGGCAGACCATTCCGGAAATCGAAAAAAAGGTCGGCGTCGCCAATTGAATCTCTGACCTTTTCCTCTTCATCCTTTTGGGCGAACGGAGTTCTTCCTATGAGCTTTCGTCTCATCAAAAACATTGTTGCCCAGAAACTCGGCTTTTCCGCGCCGCCCTCCACGCCGCGCGGGCCTTGCGGCTTGGCGCTCGGCAGACCGGTTGATCTCGACGAGACCCCGTTCATCCTTGCCGAGGGTTTTCTCGATCTGCGCTTTCCCGGCCCCCATTTGACGGTGGTCGCCCACGGCTCCATGACCATCAGCGGCGTCACGGCGCATCGCTACTACCTATCCGACCGCAAAGGCGTGATCCAGGTCGTCGAAGGCGACGAGTGCCGATTCTTCCGCCCTTTCGACGAAGTTTATCCCGCTTCCTCCGAAGAATGGGCCTTCTGGCTCGACGACGCCGACGGCTACATCGGCTATCCCACGTTCGTCGCCAAAGACAACCGCGCGTATCAGCGCGTTTGGAATCCCGGCGCCCAGAGAACCACACCGCTTTGCTTCGAGGAGTGGGTCGAATGGCCCGGCGGCGCCCCGACATTGGAACGTCACACCGCCATGCTCTACGCCCGCGACACTCAAAACCCCAACGGTTCGCCATGGGAGTATTTGTTGCTCTCCGCCATTGAAGCTCATGACGGCAGCGCGTGGGTTGACCTGATGTTGGGCATGGACATTACGCCTTCAATGATCGTCGGTCGATAAAGCGACGCGCAAACGTCGGAAGTGTTTGACAACCATGAGAAGCGCTTCTTATCTCATGTGTTCTTTTACCGTATGAGGATCGTCCCTTCTTTGCGCAGAAGGGACTATGGATGTTAAGAATGACGGACTCTGAGCAAATCGCGGACGATTCGACGGCGCAGGAGGCCCCTCCTCCGCCCAAGGTCAAGCCTGCCCCAAGACGCCCCCGTCGACGTCTGGGATCGGCGATGCGCGCCTTACTCGGTTTTTTCTTCGGGTTGGTGATTCTCGCAGTCGCCGGATTGGCCGGAGTCGCATGGGTTATCAATCACTACGCACGCGAGCTGCCCGATTACAAAAAACTCATTGATTATCAGCCTCCCACCGTCACCCGCCTCCATGCCGGCGACGGTCGCCTTATGGCGGAGTTCGCCACTGAAAAGCGCGTCTTCATTCCTATCGACGCCATGCCCAAGCGAATTGTCCGCGCCTTCCTCGCAGCGGAAGACAAGAATTTTTACGACCATCCGGGAATCGATATCTACGGCATCGCTCGCGCCATTCTGACCAATGTCGAAAATATGCGCAGCGATCGCCGCCCGATGGGCGCGTCGACCATTACGCAGCAGGTCGCCAAAAACATGCTGCTCACCAACGAAGTCTCGATCGCTCGGAAAGTAAAAGAAGCGCTGCTCGCCATTCGAATCGAGCGCACTCTTTCCAAGCACCGCATCCTTGAACTTTATCTCAACGAGATTTTCCTTGGCTATCGCTCTTACGGCGTCGCCGCCGCCGCGCTCAACTACTTCAATCATTCTCTCGACGAATTAACAGTCGCCGAAGCCGCTTATCTCGCCGCTTTGCCCAAAGCCCCCAACAACTACCATCCCGAACGTCAACACGAAGCCGCCGTCGCTCGTCGCAATTGGGTCATTAACCGTATGCTCGAAGACGGTTATCTTTCCCCGCCCGAAGCCGCCGCCGCAATTGCCGACCCTCTGGTCACCCGCCGCCGCGATGAAACCGAAACCGTCGCCGCCGAATATTTCACGGAAGAAGCTCGACGCGAACTGATTAAACGTTACGGCGAAAAAACCCTCTATGAGGGCGGACTTTCCGTGCGCACCTCCCTCAATCCCAAGCTGCAAGACATCGCCACGCGCGCCCTACGCAACGGACTGATATCGTATGATCGTCGCCACGGATGGCGCGGGGCTGTCTCCAAAGTCACCGTTTTCGACAAATGGGCCAAACAGCTCGCCGCCATTCCCATGCCCAAAGGCGGAGAAGCTTGGCGACTAGCCGTGGTTCTCGACGCAAAACCCAACGCGGATTCCGCCGACATCGGCTTTGGAGACGGCGCGCGCGGTCGCCTGCCTCTCTCCGAGCTGCGCTGGGCCCGCGCCTTCAAAGACGACGATCAAGTCGGGCCGGAAATTCGCCGAATCACCGACGTGGTCTCATTGGGCGACGTTGTTTTAGTTGAAGCCGCCTCGAAAGACGAGCGCGGTCGCCCTCTTCCCCCCAACAGCTACGGCCTACGCCAAATCCCGGAAGTCGGCGGCGGCTTGGTTGCTCTGGACCCCCACACGGGTCGAGTTTTGGCCATAAGCGGCGGCTTCAGCCCCGCGATGAGCGTATTCAATCGCGCCACCCAAGCTTTGCGTCAACCAGGCTCCGCCTTCAAACCATTCGTCTACCTCACAGCGCTGGAAAACGGCTTCACGCCCTCCAGCTTGGTGCTCGACGCCCCGTTCGAATACAGCCCCGGCCCAGGACAGCCTGTTTGGCGTCCTGAGAACTACTCACAAAAATTCTACGGCCCAACGCCGCTCCGAGTCGGGATCGAGAAGTCGCGCAACGTCATGACCGTTCGTCTCGCCGCCCACCTCGGCATGGATAAGATCAAGACGATGGTGGAAAAATTTGGCATCGTCGATAATCTTCAGCCCTATTTGCCGATGTCTCTGGGCGCCGGAGAAACCACCGTTCTACGCCTCACCTCCGCTTATGGGATTATAGTCAACGGCGGAAAACGCATCACCCCCAGCTTCATTGATCGCGTCCAAGACCGAAACGGCAAAACCATCTTTCGCCATGACGATCGTCCCTGCATCGATTGTCAAAACCCCTGGATACAAAACACGCCCGTCCCCGTGTCCCCAGACACGCGCGAACAAATCGCCGACGCGCGCTATTGCCACCAAATGGTCTCTATCCTCGAAGGCGTGGTTCAGCGCGGGACCGCCACTAAAATCGCCGCAATCGGCAAGCCTTTAGCCGGAAAAACCGGAACCACCAACGACAGCAACGACGCATGGTTCGTCGGTTTCTCTCCCGACCTCGCCGTTGGGTTGTATATCGGCTTCGATCAACCCCGCTCTTTGGGCGGCAAAGAAACCGGCGGCTCCGCTGCGGTGCCGATTTTTAAAGACTTCATGGAAGAAGCCCTCAAAGATCAACCCGGAACCCCTTTCCGCATTCCGCCCGGCCTCAAACTGGTGCGAGTCAATCCCGAAAATGGGCGCCCAGCCTCTCCCGGAGACCGAAAAGCCATCTGGGAAGCCTTTATCCCAGGGACAGAGCCCGGATCCGGAAAAGAAACGCCTCTGTTGGACGGAAGCTCGGGAGGAAACTCCTTTTCATCCACCTCCTCTCCCGGCGGCAACAACTCCGACGCCGACCAAGAAACAGAGTCTTGGAATATCGGCCCTGGAAACCACAGCAGCGGGCAAGGCGGCGGCGGACAACAACCCACAGGAAGCGGAACTGGCGGACTCTATTAACCGTCGTTGCGCCTCATAAAATCAAGATGCGCCTTGCAAGATCAAAACTGGAACGAGCGACGTAAAAACGTCGCCTCGTTCGTTTTCTTTCTTTCGAACACCTCACGCGCTTGTATTTTTTGCACAACATCCCCTCTTTTGATCTACCGGGAGTCGGTCGATGGCCAGTCCGAGTCAATTCCGCGACGCTTTTACTTTTGATGACGTTCTGCTCGAACCGGCAGAATCCTCGGTCCTGCCAGCGCAAACCGACACAAAAACCCGCTTAACCCGGAGCATTGAGCTTGACATTCCACTGATGTCGGCGGCGATGGACACGGTCACAGAAAGCGCCCTCGCCATTGCGCTCGCCCAAGCCGGCGGCATCGGAACCATCCACCGCAATATGGACATCGAACGTCAAGCCGATGAAGTTCGGCGCGTCAAGCGTTTCGTTTCCGGAATGGTGGTCAATCCCGTCACCATCTCACCCGACGCAACGCTGGCCGATGCGCGCAAACTTATGGCCGACTATCGCATCTCCGGCATTCCTGTCGTGGAAAAGCCCGCGCGCGGTCGCGGCGCCGGGCGTCTGGTCGGCATTCTCACCAATCGCGATGTCCGATTCGTCACCGATCCCCATCAAATCGTCCGCAATCTGATGACCTGCGAGCATCTGATTACGGTCACAGAAAAAGTCGATCCTCAAGAAGCCAAGCGCCTCCTTCATCAACACCGAATAGAAAAACTCCTGGTCGTCGATGAGGATTACCGATGCATCGGTCTCATCACCGTTAAAGACATTGAAAAAGCCAACCGCTTCCCCAACGCATGCAAAGATGAAAAAGGGCGATTGCGCGTCGCCGCAGCCACAGGCGCCGGAGAAGACAGCCTCGCCCGCGCCGAAGCCCTCTTTGAAGCCGAAGTCGATGTCTTGGTGGTGGACACCGCCCACGGGCATTCCAAAAAGGTCTTGGACACGGTTCGCCGCGTGCGCGCACTACCCAACAGCACTCAAATCATCGCAGGCAACGTCGCCACAGCCGACGGCGCCCGCGCCTTGATCGACGCCGGAGCAGACGCCGTTAAAGTCGGCATTGGCCCCGGCTCCATCTGCACCACCCGCATTGTCGCCGGAGTCGGCGTCCCTCAATTGACGGCGATTATGGACGTCACCGCCGTCTGCCGCGAAAGAGGCATCCCGATCATTTCCGACGGCGGCATCAAGTTCTCCGGCGATTTGGCCAAAGCCATCGCCGCCGGAGCCGATTGCGCAATGCTCGGCAGTTTGTTTGCGGGAACCGATGAAAGCCCCGGAGAAGTTATTCTCTATCAGGGGCGTTCATACAAAAGTTACCGTGGCATGGGGTCTGTTGGCGCCATGGCGCGCGGCTCCGCCGACCGCTATTTTCAGCAAGAGGTGGAGACCATGAAACTGGTGCCGGAAGGCGTGGAAGGCCGCGTGCCTTACAAAGGCCCCGTTGCCGGAGTGGTTCATCAATTAATTGGCGGACTACGCGCCGCAATGGGTTACACTGGAAACTCCAACATAGCTGAGATGCAACAAAACTGTCGTTTTGTCCGCATCACCAACGCCGGCTTGCGTGAAAGTCACGTCCACGACATTCAAATCACCAATGAAGCCCCCAACTACCGACTTGATCTATAAAATATCTACAATATCTACAATATCTACAAAATAGAAAGGGTCCAGGAACACAGTCCCTGGACCCTTTCTATTTCATCGTGTTTTATTTCTCAGTCGCGCCTTATTTCTCAGACAATCAGAAAAAAAGCATTCAACACCAAAGCCGACGCAACCACCGACAGAAGGTAACTGATCCACAACACCCAACGGCGCCCAGTCACAATGCTGACCGACGCCATCACAATCGCAATCTGCTCCATCGCTTCACTGTAATCAAAAAACGGATCCTGCTTAGCCGCATGGTCACGTTCTTTTTCATACCCCTGAGCTCGCAACAAAAGCTCGCGTTTGCCTTCACCGGTTTCAAGATCGGATTCGTACTTCTTAATCGTGTCCTGATAAGAAGCGATCTTCGTATCCAATGCTTTAACCGCATCCTCCGACAAACTGGGAATCGACGACTTCAAAGCCGTCAACTGATCAACCGCCAGTTTATAACTGGTCTGACGAACACTCTTGGCTTGATAGAATGAATAAGTATCAGAAGCAGCAATATTAGCGCTCATCATATCCTTACTAGCGTTTCCCCCTCCCATACTGGTAATCGCCAAAAGAACCGCCAACATGGAAATATAAACAGCAACGCCCTGACTTCCCCCTTTTTCCTGTGCTTCTGATGCCGCCTCATGAATTTCCGCCGCGTCCATGATCTCTAAGCCCTTTCATTCCCGCCGTCTAAGACGGTTCTTGTTTATCCAGATTGCAAATATCGAATAGCACTGTCCCTCTCGAAAAGATAAAGCAAAATTCTGAGAGCGTCACCCCGTTCGCTCATTAAATCTGGGTCACGATTCAGTATCAATCGCGCATCATCCTGCGCCATCTCCAACAACACATCATGCTGAGTCAAATCAGCCAAACGAAAGCCCGGCAACCCGCTCTGCCGCGTTCCAAGCAAATCTCCGGCGCCGCGTAGCTTCAAATCCTCCTCAGCGATCAAAAACCCATCCTCACTCTCTTTCATAATCTTTATCCGAGCCCGCGCAGTTTCACTCAGAGGACGCGCATACAGCAACAGACACGATGAAGCCTCAACGCCGCGCCCAATCCGCCCACGCAATTGGTGAAGCTGCGCCAAACCGAAACGCTCGGCATGCTCGATAACCATGATCGTGGCTTCGGGAACGTTGACTCCAACCTCGATCACGGTGGTGGCCACCAAGACCGTGACTTTCCCTTCGACGAAAGCGGCCATCACCGCGTCCTTATCCGAAGTGCGCATGCGTCCATGCACCAGTCCGACGCAATCGCCGAAGTATTCCCGCAACAAAGCGTAGCGTTCAGTCGCCGCCGCCAAGTCGACCATCATGGATTCATCGACGAGAGGACACACCCAGTAAACGCGAGCGCCTTGCGCCAATTTACGAGCAACAGCGCCAACAACCTCTTCTATACGTTCGACCGGCATGGCGAGGGTTGTCACTGGCTTCCGTCCCGGGGGTTTTTCATCGAGTCGAGATTGGCTCATGTCTCCATAAATAGTTAGAGTGAGGGTGCGTGGAATCGGAGTCGCGGTCATAACCAAAATATCCGCTGAGGCTCCCTTGCCGGAGAGACGCAGCCGTTGATCAACGCCGAAACGATGTTGCTCGTCAATCACCACCAAACCGAGGTCTTGAAACACCACGTCGTCTTGAAAGATCGCATGGGTTCCAACCAACAAAGCAATCTCTCCAGCCGCCAAACGCTCCAACCGAGCGGCGCGCGTCTTGCCTTTGTCTCGCCCCGTGAGCATCGCAACCTCCACCCCGAGCGACGCCGTCAGGGCCGTCACCGTTTCAAGGTGTTGACGCGCCAAAATCTCGGTGGGAACCATCAAAGCCGCCTGAAACCCACACTCCACAGCGTTGAGCATCGCCAACAACGCCACAATGGTTTTTCCGCTCCCGACATCGCCCTGCAACAAACGCAGCATTCTTTGATCAGAAGCCATGTCGGCGATGATTTCATCCACGGAACGACGCTGCGCATTGGTTAAGCGATAAGACAGAATCGCTTCGAGCGCGCGACGCAACCGACCGTCGCCATTCAAAGATCGACCAGACACTCGACGCTGTTGCGTCCGCACCAACGCCAAAGCAATTTGACTGGCCAATATTTCGTCATAAGCCAATCTCTGACGCGCGGAATCAGACGGCTCCAAACCGGCTGGATCATTGGGATCATGAACAGAGACGACGGCGCTGCGCCAATCCGGCCAACCACGTTGCCGAACTAAAGCCGCATCCAACCATTCCGGCAAAACCGGAGCTATTTTCACCGCCTGCCGAATCGCCCGACGGAGCGTTTTGGGCGGCATGCCGGCGGTCAAAGGATAAACCGGCTCCATCAACTCCAGCTCGGCGCGATCTTCGACCGGCAAAATCCAATCCGGATGAGGCATTTGCGGCGTGTCGTAAAACCGATCAATCTTGCCGCTGACCACCATTTGCGCGCCGATCGGCAATATCCGACTTAAATAATCCTCGCGCGCATGAAAAAAAACCAGCTCCAACAGACCGGTCCCATCCACACATCGCACGCGATAAGGACGCCCGTTTTGAACCGGCGGGACATGGCTATCCACAGTCACCGTCAAAGTCACAATCCGGCCATTCGGCGCTTCGGCGATTTTCGGCGAAAACCGCCGATCAATCAGACCCGACGGCAAATGCCACAACAAATCGACCACATGCGGCCCCGCCAATTTCTCGGCCATCTTACCGAGACGCGGTCCCAGACCTCTTAAAGTGGTCACAGAAGCAAAAAGCGGAAGTAATTTTGAAGGGCGCACAGCAAAAATAAACCATTGGCGACAAATCGTTAACAACGAACCATCGGCAATGAATCAATAACAATAGATCATCGACAACAGCCCACTCTTGGAGCGCGACGCCGAGCGCAACGCCTCTTTGAAAATACGTCGACATTCCTACAAAAGGCCAGCGTCCAGATGACCTTCAACCACAATATCCTCTGATAAATCAACGTCACGCCAAACATTAATGAGACGCCATATTCTTCCAAGCGATTGGAAACGTCCTTCTCGAGGTTGCGCAATTATTTATTTCATCGGCGAAGCAAGGAATAGGAAATTATTCTTTTTTTATCTTGCGGACCTTAAATTTTTTACACAATCGACACAATAAAAAAACATCCATTTCATTCAAAAATATATCTAATATTATTCCAAATCAAATCAATGATTGATTCGCAAAATTCTCTCGTTTAAAATCTGATAGCATCAAAAATATTTTTCTCTGTAGTCAGAGAGCGCCTTAGCGCAAATTCCTCTGCATTGCCAATACGTCCCAAAGAATCTAAAAGATTAAAAAATGAAAACGACATGACAGCAGTCAACAAAAACAGCAATACAGACAGATTGCAATCTGTCTTACATCTTATTTTTAGACCTAAGCAACATTTTTGTCCTGTTTCCTCCCAATTATTACATTGACCGATATTCACCATCACCACAATCGACACATAAGGGCCATGAAATGAGGCACGCATTTCTACAAAACACTCCTATCCCCATGGCCTTCAAAATCACATCGATCGTTTTGATCGGGTTGACGGTGTTGGGAGTAGTCTTCATCTTCACCCTAGGTCAACGCCTTGACACACAAATGCGCAAGCAAGCAACGGATCGTCAAGAAAGCAACATGGCCGTAGCGTGGCAAATCTTACGCCATCAAGGAGAAAAATTTTACGTCGAAAACAACATGATGTATGCAGGAAATACAGCCCTCAACAATAATTTCGAGATCGTTGATAAAGTTCAGAACTTGGTTGGAGGGGTGGCGACTTTGTTCATGGGCGACGTCCGCGTGTCCACCAACGTCAAACGCGACGACGGTGGACGCGCCATCGGCACGAAACTCGCTCTCGGCCCGGTTCATGATCGGATTTTCATTGACCGCAAACCATATCGCGGCGAAGCCGACATTCTAGGCCACCGCTACGCCACAGCATATGACCCCATTTTCAACACCGCCGGAGACGTGATCGGCGTATTGTTCGTCGGTATAAAACTTGACGATTACCTGGATTTCGTCCACACAACCATAAATGATATCGGCGCGATTACAGTTGTGGCGGCGCTCGCCATCGGAGGCAGCCTGTTTTGGTTCATCCGATTCCTGTTCGCGCCGCTCAGACGCCTGATCGGCGCAATCAGACGCATTGCTCAGGACGAACTGGACATCAATATCCCCGCGCAAGACTCGCGCGACGAAATCGGTGAAATTGCCCGCGCGGTCGTCACTCTGAAAGAACATGGCTTATACCAAGTCCCAATGACTACAACCCATAGGCCCACTTTCTGATACCAATAGACATAATTTTCCAAGGGCGTTTCACCAGGTTATTCCAAGCGAAGCAACAGCGTTCAACAATGTGATTATAAGTTTTAAAGATAATATCTGATAGCCAGTTTTCACGGAGATATTGCCAGATATTTTCAACAGGATTGAGTTCTGGGCATTTTGGAGGCAACGGAAGTAGCGTTATATTATCAGGTACTTTTAGTCGTTTTGATGTATGCCATCCGGCTTGATCAAGCAGAACTATTGCGTGTGCATTGGAAGCAACATTTCGGGATATTTCGCGTAGATGTAAGATCATAGCGGCACTGTTGCATTTAGGCAGAATTAAGCCTGCGGCTTTACCTAAAGCAGGACAAATTGCACCAAATAACCAAACAGAACGCGTTCTTTGGTCTTTGGGAGACATAGGACGGGAACCTCGTTTTGCCCAACGTCTTGTTGTTTTGGTTTTTTGGCCGACGCGAGCCTCATCTTGCCACCACAGCTCTATTACTTTTTCATGTGAAAGTGTTTCTTTGATCTTCATAATTTCGTTTGGGAAGTTTTTTTAAAATTTTCAATGGTGTCCGGTGCTTGAGACCAATGGCGGGGACGTGTTGATAATTTTCTGAATTTCATAGTACGAAATTTTCGACTCCGAGTCTGTTTGCTGATGGGTATGCGATATGTGTCAAAAAGCCCTTTCACCAAATCGAGAAGCCTCCAACGAACGAGACCATCAATCTCCGCAGATGGTCCTCGTTCAACAATTTCAGATAATTTCTGTCTTTGATCGTCATTTAAAATAGATGTTCTGCCTAGAGCTTTTCTTTCTAGTAGCCCATCTGGGCCTTTCTTGTTGAATACAATAACCCAATCCCGAATTGTTTGCAACCCGACACCACTGAGTTGTGCGGCTTCACTTCGCGTTTTTCCGTCATATAGGTGCGCCAATGTCAAAAGCCGCCGAACCTGCGCCGGACATTTCGATGTTTTTGCAAATCTACGAAGTTCATCGCCTGAGAAATCGCTCCGAAGTTTAATTGCTGCACTCATGACAAACCTCCATCGTTTGTCACAAGTGAATCGTCTTATATCCGTATTTGCAAGAGAAAAATATGAGTCCCCGTTTACGAGACTTGGTATTAGAAAGAAAGAAGATGGAATCCGTTCAGAGGCTGGAACGAGAAACCAGAATCGAGCGTCAAAAACATCTAGAAAGTCTGATTCAGGAATTCGAACACGGTGTCTCCAACGTAATAACATCGGTCGCAGACGCCGCGCGACAATTAGAAAACACCGCGCAAGTTCTTTCCTCAAACGCCGACAAGACAAATCACCAAAGCACCATTGTCGCCTCGGCCGCCGGGCAGGCCTCCAGCAATGCGCAAACAGCGGCGGCAGAAACAGAGACTCTAACGGATTCCGTAAATGAGATCAGTCGCCATGCATTGGAATCTTCAAAAATCGCCGAACAAGCCGTAACAGAAGCCGATCACGCAAACGTCACGATTGTCGGCCTGGTCGATACAGCCCAAAAAATAGGTCAAGTCGTGCAATTGATCAACAATATCGCCAGTCAAACCAATCTTTTAGCGCTAAAACGCCACGATCGAAGCGGCGCGAGCCGGAGACGCCGGGAAAGGTTTTGCCGTCGTCGCGCATGAAGTCAAAAATCTCGCCAATCAAACCGCAAAAGCGACAGAAGATATTCAGTCCCAAGTAGGACAGATGCAGAGCGTCACCGAATCAACGGCCGGCGCAATTCAAAGCGTGACCAACGTCATTCGCCGAATGAGCAACATTGCGTCTGCGATCTCCGCCTCCGTAGAAAAGCAAGACATGGCGGCGCACAAAATCGCCCACAATATGCGAGAAGCGGCGCACGGAGCGCAAAATGTCTCGACGCATATTTTAGATGTCACGCACGCAGCGGCTGAAACCAAAAAAGCCGCTGCGGAGACATGGTCGGCGGCGCGCGCATTGGGAGAACAATCCGGCGCGCTAGGACAAAGGGTAAGCAATTTCATCGCACGCGTCCGAACCGCCTAGCGTCACATAGACATTATACCAAGTCCCAATGACTACAACCCATAGGCCCACTTTCTGATACCAATAGACATAATTTTCCAAGGGCGTTTCACCAGGTTATTCCAAGCGAAGCAACAGCGTTCAACAATGTGATTATAAGTTTTAAAGATAATATCTGATAGCCAGTTTTCACGGAGATATTGCCAGATATTTTCAACAGGATTGAGTTCTGGGCATTTTGGAGGCAACGGAAGTAGCGTTATATTATCAGGTACTTTTAGTCGTTTTGATGTATGCCATCCGGCTTGATCAAGCAGAACTATTGCGTGTGCATTGGAAGCAACATTTCGGGATATTTCGCGTAGATGTAAGATCATAGCGGCACTGTTGCATTTAGGCAGAATTAAGCCTGCGGCTTTACCTAAAGCAGGACAAATTGCACCAAATAACCAAACAGAACGCGTTCTTTGGTCTTTGGGAGACATAGGACGGGAACCTCGTTTTGCCCAACGTCTTGTTGTTTTGGTTTTTTGGCCGACGCGAGCCTCATCTTGCCACCACAGCTCTATTACTTTTTCATGTGAAAGTGTTTCTTTGATCTTCATAATTTCGTTTGGGAAGTTTTTTTAAAATTTTCAATGGTGTCCGGTGCTTGAGACCAATGGCGGGGACGTGTTGATAATTTTCTGAATTTCATAGTACGAAATTTTCGACTCCGAGTCTGTTTGCTGATGGGTATGCGATATGTGTCAAAAAGCCCTTTCACCAAATCGAGAAGCCTCCAACGAACGAGACCATCAATCTCCGCAGATGGTCCTCGTTCAACAATTTCAGATAATTTCTGTCTTTGATCGTCATTTAAAATAGATGTTCTGCCTAGAGCTTTTCTTTCTAGTAGCCCATCTGGGCCTTTCTTGTTGAATACAATAACCCAATCCCGAATTGTTTGCAACCCGACACCACTGAGTTGTGCGGCTTCACTTCGCGTTTTTCCGTCATATAGGTGCGCCAATGTCAAAAGCCGCCGAACCTGCGCCGGACATTTCGATGTTTTTGCAAATCTACGAAGTTCATCGCCTGAGAAATCGCTCCGAAGTTTAATTGCTGCACTCATGACAAACCTCCATCGTTTGTCACAAGTGAATCGTCTTATATCCGTATTTGCAAGAGAAAAATATGAGTCCCCGTTTACGAGACTTGGTATTACCTCTTCCAGACCTCACATAAATCCAGACCTCACATAAAAATTGAAAGGGTCCAAGGACTGTGTTCCTGGACCCTTTTTTTTAATTTGTTGTTGCGACACGCTCTCGATCCATCGCCCTAAAACATTATCGTATTACAAAATAGAACCAAGGCTCAATTCTTGTTAGCACTGGATAGCCACCCGTGATAAAATCCACCGCATTACAATGAGAAGGGGGGGAAACATCATGGAGCACAGCACTTTTCGGCCATGGCTTGAGAAGCTTGCTGATCTAGTCGAAGCGCCTTTAGTCCAATTACGAAAGAAAGTGCAAAAGAAAGCTGTTTTTATGCTGGTCGTAGGAGGAATCTCCAGTTTATGCTTCACAGTCACGGCAAAAACCGAAGAACTTCACCTGTTTTCCTATCCTCAGCCCCCAATGACCTACGAGAAAAACGGTTTTCTTGAAGGACCATTGGTTCGATTGGTCCAAGAAACGCTCAAAGGCGTCGAAATCTCCAGAAAACCGATTGCAACGCCAGTGGCCCGCTTACTGTTGGAGGTCGAATCCGGCCAAGGCGTCGGCTTTCCCTTGTCACGCAACTCCGAGCGAGAACCTCACTTTAAATGGATCATTGAACTCTATAAGGATTCCTTCGGCTTCGCCACGCTACACCCGAACCCGCGAATCGACACCTTAGAGCAAGGGCGCACACTCGGCTCGATCACCGTCAACAATGGAAGCGCGCCGCTCAACTTCCTAAAGGCTGCGGGACAATTCGAAAACCTCGACATCGCCTATTCAGAACTACAAAATGGCCTAAAACTTTTCACCAAGCGCGTAGATGCTTGGTTTACGGTGCGAACTCTTTTCCGTCCAATCGCCCGACTCAGCGACTTCGACTCAACTCAGGTTATTATTGGCGCTCCGATCTACATCACCAGCGTGTGGATGATCGGCTCTAAAAACATTCACCAATCACAAATCGAAACAATTCAGAAAAACTTTGAAGAATTAAAATCCTCCGGGATTTACGACATGATTATGAGGGAATCGCTGGATATCGAAAGAACCGCACAAAAGACCTCACCTTCCATATCACGCTAACTTTTCTCCGTAGAAAACACACAAAGATAAAAAAAGCCAGGGACCTGCCTAAAGACCGAAATGCCTTGAAGACCGCAATTTGGAGAGTGTAATTTTCTATCTTAAGCCTAAGCCAACCCTAAGCCCACCACGATTGAAAACGCACTCCCCCCCCCTGGATACAACACCAACTATGATGGCGAACGATACAAAATCGGCTTGAGCAAACGACGCAACTGCCGATGAATCATTGTTTCATGATGAATCCGCTCATAGTCTTTGGCTTCCAACCAATGATCTGCAAGTTCCCTCACTTGCCAATTTCCTAAGAAACGATCACAATTAATTCGACTGTACAAGCGGACGCGACGTTCTCCCAACCGCTCAAAATAAGCTAGATAGCGGTCTCGCATCACGGGATCCAATAGCCCTTCCATTCACCCGACCTCTTAGGACAGATTAAGAAACCTCAATTGCCCCAGCCGACGGACAAACAATCCAACTCGACGCCAGGAAACCAAAACATTAAAACCACGTTAAGGACAAAAAGGGGTAAATTTCAACATCTGAATGGAAAATCAAGAAAAATCCATAACATAATAGCATTGTTTCGAAAAAACAGCGCAGCCTCTCTAAAGCTAGTCACAAAACAGCCGCAAAAAGAACCAAATTTTGACGCAAGCCTAAAGCTTCTTGTCTGTCACTTCCAAAACACATCTTCCCGCAACCGATCGCGCCAAACAACCACCGAAAACAGCATCGAATCGGAAAGTTACAGACACGCTCCAGAATCACGGCGGAACCGCAGCAGAACGCCAATCAAGTTTTTGATCCGCCAAAAATCGCGACAAAATATTGGCGACTTCGATATTATTCGAATCAAGAAACGGCGTGTGGCTGTTTCCATAAAGTCCCTGTTCCGGCAGAGACACAAAAACAGCATTTCCACCACGCTGCTGCAACGCCGCAATAAATATACGGTCGACTTCGACTTGCCTCCGCCAATGCTCAAGAACTGGGTCGGTGTCGAAGTAGTTCGGAACATTGTCGCCAACAACAATCTGGACCGGAACTCTCGCCAATTTCTGAAACGCTTCAGTCTCCACCCCCCATCCCAACGGCGCCTGATCCAACGGTGTCGGCGGCAAAGCCCCAGACGGAAACGGCAAAGCCTCTCGTCCAACCGGCTCATAGGCCACTACGGCGAGAACACGCGGATTACGCATCGCAGTTAACCAACCTGCGGTGTTATTTTCGCCATGCGTAATCAAAACCGCAGGCCCTATGCGATCCAACAAGGTTGACAACGCCTCCGCCAAAAGCGTTTGGTCCTCAGCCACCGTCGGAATGAAGGTTTTCAGAAACGACACAATGCCGTTGGGAGGAAATTGAGAATTCGCAAATAATTGTGGATAGTGCGCTCCCATACGAAAGAACTGAAAAATCTCCTGATTAGAGAAACGGAACGTCACAGAATCGACGATCGAACGATTTCCCAATTTTCCAAAATAACCGGAAAAGGACGGCGCGCCGGAAGCGCCGCAATGAGGCGGGTCCACTGTATAAACAGAAAATCCTCTCTTAACAAAAATCGTTGAGAAACCCTCACGCCCATCCGGCGTCGTCTCCCAAATCAAGCCGGTCTGCCCCTGCCCCGGCACAAAGACCAAAGGCACGCTGCGCGGCTGAGTCGGAATTTGATAGCGCACAGTCATTTGGTCTATATAGTAACTGCGCTCAACAGGTTTCCCCGTTGACGCCCCCAACGCCGGAACGACGTCCCGAACCTCAACAGAAGGAGATTCCGTAACAATTCGCCCCCCTACGGAAAAAGACCCCTGTTGCTCGATAGAGATCGGAACCGCATGCGCCGAAACGCTCAACAGCCCCATCACAATCGATAGAACCGCCGATAGAACTGCGCCAACCAAAGTTCTCTTCACACTCAAGCCGAAACGCGCCATAGGAAACAACCTGATCAAGAGACACTCGACATCACGAAAGGCAGCACGACGGAAGGATCGATGCACACATCGATGACGCCGCAATCATCGAAAGTCAATGGGAACCATGCTCCCGCTTCTCTTCCAACACCGGAGAGCCGTTACGATCTATAGGGACAGATCATTTTTTTCCACTTTCCGACACAGTCGACCGCTTTTCTTTATGATACAGCAAAAGCAAAACACTCAACCCCGGGAGCGCGGCAAACACCGTCGTCAAGAAATAATACGGCCACGACATGTGATCCGCCATCCAACCGCCCGAAGCCGCCAAGATATCCCGCGCGAACGCCACAAACGACGTCAGCAACGCATATTGCGTCGCCGTATAAGATACGGAACACAACCCGGAGATGTACGCGACAAAGGCCGCCGTCGCCATGCCGCCGGTCACGTTTTCCACCGCCACCGTCACCACCAGCAAACGCAAGTCGTGCCCGGCCCACGCCATAAATACAAACATCAGGTTCGACAACATCTGCTGAGCGCCGCACAACAGCAAAGCCCGCATCAGGCCCAATCGATGCACAATCGCGCCGCCAATAATTCCTCCACCGATCGTGGCGATTAAACCGAAAACTTTGGTGACGTTGGCGATTTCAATCTTGTCATATCCCAACGACAGATAAAACGGCATCGACATTGCTCCGGCCAAGACATCGCCCAACCGGAACAAAGCAATAAACAACAACGCCCAAATCCACGATGGCCGCTGCATGAAATCGGAAAAAGGAGCAATCACCGATTGACTGAACCAGTTGCGCCCAGACGACCGAAGAAGTTCCGCAGGAGGCTCCGCCGAACAGAGCACAGTAACGGTCCCCACAGCCACCATCCCGGCCATAACCCAATAAACTTGCGACCACGGCATATAAGCCGCAAGGTAAAGCGCGCCGGCGCCTGAAGCCAACATGCCGACACGATATCCGAGAACAAACAAAGCGGCTCCGGCGCCTTGACGCGCAGGATCAAGACTCTCAACACGATAAGCGTCGAGAACAATGTCCTGGCTGGCGGAACAAAACGCCACAGCAACGGCGGTCCACGCAAACCACATCGGATCGGCGCCAATATCGGCCCCCCCCAATCCAACGAGCGTAAGCAACAATCCACATTGCCAAAACAACGCCCATCCACGCCGCCGACCAAACCAACGGGTAAGAAACGGCAAAGAAACCCGATCAATGACCGGCGCCCAGATAAATTTTAAAGAATACGGCAAACCAACCATGGCGAACAAGCCAATGGATGTTTTGCTCACACCATCTTCAGCCAAACGCACGCCCAGAGTTGATCCCGTGAGCATCAGAGGCAAGCCGCTTGAGAAACCCAGCGCCAAAATCACCGCCATGCGACGGCTCAAATAAACGCGAAATAAACGCAACCAGAAAAACACGCCTTTCCCTCCTTTGCGACAACGGCTCACAAAAAGCCATGTCTCACTCTCTCGGCTCGCCGCCTTGGATCACAATGAGCGCCTCACGATGAGAAGTGTGCTCAGAGCCACAAAAACAACGCCGACGTCATGCTCGACGCGCCTGATTCCGCCCCGCCTTTTTGGCCTGATAAAGAAAAAAATCCGCAAGTTTAATCAGATTATCAAGAGCATCGGCGATTTGGGCCTCCGGCGTAGACGCAGGCTCGACAAAAGCCACCCCCAAGCTAATGGTCACACACGCCGACGTCACGGAGCGCTCATGAGGAATCGCCAAATCAAGCACCGCGCGTCGAAATGCTTCAGCCGCGATCCAAGCCTCTTCTTGATCGACGTCGGCCAAAATGCAAGCGAACTCTTCTCCACCATAGCGCGCCACCAAATCATCGCTGCGACGGCGGGCTTGATTCAGAGCCGCCGCCACTTTGCGCAAACATTCGTCTCCAGCGATATGCCCATAGTGATCATTATACAACTTAAAAAAATCGACATCGATCAGAATCAGAGATAACGCGCCTCCGGCTCGGGACACCCGACGCCATTCGCGATTGAGAACTTCATTAAAGCGCCGACGATTAGCGATTCCGGTTAAACCATCCAATGTGGATAAACTTTCCAAAAAATCTCTATAACGCTTCAACTCAAGATGATTCCGAACGCGCGCTTTTACAATTGCCGGACTGATCGGTTTGGTGATGTAGTCGATCGCCCCCACCCCCAACCCCTTAGCCTCGTCTTCCTCCTGCGCCATTGCCGTAATAAAGATCACCGGCGTGTCGGCAGTGCGCATATCGGCTTTTAAGCGAGCGCATACCTCGTAACCGTCCATTTCCGGCATCATAATATCCAACAAAATTATATCCGGTTTCTCGCTCCAAGCCAGATCCAAGCCATCAACGCCGCCGGTGGCAAAAAGAATCTCATAATCAACCCCAAGAATTTCACTAAGCACTTCAATATTAGCGGGAGTATCGTCCACGATTAAAATCATCGACCTGTTTTCCGCCATAACGTCGGCTCCCGTTGCGCCAGTAAGGTAAAGATTTCCTGAATCGTTTGAACTTATACGCTCAATTCCTTTGATCGCCAATAATCAAAGCCTGCGTAGATTTACAGATTCAGAAACCATCCCCTGGAGAGCCATTCAAAGAAAACATCAATGTTTCCAGTAGCTTCAGAGATTCCGTCTATCGAAGTCAGAATCCGTGGAGCGCACAGCAAAGCTACGGTCAAAGGATTCAGTCCGACGGACGTCCATCAGAAGCCACTGGAAATATTGATGTTTCTTCAAACAGACTCTGAATCTCGCCCAAACCACGCAGACTTTTCGACGTTAAACCGCGACAGCGAAAACACATCACTTCGAAAACATAAACGAAAACATATTGCTCGGAGCAACATCGCCAATTTTACGCACAAAGTCTTGGCTGTTTCGTATCAGCCACGCCAAGCCCGGCGCCGCAGCAGAGCCGAACGCGCATCCAGCCCACACAGAAGCCGCCAACACCGGCATCGCCACAACGCCGGTGTTGCTGGGAAAACCAGTAAAGGCCATAACAGCGCCGCCAAGCCCCAACGACACCGCCCCAACGACCCCTCCCGACATAAGGCACCCTACGCTCCTCAGCTCTTCAGCCGAAAGCATCACCTCATTCGAAAAACCGAGCCAATCTCCGAACCACTGGCGCAAACTTCTTTCTGTCGGATCAGCCGCGAGAACCGCCGAACTCCAGACCATCACCGCCCAAATCACCAACATGATTGCGCCAAAACGCGAAAAACTCTTTTTCCGCGCCACAAAACGCATGTCCGCCCCCAAGATAGAAGGAAAAAAACGAAAGACCAACAAGCAGCTCAGATCAATAGTCATTGATGTCTTTTTGCTGTGGAGCGCCCCGAGCAACCAACACACGCAACGGCATAACAAGAACCACCCCCAAACCGGCAAAGAGACACAACAACCACTCCGGCGCCGGATGCGCCAGATCAAAAAACACTAAGACGAACACCACAATCGCCGAGGCTGCAAACGGAAGCAGAAACGACGTGACAACGAGAGCTTCGATAATTCCCAACACAACCGACAAAATCAACCAGAAGGTGGGGTCATCAACATATGAAAGCACAAAATTCATGCCTTCAATCCTTCCATCACCGCCACAACAGACCCCAAAGCCTTTGTTAAGTCCGTCGGCAGAACTAAAAGCTTAGTGTTGTCGGAATCGGCCAATTTAGCAACGGCGATAATTTGATTCTTTCGAATTTCAAAATCAATTGCCGCCTGACCGCCGTTTTGAATCGCCTTGCCAATAGTCTCTGCGGCGTAAGCTTCTGCGTCGGCCTTCAGTTTGATCGCTTCTGCCTCTCTTTGAGCCTTATACAAAGCGCCATCGGCTTCTAATTTTGTGGCGTCACGCTTTCCTTCAGCTTCGGTGATCCGAGCGCGACGCTCTCGCTCTGAATTCATCTGCTGCATCATCGCAACGCGCGTGCTTTCTTGAATTTTTACATCCAAAACCTCGGTGCGCGTGATATCCACGCCCCAAATTTGGCTGGCGTCGGCCAAAGCCTCGCGCACGCGGTCATTGATGAAATCGCGGCGCGATTGCACCTCGTCGAAGTCGAGTTGACCACAGGTTGAACGAACGGTGCTCTGAACGGTGGTATCGATCGCTCCACTAAGATTGGCGATGCGATAGTGCTGTTTCGCCGAATCAATCACACGGAAAAAGACTGTAGTATCCAGTTCGATCTGAACATTGTCTTTGGTGATGATCTGCATTTTCTCTTGAATGCGCTGCCGCTCGCGCATATCGACTCTGGCGCTGACGTATTGAAGCACAGGAACGATAAAGGTCAAACCAGGTTTAAGCGCTTTGATATACCGACCAAGCTGCTCAACCAGATGCTCTTCTCCCTGCGGCACAATCTTCACACCCTTGAAGACAATGATGAAGAAGAAAATCACCAAACAAACCGCCAAAATCAACGAACTGTCGATCGAGGACGAATAAGGCGCGTTAACATTCATGCCCATCTCCTTAATAAAAAGCGTCCGGCCACAAACGCGCCGCCGCACGGCGTCGCCTTCCAGAGCCTACACGAAGAAGAGAATTCTATGCTTTCAGCAATTCTCGAACAAGTCAAAAACAAACAACTCCGATAGAAATTAACAACTCGAACAAATTACCTCCGCAATAATAAACGATTCCACCGGCTCCATCCAATTTTTATTCAGAACACGACATAGCCTCGACAATCTCTCCCAAAAACCGTCGCGCCTCACGAAAATTCAATTTTCCCATACAGACCTCGATCTGATCCAACATCACGCCAAACCGCTCTTCATCCAACAGGGGGCGCACACGCTGAAAACACGAGCGCGCTTCCAAACTGTTCTTACGCAACAGAGTGTTCAACGTCTCCAAAATCTGCGACGTCGCAACATCCGGAGCAGAAAGCGCCGCAACGTCACGTTTCACTTCTTGCGCGACAACCTTTTGCGCTTTTGCCTCTGCCGTTAAAGCATCCGTCAAATGCCGCGCCTCAACCAAAGTTGCGGCCAAAACTTTATCCAACGTCCCCATAAGAACGAGATAAGATTCTCGACGCTCTTCACGAATCGCCGCCTCCAACGCCGCCGCCGCCGTAAACGTCCTCATCGCCCCCAAGGTTCCCGCCACCCCTTTCAAACTATGCGCCCAATGCCGAAACGGTTGCTCCACCTCTTCATTGTGCAAAACCTCTCGCCACGCTCTTACGCCGCCAGCGTAGTCGGCGCAAAACTGCGAAACCAGCTTGCAGTACAACTCTCGATTTCCATTCAATCTCTTAATCGCTTGATTGACGTCGAATTCTTGATAGTCGGCAGGCCGCACTGGCGGCGCAGGCGCAATCAACTCCTGTGCAGAACACGACGGCGCAACAGCGGCGCCCGGCGTAAAAATCGAGGCTGTCTTCCTTTGCAACTCTTGCGACGACGGCAACCAACGACGCAGCATGGCGGCCAACCGTTCGGGATCCACGGGCTTGGCCAAATGATCATTCATTCCGACATCGAGACAACGGTCACGCTCGGCAGCCATGGCGTGAGCGGTCATAGCAACGATCGGAAGCTGTCGATGCGTCAGAACCGCGCGAATACGCCGCGTGGCTTCAAATCCATCCATTTCCGGCATTTGCAGATCCATCAACACCAAATCATAACGGCTTTGGGGCAACAGAGCCATTTGCATCGCTTCTTGACCGTTGACGGCCATGTCGACTGTCAGTCCGAGAGTCTCCAGCATTTCGCGCGCGACCAAACGATTGATTTCATTGTCCTCCGCCACCAACACACGCCCCCCAAAGAACGGAGCGGAAGAAACGGAGCGCCAAAGCTCTTGCGAAAGAGAGCTTGCAGAAGCGCGCGGCGCCCGCGCCAAAGCAGTCATCACGGCGTCACAAACAACCGAACCGTTGACCGGCTTCACCAAAACGCCATGCAATCCCAACTCTTCCGCCTCGTTCACCACCTGTTCGCGCCCATAGGCCGTGACCATAAAGATGATGGGGGCTGTTGTCGTTCCCTTATCGATGCGAATCCGGCGAGCGGTTTCCAAGCCATCCATGCCCGGCATACGCCAATCCATCATGATGACGTCAAAGACGCGGCTGTCCAAAACCGTCAACGCAGCCTGACCGGATTCAACGCAAGTGACATTCATCCCCATATTACTTAAGCAATCGGCCATAATCACCCGAGCCGATTGATTATCGTCCACCACCAGAGCGCGCAAATCACGCAAGTCGACCACATTCGCTTGTGTCTCAACAACACTTTGACGCCGTCCGAACCATATCGTAAACGAAAAGACGCTTCCCTGATCAACAACGCTCTGAACCCCGATTTCTCCTCCCATCATTACAACCAACTGCCGAGAAATCGCCAATCCCAGCCCTGTGCCGCCATAACGCCGCGTGGTGGAGCCGTCCGCTTGACAGAAGGGCTTGAACAAATTTTGCGTTTGCTCGGGCGACATGCCGATTCCGGTGTCGCGCACAACGAAGCGCAGTTTAACTCGCGCCTCAACGGAAGGGTCTCTCAACTCTCCGGCAGCCGTTTTCTCGATGTCGTTCGCCACCTCGACTGAAATCAGAATCTCGCCGCGCTCAGTAAACTTCACCGCGTTGGAAGCCAAATTGGTGAGAATTTGACTCAGCCGCAACGGATCGCCAATCAAAGCGTTGGGCGCGTCTCGCGCCACCGAGAACAACAGCTCCAGCCCTTTTTCTTCGGCGCGCTGCCCGATTAACGAAGCGACTCCGGCAAGAACCTCTTCGAGCTGGAACGGCGTGGACTCGATTTCCAACCGTCCGGCCTCGATCTTGGAAAAGTCGAGAATGTCGTTGATGATTCCCAGCAACGTCTGAGCGGAACTCTGTATTTTGGTTATGTAATCGTATTGACGCGACGTCAGATCGGTTTTCAGCACTAAATGCGACAGCCCGATGATCGCGTTCATCGGCGTGCGGATTTCATGACTCATATTCGCCAAGAACTGACTTTTGGCTTGCGTCGCTTGTTCCGCGCGTTCGCGCTCCAAGGCGTTGTTTTCAGCCAAATCGCGTAAATTACGAGCCTGCTGCGCCAATAAGTCGCGACTGGCCTTCAATTCTTGCTCGGCGTATTTACGCAGAGAAATGTCATAAACCCACCCGATCCACGCGGCGTCATCCAGATCGGCCGCAGCAGCAGGCTCGAAAGAAATCAGAGTCCAGACAGGCATCCCATCTGCGCGACGCAAACACACCTCAACGTCGCGCAACCGCCCTTCTTGACGCAACATCTCGCCGATTTCATCGCGTTCGGTCGGCTCGGCGTAGAAATCCCGCGCCATATGACCAAGCATATCCTCTCGCGACACGCCGAACATCTCGGCGATGCGGGCGTTGACGAAGCTCAACCGCCCATCGGCCCGAACCATCGTCGCGCCCACCGGACTGGAATCCAAAATATAGCGCAGCCGCGCCTCACTGCGTAAAATGGCGTTCTCTGCGGCTATTCTGCCGGTCATGTCGCGAAACACGCCTTCCAACGTCGCCGGACGCCCATTGACCGACGGCGCGAAGCGAATGTTCCCTTCCCCGATCACCGGAGTTCCATCTCGTTTGCGGAAAGTCAAACGATAACCGCATACGTGACCGTTCTCCATAACGGATTCTTTTAATTTCTCGCGAACACCGACGTCCAGCAAAACCTCGCGCGCCATATCGCGACCGATCAAGTCCTCTGAGCTGTCGTAACCCAGCATAGCCGCCGCCGCCGGATTGACCATTACAATACGACCTGGAAGATCGACCTGGAAAAATGCGTCTTGCAACGTCTCAAAAATGGCTTTGAACTTTTCTTCGGACTCCCGCAGCTCACTATTGATCCGCTTACGCTCCGTAACCTCCAGCACCACCCCGATCATCCGAACCGGACGTCCTTCGGGGTCGCGATACACCGCCCCGGTTTCCTCTACAAACCGCTCGCCCCCCACTTCCACGCACAACCGATGTTCAGTCTGAAACGGATGATCTCCGGCCAAAGCATCTTTGATCGCTTTCGTCACCCGCTCCCGATCTTCAGGATGCACCCGCGCCAACAAAACCTCGCACCCGCCCAACGTCTCGATTTCGAACGTCCGGCCACCGAATTTATTGCTTTCCGAAGCGTTTTCTCCGAAAAACTCTCCCCCTCCTCCATGATGCGCGGGCAAATTGAAGATGTTTTGCAACTCTTCCGAGCACACCAAGCGATCCGTGACAATATCCCAATCCCACGTGCCGACATGGGCGATCTTTTGAGAAATCCGCAACCGCTCCTCACTGGCGCGCAAAGCAACCTCGGCGCGCTTGCTTTCGGTGATGTCTTCCTTCACCGCCACAAAATAAGTAATCGCGCCGAGATCGTCCTTGACAGGAGCAATCGCCAAAGATTCCCAATACAAAGCTCCGTTCCGACGTCGGTTCAACAGCTCGCCGCGCCAATTTTGTCCAGAAAGAATTGTCTCCCATAATTCTTTGTAGACAAAATCCGACGTCAACCCCGACTTGATCAAACTAATTTTTTGCCCGATCACCTCTTCCGCACGATAGCCGGTAATGGCGACAAATCGAGAATTGACATAGATGATGCGCGCCTCGCGATCCGTCATCACCACCTGGGATGGACTATTTTCCACCGCAGCGCTCATCCGACGCAGAGCGTAATTTTGCGCTTCCAAAACAGCGGTGCGCGTTGCGACTTGTTTTTCTAGATTCTGGGAATGCGCCCTTAAACGAGATTGGCTCTCCTGCAAAGCGTTCAAGGCGGAGTCGCGCTCACGCAAACGCCGCCGAAGCGTCAAGAGCATGTTATTGATCGCCTCGATGAGACAACCGATCTCCAGAGTTCGAAGAGTTCGAGACGCCATGCCGGAGACAGAAATTTGGGTCTCCGGGCTCTGAAGATCAACCAAGGACACCATACGGCTCAGCCGCACCAACGGGCGAGTCGTGGTCTGATACAGCAGAACGCTCAAACACAGCGTCAGCGCCAGAACCTGCAACATCTCCAAACCCAGCGTGCGCAAAGCCCGCGTCACCAAGTCTTTTCCTAGAAAACGCGCGTCGACAACCACTTCCAAACGCCCGACGACGCGACGAACTTCCTCTGAGCGCAATTCGATCGCGAATGTTTGGTTGCGGTTTAGAAACCACAAACCACATTGCTCCAACCAATCCAAAGGCGACTTCGCGCTTCTCGCCTCTTTGCCCCAAACCGCCAACCGATCATTAAACTCCGAATAAAGGCCCACCGCCTGAAAAATCGAATAAACCCGCAGTGATTCCACGACCTCGCGCGCCAACCTCTCGTTCAAGCCATAAGCCGCTTGCGCCGCAGGTCCACGCATCGATTGCAGAATTGATTGAATCGTTTCCGCCGTTTTCCGTTGCTCTTCCGCCGCGTCGAGAGTGATGCGACCGACTCCCATCGTGACGCCCAGGACAAAAGCAATCAGCAGCGCATAAAACGCTTGCCAAAAAAAAAGGCGTTTGAACAAGAATCTCATAAAAACGGCCATCCTTGTTCTCTACAAGCGTTTATCACCGCCAGAACAGCCCTTTATTCCGCAAAGACCGCCCCTCTGCAAGGTCTACCGACGTATTTACAGCTTCCCAAAATCTCGCCAACGCCGCACATTCTCTTCGATCAAAGCTTCCGCAGTTCCATCAGCCGTCAGCTCATGAAAGCGGCGGTCAAATTGAGGAATTAACGCACGACACGGACTCCGCAACGAAAAACCGTGATGAATGGCGCCAAGATTCACTGGCTTAGGCAGAAATTCAACCCGATCGCTCAACCCCGCCGCCGCCAACCAAGCCCGACCAGGATACAAACCCGTAACGAAATAGTCGATCCGACCCGCAATGGTTTTACGAAAATTTTCTTCAATTGTCTCGCCAATTTCTAATTTCAAGTTCCGCTCTTCAAATTCATCAAACCCCTCGCCGAAACGATCCCCGGCGCTTTTGCCGCCGCGCCGACCAATCAGGTCTTCCCAACGCAAAAAAGGGAAGCCGCCGCCCCGCGCCACAAAAACAGCCATAGGGTTGAGGAAAGTCGGAGCGTGAGTGAATTCAAGAAAAGCGCGACGCTCCGGCGTGTCTTTCAACGCCATAACCAAATCTATTTCGCCTTGTTCGGCCATTTTCAGGACGCGCATCCAAGGACCGACAAAGCGAGATTCATAGGGAATTTTTAAATCGTCAAGAATGCGGCGCGTAAGATCAAAACTGGCGCCGATGATGGTCTCGCCATTGCGCCAGTGGAAAGGCGGATAGGTGGGATGAGCGGACAAGATGACGCGTCGACATACTTCGTCCGCCAATGCTCGCGCTGAAACTCCTAGCGTCAACAACAACGCCACAGTAGACAGCAGCAAGATTTTGGCTGTAGCCATCAGGCGCGCCTCCATACCCCAACCACTCCATGCGACCCGGCAAGAAGCTCAACGAAGACAATACACACAACAGACACAGAAAAAGACACAGAAAAAGACACAAAAAAACAAAATTAAACGGGCCCAGCGACTGTGTTCCTAGCCGCCGAGAATCATAAAAAAAGAGAAACGCGACAGCCCCTCTTATTCGCGAAGCAATCTTCCTCCAGAACGACTCGCCCTTATTGATGCTCGATGCAGGCAAATGATTCCAAAAGAATGTCGCTTCGCGAACAAGGGGGAGCTTTTCCCTTATGATCCCCGACGACCAGGAACTCGGTCCCCGGACCCGTTTAATTTTTTAGGACTCTGGACTTAGAGTTTGGAGTTTTAGACTTTATGGACGTTGCTCAAGATTTCAATGATCTCAGCCGCAGCCTTCGGAATATTGGTGCCCGGCCCATAAATGGCCGCGACTCCGGCCTTGTTCAGAAAATCATAGTCCTGCGGAGGAATCACGCCGCCACACACCACGACAATATCCTTCGCCCCTTGCTTCCTCAACGACTCGATCAACGCCGGAACCAATGTTTTATGTCCCGCAGCCTGACTAGAGACGCCAACGATGTGAACGTCATTTTCGACCGCCTGCCGCGCGGCCTCTTCCGGAGTCTGGAACAAAGGCCCGACATCGACGTCGAACCCGATGTCGGCGAAGCTGGTGGCGATGACCTTGGCGCCGCGATCGTGTCCATCCTGCCCCATCTTCACCACCAACATGCGAGGACGACGACCATCGCGCTCGGCAAATGCGGCGACATCAGCCTTAATCTTCTGGAATCCGGCGTCCCCCTCATAAGCCGCGCCATAGACGCCGCTGATCGAACGGATTTCAGCCCGATGACGCGAGAAGACTTTCTCCAAAGCATCGGAAATCTCGCCGACGGAAGCGCGCAGACGAGTGGCCTGAATCGCGGCTTCGAGCAAATTGCCCGAACCAGTCTCGGCGACGCGCGTCAGCTCTTCCAAAGACTTACGACAAGCGGCCTCGTCACGGGAAGCGCGCATTTTCTGCAAACGAGCGATCTGCGAATCGCGCACCGCCGAATTGTCGATGTCGAGAACATCCACTTTTGAAGGCTCGGAAAGACGATACTTGTTGACGCCGACAACAACTTCTTCCCCGCGATCAATGCGAGCCTGACGACGAGCGGCGGCCTCTTCGATCATCAACTTCGGCAAGCCGGTTTCAACGGCCTTGGTCATGCCGCCCATACCCTCGACCTTCTCGATCAGCTCGGAGGCGGCCTTGACGAGACTATGAGTCAGCGACTCGATATAGAACGAACCAGCCAACGGATCAACCACAGCCGGAACGCCTGTTTCCTCGGCGATGATCAATTGGGTGTTGCGGGCGATGCGGGCGGAAAACTCGGTGGGCAGGCCGAGCGCTTCATCAAAGGCGTTGGTGTGCAGGGACTGAGTTCCTCCCAACACGGCGGCCATAGCCTCGATGGTTGTGCGCATGACGTTGTTGTAGGGGTCTTGCTCGGTGAGCGAGACGCCGGACGTCTGACAATGAGTGCGCAAAGCCAACGAACGCGCGTCTTTCGGCTGGAAGTGCTTCTGCATCAAGGTCGACCACAACAAGCGCGCGGCGCGCAGCTTGGCGATTTCCATGAAGAAATTCATGCCGATCGAGAAGAAGAACGATAAGCGCGGCGCGAAAGAATCAACCGGCAAGCCTTTGTTGAGCGCGCAACGAACATACTCCAGACCGTCAGCCAGCGTGAAAGCCAGCTCCTGCACGGCGGTGGCGCCCGCCTCTTGCATATGATAGCCGCTGATCGAAATCGAGTTGAACTTCGGCATGAACTTCGCCGTATGCTCAATGATGTCGGCAATGATGCGCATTGAAGGCTCGGGCGGATAAATGTAGGTGTTGCGCACCATGAACTCTTTCAGAATATCGTTCTGAATGGTTCCGCTGAGCTGAGACTGTTTTACGCCCTGCTCTTCGCCCGCCACGATATACCCGGCCAGCACCGGCAAAACGGCGCCGTTCATGGTCATGGAGACGCTCATTTTGTCGAGCGGAATGTCGTCGAAGAGAATTTTCATGTCCTCGACGCTATCAATGGCCACGCCCGCCTTCCCGACGTCTCCGACCACGCGAGGATGATCGCTGTCATAGCCGCGATGGGTGGCCAAATCGAACGCCACCGATAAGCCCATCTGCCCTGCCGCAAGGTTCTTACGATAGAAAGCGTTCGACTCCTCGGCGGTGGAGAACCCGGCGTATTGGCGAATCGTCCAGGGGCGATGAGAGTACATGGTTGCGCGCGGACCGCGAACGAACGGCGGAAAGCCCGGCAAACTATCCAAATACGCGAGTCCCTCCAGATCGGCCGCCGTATACAGCGGTTTCACGGCCACCCCTTCGGGAGTTTGCCAAACCAGCGATTCGGCTGTTGCGCCGCCGCCGATGTCCTTAGCCGCTAAAACGTTCCAATCCCCGAGACTCTTCTTTGGAAATTCCGACATTACCGCCATCCTCTTGCCAATACGGGAAAAATCTTAAGACGCGCCACTATAACCACGCCCACCGAGGTTGTCACGAACGCCTCGGACGGTTTCGCCCCGGAGCCTAAAATTGCTCACTTCCGCCGCCCCGAAAGGCCGATTCTCTCATGCCCTATCAGTGAACGCTCAATCTCTCCAATTCTTTAGAGACAATGCTGGCATGATGCGATAACAACGCACTTGATTCCTGCATACATTTGCATTCACTCTTCCTCTTCAAGAACTCTTGCTTATCGCATCAGTTTATAGGGTTATAAAATCCTCGCCCTTATCCATACGGATTCCCATTGCGGACTTCTATATTCCTATTGTGGACTCCTATGTGGGGCGATCAAATGCTCACGACGATGGATATCTAATGACGCTGGACGACGATTATCCCTCTCACCCCGCACAAGTGTGGCGAACACTGGTGATCAATGGTCGAAGGACGACGGTTCGTCTGGAGACTGTGATGTGGAGCGCTCTCGACGAGATTGCAGAGCGCGAGCACGCCGATGTTCCGCAACTATGCAGCATCATCGACCGTCGACGCGGCAAAGCCGGTTTAGCGCCGTCGATCCGGGTGCTCATCACGGCCTACTACCGGAAAGCATTCCACCAAAACCCAACCCCTTACCGCGCCCTAGGCGACACGGGGGGAGATTTCGGCCCTTTACTGACATACGCCTTCAACGCATGTGGTCCCGAGCCGGAACCTCAACCGGACGACAAATAATTCTGAAGCTGGCTTTTCTCTCATTGATAAACACTGATAAAAAAGGCGCGCGATCAGCCCGCCTTTTTTATCAGCTTTTATTTGTTTTTCAGAGTTCAACCGCTTCGAAAATCACCTGTCGCCATCATCGGTCGCTGATATCGTCTTCGAGTCCTTTGATCCGCGCCGCCAGAGCCGCAGCCAAAAACCGATCAATGTCGCCGTCAAGAACGGCTTGACTGTTCGAGGTCTCAACGCCCGTCCGCAAGTCCTTAACCATCTGGTAGGGTTGCAAGACGTAACTGCGCAATTGGTGCCCCCACCCGATGTCGGTCTTTTGAGCCTCAATCGCAGCGCTGGCCTCTTCACGCTTTTTCAGCTCCAACTCATACAAACGCGCCCGCAGCATGTCGAAGGCTTTGGCGCGGTTTTTGTGCTGACTGCGCTCTTGCTGACACTGCACCACGATGTTGGTCGGCATATGAGTGATGCGAATCGCGCTATCGGTTTTATTGACGTGCTGCCCCCCCGCTCCGCTGGCGCGGTAGGTATCGATTCGCAAATCCTTGTCGTTGATATCGATCACGATCTTGTCATCGATTACCGGACTGACCGCCACGCTCGCAAAACTGGTGTGCCTTCGCGCTTGACTATCGAAAGGGCTGATCCGCACCAAACGATGCACGCCGCATTCGGTTTTCAACCAACCATAGGCGTTCCCGCCTTTGATCTGAACCGTAGCGGACTTCAACCCGGCCTCTTCGCCCGGGCTTTCTTCCAGCCACTCCGTTTTATAGCCGTGAGCCTCGGCCCAACGCAGGTACATCCGCAACAGCATCTCGGCCCAATCTTGAGCCTCCGTGCCGCCGGCTCCGGCGTTGACTTCCAAATAACAATCGTTGGGGTCCGCCTCACCGGAAAGCAAGCTCTCCAGCTCCAACTTGGCGGCGCGATCTTTCAGCGCGAACAACGCCGCGTCGGCGTCGTTCAGAACGCCGCAGTCGCCCTCCATTTCGGCCAGTTCGATCAGCTCCAGACCGTCGGCAAGATCCCGCTCCAAGGCCCGATAGCCGCTCACCGCCGTTTCCAAGTGCGTCCGCTCGCGCAAAAGAGTCTGCGCGCGCGCGGGCTCATCCCATAAACGCGGATTTTCAGTTAATGCATCCAGCTCATCCAATCGGCGGACTGCGTTTTCCCAGTCAAAGATGCCTCCTTAGCAGCGCCAAAGACTGCCGAACGGCGTTGGCGGCTGCTTCGATCTCGGCGCGCATGGCGAGCCTCCTCGTCAGCTTGAAGGTTTACGGAATATCACGGAAACAAGAGAAAATTTCTCTTGTTTGCATATGTCACGCCCTGACGCCAAATGTCCAGAACCGATTTTGCATGCCGAAAGCATCCCCCAAAACACAGGATTTGCATAAAAATAAACAGGTCATGAGATTGCGTTCCCAGTCTCTCGGACCAAGGACGAAAGCCTCCAGCCGTCGGCGCCAACCGTCGGCGCCAATGAGCAATCGTAAAAGGAAACAGTTGCAAGAGAAAACAGATGCAAAGATAAACACTCTCAGAGGAAGATTGATCGCGAATAAGGGAAACCTTCATCCTTGGCCCAAGCGACCGAGAACACAGTCCCTGGCCCCGTTTAAATCTTTCATTCAACCTCATCCCCACAAATAAGAAACAACCCACAACCGCCGAGACATAAATTCCATGCCGTTTGTTTCCATCCTAGAGGATCGTCTGGAG
>CAUYUA010000112.1:0-2490 GCA_963575675.1 Azospirillaceae bacterium
GGGCCCCCCTTATGATCCCCCGCGACCAGGAACACAGTCCCTGGACCCGTTTAATTTTTGGAGCCGTGTTTAGTATCCAGGCCCACTTAATTTCTAGACGCCCTGCGGCTCCGGTCCTACGCCGGTATCCTTCGTTCCCGTCGTCGGCACCGACGTTCTCCGCCCGGTGTTGCTCGTCGGCTGTTTCGGCGGCGGCGGAGCATCCGGCTTCTCCGAACGCACAATCTCTCCACGCAAAAGCCGCTGAATCTCATCCCCCGACAACGTCTCAAACTCCAGAAGCCCCTTCGCCAGAGTATGAAGCTGTTCAATGTTCTCCTCGATGATCGCGCGCGCCCGCTGATAAGACATATCAATCACAACGCGCACCTCTTCATCAACCATGCGCGCGGTGTTATCCGACATGTTTTTATGTTGCGTCACCGAATGGCCTAAAAACACCTCTTGAGTCGCTTCGCCATACATCAAAGGCCCCAAACGATCGCTCATGCCCCACTCCGAGACCATCCGTCGAGCAATCTCAGTGGCCGCCTTAATATCAGAGGAAGCGCCCGTCGTGACGCGCTCCGCGCCAAAGATGATCTCCTCGGCGACCCGCCCGCCAAAAAACACCGCAAGGTCGGCGTACAGCTTAGCTTTGGTGGTGGATAAACGATCGCCTTCCGGCAAACGCATCACCATGCCCAAAGCTCGACCACGCGGAATAATGGTCGCTTTATGGACAGGGTCGCTGTCGGGCGAATGAATGGCGACGATGGCGTGACCGGACTCATGGTAAGCGGTGAGCCGTTTTTCTTCTTCGGTCATCACCATAGAACGCCGTTCCGCACCCATCATAACTTTATCTTTAGCGGACTCCAGTTCAGCCATGCCGACCACACGCTTGCCGAGTCGCGCAGCCAAAAGAGCGCCCTCATTAACAAGGTTGGCCAGATCGGCGCCCGAGAAGCCGGGCGTTCCACGCGCGATGACGCGAGGATCAACGTCTGCGGCCAGAGGCACTTTCCGCATATGGACTTTAAGGATTTTCTCACGCCCGAGCACGTCGGGATTGGGCACCACGACTTGCCGATCGAAACGACCGGGACGCAGAAGAGCAGGATCCAACACATCCGGACGGTTGGTGGCGGCGATCAAGATAACGCCTTCATTGGCCTCGAAGCCGTCCATCTCAACCAAAAGCTGATTCAAAGTCTGCTCGCGCTCGTCATTGCCGCCGCCAAGACCGGCGCCGCGATGACGTCCAACCGCATCGATTTCGTCGATGAAAATGATGCAAGGAGCGTTCTTTTTACCCTGCTCGAACATATCGCGGACGCGCGAGGCGCCGACGCCGACGAACATTTCCACGAAATCCGAACCGGAGATCGTGAAGAACGGCACATTGGCCTCTCCGGCGACGGCGCGAGCCGTAAGAGTTTTGCCGGTTCCAGGAGGTCCGACCAACAACACGCCTTTGGGAATCTTTCCGCCGAGACGCTGAAATTTCTGCGGATCCTTCAAGAATTCGACGACTTCCTCCAGTTCTTGTTTGGCTTCATCGATTCCGGCAACATCGTCGAAGGTGACGCGACCAACTTTCTCGGTCAACAACCGAGCCCGCGATTTGCCGAATCCCATCGCCTTGCCGCCGCCGGATTGCATCTGGCGCATAAAAAACACCCAGACGCCGATCAACAACAGCATCGGGAACCAAGACAACAAGACGCTGAACAGAGAAGGCACGTTGCTATCATCGGGCACAGCGGTGATTCTTACGCCGCGTTGGGTCAGACGATCGACCAGATTCGCATCAGGCGGAGTAAAAGTGCCAAACGCGCGCGTGTCAGAGAAGTGACCGGCGATTTGGTTGCCTTTTATGGTAACATCCGCGACTTGACCACGTTCGACCTCCGCTAGGAACTCGCTGAACGGAATCATTAACTGTGGGCCGCGAGGCGAAGAACTCTGAAATAGGTTGAACAGAGCCACCAGCAACAGCCCTATAATGATCCAGAGCGCCAAATTTTTACCAAAATTATTCACGATCCACGCCTTTCGTCGCTGCCGTTCTCCGAAAACGTCCGGGAAGGCATCATAGCACGTTCCTGAGTCTACTTTCTTTAGAGATAATTCATGACATCTCCCGGGGCAACGGCGCTCCGGAAATTAAGAAGAAGAAAAACCATCGAAGTTCTGAATATAACTTGCGCGAGTTTTGCTTCACGGCAATAAGGGAGGCGGCCCGCCTCTTCTTATGCCCCTCCCCCCCACACACAACCCGCCCTCCCCAAGAGGAGGAGCGCAGTCCCTGTATCCGTTCAATTCCCGCCAGAAAAACACAACTCATTGATATTGCGCGTTTTCACTCATGTGAGGGGCTCAGAGGGGTGAAAAATGCATGAAAAGATTTCTGCGGCGGGAAAAGGACAATCTCCACGCCAAAAAGCCGGCAACGTCGCGCCGACAACCGCCGGAAACGCCGCCCCTCCCCACACACGCCGCAAACGC
>CAUYUA010000113.1:0-2474 GCA_963575675.1 Azospirillaceae bacterium
AGGGATTGAGTTCCAGGTCGTAGGAGATCATAAGGGGGGGGGAGCGAAAGTCCCCACCCCCCCCCCCCCCCCCCCCCCCGCCCCCCCTCTCTTTTTTTTTTCTTTTTTTTTTTTTTTTTTTTTTTTTTTTAAAAAAAAAAAAAAAAAAAAAAAAAAAAGAAAAAAAAAAGAGAGGGGGGGCGGGGGGGGGGGGGGGGGGGGGGGTGGGGACTTTCGCTCCCCCCCCCTTATGATCTCCTACGACCTGGAACTCAATCCCTGGCCCCGTCTAATATATATTTATGCGCACATATCAATCTTGAAGCGAACCTCCCAAACATTCTCAATTTCCGATTTCTTTTAACAGAAAACCGCTCTAAATTAAAAACATGGTAAAGGAGCCAAAAACTTAACTTGCTATGACGTTTCAAGAAGGAATGAGAAGAGACGTGGACGTTCGGGTGAATGACCGGTGGAATGACAATCCCTGGTGGCCGACAGAAAAGCCCGAGCAGTCTTATTTCGCGGCTCTCGACCTCGGCACCAACAACTGTCGCTTACTCATCGCACAGCCATTCCGTGATGGTTTTCGCGTGGTGGACGCGTTTTCGCGAATCGTCCGCCTCGGAGAAGGCCTCTCACAAAGCGATTGCCTTTCCGAAGCCGCCATTGAACGCGCGCTCTCCGCTCTGCGGGTGTGCAGTGGGAAACTTCAACGCCATCCGATTATTTCATTTCGCGCCGTCGCCACGGAAGCCTGTCGTCGAGCGCTCAACCGGCTTGCTTTTTTAGAGCGCGTCAACCAAGACACCGGAATCACAATTGACATCATCTCCAGCATTGAAGAAGGACGCTTAGCGCTAACCGGATGCTGGTCGCTACTGAACCCATCGCTTCCGCGCGCCCTGGTGTTCGACATCGGCGGCGGCTCCACCGAAGTGATGTGGTTAAAAGTTTTTCGCCACAGACCACCGACGCTCATCGATCAAATCTCGGTTCGACGCGGCGTCGTTAATCTGGCCGAGCGCCACGGCGGAGACCGCGTTCCTGAATCGACTTACGAGACGATGATCAACGAAGTTATGGCCGATCTCATTGATTTCGATCAACGCAACGGCATTCGACAAATCGTTGAAGCCGGCGGCGCACAGATGCTTGGAACCTCCGGAACCGTTACAACGCTGGCGGGAGTCAACCTCGGCCTTATGCGCTATCGTCGATCGATGATCGACGGCAGTTTTCTTTCGATAAAAGACGCTCGCGCCGTTAGTCGACGTTTGTTGTCGCTCAATTTCGCCCAACGCGCCATACATCCCTGCATCGGTCGAGATCGCGCCGATTTGGTGATTGCGGGCTGCGCTGTCCTAGAGGCATTATGCCAACAATGGCCATTCCAGCGTTTGCGAATTGCCGATCGCGGCCTACGCGAAGGCATTCTTGCTGAACTGATCGGCCAGAAACACTCCGGAGCCCAACATTCCTCGATCATTTTTTCTTAAGGCCCCGCACTCTCAAAACAATATTTATTCCTCAGACGAACATCCGTTAAACAACGCCTTTTCAATTAAACGCCACCTATTTGGAAAACTCCGAGAAACAACAAATTCATTTCAAGTTGTCACAAACTCCAATTCATGAAAGATAAAATCATGTCTCAAAATGGCCCCCCCTCCGGCTCTCGCCCCTTGGCGGTTCGCGTTAAAACGGCCAACCGCCGCAGCGCCGCTTCAACCCGCTGGCTCGAACGCCAACTCAACGACCCCTACGTCGCCGAAGCCAAACGTCTTCAATACCGCTCCCGCGCAGCCTTCAAACTTATCCAACTCGACGACCGTTTTCGTCTCCTCGCGCCCGGTCGCAGAGTCGTCGATCTCGGCGCCGCCCCCGGCGGATGGACCCAAATCGCCGTCGAGCGCGTCCGAGCACCCTCCGCCGGTCGAGTCGTCGGCCTGGATATCCTTGAAATCGATCCAATCCCCGGCTCGACCCTTCTCCAGGCCGATTTCATGGATGAAGACACTCCCAAGAAACTTTGCGCCATACTCGACGGCCCCGCAGATATTGTTCTCTCCGACATGGCGGCTCCCTCAACCGGACACGCGCGAACCGACCATCTCCGCATTATGGCTCTCGCTGAAACCGCTCACCTTTTCGCGCAAGAGGCGTTGTCCCCGGGCGGCTCATTCGTTTGCAAGTTGTTTCAGGGCGGGGCAGAACGTGACTTGCTGAATGCGTTGCGCCTTAATTTCGCAACGGTTCGCCACGCCAAACCTCCCGCCAGCCGCAGCGATAGCAGTGAAACCTATATTGTCGCCACAGGTTTTCGAAAAGCGCGCTAACATCGCCATGCAACACAAAAAGGCAACAACTAAAAAGAGTCCAGGGACTACACTCTGTCCAATTGAGAATCCGAAAAAAACTCCGAAAGAATCGGGGCTCCGCCCTCGACCCGCCAAAGGCCGGGAGGCCTTTGGAAACCATGACTTGGAGTTTGT
>CAUYUA010000114.1:0-2357 GCA_963575675.1 Azospirillaceae bacterium
CACCATCATTCCGGCTCCCTCTTTCCAACCCAACGGCGCTCGATGCCGGAGACCGTTCCATTCCGGCTATGTCACGGTCGAGGGTTACCTTACTCCATGCTGCGTCACCGACGACGTCGAGCAATTCAGTCGAACCAGCCTTCTGACGCAAAACTTCGCCTCAGCGTGGCATTCGCCCGGCGTCTCTCGTTGGTTCAACCAGTTCTTCGATTGTGATCCAGAGCTTTGTCGTGGTTGTTCCTATAATCCGTCCGGCGTTTTCGCAGCCAAAGCCGCGCCTCCTCTTCCTCCGTCGGCGGCGCCGACTGTTCCTCCTCCAGCTCCGCCCGCTGCGCCTCAAACACCGGACGACATTGCCGCAGACCTTCACACACGCGGCGTGTTGGCTCATCAAAACGGACAAAATCAAATAGCTCTGGAGCTGCTGCGCGCCGCCGCCGCTCTGGCGCCTTTGTCCCACTACCGGAACAACTTCGGCATACTTCTCTGTCTGCAAGGGCATGTCGAAGAAGCGCGCGCCGAACTAGAGGCCGCTCTTGCGGCGCATCCACAATATCCCAACACCTACCTATCTTTGGCCTCCGTCTTAGAGCAACTGAAACGTCCACAAGAAGCCGCAGCCGTACTCCTGCGGCTTGCGCGCGGCGCGCTCCAAAGCCGCAACGCAAATCTGACCTCTCAAGCGCTTGACCGCCTGCTTGCGCAGCCTGAACCTCACCACGGATTGTTGGAGTTCGCCCATCACTTGCGTTTGGCCGGAGACGTCGACAACGCAGAGCGCGTCGTCAACCGCCTGATCCAAACTCATCCCGACGATCCCGGTTTGCTCTTGTGCCGCGCCATCGCCAAACTGCCTATCATCTATCAAAGCGTTGAAAACGCCGCCGCTTGTCGCGAGGCCTACATTGCTTCGATGTCGGCGTTCCGCGCTCAAGCCGAAAGCGCGTCCCCTGAGCAATGTAAGTTATCCGCGCTCCATGTCGGCATGGCTAAGCCGTTCATTCTTTCATATCAGGGTTTCGACGACGTTGCGCTGCAACGCGATTATGGGGTTTCGATCAGCCGCTTTATGCATATCCGCTATCCAACCTGGGCGGCGCCGATTCCGGTTCCTGAAGGTCCTCCGTGGCGAATCGGCTTCGCCACGGCCTATTGGAATCTACACTCGGTCTCCAAGCTTTTCGGTGGTTGGGTTCGTTCTCTCGATCGTCGTCGTTTTACGGTCTACGGTTATGACTTCAACACCACTCCCTTGGATCTGTGGGGACGTCCGCTCTCGGAAGCTTGCGACGTTTTCCGCCCTCATCCGCCGCCGCCGGGCGAATCCACAGAGAGTTGGGCTCGAACCATTGCCGCCGATCGTCTTCATGCTCTGATCTATTTAGAGATCGGCATGCACCCGACCGCAGTGCGCTTGGCGACGTTGCGTTTGGCGCCGGTTCAGGCCATGACGTGGGGGCATCCGGTGACGTCCGGTTTCCCGATGATGGATATGTTTCTTTCCTCGGATTTTATGGAGCCGCCTGATGGGCAGCTTCATTACACCGAGACGCTTGTTCGTTTGCCGGGGCTATCGATTTGTTACTTGCCTCTGCCTTCCGGCGAAGGGACGTTGACTCGCGCCGAGGTTGGGTTGCGGGCGGACTCTGTTGCTTTCATCTGTTGCCAGTCGCTGTTCAAGTATCGACCGATTGACGACGACGTATTGCCGCGCATTGCTGCTGAATTGCCCGACGCGCAATTTTTATTCATCGGCGATCCGACGCAATGGACGACTCAAGTGTTTCGCGCGCGATTGGAGAGAGCTTTCGTCGCCAAGGGGGTTGATCCAAGTCGTCATTTGGTGTTTACGGCGCCGATTCCGGTTCCGAAGTTTCCGGCGTTGCTGCAACTGAGCGATGTTTATCTTGACAGTCTGGCGTGGTCGGGAGGCAACACTTCTTTAGAGGCGGCGACTGTTGGTTTACCGATGGTGACGATGTCCGGAGGCTTGATGCGGGGACGGCACACTACGGGGATTTTGTGGGCTTTGGGTTTGGATGAGTTGATTGCGGACTCGAAAGAAGCCTATGTGCGGATTGCGGTTCGTTTGGGACGGGATAAGATTTATCGGCAGAGCATGGCTGAGCGCACGATGGCGGCGCAAGCGTCTCTGTTTGGAGACCAAAGGCCGGTTCGCGCGCTGGAAACCGTGTTGGAACAAGCGATTTTTGACCGGATAAAGAAATAGTAAGGGGCAGTGGAAGAGAAGAGAAAAAAGAGAAGGAAAGAAAAGAGAAAAAAAGAGAAAAAAAATAAAAAATAAAAGGGTCCAGGGACTGTGTTCCTGGTCGCAGGGGATCATAAGGGGGGAGCGA
>CAUYUA010000115.1:0-2329 GCA_963575675.1 Azospirillaceae bacterium
GGTCAACCAAGACGGTAAAGAAGACACTACACCGTTACTGTCAACCATTTGTGCGCTGTAGCTCAGCGTATCACTGTCAGGATCGCTGAAAGTATTCGACAGGAACGTAAAATTAACATATTGTTGTTCCGTCGTTGTTTGAGCGGAGATTGTGTTGGAAACTGTTGGCGCGTGATTGACGGCCGAAAGCGTCGCCAAGGTAAAGTCAGTGCTTACAGTCCCACCTCTCTGGTCGCTCGCTATAACACGAAGCGTCAAATCAGGCGTATTGGTTGGAACCGTTCCCGTAAACCTGCGCATTGCTCCATCAAAGGTCAACCAAGACGGTAAAGAAGACACTACACCGTTACTGTCAACCATTTGTGCGTTGTAGCTCAGCGTATCACTGTCAGGATCGGTAAAGGTGTTACTTGGAACTGTATAGTTTAAAAAAGAGCCCTCAATTGCCGACCAATCAGCGATTGAGTTGGACACCGTCGGCGGATGGTTTACGGCTCCGGTGACGGTCAGCGTGTAAGAACCTGTTCCGCTTCCATAACCTCTTGCTCCGATGAGATAATAACCGGCTGAGGAGGGCGTAAACGCAATCCGCGAATTCCAATTGTTGCTTGAATTGATGTCCTCGATGAATGTTCTTGAGGTTATCGGGCTTTCCGACATGTCATAAATACCGACAAGCGACGGATCTCTTAATGTTCCGTCACCGGTGTCGGATCCTCGCATGTCGATGGTGTATTGAGCCCCTGCGTTTAAATAGACCTCGAACCAATCTTCGTCATAAGCCCTTTCGATGTATCCACGAAGGCTGCCGCCCACTTGAATGGTTCCGGATGTCGTGGCGTCGCTGGCGAAGTCGTCGACTTGACTCACCGCCAGCGTGTAAGAGCCGGTTCCGCTCCCATAGCCGCCCGCGCCGACATAATAATAACCGGAAGAGGTCGGCGTAAACGTAATCTGCGAATTCCAATTGTTGCTTAAGCTGATGTCTTCGATGAACGTTCTTGAGGTTATCGCCGTTCCGGAAGAGTTATAAATATTAACCAGCGACGGATCTCTTAATGTTCCATCCCCGGTGTCGGATCCTCGCATATCGATAACGTACTGAGCATCCGCGTTTAAATAGACCTTAAACCAATCGGCGTCGTGAGCGCTTTCAATGCTTCCATGGGCGTCGTCGCCGACTTGAACGGTTCCGGTCGTCGACGCATCGGAGCGAAAATCGTCGGAAGCCATCGAAGCCATCGACGTGTCGTTGATCGTGACGCTCCTGGACACCGAAGACATATTCGCAAGCGACAGAGTAAACGTTTCGGCTCCTTCGGTGATTTGATCGGCGGCCACCGGAATGGAGATCGTCGACCGTCCGTCGGAGCCGATTCTAAACGCAGGTAAATTACTGGAATCGACAAAATCGGCGCTCTGGACTCCATTGATGTTCCACATCACCGTGGAGCCCGACGCGACATTGGTGGTGCTCAGGGTGAAGCTGACCGACGAGCCTTCATTGACGCTCGTCGCCGAAGACGTCAGAGAGTACGTCGGAGTCGGCGTCGGAGAAGAGCCGCTCGTTTCTTCCGTAACATAGAGCGAGTGATAAGCCGGCATATTCCAATTAAGCATGTCATACACGCGAAGAGTGTATGATCCGCTTGTCGTCGGCGTAAAGGTAATGTCCGGCGAAAGATCGGCGTCGGTCCAATTGGCTGAAACACTCGTGTTTCCCGGCCCGGATAAATTAGAAGAGAATTTTGTCGATCCATCCGTGCCATCGCTGTTTTGACTTATGTGGAACGTGTATCTTGTGCCTACGCTTAATTGAAAATCGAGCGTATATTGCGCGTCGTATCCACCGATGTCTCCAGACCGCCATATAATCGTCATGCGTCGTTCCTCCCTTTTAAACCGATTTTTTTTGCTCTTAGTGTCCGTTGGGAAAGTCCCCTGAGGCGCAATATGTGGTAGGGTACGGAAAGCGCCACCTCACCAAGTATTGTGGCTCCTCGACCTTTCCCAACAAACTCTGAAAAGAAAACTTATTGCATCTATGACACCCTCCCAATAGCTATTTTATTTTTTGCACATTAAGTTAATTAATAATAGAAAATATTAACAAATATCCATCGTAGATTCAACGTGTTTTCCGAGCTACATTCCCTAGTCTCGGGTTAAAACTCAATCATCCGTAACTTATTGATATTGATTCACTTTGTTTTTTCGTTGCAGAAAGATGAATCAAGTTGGATCAATGTTTTATGGCTGATTGAGTTTTAACCCTAACATTACAGTTGCGTTTTCTTCAGGTGGGCGCGCTGTGCCGCTGCCTGATGTG
>CAUYUA010000116.1:0-2328 GCA_963575675.1 Azospirillaceae bacterium
CTTTCTTGCTCAGATGAGCCATGAATTGAGGTCCCCGCTTAACTCGATCATTGGTTTTTCCGAGCTTATTCATCAAGAAACCTTCGGTCGAGTCGATACCGAGCGCTATCGGGATTATCTGAACGACATCATCAGCAGCGGATATTACTTATTGTCCTTGGTCAATGATATTTTGGATTTGTCCAAGATCGAAGCCAAGAAAATGACTCTGACTTTGGAGAAAATTGATCTGAAACATGTCACGGAGTCTGCGTTGTCTTTGGTGCGAGGCATGGCTCACGAACGCAGCATTATAATAGAAACTGAAATTGCGACCGAATGGCCGCAAAATCAGCCCTATCTGATCGCCGACGAGCGCGCTGTTAAGCAAATGATGGTGAATCTTCTTTCAAACGCCATTAAATTTACTCCGCGTAAGGGGCGAGTGAAATTGGCCGCCGCTCCGGCGGAAAACGAGACGACGATGATTTCCGTAACCGATACGGGCATCGGCATGACGCCTGCTCAAATGAAGCTCGCTTTGGAGCCGTTCGGTCAAATCGATAGCGCGTTTGCGCGTCGCAACTATGGCACCGGGCTTGGTTTGCCCTTGGTCAAAGCGATGATCGAGCTGCACGGCGGCGCTATGGTCATGTCCAGCGAGCCTAATGTCGGCACGACGATTAGTCTTTACTATCCGAACCAAGAGCAGATGTTGTCGAATGTTTCTGCATAGAAAATAAAAGAGTCCAGAGACTGTGTTTCCCAGTCGCTCGGGATTACAAAGGGGGCGCTCCTTCCTTATAATCCCGAGCGACTGGGAAACACAGTCTCTGGACTCTTTTAAGGTGTTTTTTTCAGTGTGCGCCGATGCGTCATGACGACATTCCCTCAGCTTCTTCGAACATGCCGCAAAAACCTATCCGCTCCGGAACGAAGCTGATTAAGATTTCCAACCATTTCATTCGACGCCGCAGAGACTAAAGAAGCAACATTTCCGGTGTTTGCAATTTGATGTTCGACATCACGAATGTTGGTTATGACGCCAACCATTGCATCCTTTGCTTCCGAGACATAATGATCAATTTCAAATGTAGCCGCTTGTTGTTTTCCGACGGCGCTGCCGATTTTGGCAATGGATTGGTTGATCAATCCAACGCTGTTGGTGATCGCTTCAATTGCTCCGGTGACGTTTCCGGTCTGATTGCGAATGGCATCGATGCGGTCGGCAACTTGCCGCGTGGCGTTTCCGGTTTGAATTGCAAGATTTTTGACTTCATGCGCAACGACGGCAAATCCTTTTCCGGCGTCCCCCGCGCGCGCGGCCTCAATCGTGGCGTTAAGAGCCAACAGATTGGTTTGCGACGCAATTTGATTAATGATGGTGATAATATCTTCAATCTGTTCCACAGCTTCCGACAATGACGCCACAATAGAGCGTGAGCGCTCAGCTTCTCCTTCCGCTTGCGACGCAATGCCGACAGATTCTTCCGCCAATTGATTGATCGTTGCAATCGAGACGTTAAGATTGGTTGAAAGCTCCACCACATGCGTTATATTGTTTCCGGCGCGATCCGCCTCATCGGTTGTTTGTTTTGATCTGTTCTGAGCCGTAAGCGCAGCGGCGCCGACGCTATCGGCCATCGTCTGAACCTCGTTGGCCTTCGAGGCCACCGTTCGCACCAGTTCTTGAACCGATTGCTCAAAATTAGCAGCCAAAGACTGCGTTTCTTGTTGAGCATTCATCTCAATGCGGTCAAAAGCCGCCTTTTGGCTGTTTTGAATTTCTGCGACGGCTTCCAAACTTGACTTGATTGTTGAAACCGACCGTGCGACGACGCCAAGTTCGTCTTTTGACGATTGAAAAGGTATCTCTACATTGTCCTGCCCGCTCGCCAGCTTCAGCATGACGGTGCTGAGATATCCAAGCGCCGTCGTCACCTTGAAGATAACCAAGAAAGCAATTATAAATAAGATGACAAACACTATACCGATGGCGGAAAGTTTGTATAGATCGGTTACATTGACCTGCAATTGTTCATCAATATAATTCTTCATCTCTGAAGTTGTAGAATTTCGGTATTTCAACAAGGATTCTTTCATTTTACGGCTGATTTCGATAAAGCGATTCGCTTGGGCGTCGAATTTTTTCATTATTCGATTTCCGAACTCGGTTCCATTTTCAACGTAGGCTTTGGCCATCGTCAGGCCGCCGTTATAATATTCTGGAAACTCTGCACGCGCTTGCTTTAGGTTTTCGATGATCTCAGGATCGCCAAGTTTTTGCGCAAGATATGATCGCGTCCCATGACGTGGTGTAAGAGCCGGCAGCCATCGCGGATTTTCGAT
>CAUYUA010000117.1:0-2260 GCA_963575675.1 Azospirillaceae bacterium
GCAGGCGTCTTATCAGGAGGAGAACAACAGATGGTGGCTTTGGGACGAGCTTTAATGGCCGAACCCAAAGCTTTATTGTTGGACGAACCTAGTATGGGTTTGTCTCCAATTATGGTGGACTTGATTTTCGAGATTATTGCCGATTTCAAGCGCGAAGGCCGAACCATTTTGTTGGTGGAGCAAAACGCGCACGCTGCGTTTGAAATTGCAGACTACGTATATGTCTTAGAAAGCGGACGTCTGGCGACGGAGGGAACAACAGAGAAACTACGTCATGATCCTATGGTCCTGGCGGCGTATCTAGGCTAAACGTCAAGAGAAGCAACAGAATCAAAAGAAAGGCCAGGGCTCTGCCCTGGCCCCGCCAAAGACGCCAAAGCTGTTTTAGTTCCGTGCGACCGCACGAAAACAGCGCCAATACATTTTGTTCTGGCTTCTGATCGAATAGAGCACGTTTCCTTGACGCAAATGCGCATTCATTCATGCTGATCGAGTACGAATTTCACCTTTGCGATTCACCGATTTGGCAAGATTCTCCAGACGTCGTTGCACCACGTCTCCCGCCAATGCAGACAAATCATGAGGCAAACACAAAACCAACCGCTCGTCTATCATACGCAACGGCATGCGCTTGAGAATCGGCGTCGCTCCGCCGCACAGCGTATGCGCCAAACGCAATGCCAACCCCAGAACCATCGTCTTCATCGAGAGACTGGTCTTCAATAAAGCCCGCACAGCGTGTGGAATTTCCTCACTGCGCCCACCGTATCGAGTTAAGCTCGCCACCGCCAAAAAACCCCGTTCAGCGTGGTCGACGCCCGGAAACGGCATGCGCAATATACGCCATAGAGCGTGCTCGGCGCGGTAGTCCGGGTGGTCAATCCACCCGAGATCGCTCAATAAGCAGGCGGCATGACGCAATCGAGCAATTACGGCGTCTTCTCCGGCAAACAAACCATCGGTCCAAGAAGCCAAGCTCTGTCCGGAGCCGAAACGACTCATGCGCCCAGCCAGCTCCGAGCAATAATCCAAAAGAGGGTCAATTCGTTGCTGCTCGGGCGATAAGAGATCAAACAACAAACCTTCGCGGAGCCCGAACGAAGAAAACACAACCGAAGAAGGCTCTAGTAAACGAATCACGCGCTCTAAAACCAAAGCCGAATCAGAAAGCGTGTCGCTGCGTCGACGCAGAATCGGCGAAAGCTTCTCCAATGTCGCCTTGCTCTGCCCAACAACACTTCCGATCAAAGTCAACAAATCGATGGGCCTAACGCCATAATTATGAACAATATGCAGAGGGTAATCGACAAGCGACATATTATAACGCGCCAAGGTTCGCCAACTGCCTCCAACCAAATAGAGGCGTCGGCCTCGTCCTTCGCTCAACCACGGCACAGACGCCAAATGCGAATCAATGACCGCAGAAGCCCCCCCCCCAAACGCCCACTTGCGGCCTCCATCAACCGCAAGGGCCCCAACGGCAACGATACTTGCGTTCCAACCGTTCCTTGGTTCAACTGAGTTAGCTCTAGACTCCCGCCGCCCAGATCACCCATTACGCCGTCGGCGCCTGGAATGCCCGACAAAACGCCCAAAGCCGATAACCGCCCTTCTTCTTCTCCGGAGATCACGCGCAACGGCAAACCGATTCGCTCGCGCACCTCTTGCACAAAAGAACCTCCGTCTTCAGCGTCGCGCACAGCGGCGGTCGCAAGAACCTCCAGACGCGGAAGCCCCATTCCATCCGCCAAAGCCTTAAAGCGCGTCAAATTGCTGAGCGCCAACGTCACTCCTTGCGAGTTCAAGCGCCGCGAGCGTTCGACGCCTCGTCCCAAAGCGCACAAGACTTTTTCGTTGAAGATCGGCATCGACGTTCGACCGAGGCGATCATAAATCACTAAACGAATCGAGTTCGACCCAATGTCGAGAACGCCGATGCGGTCACTTGGACCGGCGACGCCGGTTGGCCGAGGGCGGTCAAAGGGCAAGGGCATAAGAGCCAGTCTCCGTTTCAAGCGACGCTTGTTGTGGTGAAATTCAGCAGGAGAATTTTCGAATGATTGTTGGGTGTCCTTTATCGAGTCAACACCATAAAATTAACGCTTTGCAGCAAAAAATGGAGTGATGATATCTACTGTAATTTTTTGCGGCCTCACTGGATTGAAACAGTCCTCGCATATTTTTTGGTCGCAATCACCAAGTCACGGTTTCCAAAGGCCTCCCGGCCTTTGGCGGGTCCAGGGCAGAGCCCTGGCCTTTT
>CAUYUA010000118.1:0-2241 GCA_963575675.1 Azospirillaceae bacterium
AGGGCGGAGCCCCGATTCTTTCGGAGTTTTTTTCGGATTCTCAATTGGACAGAGTATATACTCCGTTCAATTGAGAACTCAAGAAAGAGCTTTCAAAGGAATCGGGGCTCCGCCCTCGACCCGCCAAAGGCCGGGAGGCCTTTGGAAACCATGACTTGGAGTTTGTAACGACCGGATGAGTGTGGGCCGTTTCAATTCGGGAAGGCCGCATGATTCTCGAGTTCTTAATCAACGGAGCGTATATAGCCGTGAAATGAAATTTTTCTCGGTCCATTAGAGTGTGATCGCGCGTAGGATGTGCTAAACCTTCTCAACCGCGCTTATCGGAATTGGTTCGAGGCTTTGACAACGCATGGCTGGTCATTCTCAGTTTAAAAACATCATGCATCGCAAAGGCGCTCAAGACGCCAAGCGAGCCAAAATCTTCAACAAGTTGGCGCGCGAGATCACTGTCGCCGCAAAAGCCGGGCTTCCTGATCCAGCCGCCAACCCACGCTTGCGCGCCGCAATTCAGGCTGCTCGCGTGCAAAACATGGCGCGTGATCGCATCGAACGCGCAATTCGCAGCGGCTCTCCCGGTGGCGACGCGTCCTCTTATGAAGAGGTCCGTTACGAAGGCTACGGTCCCGGCGGCGTCGCTTTGATCGTCGAAGCCCTTACCGATAATCGCAACCGCACGGCGGCCGAGATTCGTTCCGCCTTCACTAAATATGGCGGTTCTCTTTGCGGAACCAACCCCGGTTGGCTTTTTTTTAGCCGTTTGGGGGTGGGGGTTTTCCCCGCGGGGGGGGGGGCGCCGGCTGGGGAAACCCCCCCCGGGGGGGATTTTTTTTTTCCGGGGGAGGTGCAGGGGGCGGCGGTCGCCCCCCTTCACCTTTTTGACGGGGTGGTTTGTTCTTGCAAACTGGCTGTTTTTTCGCCCGGGGCCCCGGGGGGGTTGTTCTTGTGGGGTTGTTTTTTTTCTTCATTATTGAGGTGTGTGTTTTTGTGGTTTTATTTTATTTGGTGAATTATTTGAGAACGATCAACCTTAATATAGGGTCGTCTTTAGATTCGTGCGTCATTGAGTGGAAATCAGGATCAGGTGAGATCGAGGCATGCCCATTCGCTCCTATATCGAATTGTTCAAAATGCGCATCGGGGTCATGATCGCTCTGTCTGCGGTCATGGGGTATTGCGCGATTGCTCAGCGATTCAGCGTGGTTGAAGTAACCGTGCTGGCGGTGGCGATGATGTTGGGGTCTGCCGCAGCATCGGTGTTTAATCATTGGTACGATCGGGACATCGATCGGGAAATGACGCGGACTCGTAATCGACCGTTGGCGGCTGATTCTCTTCAGAATCCGGAGTGGGTGTTGGTGATTGCGGCGTTTTTGTTGGTTTCTGGTCTTGGGCTTGCGTGGTGGATGTTTAACGCCGTTGTCGCGCTCCATTTATTTCTCGGCGTATTTTTTTATGCGATTGTTTATACGGTGTGGCTGAAGCGTCGGACATGGTTGAATATCGTGATTGGCGGCGCGGCCGGGAGTTTTGCGGTTTTGGCGGGTTCTGCTGCGGTTGATCCGCATCGAGTGTTGTTGCCGGCGCTGTTGGCTCTGGTGTTGTTTCTGTGGACGCCGAGCCATTTTTGGGCGTTGGCGATTCTCCTTAAGGAAGACTACGCGCGAGCCAAATTGCCGATGTTGCCGGTGTTGGCGGGGAACAAAATAACGGCGCGCGTCATCTTCGTGAATAGCCTGCTGATGGTGACGGTTGCCGCGTTGCCATGGTTGTTCGGAGAAATGAGCGCCGTCTATGGCGTGCTGTCGATGATGCTTGGCGCTTTGTTGTTGTGGTGTAATTGGCGCTTGGTTCAGCTTCCTGACCGCGAGTGGGCGCGGCGGAATTTCTTTGCTTCGATGCAATACCTCGCGGCGTTGTTCGTCGTCGTTCTTCTTGACGCGAATTGGTGGTGATGCGGAGCGGCTCTCTAAGCGGTCGGTCTCAACATTGTCGAAAGCTTGATGTTTCTTTGAATGAAATTGGTCCAGGGACAGAGAGTTTCTGGAGCCGTATTTGACGGCGTTGAGCTGGGAGGCACGATGTTTCGGGAACCGTCCTACGTCGAGACTACGCTTAAGCCCACGGATAATGCGGGGGCGGATGTTGCGCGTAAGCGTGATCTTGGGCCGCTACGTCGTCTGTTGCCGTATCTCCAGCCTTATTTGTGGCCGATTATGGGCGCTTTGTTGTCGCTGGCGG
>CAUYUA010000119.1:0-2232 GCA_963575675.1 Azospirillaceae bacterium
CATACGCTGCCCGGATTCGAAGTCGAATCGCGTTTTTCACTCTAGAGCGATCATTTCACCATCGACGCCACCGCGAACGGCATCCTTTTTAACCTGCCGTCCGTGTGTTCAACCTTAGTCGTCAAGGCTTTTTTGTTGAAGCAATTTGTCATCTACACCTCCGCTGAGCCTGTCCGGAAATGACGACCGCTATCCCACGCCTCCCTAATGGGACATCTCCCAAAAGCCTGAGCTTTGTCCGTTGGGGTTGTGGTTGGATTTTCCGAACAGGCATTCGGAACGTCTTATAATTGCCAATTCACGTGATCAAAAAGCCGAATCATTGATCGTCAAATGTTTCTTCGCCGACTTTCAAAGGCGTTGCGCCCAGGCTGAAAGCCTCCCCTTCCCACCACTGGCGTGCAAAGTTCCAAGAAAGCGATCCCTACGCGATTGTAAAGAAAGCGACCAAGATGAACATCATGGGTTTCGACAAAACAGCGGCCAAACATTCAAAACGCGACGCCCCTCGCATGGCGGCGGCGCTCTTGTTGGTCGGGCTGGTCTGTGCAAACAACGCACAGGCGGAAACTTTGTCCGAAGCTCTCGGAACAGCCTACACCTCCAATCCCACCTTAGAAGCGAGTCGCGCACAACTCCGCGCCGTAGATGAACAAGTGCCGCAAGCCCTCTCGGCAACACGACCGACAGTCCAGGCCACAGGTTCTTACGGACCATCATGGACCGAATCGGACTTACAATACTGGCAACGATCCAATCCGCGCAGCGTGGGGTTAGAAGTTTCTCAACCGCTCTATCGCGGCGGACGCATCGAGTCCGGCATTGATCGCGCCGAGCTGTTGGTGCAAGCCCAACGCGCCTCTCTGAAAAACAACGAACAAACTACACTGCTCACAGCCGCCACAGCTTACCTCGATGTGATTCGCGACCAGGCGGTTCTCAACCTATCCAACAATAATGAACAAGTGCTGAAACGACAGCTCGAAGCAGAGCGCGATCGTTTCCGCGTCGGAGAAATCACCAAAACCGACGTCAGCCAATCGGAGTCGCGTCTTGCGCGCGCCACCGCCGACCGCATCACCGCCATAGGCTCTCTGAATACGAGTCGCGCAGGCTACACCCGCGCAATCGGCCATACTCCGGGAAAACTTACCCCGCCAGCCGTCAAATTTCAAATCCCCTCCACCCTTGACGACGCCATCGAAGAAGCATTGGCGGGAAACCCTGCCGTACAGGCTGCGAATTTTACTGAGGCGGCGTAACTCACATCGGCTTTATCAAAAAAGCATCACAGGCAGCCTAAGTTATCTTGTTAAAAACGACTATCAAACTCACTTCAATTCCATTTGTGGATTCGGATGAATCAAAGACTTATCCAGATCGAAGAAGCTCGCCGTCAAACCATTGAAGGCGCAGTCAAAGCTTGGGAACAACTCTCCACCGCCCGAGCCAGCATCGAGTCGCGCAACGCTCAAATTCGCGCTGCGGAAATTGCGCTGGAAGGCGTAAGACAAGAAGCTACGGTCGGCTCACGCACGGTGCTTGACACCCTCAACGCCGAACAAGAGTTGCTGGACGCTCGCGTTAGTTTGGCGCGCTCTCAACGCGATGAAGCCGTCGCCATTTTCTCCTTAATGGCCGCAACCGGACGTCTCACCGCCCAAAACCTTGCTTTGCCTGTCCCCTATTATGATTACGAAGCCTACTATAAAGAGACGCGGTCTCGTGTATGGGGCATGGGTGATCGTTAAAATTGCAAAGAGAAATTAACGCGAAACAACCGCTGGAATGGTGACAGAAAAAACACACCCGTCAATAGGCTGATTTTCATGGGTAGTTTTTCCGATCAGTTCCGCTTACAGTCGCGATATCTGGTCTAGCTTCTTCGGGTACTGTCACGATGAGCGATCTCAAGGCGCAACAAGAACCTTCGATGGAGGAAATCCTAGCCTCCATCCGTCGCATCATTTCCGAGGACGGCGACGCCCCCGCCGCCACCGTAAAGCCGGCTCCGGCTCCGCCGCCTCCTCCGCCACCCCCACCGCCCCCCCCCGCACGTGCCCTCTCCTTTTGGGGCGGGCCAGCCCACAGAGGAGGACGCGCCCCACCCACGTATTTTTTGTTCGTCTCGGGCACCGCCCCCACCAGGGGCAGGGGCCCCCCCCCCAGTGGCCGCGCCCCGCCCCCCCCCGCCGTTAGTCGCGCTTCGGCGCTCAACGAGGTGTTTCAAGC
>CAUYUA010000120.1:0-2232 GCA_963575675.1 Azospirillaceae bacterium
AGAGACCGCATTCCCAATAGACGACCAATTCCAGAAAAAGATCGCTTCGCGAATAAGAGAAGCTTTCGCTCTTCCCCCCCTTATTATGATCCCCACGACCAGGAACGCAGTCCCTGAACCCTTTTAGCAGTCCCTGGACCCTTTTAATTTTACGGCCTTTAAGTGACCCTTAAGTAAGGGTTCATCCTTACAGAACAAACTTCACCGAATCAGCGCAACCCAACCAACAAACCGCTATACTCCCATCCCGTCCGAACCTCTCCCCTACGCCGAGCCGTCTCTGTGACGCCTCGACATATCCCACCGGCTTAATTCAAGGAGCAGACAGACGATGAGACTTGGCATCTTAACCGGCGGCGGCGATGTCCCCGGATTAAACGTTTGCATGAAATCCGTCGTGACTCGAGCCGAGGAAAACGGCTGGGAAGTGATTGGCTTCCGTCGCGGTTGGGCGGGTCCTCTGAACTATAACATCAACCTCTCGGAAGCAGAAAACAGCGACTGGATTCAACACCTCACAAAAGGCTCCGTGCGCACGATAGACCGCACAGGCGGCACGTTTCTGCACTCTTCGCGCACCAACCCGGCCAAAACCCGCCGCGACGACATCCCGAAATTCCTCGAATCCACCTACTCGTTCGCCGAAGACAAAAAAAACCGTCGATTGCACCCCTTACGTCATCAGCGTCCTGAACAAACTCAATATTGATTCTTCGATCGCCATCGGCGCGACGACACTGTCGTTCGCAGCGCGCCTCCACAAAGAAGGCGTCCGCGTCATCGGCGTGCCGAAACCCATGGCCAACGCCGTGTTCGGCCCCGACTACTGCATCGGCTTCAGCACCGCCGTCACCCGCAGCGTCGATGCGATACACGCCTTGCGCACGCCCTCCGGAAGCCACGAACGCATCGCCATCATCGAACTGTTCGGTCGCAACAGCGGCGAAACCGCCCTGATTTCGGCCTACCTCTCCGACGCCGACCGCTGCTTAATCAGCGAGACCCCCTTCGACATCAATAAGCTCGCAGACTTCGTCATCGAGGACCGCCGCAACAACCCCAGCAAATACGCTATCATCGTGGTCTCGGAAGGCGCGTCGATGCTTGGCGGACAAATCGTCGAGTACGGCCAAGAAGACGCCTACGGCCACCGCAAATTAGGCGGAATCGGACAAATCGTCGGCGACGCGATCAAGAAAATCACCGGGATCGATATCGTCAACCAACAACTCGCCTACATGATGCGCGCCGGAGCGCCAGACTCTCTAGACCGCATGGTTGCGATCTCTTTCGGCAATCTGGCGATCCAGCAAATCGAAATGGGACACTCCGGACTGATGGTCGCCCTACAAAACGGCTGCTACACAACCGTCCCGATCGACACCTGCATCCGATCCCAAAAACGTGTGGATGTTCCAGCCCTCTACAACCTGGAACAATATAAGCCCCGAGTTCTTCATCCACTCGGAAAACCGATGTTCTTGTATTAAAAACACCCCAACCTCCTCGCCGGTCTTCATCAGACTCGGCGAGGAGCGGTTTTTAAAAATTCCATTCGAAAAACTCTCCTTCTTCTCTATAACCATCAACATTCACCAACGACAATATTCGCAGAATGTAGCGGGAAACGAAAAAGACGTCTATACAATGAGGGCGGAAGCGGCTGAGCGCATTATGGCCGCTTCGTATTTGGAGCCATGGAGCAACGCCAGCATGCCCGGACGGAAGATTCCCGCGACGATATTGACCGGCTTTCTCGGAGCCGGGAAGACAAGTTTAATTCGACACCTTTTGGCGACAGCCGAAGGACGCCGATTGGCGTTGATCATCAATGAATTCGGCGATCTTGGAGTCGATCGGGAAGTCTTGACCGGCTGTGGCGTCTCGGGCTGCCGCGAAGACGATATCGTCGAGCTTACCAACGGCTGCTTATGCTGCACAGTGGCGGATGATTTCTTGCCGACTCTACGCCACTTGATCGACAGACCCCTGCCTCCCGAACACATCATTATTGAAACCTCTGGATTGGCTCTGCCGAAACCTTTGGTCAAAGCGTTTACTTGGCCGGAAATCCGCACGCGCGTCACCGTTGATGGCGTAATCGCCGTCATTGACGCGCCGGCGGTGGCTGCGGGGCGATTCGCCCCCCTTCCCCTGCCGTCCTCTATATCCAAAGAAACAAACGCCGAGATCGATCACGAAAGCCCGCTGGAAGAAGTCTTCGAAGAGCAA
>CAUYUA010000121.1:0-2185 GCA_963575675.1 Azospirillaceae bacterium
GACCGGAGCGAAAACAAGAGCGGGCCTACGCTCTTATTCTCACTCGCCGTCGTTGGGGCGAATGCGATACGATGAGCACTACGACCATTGTTATGATGGCCGAAGCGAGAAAATTTCAATAATTTCCAAAAAATTTCACAAGCCAGAATCGGCTAACTTATTGATTTACAATATATATATTTAATAATTGAATTATTGTAATTATTTCAATAGTATCCCCCCAACTCATCTACTCCTCCCTCCGTAATACTAGGATACTCCACTGAAAAAATTCAATTATTCAATTTTCTCCCTATCACATTGATAGATAATGATTTTTTTCTGAAAATCCTTGAAATTATTTCTCTCATTCAACCGTATCAACAGCCACGAACACCATAATAGGCTTGGTAGCCGTCGATCTCTTTTCCAACTGAACCAATCCTGCCTCCATCAATTCAGCAAGAATCTCCTCTCGCTGACGTCGTTCCAGAAATCTGCTAGCCAGAATCAATGCACTTTTGGTTACGCCATTTGAACCAACAGAACGAATGATCTCCAGAACTTTTTTATGGTTGCGCTCAGTATGGTTGTCGGAAACACACCGCTCAGTCTCAGCCATCATTCGGTTAGCGGACCACTGAACGAACGAAATTCCCCACTCCGCATCATCGGCGCCAATCACCGGCGCGACCGGATCATGAGAAACGGCGCGAACCAGAGCGATTTTGGCAGCGTTTTCAGCAATCCGAGCCAGGATCGGCGTAAAAGGCGTATCACGAGCCTCACGCAACTGAATGGTAACGGAACGCGACAAAGCTCGAAAAGCGTTCTTGGCGTCGGCGTCCATTTTAACCGTCATCGGATCGACTGAGGTCACCGGCGTAGAGGTCAATCCACAGAGATTTCCAGACGGAGTATGCCCACCACCGGAAGCGATCAGATTGAGGGCTTCAATCAACGCCGACGGCGTCTTGCGAATGCCTGCGGCTTCGTTCTCGTCCGGATAATCATTTGCGCAGTGAATGATGATGAACCGGGCCAGCGAACCGTCGACAACGTTGGCGGACTGAAGCGCGCTCCAAAAATGGATCGGCGCGGTTGTTCCATACACGCAAAGACAGGGCTGATTAATATCTCGGCGCTCGTTCTTCCCGTCCAGGTTGGAATATTCGGCTCCAAGAAAAATCCCGCCCGCCGAAGTATATAATTCGGTCATATTGTCGAGAATGTCGGTGATATGCTTGGGACTTCGCTTGCGATCGGCGGCGGATTGCAGAAACATGCCGAATTCATCGATTTGCATCAGCAGAGCCGGTTGACGATATAGAGCGCTCAACAACCCTGCTCCGGACGCGATTTTGTTGCCGCCCAAATAGCGCCCAAGACCGGCGGCGACCAGCAGCTCATTCACAACTTCGCGCGGGTGATTCTTACCGGAACCACTACCGCCGATTCCAATAATATAAAGGTTCGAACGCAGGTTTGTTTCGGTACGGTACTTACGCCCCATCAGCGCGCCGAGTGCGCAGAGACCGGCTCCGAGCGCGAGTTCCGGCTGAGGGCGACGGGCGGTAGCGAGCATATAGGACACCATATCTCCAAGAATCCCGCCAGGAGGAGCGATCGTGAGAGGTTCGACCTTGGGAGGTGTGAAGGGAGGGGGATCGTTCGAGACGGCTTCCAGACGAGCCAGAAAAGCGGCCGCGGGATGTGGCCCGCCCTGAGGCAAGGAGCCGTCCAGGACTACGGACGGGTCAGGTTTCCACCCGAAGTCCATGGCGGCGCGATACAGCGTCCCTGCGCCGATTTTGGTGGGGTGAAAGCTGGTCCAGCTTTTAGCGGTAAAGTCGGGCACGTTTTTAACCGATTGAGCCGACCAGACCGAAAAAAGAGTTTCGCCTTTTTCGCCGAGAGCGCCCTTAAGCGCCATGCCGATTCTCATCCAGTTGTTATAGTCCAAATCGGCGTTCGGAATGAAGGCGAGCGCTTCACGCACGGCTTCGAAAGTGCCTGCCAGAAGAGCAGACGTTGCAACGGATTGAGCGGTACGAGACCCTGCAAGGGTTGCCGGACGAAGTTCCAACGGCAAGAGAGAACCGGCCTCCTCCAACCAAGCCCGAGCCGATTCTACAGTGATTATCGGAAGGGTTTCAAAAACCACTTCAAGAGGCGACTCTTCGGGCCATTCGTAAGGCTTCCCGGT
>CAUYUA010000122.1:0-53797 GCA_963575675.1 Azospirillaceae bacterium
GATTTGGACAATCGAACCTTTAGACGCCACAGAAGCCAAACAACCGGTCACGACGCTCTCCGCAACAGAGACCCATCTCCATAGGAGTAGAAGCGGTAGCCATTCCGTATGGCATGGTCATAGGCGGCCCGCATCCGTTCGATACCAGCAAATGCGCAAACCAGCACGAAAAGCGTTGAGCGTGGGAGGTGAAAGTTTGTTAATAATCGGTCGACAATTCGGAATTGGCGTCCTGGGGTGATGAAAAGATCAGTGTCTCCGAAAAATGGACGTAAATTTCCTTGTCGATCGGCTACGGTTTCCAGAAGTCGCAGCACTGTGGTGCCTACAGCCGTTACTTGTCCGCCTGCGGAGCGTGCGGCGTTGATGGTTTTTGCAACTTCTTCTGAAATGATTCCGGCTTCTGCGTGCATTTGGTGATCTGCAAGGGACTCCGTTTTGACGGGTAAGAATGTTCCCGCTCCGACGTGCAGCGTCACCGGAACCATGATGACGCCTCGCGCGCGCAGTGATTCGACCAATGATGGCGTGAAATGGAGTCCGGCTGTGGGTGCGGCTATGGCGCCTTCTGTTTGTGCGAAAAGTGTTTGGTAGTCTTCCTGATCTGATGGTTGAGGCCCTTCCGGACGAGGAATATAGGGAGGAAGAGGAATTTCTCCGTGTTTTTTTAAGGCGAGCGACAGAGTGTTATTGGATTCATTTCCGACTCGGAAACACACACGGACGCCGCCGTCTGGTAGACGACCTAAGACTTCCGCTGAAAAACCCGGAGCAAAGCACACCTCGTCACCTTTCGGAGGCGTTTCGCCGGACGCGCCATAACACGCCAAACATTGGGTTCGGCTTCTGGGCGCAGCAACGGCATTTCGACTTCGACCAACCCACGACGCCCATGCAGGCGCGCCGGAATGACTCGTGTCGTTGAAAACCAACACATCTCCGGGCGACAACAGTGAGGGCAACATCGTCATGCGTTGATCGAGTCGCTGATCGTTTTCCACAACCAACAATCGTGCATGATCGCGTGGTCGCGTTGGGTAAGCTGCGATCTGCTCTGGAGGAAGGTCAAAGTCGAAATCGGCCGTTTTCATTTTTTAAAGCCACGGATTGTCGCTGACCTAATATAGCGCATCATGCAATACATGGAATTAGCATAAAATCAGACGGGCCCAGAGGCTGTGTTCCTGGACCCGTCTAACTTCTTTTATTCAGTTTCCTCGATTTCGGCGTTTTAGCGGAGAACGCCTCCAGTTGTTTTTCCAACGGAGGCCACCACTTTTCCCGCAATCGTTTCCAAGTCGGCGTCTGTCAGAGTTTTTCAATCGGCTGCAATGTGATATTGATCGCCACCGATTTTTTTCCGGAATCGACGCCTGGTCCTTGATAGACGTCGAACACCGAGACGTCTTTGATCAAATTTTTATCGGCGTTTTTTGCGGCGCGTAAGATACGATCCGCCTCAACGGCTTGATCGACGACGAAGGCAAAGTCTCTAACGACGGGTTGAAATGGAGCCAATTTCAACATTGGTCTCGCCGTCCCGGTCTTCTTTTTGGGTTGCGGCGCAGCATCGAGGAGGATTTCAAATCCGACGACGGGGCCTTTTACGCCGACCGCTTCCAACAGATCGGGATGGATTTCGCCGAAACGACCAAGAATTGTTGGTCCTAAGCGCAGGACTCCGGATCGTCCGGGATGATACCAATTCGGAGCATCCGACGTGATTTGTAGATTTGCCGTCGGAGCGCCTGCGGCTTCCAGCGTCGCAAGAGCGTCGCGTGGCGTCGTAAGCGTCTCAGCGCGAGCGGCGCCGGTCGACCAGTGGCGGGGCAAAGCCGTTCCGGCGCGGATGCCTGCGGCGACCATGTCTTGGTCTTCCGGTTTTGCGCCGCGATAGGTTGGACCGATTTCAAACAACCCGAGGTCCGGGTGACCGCGATCGGCGTTGCGTCCGGCGGCTTGAATCAGATTGCCGAGAATCGATGGACGCATCACGTCGAGTTCTGCGCTTATGGGATTAATCAGGCGCAACTCGGTTGGAACGGCGCCGAATCGTTCAGCAAGCGCGCTGGACATAAAGGACCAGGAGACGGCTTCGTTAAGTCCTCTGGCGGCTAGAACGCGTCGGACGAGACCGATTCGTCGGCGGCGCGGCGTGAGCGCCGGGCGGGTGAGGGAAGCAACGCGCGGCAGAGGTTCGGTCGGAATATTATCGAAGCCGCGTAGGCGCAAGATTTCTTCGACTAAATCGGCTTCTGCCGTGAACTCTCCGCGCCAACTCGGAGGAACGGCGGAGATCATTCCATCCTCAGCGGTCTCGATGGCGAATCCAAGCGCCGTCAGCAGGCGAGTTTGCTCTTCGAGAGGCAGTCGACGCCGCCAAGATCACGAACTCGGGTTGGACGCAGAGTCAGTATGCGTTTGTATCGGAATCGCGCCCGCAACGACCAATTCTCCGGGAGTTCCGCCACACCAGTCGAGGATCAAACGTGTGGCGCGCTCCATGCTTCGAAGGCGGCGGCTGAATCGATTCCGCGCTCGAAACGATAACGCGCGTCGGAATCGATTCCAAGTTTGCGACCGCGTGTTGCTGTGCGCACGGGATCGAACAGGAGCGCATTCGATGATGACGTCTGTGGTCTCGGCGGAGCATCCTGTGGGCGCGCCGCCGACGATTCCGGCCAAGCTCTGCGCCGTCGCCTGATCGGCGATGACGGTCATGGACGGGTCGAGATCGTAGGTTTTGCCGTTGAGCGCGGCCAATGACTCGCCAGGGGCGGCGAATCGGACGCGAATGTCTCCGTTGAGGCGAGCGGAATCGAAAACGTGCAGCGGACGAGCGACGTCGATGGTGAGGTAATTGGTGACGTCGACCAAGGCGGAAATCGGCCGCAAGCCGATGGCGGTCAAACGATCTTGAACCCAGCGAGGGCTCTGGCCGTTGCGAACGCCGCGAATCACACGGCCAATAAACAGCGGGCAGACGGAGAGCGCGTCGGAATCGATTGTGACCCCGGTTGCGCTGGGGAATTCGCCTTTGACCGGAGATGAGTCGAGATGAGCGCCCGTGAGTGGTTTCAATCGACCGAGACCCGAGGCGGCCAAGTCGCGGGCGACGCCGCGCACGGCGGCGCAATCGGCGCGATCCGGCGTGAGGGCGATTTCGATCACGGGGTCATTCAGACCGGCGATTTCGGCAAAAGAAGCGCCAATCGGCGCTTCGTCGGGAAGCTCGATAATGACTGAATGGGCGTCGGACAAGCCGGCTCGTTCAGAGCACAGCATGCCGCAGGATTCGACTCCGCGAATAACGCCTTTTTTCAGTTCTGCGCCGGAGTCGGGAATTTTCGTGCCGACGGCGGCGAACACGCCTTTCATGCCGGCGCGCGCGTTAGGGGCTCCGCAAACGACTTGAAGACGTTCGCGACCGGTGTCGACGACGCAGACTTGGAGCTTGTCGGCGTTCGGATGACGTTCGGCCGAGACAACGTGGGCGACGATGAAAGACGCCAAGGCTTTACCGCGATCCTCGACGCCTTCCACTTCCAGGCCGAGGGCGGTTAAGCGGGTGCAGACATCATCAAGGCCGGCGTCGGTTTCGAGATGATCCTTCAACCAGGACAGGGTAAGTTTCATTGATGATCAGAGTCCCGTCAGCAGAGCGTCATAATATTCCGTGAACGCTTCGCGCGTATTGAGGATGCGCGCGCGTTCCGCGTGAAGGTCGGAAGGGGCGTGTGCGCGGAAAGAGCTGAGCGGGTGGGAATTAAACCAGATCCTCGTCAAGCCGTCGTTGCGCATGGGCCAAAGCTTCGAAAATCTCCTTACTACGTTTCAGCTTGTTTTCGGTAGCAGTTTTGCGAGCTTCTTCACGTTCTTCCATGGATGAGGAATTGTAAGACAAGAGCGCAGGCAAGGCGCCTCCGTCGTCTGATCCGGAGATCCAACCAGAGTTTATGGCGTCAACGTAGCGACCGCTGCGCCACCCGATGCCGAAGGTTTTTTCAGCCGCGATTTGGCGTGCGTTGGAGATATCCAGAGGCGTTTGAGCGTCTCTTGCTGCAATTTTTTCTTCAACGTTTTCTGTGATGATGACGACTTTTTTGATGAAAACGATGATGGCCAGGAAAATAAAGCTGACGAACAAAATGAACGCCAAGACCAGCCAGACGAGCTTCATCGGAGCACTCCATGCACGCCAAAGAGCGAAAAAAAGACAGGCGACGGAAAATTCCGGCGTTTCATAATCCCGGTGCTTTATGTTGAGACGTCAACTCTTTCCGGTGGCGTTGGACTCGACCGCATTTGAAACCGCATTTGAAACCGCATTTGAAGACAAGACTGAGTCGCTCGGCTTTTCAAGGCTCGTTTTCTCTGGGAGGAGGCGATAGTATTCGTTTGTCTGCCTCTCTTTAACCTTCTCCCAATCTTCAGCCGCCATGCAATGACGTTCGGCGTGGATGTGTTCGGCGGGACGAAGCTTGAAAGTGGGATGATTGCCGATTTGGCAGAAAAACTCTTTTGATTGAAGCATGCGCATGCTTCCTTCGTCGACGCCCATTTGCTTGGCCATGCGTTGATCGTCGGCGGCGTGTCCGGCGAATTTTAGATGCGCGTTCATCAGCAGCAAGGTTTGGAGGTGAGGAGGAAGTCCCTGACCGCATCCGGATTGCGCCAGCGTAAGATGGAGTTGATAGCGATCTCCTCGTTCGAAAAGAATCTCCAAATCACTACCCATATAGTGGTGGCATTCGTCAACAAATAAGTGGACCGGCGTGCGTTTTCCACCGGAATTGAGTTGATGAAGGACAATGCTGAGGATGTTGGCGATGATCATGCGGCCAATCATTTCACTGGCGTCGTCTCCCATGGCGCCTTTCGCCAGATTGATTACAATAATTTTTTGTTGCTCGATGGCTTGGGCGAGGTCAATGGAGCTTTCTCCATTGACCAGATTGAAGAAAGCCGGAGAGTGAAAGGCGTTTTGTATTTTATTGTGAATGGCCCAGCGAATCTCTTTATAGGCTGGGGCATGGAATTCATCGGTAAAGAACTCGGCGATTTGTGGACGCGCAGACTGACGCCCAAGAGCGATCAGAGATTCGTTCTTGCGGTCATCCATGAAATTTTGCAAAGCGCGCAGCGTGCCTTGTTCGGCGTCAAGAAGAGTTAATAAGCACGGTAGGAGCATTGTGCGCAAATCATGCGTCGCATTGCCGGTTAGACGATCACGGAGGAGGTCGGCAAAGGTGGTCGCCAAATGTTGGGCGACGATGTCCAGAGTTCCGACTCGGCCGCCGGAGTTCATGCTTTTTCCGACGTCCAGGGGATTGAGGACAGGGGATGCGTTTGGAGTTAAAAACGGATCAATGTAAACCAGGCGATCGTTGGAGGCGAACTCCTCCCATCGCGACACTTGTTTGGCTAAATCTCCGTGAGGGTCAATCACCACGATGGCTGCGGGAATGTCCGGACGAGTGACGTAACCATGGATGAGAAGTTTTAGAAGCTCGCGCCGTTCGTTTCCGGCCCAGGAGACGATATAACTGTGACGGTGACGGTCTCGCTCTGAGATTCTTGCGCCGATTTCGGCAAACAGCGTGGCGGCGAATTCCGGAACCACATCGCATAAATAATTAAGATACCCCCCCCAATCGCGCGTATGTTTGTAAGGACGGTATAATTGTTGCAAACGCGAGGCCGTGACGCCGGTGTTTTGGTCTATCGCGTCGATTCGACGCACCCACTTCAGAAATTCGTCATAAAGGAAATAGGCGTTTCGTTCGATGAAGCTGTTTAGCTCATGGTCGCCTTCTTCGAACAAAGGCAGCCGGAGTAAATCGTCGATTTCGCGATCCACGATTTGTCGGCGGCGGAGGGTGGCCGCTTGCAGGGCTGCTGGGCACTCTGCAATTTTAAAGGTTCCCAGATAGTGAGACGGATCGCTGCTGGTCGCCGCCGGCAGTCCGAGTGTTTCACAAGCCGTTCTCTGGTAATTACCTACTTTTGCCGGAATCCAAGTCACCGGATCGTCTCCGCCGTCTTGTTTATGATATTGTGCGAGTTATGTTTTTCGAGAGGAGGGTCGGATGTTGACGCTGAAGCTTTTTTAGGAATTTTTATGCAACCTGTTGAGGTCTTTGTACGATTTTATTGAGTTTGGCGTTGATTGCGTTTTGTGTAGTTTTTATGCGTTTGATCGTCTGCGTCTCTCTGCGCCTCTACTGCGTCTCAGTGTTTACAGACGCTTTTTTGCGCCGTCAAAAAAAGACCCATTCTAGAGCTTAACTCGGTTCGGAGGGAACGACAAGAAACTTTCCTATCTTTTTGACGACGGTTTTGGAATACCAAGCAAGGGGCGTCGGAAGAGACGTCGACCAATAAGAAATTCACTTAAGATCAGGAATGCGCAAACTTCGAGGTTATGGCTTTGAAAGGCCTCCTAACCTTTGGCGTATTCCGAGCAAAGTCATGATCGGAAGGGATGGAAGCTAATGCCGTTATGTGCGACGTTGCGATTTGTGGTATTGTTTTGACGGTTCGTTCCGGGTGAGGCGTTCGATGAAACAGAGAAAATTCTTTCTTCGCCAAATCATTGTGATTTCGTGTTTTTTCTCGGCGATGGGAATAAAATTCATGCGCTTGGCGTTAATGATCGCCGCTGTGTGTGTGTTGGGGGGAGAGGGCGTGGCGAAGGCCGAATGCACGGATCCGGCGGCGCCTCAAGTGAATTGGCGACGCTGTTTCCACGACGGTCGAGATATGAACAAAGTTGATCTATCCGGGGCCATGCTGCGGGACGGGACTTTTCAGCGTTCGAATCTGTCCGGAGCCATATTGAAAGGCGCCGACGCTTATCGCGCCAAGTTTGTTAGCGCGCAACTCGTCAGGACGGATTTCTCCGGCGCTCGTCTGATCGAGGCCGATTTCACGCGAGCGGATTTGACGGGGGCTCTTTTGATCGGCGCCGATCTTCGAAGCGCAAAGCTCGTCAACGCCGATTTGCGCAACGCTGATTTAACTTCAGCGCGGTTGGAGCGCGCCGATTTGCGTAACGCCGATCTTTCCGGAGCGCGATGGGGAGAGGGGCGGGTGTGCGCGCCTGCGTCGATTGGGCAGTGTAATTGAATCATTCGGCATATGTCTGTTTTGTTATGAAAAAATTGTCCTAAATTGCTTTCGTTGCTGTAATCATATGTTTGTTCTATGGTGGCGTAACGTGCGGCGTCGAGTTCGGCTCTTTGGAGCGACGCACTCTCTAGAGTGATTTTTTTTGAGACTCTAGGGTCATTCTTTAGAGCGAAAGCAACAGGCTTTTAGAGCGACGCAACGTGCGGCAATTCTGTCGAATCGACTTTTTGGGTTCGTCGTTGGCCTTTTGGCGACGGAAATTAGGATGTGGAGATCGGGTTCATCATGAGCGATCTAGAGCGGGTTCAAGAGCTGGCGCGTTTGGCGATGGACCGGTTGACGGCGGAGGGACTCGGGCCGACGCCGGAGAATTTTACATTGTGGTTCACCTATTATAGCGGTGAAATGCCTGATCTTACGCGCGCGGTGGACGTGACGTTTCGCGATAAATCGCCTTTTACGCAAGCGCGCGCGGATGAGCTGTTTAAAAATTTCTTCAGTATGGACGCCGAAACCAAATTATTGCGGGAAACCAGTGACCGCACTCAATCGGCGCTGACGAAGGTTCTGGATATGCTTCAAGCCGTCGCCGGAGACACGGGGCGTTATGGCGAAGCGCTGGATGGGTTCAGCGGACAGCTTCGGCAAGGCCTCAGCCGCGAGCAGCTTCGCTCCATGCTGACGGATATTCTTCGTGAAACCAAGAATATCTCAGCAGAACAAGAGAGACTTCAAAATCATCTCATTGACACCACTCATCAATTAACGGAATTAAGAGCGCATTTGCATGTCGCGCAGCGCGAAGCTCTGACCGACGGCCTCACCGGAATTTCCAATCGTAAAGCCTTTGACGCCGCTCTTCATGATGCGGTCGTTGATGCTCAGGTGCAGAACACCTCGCTTTGCTTGGTGATGGTCGATATCGATTTCTTCAAAAAATTCAACGACTCTCATGGACACTTGATCGGAGATCTTGTGCTTAAGCTTGTCGCCCGCGTTTTGACTGAGTGCATAAAGGGGCGTGACACGGCGGCTCGTTACGGTGGGGAGGAATTCTCGATTATTTTGCCGCGCACTGTTTTAGAGAATGCGGGCATGTTGGCCAATCAGATTCGAATTTCCGTTGGATCGCGGCAAATCATTAACCGCACGCGCAACGAATCTTTCGGAGCCATTACGTTGTCGATGGGCGTCGCGCAGTACCGAATCGGCGAAGAAATTCCCGACTTCATTAAGCGAGCGGATATGGCGCTTTATATGGCCAAGCATACCGGGCGCAATCGGGTCTGCTTAGAAACCGAGTTGCCGAACGGGGGATGAATTCCGTAATTGTTTCATAAAATGAAATGATTGAATTAAAAAGGGTCCAGAAACGCAGTTCCTGGACCCTTTTTTTTAATTTCTTAATGCGACGTGTTTCGAATTGCTCCTCATCGATGTTCTAATCTGAATCAAAGGATCGAAAGAGGGGCAAATTCCTTAAGCGTTGCGAGAGTCCACCAAGTCAACGATATCCCGCATGATAGCGTTGATATCATAGTCCTTCGGTGTGTATACGCGCGCAACTCCGGCCTTCAGGAGCTGTGCGGCGTCATCCGGTGGAATGATTCCTCCCACCACAACCGGAATATGATCGATTCCTTGTTGACGCATCCGCTCCAGCACATCGGACGCCAGCGGTGTGTGCGAGCCCGATAGAATCGACAAACCTACGACATGGACGCCTTCTTCCAACGCGGCGTTAACGATTTGCGCCGGCGTAAGGCGAATACCCTCATAAACCACTTCCATACCGGCGTCGCGTGCGCGCACCGCGATTTGCTCGGCTCCATTGGAGTGTCCGTCAAGTCCCGGTTTGCCGACCAACATCTTTACGCGGCGACCGAGTCGGTTCGAAACCTCGTCGACTCGCCGCCGAGTCGATTCGAGTTTGCCGCCGCTATTGCCGACCGGAGTCTTGCCGACTCCCGTAGGCGCGCGATATTCGCCGAAGATTTGTCGCAAAGTCTCCGACCATTCCCCGGTTGTGACGCCGGCGTGCGCGCAGGAGATTGAGGGCTCCATGACGTTGCGGCCCTCTTTGGCGGCGAGAGCCAAATCTTCCAACGCGGCTTTGACTTTAGTCGAATCGCGGCTTTGTCGCCATGCTTGGAGTCGGGCGATTTGTTCGGCTTCAACCGCCGGATCGATCGCCAAAAAGCTGCCGTCTCCGCCTTGCGTTAGAGGCGAGGGGGCGGTTTCGGTGAATTTGTTCACCCCAACCACGGTCATCTCGCCCGATTCGATTGCCGCCAGGCGTTTGCTGTTCGACTCGACCAGTTGCTGCTTCATATAAGACGACTCAATAGCGGCGATGGCGCCGCCCATGGCGTCGATTCGCTCTAGTTCGGCCTTGGCTTCATGAACCAAACGCTGAACCTCGGTTTCAATAACCGCACTGCCGTTGAAGATGTCGCCGAACTCCAGCAAGTCGGTTTCATAGGCGATGATCTGTTGTAAGCGTAGGCTCCATTGTTGATCCCAAGGACGCGGCAGCCCCAGAGCTTCGTTCCAGGCGGGAAGCTGCACGGCGCGGGCGCGGGCGTCTTTCGAAAGAACAACCGCCAGCATCTCCAACAAGATGCGATAGACGTTGTTTTCGGGTTGAGGCTCCGTGAGGCCGAGAGAATTAACCTGCACGCCGTAGCGGAAACGACGAAGCGCAGGGTCGGTCACGCCGTATCGAGTCGCAGTGATTTCATCCCACAGCTCACCGAAGGCTCTCATCTTGCACAGCTCAGTGATGAACCTGATGCCGGCGTTGACGAAAAAGCTGATGCGTCCGACCACTTGAGGAAACGCCGAATCGGGAAGTTGGCCGTTCTTCCGCACCGAATCGAGCACCGCGCACGCCGTGGCCAGAGCGAAGGCCAATTCTTGCGCCGGAGTTGCTCCCGCTTCCTGCAAGTGATACGAGCAAATATTTGTAGGATTCCACTTTGGAACGTCGCGCACCGTAAAGCTGATGACGTCTGTGGTGAGACGCATCGAAGGGCCGGGCGGGAAGATGTAGGCTCCGCGACTTAAATATTCTTTAATTACGTCGTTTTGAGTGGTTCCGTTCAATTGGCTGCGATTCGCGCCTTGACGCTCCGCTGTTGCGATGTACAGAGCCAACAGCCACGGAGCCGGAGCGTTGATCGTCATCGAGGTGTTCATTTCAGCCAAAGGAATGCCCTCGAACAGGGTTTCCATATCGCCCAAACAGCACACCGGCACGCCGACTTTGCCCACTTCTCCGCGCGCCAACGGATGATCTGAATCATAGCCTGTTTGAGTGGGCAGATCGAACGCCACCGAAAGCCCTGTTTGGCCGCGCGCCAAATTGGTTCGATAGAGCCGGTTGGAGGCTGCCGCGGTCGAATGGCCGGAGTATGTGCGGAACAGCCAGGGTTTTTCGCGAGCAGTCATCCTATCCTCCGAAAGATTATTTCAAATTTGGACCGCAATGCGTATGCGGTATTGCGCAATCGCGTTCGACCTGTTTAGAGTGCGTTTGTCACTTAGACAAGGGGGCGCGACAAAGAATGGGATCGTTCAAGAGAAATGCTCTTCAGAGAACGCTCTCGTTAATATTCGCCAAAGCGACGTGGAGTAACGCGCCGTTGAGTCGCTGTCCCCAAGTGAATCGGATTTTAAGTGAACTCTACGATTTGAACGCTAGTTGAGAGACGCCGACACATGACCCAAATCGCCTCAGCCGCCGCGAACCAAGCCGACAACTCGCTGAAGGATCTTTACGAGGTCGGGGAGATTCCGCCGCTCGGCCATGTGCCAAAATCCATGTACGCTTGGGCGATTCGAAAAGAACGTCACGGCGAACCCGAGAAAGCCATGCAGGTCGAGGTTGTCGAAACCCCGAGCGTTGGCCCCGATGAAGTTCTTATTCTGGTGATGGCTGCCGGTGTGAACTATAACGGCGTGTGGGCTGCTCTGGGGCGGCCGATTTCTCCGTTCGATTACCATAAGGCGCCGTATCATATCGCCGGTTCCGATGCGGCTGGCGTGGTTTGGGCTGTCGGCTCCAAGGTTAAGCGCTTTAAGGTCGGCGATGAAGTCGTGGTTCATTGCAATCAAGACGACGGAGACGATGAAGAGTGCAATGGCGGCGATCCGATGAATTCGCCGTCTCAACGCATCTGGGGTTATGAGACGCCGGATGGTTCATTCGCCCAATTCGCCCGTGTTCAGGCGCGTCAGGTCATGGCGCGGCCTCGTCATCTTTCGTGGGAGGAGAGCGCTTGCTACACGCTCACTCTCGCCACAGCTTATCGCATGTTGTTTGGTCATCGTCCGCATATTCTGCGGCCTGGTCACAATGTGTTGGTGTGGGGCGCTTCGGGTGGTTTGGGTTCCATGGCGATTCAGTTGGTCGCCACGGCCGGCGCCAACGCCATCGGCGTGATCTCTGACGAAAGCAAGCGGGAATTCGTGATGTCCTTGGGAGCCAAGGGCGTGATTAACCGCAATGATTTCAATTGCTGGGGACAGCTTCCGGACGTCGACGACACCGCCGCCTACAATGATTACCTGAAAAAGGTGCGTGTGTTTGGTAAGGCGATTTGGGATGTCACCGGAAAAGGCAATGACGTTGACTTTGTGTTCGAGCATCCCGGAGAACAGACTTTCCCGGTTTCGTGCTTTATCGTGAAGCGCGGCGGCATGGTGGTGTTCTGCGCAGGAACTACAGGTTATAACCTCACTTTCGACGCTCGTTTTGTGTGGATGCGTCAAAAGCGCATTCAGGGAAGCCACTTCGCCAACTTGATGCAGGCCAGCGAAGCGAACCGCTTGGTCATCGAACGGCGGCTGGATCCTTGTATGTCTGAAGTGTTCTCTTGGTTGGATATTCCTCGCGCGCACACCAAAATGTTGCGCAATCAACATAAACCAGGAAATATGGCCGTGTTGGTCAGCGCTGCGCGACCGGGTTTGCATACCGTTGAGGATGCTCGTGAAGCCGGCGAAGAGATGAAGAAGTAAGCGATTTCCGATTCTAAAAGGGCGATTTGCGCGTTCTTCGCGTGAATCGCCCTTTGTTTGTTGGACGGCCCATTCGTAAAAGAGAGAATTCATCGGTAGATTACGACAAGGGGTTGTGAAGCATGATCCGCTATCATTTAAACTGTGGCGCGTGCGATTGCGAGTTTGATGAGTGGTTTGACAATATGGCGGCTTATGATGATCGCCGAAAGAATGAAACCCTCGTTTGTCCTCAATGTGGTAGCCGCGAGGTGCGTAAAGCGATTATGGCTCCCAATGTTGGTCGTGCGCCTGTGTCACCGCCGTCCTCGTGTGGAGGGCCAAATGCTTGCGCCGGATGTCCAATGAGTGGCATGGGGCATTGATTCCATGGCGCGTTGATTCTATGTTATGCCAATAGAATAAAAAAACACGGCAAATAAGGGGGGCTTTTGCTTCCCTCTTATGATCCCTCCACAAACAGAACACAGTCTCTGGACCCTTTTGTTTTATTTCGTCAAAATCAATTCAGCATCAATTCGGCGCGTCTTTTTGAGTTCTCGATAGACTTCCAACGTGACGCGGCGTATTCAATCCACTGGGGGCGCCGTCGGCGATTTCGCCGCGCGTTGGTCGGCGGCGCGACACATGAGCCGGAACAAGTGCGCAGAAAAAAGGGGCTTGCCTTGCTTTGCGTCTGTTTCGATATACGCGCGCCGACGATTTCTTTTGCTTGACGTCCCGATGCCGAACGTTTCCGACATCTTCACTCGCGCCGTGTCCTTGCATCAATTGGGGCAACTATCTGAGGCCGAGCAACTCTATGCGCGATTGATCGAACAAGTGCCCGGCCATGTCGGCGCACTTCATCTTATGGGTTTGCTGCGGGCGCAAAGCGGACGTTACGCCGAATCTGTTCCGTTGTTTCAGCGTTTGGTTGCTCTTGATCCCGAAGACTCAGAGTACGCCCTTTTGCTCGGTGGAGCGCTGAAAAACCTGTCTCGATTGTCGGAAGCGGCCGCAGCTCTTGAACGCGCTGTCGCTCTACAGCCGGATTCAGTGGAGGCGTTGTGTCTATATGGCGATGTTTTGGCCTCGCTGTCTCGACCGCAAGACGCCGAGCGGTTTTATATGGACGCGCTGGTTTATGATCCAGAATGCGTCCGCGCTTACAACAATTTGGCGGTGGTGTTGGAGACGCAAGGGCGGTCGGTGGAGGCTGCGGCTGCTTATGGAAAAGCAGTCGCTTTGGAACCTCACTCTCCACGACGTTTGAGCCGTTTGGGAGCGGCTCTTATTGCCGCCGGGCGGCTGGAGGATGCAGAGGATAGTTTGCGCTCGGCCTTAGTTGCTGATCCTAAAGCTGCGGATATTCACACGAATCTCGGTGTGACGCTTGGACACTTGGATCGGATCGAAGAGGCGATAGAGCACTTGACGCGTGCCGTTGCCTTACGACCAGAGATTGTGCAGGCGCATATTTCTTTAGCTGCGCTGCTTTATCGACAAGGCCGCTATAGTGAGGCTTTGGAAGCGTGTCGGCGCGCACGACAAATTGATCCGGACTCTGCGGATGCCGAGTGGAATGAATCCGTAATTCTGTTGGTTCTTGGAGATTATGCGCGGGGGTGGAGCGCTTATGAGTCCCGTTGGCGGAAACGTGATACGCCTCTGCGGGCTTTTTCTCAACCGCAATGGCAAGGAGAGCCGTTAAACGGTAAAACTATTTTGCTTCACGCTGAACAAGGCTTGGGGGATACTCTTCAGTTTATTCGTTTTGCTCCTTTGGTTGCGGAGCAGGGTGGGCGGGTAATTGTGGAGTGTCAGTCGGAATTGGTTCGATTACTTCGTAGTGTTCCTGGTGTTTCATTGGTGGTTGCTCACGGTCGTTCTTTACCGCCTTTTGATTTACACTCTCCGTTATTGAGTTTGCCGCGTGTTTTTAAAACGACGCTGAAGACAATTCCAGATAAAACGCCATATTTGACGGCTCCAACTTCGTCTTCGTCCAATCAACTTGCGAAGGATGGTCGACGGCGCGTGGGATTGGTTTGGGCCGGGAAAGGGAATCGGCAACACTTTGAAGATCGGCTTATTGATCGGAGACGAAGTCTTTCATTCGCTCAATTGGCGCCGTTGGTCGATGTTCCTAATGTTTGCTTTGTTTCTTTACAGTGTGATGAACCGGCTTCAGAACGAGATGCTTTATTGCCCTTAGGGATGACTTTGATTGATTCGATGCAGGATGTGAAAGACTTTGCGGATACTGCGTCTATTGTGGCGCAATTGGATTTGGTGATTGGAGTTGATACGGCTGTGATTCATTTGGCGGGCGCTTTGGGCAAGCCAGTGTGGGTTTTGTCGCGTTTTGATGGATGTTGGCGATGGCTGGCGGGACGAACAGATAGCCCGTGGTATCCGACGATGCGTTTATTTCGCCAGCCTGTGTTTGGCGATTGGGTGTCTGTAATTGACGATGTTGCCCGGTCTCTTCGGAATTGGGCTTTATCGTCCGAGTCTAAATAATATATTCCGTCCAATTAAGAACCCAAGAAAGAAAACCTCTAAAGGAATCGGGACTCTGCCCTCGCCTCGCCAAAGGCCGGGAGGTCTTTGGAAACCATGATTTAGAGACTGTGACGACCGAGATGGGAGTGGGCCATTTTAATTCGGGGAGGCCGCATGATTATTTCGAAATTCTGATCGAACACAGGGATGTCATGGTTGTTATTTTTTAGAAGATTAAGACACCTTTTTGGCTTGTTGATGCGTCCCCGGGGGCATTTCCCCCCCGGGGGTCTTGAACAACAAGAGTTCTATTTATCGAGACCTTTGGCTTGTTGCCGTAAAACGAATTTTTGAATCTTTCCAGTTGACGTTTTTGGCAAATTTGTAAACACCACGGTTCTTGGGCATTTAAAATGCGCCAGATTTTCTCGACAGAACGCCATAATTTCTTGTTCCGTTGTTCTTGCGCCGTCACGAAGAGTGATAAACGCGCATGGAGTTTCACCCCATTTCTCGTCTGGACGCGCTACAACCGCCGCTTCTAAAATAGCAGGGTGTCGATACAGTACGGATTCGACCTCAAGTGTAGAAATGTTCTCCCCGCCTGAAATAATGATGTCCTTTGATCGGTCCTTGATTTCAATATAGCCGTTCTCGTGCATGACTCCTAAGTCGCCGGTATGGAACCAGCCTCCAAGGAAGGCTTCGTCGGTGGCGCGTTTGTTTTTCAAATATCCGCGCATCACCACGTTACCGCGCATGAACACCTCTCCAATCGTTTCGCCGTCTGGGGGAGTCGGTTTCAACGTCACTGGATCAGCGACCATTAACCCTTCTAAAACCGGTGAAGCTACCCCTTGACGCGCCTTGTAAACTGCTTGCTGCTCAATGGGTAGTTGATCCCACACTTCGTGCCAGGCGCATACGGTGACAGGGCCATAAACTTCAGTCAAACCATAGACATGAATAATTTTTACACCCATTCTCTCGATTTTTTCGATGACGGCAGCCGGTGGAGCGGCTCCGGCGGTCATCATTTGCAATCCCGGCGTGATTGGGCGTTTTTGAGTCTCTGGAGCATTGATCAACAAGCCCATGATAATCGGCGCGCCGCACATATGAGAGACTTGATGGTCGGCGATTGCATCGTAAATGGTTTTTGCCGTGATCTGCCGCAAGCAAACATGAGTTCCAGCTTGGGCGGTAATGGTCCAAGGAAAACACCATCCGTTGCAGTGGAACATTGGAAGAGTCCACAAATAAATAGGATGATGGCCCATTCCCCAGGTTAAAACATTGCCAATGGCGTTAAGATACGCGCCTCGATGATGATAGACGACGCCTTTAGGATTTCCGGTTGTTCCGGATGTGTAGTTAAGAGAAATAGCCTGCCATTCATCGCGCGGCATTTGCCACTGGTAATGAGGGTCTCCGTTGCTGATGAATTCTTCGTAGGTCAAACTTCCAAGACGTTCTCCGGCGGTTGTCGATTGAGGATCGTCAATATCGATGACCAGAGGCGGCTTTTCCATCTTTTCTAAGGCTTTTCCGATCACGCTGGAAAAATCACGGTCTGTGATCAGAATCTTGGTTTCACTGTGTGTGAGGATAAAAGCCAAAGCTTCAGCGTCAAGGCGAATATTCAAGGCGTTTAGAATGCCGCCGCACATGGGGATGCCGAAATGCGCTTCGAATAACTCAGGAATATTCGGAGCCATAACCGACACGGTGTCGCCTTTGCCGATGCCGCGTCCGGCCAAAGCAGAGGCTAGACGGATACATCTTTCATAAGTCTCTCCCCAAGAACGTTTGATGCGGCCATGGATGACTGCCGTGCGATGCGGGTAAACAGCGGCTGTTCGACGAATGAGCGATAGAGGAGATAAAGGAACAAAATTTGCCGAATTGCGGTCCAGATCGGTTTCATAGGGATTCTGTGTGGACATGGTCAATGAAATCTCCATAGCAGGGGTGGACAAGGTAGAACCAAACGGGGCCAAGGACTGTGTTTTTGGGCCTGTTTAATTTACTATTATTTACGACGTGTTGACGTGTCATTTTCTTAGCCCGTTGGAAACATTAGTATTGTTTTCGAACGGATTTTTAAAGGTGTAATCCTTCCTCTGAAGGATGAATAATTTCCTGAACTTGAGCCGCTAGTTGTTTCAAACTGAAAGGTTTTGGCAAGAAATAAATAGGGAGGCCGGAATCGATCTGATCACGAAAACGATCCTCAGCATAACCAGAAATAAAAATTACTTTTAAGGTTGGTCGATATTTTCGAACATGACGAATCAGCGTTGGGCCATCCATTTGTGGCATAACAACGTCTGTAATTAAAAGATCGATTTGTGATTTTTCCGCTTGAAATGTCGCCAGTGCTGCTTCTCCATTTTTTGCTTCTAGAACCCGATAGCCTTTATTACGCAAGGCGCGAGCGCTAAAAATACGCACGGCGTCTTCGTCTTCCACCAAAAGTATTGTTGTTGTGTCTCTAGAGTCGTTAGGCGTGCGTTCGCGAGAGTCGAAGGTAGCGGTGTTATCGCAAGAATTTGTGATTTCAGGAGCAAGGACGGGGCCTTGGTAACGCGGAAGAAGAATTGAAAAACAAGTTCCTTGATTCGGAGTGCTGTCCACAAACAAGAAACCACCTGTTTGGTGAATGATTCCATATGCGGTGGAGAGGCCAAGTCCTGTGCCTAAACCTGCTTCTTTCGTGGAAAAAAAAGGCTCAAAGATACGAGAAAGGTTTTCGGGAGGGATGCCGACTCCGGTGTCGCGCACGTCAATGGCGACATAATCTCCGGGGGGCGCTTCTTCGTTCTGACGTAAGATTGGCGCTGATAACGAAAGACGACGTGTGGTGACGGTTAGACATCCGCCATTTGGCATAGCGTCTCGCGCATTTACTGCTAAATTGATGATAACTTGCTCTAGTTGTCCTTGGTCAACTTTTATAGGCCAAGGGTTTTGTCCATGTATCATTTTAAGATCGATGTTTTCTCCAATCAGGCGGCGTAGTAAGGTTGTAATCTCAGAGAGGACTTCAGATAGATTGATAATTTTTGGTTGCATCGTTTGTTGGCGAGAAAACGCCAACAATTGCCGAATCAGACTCGCGGCGCGGTTGGCGTTTTGCTTTATTTGCATTAGGTCAGGGAAGGAAACGTCTCCTGGTTTATGGCGAAGAAGAAGCAAATCGCAAAATCCGATCATTGCTGTGAGAAGGTTATTGAAATCATGAGCAATGCCTCCAGTTAATTGACCAATTGCTTGCATTTTTTGTGATTGGGCCGTCTTAGTTTCTAGACGTTTTTGTTCCGTCATATCAACTAAATGAAGAATCATGCCATTTGTTTTAGCTTCTGTCTCGAATTGACAAACGAACAATTGCCCGACTTGCTCTTGATGGTTAGGAAGACGAATCCATAATGGCGTTGAAGCATTTTCGCCTGCCGCGACAGATTTAAGGCGGTGAAGGATTTCATGGCGGTTGTCGGGATGCAAAAGCAAATCGACTGGTTGACCAAGCACATTGTCTCGGCCAGATTCAATCATGTTCTTAAATGTTGGATTGCACTCTTTTAGGATGCCGTCATTATTGACCAGAGCGATGCCGATCGGCGTCTCCTCGAAGAAGCGACGATAACGACGCTCCAAAAGGCAATCTTGCGTTTGATCGCAAATGGAAGGGGGAGGGGACGACATGGCTCCAGCGGCAAGAATCACGAATGGATTCCTTATCCTTAGATATCAAGGATTTACTGCATGAAAACTGAATTGATTCGAAGGACGAGGTTATCCTAGAGGTTTGCGTTTGATTTTATAGACGAAACTAATAATTTCCGCCACAGCACGATAGTGTTCGGCAGGAATTTCTTCGTCCAGCTCCACCGTGGCGTAAAGGGAGCGGGCTAATGGTGGATTGCGGACGATCGGCACATCGTTGTCTTCGGCGACTCGGCGAATATTCAGAGCCACTTGGTCGACGCCTTTTGCCGTAAGAATTGGCGCTTGGTTAGAGTTGGTGTCATATTTTAAGGCTACCGCATAATGAGTTGGGTTGGTGATGATGACGTCAGCCTTTGGCACGTTAGCCATCATTCGACGGCGGGCTTTTTCGATGCGGAGTTGACGCATGCGGTTTTTGACGATGGGATCGCCTTCTGTTTGTTTAAATTCGTCTTTTACCTCCTGTTTGGTCATCTTCATTTTTTTATGATAAGAAAAGCGCTGCCATATTAGGTCGCCGCCGGCAATCAGAGTAAGAATCGCGAGAACCCCTGTAAAAAGGCGGTAAGAAAGATGGTAAATTTCATTGATTAGCCCACTAATAGGGATGCCGACATATTGCTCGATCAAAGGAAACATCGGCATAATCGAAAGTGTGGCGACAACACCGATTAACACGAGCTTTCCAACGCTTTTGGCCAGCTCCATGCCTTGCGATCCCAAAGAAAAGAGTTTCTTAAGTCCGTTCAGTGGGTTAAGTTTACTGAAGTCCGGAGAAACGGCTTCCCAAGAAATTGAAAAGCCTTTTTGAATGATTGTTCCCATTACGCCGAAAATCATGAGCAAAAGGACAGGAAGCCAGATCGCTAAGAGTGCGTCTCTAACGACGCGCATCAGAATTAATCCGACTCCGCCTGAGTCCATGGAAAGATCGTTGGCGTTTTCTATATAGTATTTGAGTCTCTTTATTAGCCTTTCAAGAATTCCAGGGAGGAACCAACCGATGATGATGGTTCCTCCCGCGATATTCACCCAAATGCTGATTTCTCGGCTGAGCGGCCATTGTCCTTTTTCGTGAGCGTCTTCAAGCTTTTTTTGACTAGGTTCTTCTGTTTTTGAAGACTCGTCTTGATCTTCCGACATAACCTATCTCCCCGTCGGTTATCCGTGATCATCGGTTTCCGAATGGTCAAGCGGTCAGCGCCCGCTGAGCGAATCACATATGAACACGGAATATTCCGGAGATGACATCCTCGAAATCACGTATCCAAAGTAGCGTCATAGAGCCAAGGGTAATCGAAAACAAAAACAACCCGAGCGCTACTTGGGTTGACATAAAAATGTAGAACACCTGAATTTGCGGCGCCATTCGGTTGAGCAAACCTAACGCCATAGCAAAAATCAGGCCGGTGATAAGAAAAGGCGCCGCCATTACCATGCCGATGGAAAAACCATGAGAAACGACGTTCGAAATGATCTCGGAAAAATCATTCCATGGTAGAGAGAGGCCGGGATGAAAAAGATCGTAACTATCAACGGCGCCTATAATAAGCAAATGATGAAGATTGGTGGTAAAGATCAAAATAATCCCGAGCCATCCCATCAAAGCGCCCGGTAAAGAGCTTTGGCTGGCCATGGCGGGATTGAAAATTGCGGCGTTGGCTAAACTGGATTGAATGGCGACAATCATACCTGCAAGTTCCAATGCTCCCATTAGAAGACGAGGAACAAGGCCAATGAATATTCCTACAGCAATTTCGTTAAAGAGTAATCGCAAAAGAATGGCGGGTTGGTCTGGTTGTTTTGGAATGAGAGGGGCGACGATAGGCGCTATCAGAATTGTCAGAAAAATTGCAACTGCAAGTCGTGATCGCGTGGGAACAAAGGGATCTCCAATTGTGGGCACGACCATAGAAAACGCGCCAATTCTCATAAAAACAAACAGCCATAGAAATAGATTGTCTCCTATAAGCGTTTGCAACATATTTTTAGCCCATCAGGAGGAACATAAACATAGAAATTCAACCTGCGCCAAGAGCAATGATTTTATCAGCGATCATATGAGTGAATGTTGTCATTTGTCCGAGCATGTAAGGCATAAGAAATATAGACGAGCCAAACACCAGCAACATCTTCGGGATAAAAGTCAAAGTTTGCTCTTGTATTTGCGTCAGAGCTTGAAATAGAGATAAAACCAAACCGACGACAAGCGTCATAAACATTATTGGCCCAGCCACCCAGAGCATGACCAGGATTGATTCACGGCAGATTTCTATGACTTCGGTTTCAGTCATGTCTATTTGGCTTTGAATTCATGATTTCGTAAAAAATGACCAGCCCCCACTTTGGGGGGCAAAATCAGAGCAATCCATTATGCATTGTGTAAGGATATCTGTGAAGCGCTCTTAGATCGGCATCCTCATAATTTCCTGATAAGCTGTAATGACTTTATCTCGGACGGCGGTGACGGTCTGTAAAGTGACTTCGGCGTTGGTGACTGCGTTGACGACATCGGTTAAATCAGCGCGTCCTATGGCGGCCATCGCGGAAAGTTGCTCACTCTTTTTTACAGTTCCGATAGCGGAGCGCGTGACGCTTTCCAAGGCGCTGCTGAAAGAAGCTTCCGGCTTATTGTCCAGCGGCGGCGGCTCCATCCCTACGGCGGGGGTGGCCATGCGGGAGGCGTTGGAATAAGCGGCGACTGCGTTGGTAAGGCTCGTCAGCATGACGGGAAACATCCTTTCTCATAAACGCCATAGACTAGGCGCGCAACAGGTCTACGGTTCGAGTCAACATGGTGCGAGAGGCTTCAATGGCGCTGAGGTTGGCCTCATAGGAACGTTGGGCTTCATGCATATCCATCGTTTCTACAATGGCGTTGACATTTGGGGTCAAGACGTAGCCATCGGCGTCGGCGCTGGGGTGCGTAGGATCATAACGACGTTGAAACTCACTGCGATCGAGGCCGATTTTCGAGACTCGAACAGTTTCTTCCCCAAGATTTCGGTCGAAAGCGTTTTTGAACGTGACAGTCTTGCGGCGGTAGGGAAGGTCTCCTGGCGTTTCAGCCGTGGAGTCTTTATTCGCAAGGTTTTCCGCAATGACTTTGATTCGCGTGCCCTGAGCTTTCATGGCGGAGGCCGAGACCGAAAGCGACTTGATGAGGTCCATCTGTGACGACATAGTCCGGTTCTCCCGCTTGACTGAAGTTAGAGTTCGGCGCGTCGAGCGCGAACGAGGAGGATATTGCAGCGCACAAAGAGGTTCTTTGTAGACAGTATCGGAACTTGTGTGTTTTCTCGATTTTTGCATAGCAAAATGATATCGCTTGTTGCTGATCTTTTGTCAAGCGGCGTTATTAGCTGCCGCCACGACCAATGGCGGACTTTAACATAGAAATTTGTTTGCGATAGAGATTGGTGATGGTGTTATAGTCCATTTGGGTTTCCGACATTTTAATCATTTGTTCTTCCAACACGACGGCGTTTCCGTCGGGTTTTGTTTCGTAGGCGTGTTTTTGGTGACGCACTCGACCGGGACCGTTGTCTCGGTTGGCTCCCACGAGATGTGCGGCGTTGGTGACGGCGGGGGTGATGTCTCTTTGTTGATCGAGCGCTGTTTTGAAAGAAAACGTGGCCAGATCAGAGGGCTTGTAATGAGGCGTGTCTGAATTGGCGATGTTCTGAGACACCACGTTTTGTCGTTGAGTCAGCCACTCCATCTTTTTGTTCAGAAGCCTAAATAGGCCGAGATTGCTGATGTCCATGGCCGCGTCTCCTTACCTTATTTCCCATAATGTCTAAATGGCGCTCGTTTTATGACAAGGCTGCTTGACTCGACAAGAGAAAGTTCTGGAACGTAACATTTTTTAGACCAAATCTGCTTAAAAAATGCAATTTGAACTCTTTCGTGTTTTTAGCAAAACATGTCTCTTGGCAATTCTTGCGTATTTTACATAACAACGCCGTTTGCAATTAGGTGTAGATGGGCGTAGAGCGTCTTTCGTTTGAGGTTCGCTATAGCCGTCTCATTCAATCTTCACATACGATCATTGTCTATGCGCTAGGAAAAATCAAGTCATGAAATAGGAGAGTCTGAACTACGTGTATATGGGAAGCCTAAGAAAGTGGTTCAAGAGATGAGGTGGAAATGAAATTGGAAGCAAATTGTTGTACGGCGTGATAATTGTACCGTGCTTTGATGAAAGAATCCATCGATTTTTGGGAACGCCATCATCGAAGATGGGGTGCGGCGCGCAGAAAATATTTCTAAATAAATTTTATAATTGTCAAAATTGATGCAAAAAAATGACGAATGTAAAATTTTTTTGATCTTCGCCATGTCGTCTGTAAGCGCCTACCCAAAGAAAATGCCAATGTTTCCAGCGGCATAGAATTCTAAGTCGGAAGGGGGAAGAGAGATCGGAATGGTTTTCCGGAACAGACATTGAAAAGAAAGCGTTGGCGGCGTATCATTGTGTTAACGTCATCGTCGGAGGTTAGGATCGTGATTGGTGAATTTTGCTGATTTTAAGGGGGGCGAAAACTTCACGTCTTGATCGTCAAGTGTCTTTCGCTGTAAAGTTTGTCGATTTTTAAGTTTTATGACGTTAATTGCGTCGTTCAGAGCCTACTTCGAAGACGACGCCAATATTTCTGGTTGGTGTTTTCTTTGGTCTCGAGCCTTACTGATTGGAGAGTGCGGGCTTGATGACAGAGTGAGTCTTTGGTTTATCGTGGTCTGGTTGTTTGCTGATCTTTCCTTGTAGAGATGCTGACGTGGCGTTTAAATAACGACGGTAGGGATCATTGTGTCGAGTTTTTTTCCGGATGAATCTCGCAAACGTCCCAAACGGCCGGTGGCGGTGGCTTTGTCTCACGATTATGAATCGGGATCGTTGCCGAAGGTGGTGGCTTCCGGGCGTGGGCGCGTGGCCGAGCAAATTCTGGAAATTGCCTTTGCAAACGGCGTTAAGGTTCGCGAAGACGCTGATTTGGCGGAGATATTGGCCGCAGTCGATGTCGATTCTGAAATTCCTCTTGAGGCGATTGTCGCCGTCGCGGAGGTTTTGGCGCATGTGTACTGCGCGAATCACGGTCTAGAAGCGCAAGATAAGAAAAGTCGTGAAGAGCACGCGCGGACAACATGGGGCAATGGGCGGATTCAAGAGGAGGTCAGCGGTGGTGAGCGTGAGGCTTTTGAACAGGATGCAGAAGGACTCGGGGTGAAAGCGTCTTTGTTTGGCGTTCCAGACGACAAAGTGATGGGCCGCGCTGCATTTGCTGCGTCGAATGCCGATTCGGGTCGGGGAAGGACGGTTTCTGCGGCTGCGGCTGCGGCTGCTTTTGCACATGCGGCTGCGGCGGGTGTCAGCAGTGGCGTTGATCCGATCGTTGAGGGCAAAAAATGAGCTGTTCCGAGAAAAGTGTTTTATCTTCGTCGGAAACGAATTTAGTCACTGAAAAGGCTTTGACGGCGTTGGACGACGATTTTGCGTTTGACCAAGGGGAAAAAGTAAGAGTCTCGGAAGACGTCGCCCAGGAGAATCAATCTCTTTTTTCTGTTCTTGAGCGTCTATTGAAATCTTTGGCGTATGAAGTCATCGATGCAAGACGACGGGTTGAAGCTGAAGAGCGTGTGCATCTTGCAGGCTTGGAGCGTGGGTTCATAGAAGCGTGTGGACGGATTCGCACTCTTGATCCGGAACTCGCTCGTGTTTTCCGACCGTTATTGTTGGCGCTGATTGCAAATTTGGATGAGTTGAAAGCGGCTTTGATTCGCCAAAGAGAGCGAGAAAACGCTAAAGGCTCTATGCCGACGACCGATTCATTTTCTCGCCGCTCTCGCGCCGTCGGCGCTTATGGTCGCGCGCAAGACGGCGTTGTTGTAAAACAAGACGGCGTTGCTATTGTAAAAGAGGACGACTCGGAGACGGATTGAGTGTTGCGCATTCAGGTAGAATGCGCTGCGTATGCCGACGTAGAAAAACTAAAGAATAAGGCGCAAATATCGTGAGTGGTGGCGAACCTGGTTTCGGAGTGGAAAATATTCTTCGTTTTGTCGGCGCATTGTTGTTTGTTCTATCCTTAATTGGATTGAGCGGGTGGGGATTGCGTCTATTGGGATGGGGAAGCGGAGGTCGGATTCGCCCACGTCGTTTGGCTGTTGTTGAAAGTGTGGCGATTGACGCCAGAAGACGGTTGATTCTGGCGCGTAGAGACAATATTGAGTATCTACTATTAATTGGCGGCGCTCAGGACTTGGTTGTTGAATCGAGGATTCAAGGCGCAGAAGATGAGGTGACGCCATCCAACGTCTATTCTTCTCCCTCATCAGCTCTTATTCGTGGGTGATCAATGTGTGTGTCATGGGTGCGCGCAACTCTATAATAAAAATTTAGAATTTTGTCTTTGCTTCGCCTTTTTCAATAATGGTCCCGATGGCTGGCGCATGGTTGTTTCGCGAGTCGTCGAGGTGTGGGGAGTTATGGAAATCGTGATGAATCAGGCAAGGAAAGGGAGAACGGCAATCGCGTTCATGGCGATGATTGGCGTTGTCGTTGCGAGTGTTTGGATGGCGGCGCCGGCGGCTGCGCAAAGTATGTCGTTGGATTTGGGTGCGCTCGGAGGTTCTGCAACCGGGCGAATCGTACAAATGATCGGTCTGTTGACGGTATTGTCTTTAGCGCCGTCAATATTAGTGATGATGACTTGTTTTACCCGCGTAGTGATTGTTTTGTCGTTTTTGCGTCAAGCTTTGGGTGTTCAACAGGTGCCTCCAAACACCGTTGTGATGAGTTTGGCTCTGTTCTTGACTTTTTTTGTTATGGCGCCGGTGATGGAGAGGTCTTATGCTGAAGGATTGCAGCCTCTGATCAATGAGGAAATAGATGAAATTGAAGGGTTGAAGCGGGCTGTTAAACCTTTTCACGCTTTTATGGTGAGGCACACTCAAGAAAAGGAATTGCAGCTTTTTATGGACATATCGAAAACTCCCTCGGTTAAAGATCCGTCTGCAATTCCATTGCATGTGTTGATTCCTGCTTTCATGATCTCTGAAATCAAAAGAGCTTTTGAAATAGGTTTTTTGTTGTTCTTGCCTTTTCTTATTATAGACATGGTTGTGTCTTCAATTCTAATGTCGATGGGTATGATGATGCTGCCTCCGACCATGGTGGGTATTCCATTCAAGATTATCTTTTTCGTTTTAGTGGATGGTTGGTATTTAATTGCTGGAAGCTTGGTTAAGAGTTTTGGCACGCTCTATTAGCGTATCGGGTTTTCTCTCAACCGCTTTTGGAGCGCCCCTAGCTTTCGTCGCAATAGTGAGCGCATTATTATGTATCATGAAAATTCTTTATATGCACAATCAATGGCCGGTATCTGGCGGCAAGAACGATGAAAATCGGGATTCAATCGAGATTGTGTCTGGTGGTGGGGTTGATCGGATCGGTCAGCTTGATTGCCGGAATAGTGACGTGGGTGTTGTATCAACATGTTCAAGTAAAAGTTAATGAAATTCTGAGTGGCTCGCTGCCATGTGTGGACCAGGCTCTTAAAATATCTGTTGTTGCCAATCGTATGGCGGTTACCGCCGTTGGTTTTTTCGGGGGGCGTCAAGATATTCAACGTTTGGATACATATCAGACATGGCGGCGTGATCAATTGTTCGCTCTTTCTGCGGTAGAAGATGTAGTAAAATGCAATTCTCGTTTGGAGGAGTATGGAAAAAATTTACATCAAAATTTATTTGTTCTTGATAAGCTTTTTGAGCAACAAAATCAGTTAATCGTTCAGAGAAATCGCGCAGCTTCGCTATTGCCTGTCGTAATTGTTGATTTAACCAGGCAGCATCATGAATTCGATGAGAAACAGATTCAACGGTTTAGTGCGGGAGTTCTTTCATTTGAGTCTGATGCTCAAGCTCGACAAGATGAATCTAAAAAATTGATGATGCTCGTGGACGAGTTGGTGGAGCTGTTGATTCGTATTGTGGCCTTAGCGGGAGATTTAGAAGAAAATACGGTTTCAGATTGGCGTAATCAGGTTCGAAATTTAGAAAAAGAAATTGGTGAGTTCAATAAAACAGGAGAAGACGCTCGTTACGTCAACTCGGATGACATTGCTTCTTTGTTTCCAAACTCACTGATTGAGGGACCTGGAGGCATCCTCACTCTGCAAGAAATTCGCGATCAGTCGCGACGTGATATAGGCAAAATTCAAATTGCTATGCGTGATGAAGTTGCGCGAATGATTTCTATGGTGGTTCGTTTGGTGAATGAGGTTGAGAAAGATGCGTCATTTATGAGCAAGCATCTTATCCGCGACCTTAATTATGGGCGATGGGTGATTGCTGGAATGGCGATGGTTGCGTTTATCGGGCCTTTGCTTATTTTGTGGTTTTATGTTGGTTGGCGCATTGTTCGTAGATTGTCGAGGCTGGTGGCGGATACTCGGAAAATTGCAGCAGGAGAGTTGCATAGTCCGATTCATCGTTCCGGAGATGATGAAATTACTGAAATGATGGATGCTTTGCTGTTGTTTCGAGGCACTGCTGTTGCTTTTGAACGTCAAGCTCATGAGTTGGCTTTGTCGACCGAGGCGTTGGAGCGCGCCAAGGAGGAAGCAATATTTGCCAATGAGGCAAAATCTCAGTTTCTAGCGACTATGAGTCATGAAATTCGAACTCCGATGAATGGGGTTTTAGGGATGTTGGAGCTTCTCCATCATACCCAATTAGAGCCTAACCAAGAACGATTATTAAGCGTTGCGCGTCAGTCATCCGAAATTTTATTGGCTTTGATTGATGACATTTTGGATTTGACGAAAATTGAATCCGGATGTTTGGTGATGCGTCGTCAGGCTTTTTCTATTGCCGCTGTAGTGGATGGCGTGATGGAGCTTCTAGCGCCGACAGCTTTTAATAAAAATATAGAATTGGTTGTTTTTGTTGATCCGCAAGCGCCATCTTGTGTGCTGGGGGATCCTGTGCGGTTTCGGCAAATTTTGTATAATCTTATAGGAAATGCCGTTAAGTTCGTAGATCAGGGGCGTGTGTCAATTGAAGTTCTGTTGAAGACTTTGACGTCTCAACAAGCAACATTGGTTGTTCGCGTGACTGATTCCGGTATTGGTCTTACATCAGAACAAATCACGCGTTTGTTTGAGCCTTTCGTAAAAACTGAAAACAATCAACGTGGATTATACGGAACGCGAGGCGGCAGTGGTTTAGGATTATCAATTTGTCGGCGGTTGGCTCAGGCGATGGGAGGAGAAATTACGCTGGAAACTTCGTCTGATTCCGGGTGTGTTTTTCGGCTTCTTTTGCCATTTGATCTCGTTAATGAAGAAAATTTATCTGAACTCAGTGTTGGAACTGAAAGTGAGTATGCTTTCTTACAAGATGTCAGTGTTTTGGTTATCGAGCCTGATGCTGAAATTCGTCGTGTCATTGGATATTATCTCCAGGATGTGACGCGTTTTACTAAAATTGTTGAAGATTTTTCTCTGAGCGTTTTAGAAAACAACGAATCGGGGTTTGATGTATTGATTGTGAATGATGAGTGGAAAGACGATGAATCGCAAGATCGCGTTGCGTTAAATGCTTTTGTTAAGGATGCCGTAAAAAAAGGCGTCATCAGTATGACGCATCCGGTGCGGAGATCGTATTCAGCGGTGCGTGATGTGTTAACATCGAGGTCTCGTGTTGTTGAATGTGATGATATCGTTTTCTTGATGAAGCCTATTGCTCGGGAACGGTTATTAATGGCGATCGCTATGGTCGTTGGAGCAAGGGAAGAAATTGAAAAAAACCACAATCATCACGCTCCTCGTCTAAGTAGGCAGTATGTTGAACCGGAAGAAAATCAAGCTCGACAGGCCGGAGCTGTAATATTGGCTGCGGAGGATAATCCATCGGTTCGTTTTGTGGTGTCGCAACAGCTTTCTTTTTTGGGCGTCTGTTGCGAAATTGTTTCCGATGGCGCTGCTGCGTGGGAGAAGTTATCGCGGTGCGGTAAAGACTATGCTATGCTGTTAACCGATTGCAGCATGCCGAAAATGGATGGATATCGGTTGACGACGGCCATTCGCACCCGAGAGCGGGTGCAAGCCAGTGGTCGACGTCTGCCGATTGTAGCGCTTACTGCAAATGCGATGGCGGGTGAAGCGGAATGGTGCTTGACGAATGGCATGGATGGCTATTTGTCTAAGCCAGTAAATTTAACAAACTTGGAAAGCATATTAATTCGATGGGCTCCGCAAGCCATTGCTCTACGGCGCCCATTAATGAGCAATGGAGAGAAAATTGAGGCTTGTGATGACGAGTGTATTTTATCTTCTGTAGAAGTAGAAAAGCAGATTGATCTTGCAGCTTCACTCTTTTCCATAAAAAAATCTTTGGATCAAGAACAGAAAGGAGCGGATGGAGTAACAATATTCAACCCGGACTGTTTGCGTTCCTGGTGTGGTGGATTTAATCAAATTTCGGATCGAATCATGAGAAGCTTTCTCGATTCGACAGATGACATTATAAGGCGTATACCGGAATTGATGGCGATGGAGGCATGGGAAGAACTATCGCGATTCGCTCACTCTGTTAAGGGAGCGGCAAACAGCGTGGGCGCTGTCGAAATGGGTGTGGTGTGTCAAAAAATTGAGTATGCGGCATTTCGAAATGAGAACGAGGTTGTGCAGTCCAAAGTTGTAGAGCTGTATGACGCCTATGAAAGAATTACCGTGTGTATGCAAAAATATCTCGATTTACAGAAATAGACCAATAATTGTGTCTTTGGCGTATAAAGATGGAGGGCGGTTTTGAGCGGAGTTTTGTGGGTCGCCAACAACATGGTTATGGAGTCTGAGACAGCGCATGTGTTGCAGACTTGTCGAATGTTGGGTGCTTTTGCCGAGTCCGGTCTAAAAGTTTTCTACGTTTGGCCCTTTTTTGGCCGAATGGTTTCTGGTTTGGAAAAACTGCCGATCGAACGTTATCCCTTGATGTGTCGACTGCGGCGTGGCGCAGGACGGTATGCTGAGTTTTTAATTCGTTTGTTGTGGCTATTGTTCCATGAGCGTCCGTTTTTGTTATTCACGCGCAGTTTGGGCGTCGCCTTTGCGGCGCAGATATTTTCACAGAGCGTGGTGTTGGAGCTGCACCAGGATTTATCAAAGCGCGCTCGTTTAGCGTTGCCGCTTTTGGGGCGGCGTGTGCGGATTGTCGCCATTTCCGATAGTTTGCGACAACATCTGATTTCTGCGTATGATTGGCCTTCTGATCGCGTGATTTCTAGTCATGACGGCGTCGATTTTAATCGTTTTGCGCAGGCGCAACCGTTCGTTGGCGCGGAGCGTCCTGCTCCGAGCGCTGAAGGATCGCCCATTCATCTTTATTATGGCGCTTTACGGCCGGAGCGTGGGTTGGGCATGATCGCCGCCGCTGCTCGCGCTTTGCCGAAGCACGGATTCGTTTTGGTTGGCGGTTCTCAGGCGGAAGTGGAGGCCGCATTGCTTGACGGGTTGGATTTGCCGAATGTTTTGGTGCGTTCTGCAATGCGTCACGAGCAAATGCCGCGTCTTATTCGCTCCTATGACAGTGTGATTCTACCTTATACGCGCGCTGTGAAGACATGGCGTTGGATGTCGCCTCTGAAGTTGTTTGAAGTTTTGGCGGCGGGCGTTCCGGCGGTGGTTAGTCGGTTGGGACCGATTTCTGAAGTGGTGGAGTCGCAGCATGTTACGTTCTTGGAAGACGAAAACCCTCAATCATTGATCGAGGCGTTGGAAGCATTGGCTCAAGACATGACTTTGGCGCGGGCTAAAGCGATGATCGGACAAAAACTCATGGCTGATGCCTATTCGTGGGAGGGGCGCGCCGAAAAGATTTTGGCTTTCGGATGCGCAGGATTGACGTAAAATATATTGCAAGAGCGAAGCATCGCGCGCTTCATGTATGGAGCTTTCTAAAAAAAGCGATGATCGTAGAGTTTTCGTGTTTTTTTATGACGAGTTCGAGGTTCTTTCGTGCTTAAATCTCTCGGTTCCCTTCGCCGTTTGTTTTCCAGCGGCGCTACGTTGTTTGGAGGCAGCCTCGCAACCATGGGGCTCAATTTTTTTCAAACCTGGCTTTTGGCGTGCGTCTTGGGCGCTTCTGGGTTTGGAATCTGGGGAACAGTGATGTCCTATGCCTCGGTGGTTTTTGCCTTCTGCACCTTTCGCACTTCCGAGCCGGTGACGCGCTATTTGGTTGAGTTCCGCCATCAAAAGGAAATCGATCGGCTTGGTTTGTTGTTGAACACTGCAATTCTTACCGATTTGGTAACCATGGGGTTAGGCGCCGTGGTGGTCAGCATTTCAGCGCCGTGGATGGCGGGAGAATTGGCGGGAGGGCAGGGAGAGGTTTCTCTTTATTTGCTTTACGGCGCAACTCAAGTTTTTGGTTTTTTTGATCAAACTTGGTTCAGCGTTGCACGCGATCTTGGACAGTATCGTCGAATTGCATTTTTGAATGTGCTTTTTCCTGCTTTGCGGGTGTCCATGGTGGGCGTTTTTGCTTTGTTTGAAAATTTTTCATTGTTGGTTTTAGCCTGGGTGTTCTTGGGAGTGTCTTTGATCCAGGTGATCGTGGTGGGGCGGTTATTGGTCAAGACTGTTCGTGAAGGCTACGACGTCGATTTGCTTGACGGCGGAGGGCTGAAGCGTATGCGTGAGGTGGTGCGGCGTCGAAAGGAAATTTCAGGATTTTGGAACTTTATGTCTGCCGGTTTCTTGAGCAGCATTGTGTCGACTTTGGTTAAAGAAGGCGACATCTTGGTCTTGGGAATTTTGCGTCCCGTTGAGGAAGTTGGTTGGTATCGCTTGGGGAAAAGTTTGGCTGGGATGGTTCAACGTGCGGCTGAGATGTTGGCTCAAGTCATTTACCAAGACTTCAGCGAAATGGTTGTGCGGCGAGACATGAAAATGATTCGCCAGAGCGTTAATTTGCTATGGAGGACTTGGGGGCCTACGGTTTTGGTTTTGGTGTTGCTTGCCGTGGCTGTTGCGGGATATGCTGTGCCGATTTTATTTGGTGAGCAATATTCTCCTGCTGTCCCATTATTTCGTGTGTTGATCGTAGGAAGTGGTGTGGTGACAATTCTGTTCTGGGTGCGGCCAATGGCTTTAGCTTTTGATTTCTATTGGTATCACTTTTGGACTGGAATTGTTATCGGAGTTTTATGTGTTCCCTTAAATATCGGCTTGATTTGGTTGTATGGAGCCATCGGCGCAGCGTGGACTTTGGTTATGGCGTCGGTATTTGGTCAAGTGGCGTTGTTTGTGCGAATCGCGCCGAAATTGCGAGCATAAAAATATGAAAGACCAAACCAAGGACACTTACTTTCGCACCCACGACGCGATTATCGAAAAGCGGGTGAATTCTCCCTACGCAATACGGAGACAAGTTCACGCCGATATTTATGATTCGGTGTTGCGGTTCGTAGAACCAGGGATGCGAGTGCTCGACGCCGGATGCGGTGAAGGTGCGTTGTCTCGCTTAATGGCAGAGAAGGGGGCTGATGTCGTTGGTGTGGATTTATCTGTCGCCAATATTCGCTCAGCCGAAGAGCGCCGTTTAAAAGATCGGCCGGAACTACAAAAAAGATTGCATTATCTGATCGGTGATCTAGAGCAATTGCCGTTTTCCGATAATGCTTTTGACTGCGTCGTTAGCAGTCACGTTCTGGAACATTTGCCTGATTTTGATCGAGGTCTTTCTGAACTGCATCGTTTAACAGGAAGGCAGGCTGTAATTGCGGTCCCGACTTGTATAAATCCGTGCTCATGGGCGTTGTTGGGTGGAGATAATTATTGGCGTGTGGGGAAGAGGACGCCAATTGGAGTTCCTCTCGGCATTTTCCGAGTGATTCGGGCCTGGATGACTAAGGCGGATGGTGTTAATGAAGGATACCTGGGCGATCAGAAATTGCCGCATGTCTTTCGGTTTCCAAGTGTCGTGCGCAGACATTTGACAATGGCAGGCTTTTGTGTTCTCCAGCAAGAAGCCCAGTCCCTGCGGTTTCCTTATGTGCCGTTGCCGATTGAAACACGCTCTTTGCGGCGACGACTGCCTTCATGGGGAATCGGCACTGTCTTTTTGGTCAAGCGAAAAGAGTAATTTCGCGCTGTGTTACAGAAATTAGACAGGATCAGGAACGCAGTCTCTGGTCCTGTCTAATTTTTAAAAATTTTATATCAAGAAATATCTTCTTTAGGCGTTGTAGGAGAGCCCCCAAGGTTCATACCGTTCGGGATCCTCGCCCCATGATTCGCGCACTTTTACGAATAATTTTAAGTGAATACGACATCCAGTCATTTTTTCGATTTCGGTTCGCGCCGCTGTGCCGATCATTTTGATGCGGCTGCCGCCTTTTCCTAAAACAATAGCACGTTGACTTTCTCGTTCCACGAAGATTACTTGACCGATTTTTACGCTGCCGTCAGAAAATTGTTCCCATGTCTCGGTTTCTACGGTCGAGGCGTAAGGAAGTTCTTGATGAAGTTGTATAAACAAAGCCTCACGAGTGATTTCCGCCGCCAGTAAACGCATCGGCGCATCGGTGATTTGATCTTCCGGATATAACCATGGTCCTTCTGGGATTTTTGCGGCCAAATGTTTTCGTAAATCTGCTACGCCGTCGCCGGTTAGAGCTGAAATCATGAAAATATCTGTAAAGACACCTTCGCTGTTTAACCGCTCGGCAAGGGTCAAAAGCCGTTCAGGATGGATTCGGTCAATTTTGTTAAGCGCCAAAACCGCGTGTCGGGATTCTGCTTTCAAACGCTCTATAATGCCCAGCGTATCTTCATCTAATTCTTTGCGAGTGGCGTCAACTAATAGCGTTAGAAAATCAGCATCGCCAACGCCTTGCCACGCTGCGGCGACCATAGCGCGATCTAGTCGGCGCCGTGGCGTGAAGACGCCTGGAGTATCAACAAAGACGATTTGGCTCTGGTCTTCGATGACAATGCCAAGCACGCGAGCGCGAGTGGTTTGGGGCTTGGGCGAGACAATGGCGATCTTGCTGCCAATCATGGCGTTGAGCAAGGTCGATTTACCAGCGTTAGGCGCACCGACGAGGGCGACGAAGCCGCAGCGCGGAGACGTGGGGGAGGGCGATGTGGGGAGTGGATCGGTCATTTCGTTATGGGATAGGATTAATAAAAACGGGCCTAGGGATTGGCGTCCCTGGACATGGCGGGAAGATCGGAGAGCCTTGACGGCCTTTTCCGACGAGCACAAAGGGAAAAGAGTTCTGAAGCTGTGTGTGAGTTTCGTCTCTTGGAGGGAGGTTTGATCATAGCGCTATTTTTGATCAAATTTTATTTCGATTCGTCGATTGCGGGCAAATACTTCTTCAGAAACACCGGAATCTAAGGGCTGAAACTCGCCGAATCCTGCGGCGGCAAGTCTCTCACTCGGAATTCCTTGCTCGATCAAAAAGCGGACCACCGAAATGGCGCGGGCGGAGGACAATTCCCAGTTAGAGCGAAACTGAGCCGTGGCGATGCGTCTTGCGTCGGTATGGCCGTCGACTCGAAGAATCCAATTGATCTCGGTAGGAATTGTGGGCGTTAGAGATGCGAGGGTTTGCGCCAACTGTGCGAGTCTGAGTTTTCCGGCTTCTTCAAGTGTGGCTGAGCCACTGGGAAACAAAACTTCAGATTGAAACACAAAACGGTCGCCAACGATGCGAATGTCTGAACGATTGCCGAGAGTTTCGCGCAGTCGACCGAAGAATTCGGAGCGATAACGGGCAAGCTCCTCGACTTTCCGGGCCAGAGCGATTGCTAGTTTTTGATCAAGCTGGTCGGCGCGATTGCGTTCTCCGGAGAGAGCGGTTTGGGTGTTATCAAGGGCTGACTGTAGAGAGCGAATGCGGATGTCGCGTTGTTCAATTTCTCGTTGCGCCAACAGAGTTCGCTCTGTTTGGTTGGAGAGTTGGGTTTCTAGAGATCGACGGAGGTCACGTAAGGAGCCGAATTCGATCATAAGGAGGCGACGCTGTTCTTCCGATAGCCGAAGTTCGTCAGAAAGGCGTCGTTGTTCGCGTTCTGCGGTTTCTATTTGTTGAATCTGAATTTGTTGGTTGTTTTTTTGCTTTTCCACAAGGAGATTTGCGGCGGCGATTTCGCTTTCCAAGCGGTTGCGGACCTCACGTAAGGCGCTGAGATCAGCTTGCAGTCGCGCCAAGTCTCGGAGTTTCAGTTCAATGGTCTCGCGATCGGCGCGTATCGTCTTGAGTTCGTTGTCGCGTTGCTCCAAAGAGTTTTCCAACGCATTTCGTGAACGCTGCTCTACCATAAGTTGGGCGCTTAGCGATTCGAGCTTCTGATTCAGAGTCTGCACGGTCTGGTCTCGACCGGAAAGCGTGTTGGCCAAATAGAATTCGGCAATCACAAAAAACAACAATAGAAAAATAATTGCCATAATAAGAGAAGATAGCGCATCGACCCATCCAGGCCAAGCGCCAGCCTCATGACTTCCGGTTCGACGAATGCGTCGAGACATATCGAGACTCGAACTCAGCGCGCGTTGCCGTCGCCCGCAGCAAGTGCGGCGAAGGTGCGAGCGACCAATCGGATTTCGTTACGCAGTTCTTGTGTGAGTTGTGTTCGCCCAGCTGGAATTTCTTCTGTTAAACGCGATAAGGTCATATCAATATTGCGTAAATGACGGCGAGCGTCGTCGTCGGAAGAGGTTTGAGAGGACGATGCCGGTGCGAAGACTCCGCTTTGAGTGGCTGCATCGGCTAAACGAGCGATCAGGGGTTTCAGTTCGGTTTGATTTTCGGCCAGTTTGATCATCAACGCTTGTTCGGTGCGCATTTGGTCGGTTAAAGCGCTCAATTTTTCGGTCAGAGCCAGCAAGTTGGCGTTGGCGATTCTGCGCCCTTCCTCCGCTTGAGCCATTGTGCGTTGCAAGGCATCGATGTTTTCGGCGGTTTGTTCCAGTAGAGCTTCAAGATAAGCCGGAGCGGAAGATTCGGTCTCGGAAACATAACCGGAAGGTAGGCGCGCCGCTCCGGAAAGCCAGTCCTCGACGGCCTGGAAAAAACGATTCTGAGCTTGTCCGGCTTGTAAATCAAGGAACCCTAACGCTAATGATCCGGCCAACCCAAACAACGAGGCGCTGAAGGCTGCGCCCATGCCGGAAAGGGGCGCTTGGAGCCCGCTTTGCAAAGAGGCGAACGCGGCGGCGACATCGGTTCCGGAACCGATCGAAAGTCCGCCGATTACGCTTCCAACGGATTGGATTGTTCCCAGCAAGCCCCAAAAGGTTCCTAATAGGCCCAAGAATATCAATAAACCGATGAGATAACGGGAGATTTCTCGCGACTCGTCGAGTCGCGCCGATACGCCGTCAAGCAAAGAGCGCATCGACACAGCAGAAAGAGCCATTCGGCCTTTGCGATCGGCCAAAACATTGGCCAGAGCGCCCAACAACGCAGGCTGCGCCGGATGTCGTCGAGAATATTCGGCGCGGGTGGGAGACTGAAATTGAACCAGCCAAAGGATGTCTCGGCGCAAGCGCAACACCATGCGGAGCATATACAAAACGCCGAATGCGAAGACGCCGAGGATGACTCCATTCAAACTGGGGTTAATAAAAAAGAACTGTTCCAGGGCGGGGAACGTCAGAAAAACGATTGTTGCGATTGCGCCCAAAAAGGCGAGCATACGCAACACATATCCCCAAATGCTAATGCTCATGGGTGCTTTGTCTTTGTGGCGTTAGGCGTTAATTGACGGGAACGACATCGATTCGATCCGAGGGGCCTTCAGGGGCTATTCCTAACGGACGAACATCGATTCGCGTGCTTCTAACGCCGTGTTGTGTCAGCATTTCGCGTAACGCCAGAGCGCGAGTCATTGAAAGCTGTCGCGCTTGGCGCTGTGTGTCTGCGTTTCCTGAGGCGTAAGAGCGGAGTTGAATTCGCATGCCGGGCGTAAGTTGCATGGCTGCGGCGTATTCGGCAATTGTGGCTGCGGCGCTTTCTGGTATGGCTGTTGCGGCGTTCTCAAACACAATGCGACCTTCCGGCGGCATAACAACCGCAGGTGGCGCAGAAGCGACTTGAGTAGTGTTGCGTGTGGCGTCGGCATTCTCTGGAAGAACGGTCGTCGTCGATGGGATCGACAGCAAAGCGGTGGATTGTTGTGGTAAAGAGGCTTGTTGCGACGCGGGAACGGACGCTATAGGCGCATCATCAAGCGGCGGGGGCGTCGGAATGGCTGAGGGGCCGGTTCGTTTCGGTGGTTTGGGCGTCGTCGCGCGGTTGCTCGGAGGCGGCTCCATTAGAGCTGCGATTCCGGGTTCGGGGGGAGACTCAAGCGCGGCGGGAGCTTCGAACGGGACCGGATCGGGGATCGGCGGCGTTTGACTGGAATCGAACGAGGGTTTGGACGGGCGTTCAATTGGTTGAGCGGTTTGCGCGTTGAACTCAGGGGGCGCAGCCTGAGCCGGTTTGGCGATCGGCGGAATGACCAGAGGGTTGGGCTCTGGCGGAACGAACGCCTCCGTCAAACCGCACCCGGATAAGCCGACGCCGATGGCGACGGCCAATGCCGCGAATACACCGCCCTTTCGGCTCATACGCTACAACGCCTCTTGGATAGAATGTTTTGCCTTTCTCTGATCTTACCTCACTGTTGGGGTTTCGACAACTCGTTTTCCGTCACTAAGTTCCGGGTTGTGTATGGGAGTGGATTGTTAAGGGAAGCGAAAGCCTCCCTTTATCGGCGAAGCGATTTTTCTTTGGAGTGAAAACCAGTCACTCTTCGTGAGTTGTTTTGTGTTTTGTAAATTTGAGGCTGGTGCGTTTTGTCCAAGAGGAAAGATGCTCTAAGTGCAAATATAATACAGGCGAAAGATAGAGCGTTAGAATTTGCGACACCGCCAACCCGCCGACAACTGTTAGTCCTAGGGGTTGCCGCAGCTCTGCGGCTGCGCCGTAGCCTATGGCAATCGGCAATGTTCCCATCATTGCCGCAAGAGTTGTCATCATAATTGGTCGAAACCGCATCAAACAGGCGCGGTATGCAGCTTGCTCCGGCGGGAGCCCGTGTTCGCGCTTGAGTGACAAAGCAACGTCGATCATCATGATTGCATTCTTCTTCACAATGCCGATGAGCATCAAGATTCCGATAATCGCAATGACGCTTAATTCTTGACCGAACAGAATCAGAGTTCCCAAAGCGCCGATCGTCGCCGAGGGCAATCCGGAGAGAATCGTGATTGGATGGATATAGCTTTCATACAGAACGCCGAGGACGATGTAGATCACCACCACCGCCGCGAGCAGCAGTAATCCTTGGTTACGCATGGAGTCTTGAAAAAGCTGCGTCGTTCCGTTGAATCCAGTGGTGACGGAGGCGGGAAGACGAATTTTTAATTCGACCTCTCGAATGACCTCGATGGCCTCGCCGAGCGCATGTCCGGGCGCAAGGTTAAATGAAATGGTGACGGCGGGAACTTGGCTAAGATGATTGACCGTAAGCGGGCCACTGGCGCGTTCGACATTGGCGAATGCGTCGAGCGGAACCAAGCGACCGGAAGTGGCGCTGCGGACGTGGAGTTTGGAAAGAGCCGCTGTTTCAGCCTGGAATTGTGGATCCAACTCAAGAATAACTTGATAATCGTTGCTGGGCGTGAAGATCGTGGAGACTTGTCGCGATCCGAAAGCGCTGTAGAGGGTTTGTCGCACTTGGTCTACAGCGACTCCTAAAGTTGCGGCGCGCTCGCGGTTGATATGGACGAATGCCTGGGGATTATTGCGTTGGGCGTCACTGGTGGTGTCTTGGAATATCGGTTCACGAGAAAGTGTCTCGACCATGCGATCTGCCCATAAATAGAGGTCGTCGAGGTTTTGCCCTTGCAGTGTGTACTGATAAAGATTTTTTGCGGCTCTGCCGCCAAGGCTGAGGTTTTGCACAGGCTGAATAAAGACCGCGAATCCAGGAATGGCGGCGGTTTGACGGCGGAGTCTCTGGATTACCTCTCCGACTGGCGGACGTTGTTCTCGGGGTTTAAGGGTAATGAACATGCGTCCGGCGTTGGCGGTGACGCTTTGATTTCCGGCGCCGACTGAAGAGGTGACGGCAGTCACTGCGGGATCGGCTTGAATGATTGCAGCCGCTTTTTTTTGCATAGCGGCAAGTGCGTCGAAAGAAACATCCGGAGCCGCTTCAGTGGTGATCGAGATTTGCCCGGTGTCCTCGATGGGAAAAAAGCCTTTGGGCACTATTTTAAAGAGTTGAACAGTGCCGACGATGGTCAAGGCAAAAATAATTAACATAATCCAAGAGTGTTTCAACGCCCAACGAAGACTGATGTCGTAGAGTCGCAACCAACCTGTTGTGTGTATGGGAGGCAGCGCAGTGGGCGATTCGCTTGAAAAACCCTCTTTATGTGAAGATTTTTTATTATGAGGGTGTTTTTCTGCGCGCAAATGTCGAGCGCACAACATCGGCGTCAGGGTGAGCGATACGAATGCAGACACGCCGATGGCCAGAGTCACGACCATGGCGAATTCGTGAAATAAACGTCCGACCACTCCACCCATTAGCAAAATGGGGATGAAGACCGCGACCAGTGACACCGTAATTGAAACGATCGTAAAGCCGATTTCTCGACTGCCTTTGAGCGCTGCTTCGAAAGGTTTTTCTCCATTTTCAATGTGACGAACGATGTTTTCCAGCATGACAATGGCGTCGTCCACGACCAAACCGACCGACAATGTTAACCCGAGCAAGGAAATATTGTCGAGGCTATAACTCAACAAGAACATGCCGCCGTAAGTGGCGATCAGTGAGACTGGCAAGGCCAATGCTGGAATTAAAGTTGCCGACAATCGTCGTAAAAACAAAAAAATTACCAACACCACCAAGCCGATGGTAAGAAACAGAGTGAACTGAACGTCATGCACGGCGTCTCGGATTGAAAGAGAGCGATCACTCATTACTTCTAAAGAGACGGCGGCCGGAAGTTCTTGCTGAAGCGCAGGCATGAGCGTGCGAACGCGATCAACAACTTCGACAGTGTTGGCGTCGGGCTGTCTTTGAATGGCGAGAACAATGGCGCGGACTCCATTGAACCACGCCGCCACGCGGTTGTTCTGCACGCTATCGATCACAGTTGCGACGTCGCTGAGTCGCACCGGAGCGCCGTTGCGGAACGCGACAACCAATGGGCGAAACGCTTCAGCATTAAGCAACTGTCGGTTTGTTTCGATGGTGAGTTGTTGGTGTGGCCCGCTGAGAGTTCCGACAGGCGTGTTGGCGTTGGCGGCGGTGATCGCTTTTTGGACGTCATCGATGCCAATTCCTCGTGCGGAAAGCGCGTCTGGATCGATCTGAATTCGCACGGCAAAGCGCTGCGCGCCGTAGACTTGCACTTGCGCCACGCCGTTCTGGGTGGCGATGCGGGGTTGTAAGACGGTTTCCGCTAATTCATTGAGCGTGGACAGCGGCAAAACCGGAGACGTCAACGCGAGAAGAATGACTGGTTGATCGGCTGGGTTGACCTTACGGAAAGAGGGTGGTGTGGTGAGTTCCGCTGGTAAACGCCGTGCGGCGCGCGCTAGAGCCGCCTGCACATCGTTGGCGGCGTCGTCGATGTTGCGTTCGAGGGCGAATTGCAAAGTAATGATGCTAGAGCCTGAACCACTGGTTGAGGTCATGCTATCGATGCCGCCGATGGTGGCGAATTCGCGTTCCAAAATCGAAGCGACTGAAGAAGCCATGGTTTCAGGGCTGGCGCCGGGAAGGACTGCCGAGACGCTGATCACAGGAAAATCAGCGCGAGGTAAAGCGGCGACGGGAAGCTGTTTCCAGGCGATGAAGCCGCTGAAGACAATGGAGAGAGTCATGAGTGTCGTCATTACAGGACGACGAATGCATAATTCAGAGAAATTCATGGCCGTTCTCCCGGTGTGTTTGGGGAGGTTGCCATCGTATTTGCGGCGGGTTTGGTCGGTTTTGCGCGATCTTTTACGCCTTCATTGGCGCCGGGTGTTATGACGCGCGCGCCGGGTCTTAAGCGGGATTGACCTTCCGTGACCACGATCTCGCCTTCTTTCACGCCGCTGGTGACGACGGTTCGGCCATCAATTGAGCGATCCAACGTCACAGGACGCGCTTCAACCGTTCTATCTGGGCGAACCACATAGACAAATGTCCCTTGTTGGCTGGTTTGTAGCGTTTCGTTGGGAACGGTTAAGGCTTGCGGGTCGATTCTTAAAGTGATGACCACCGAGACGAATTGTCCCGGCCATAATAAAGTGTCTGTGTTGTCGAACTTTGCCTTTAAAGCAATGGTGCCGGTTTGAGAATCGACGGCGTTGTCGATGAAGTCCAAACGACCAAGTGCTTCTGCGCCGTTTTCTCCGGGAATTCGAGCCATTACCTCTACCGGAGCTGTCGCCATTGCGCGTCGAATTGCGGGAAGATCACGCTCTGGAATATTGAACGCTGCATATATTGGACGAAGTTGCGTTAATTGCACCAAAGGTTGAGGGTCTCCCGCCCGCACCACGTTTCCTGGCCGCATTAAAATCGCGCCTGCTCGCCCGGCGATCGGAGAGCGGATTTTTGTGTAATCTAATGTAAGGCGAATTCCGTCGAGATTCGCTTGGTCGGCCTTCACTGTCGCCTCCAGCACATTGGCGCTGGTCAGTGCGGTCTCATATTTTTCACGCGCTACGGCGTCATTGCGTAGCAAATCTCCGAAACGGCGAACATCAATTCGGCTTTTCTCTAATTGAGCGCGATCACGTTCTAGAATTGCCTCGCTTTGGCGAAGTTGCGATTCGATAGGGCGTGCGTCCAGAGAGTAAAGGAGGTCGCCACGCGCCACTTCTTGACCATCGTTGATGTGGACCGCTTCAATTAAGCTATCTATGCGTGAGCGAAGCAACACTGTCGCTATTGGTTGTACGGCGCCGATGGCGGTCAATCGAACTGGAGTGGGGCGACGTTCGACGGGAGTCGTTAAGACGGGTTGGGGACGATCCGAAACTCCGTGAGGGCGTTCGGGGCTCTGTGTTGGCAATGTCGGTTGTGTTTGTGGAGCCGATGTTTGTGGAGAGGACGTTTGAGCGACCAAAATCCCTTCTCGATATTTCACTAAAAGGGGCCTTAACGTCTCTTGATTCCAGACGCCGACTCCGATCAGAACGGCGATGATGAGAAGAAAGGGAAGCGCTTTTTTCATTTGAGTTCCTAGCCCCTTCCTGTCTTTCAAACTTTGCTTTATGTTCGGCGTCATTTTGGGTATTTTTTTTATGATGCGATGATGTTGAGGCACACTCTACGCTATCGATTGTTACGACGTATGTCAGTATTGCAAAGGTTTCTCAGAAATTGTCTTTACGATTGTAACAAATTGTTACAGAAGAGATGATTGATTCGCGATCTTTGACTCTGATAAATAGTTAGATAACTGTGAGTGCTCCTAAATCTTAGAGGGTGAGGTTTTCGTACAGGAGCATTTTTCTTTCTTATGACTCTCAGCGATCAGGAACATGGTCTCTGGATTGCCTAATTTATTGTTTATTTCAGCTTAGGTTGAAATCATTTGTCTTTCATGACTATTTTTATTGAACGATCTCCGGCGGCGATTCGTTTTAGATGCAATTGCGCCAATGGGTCGTTCGTCAAAGGAGTAAAAAGGAGTGCGGCTTGCTCGGCGTCGCCTTTTTCCAAATGTGCAAAACCTTGACGGTATTGAGAAATTTCCGTGGAGTTTGCGCGATCGGGCAAAAGAGGCTCAAAAGCGTCTATTCCTTCGGTTTTTCCTTTTAGAACTAGAGTTCCGATGGGGCGTCCAAAGAAATTTGGACATTGAGCCACAGTATATCCACTAACGCAAATTAAAGTGCCAAGATGTTTGTTGACGCTTTCGAGGCGAGACGCAGTATTGATGGGATCTCCTAACGCTCTATAATCAAATATTATATCTCCGCCGAAATTTCCTACCAGAACTTGCCCCGTATGAACGCCGATTCTGGTGACGCCAAACGGAATTCCTTCTTTTTTACGTTGCTCAGAGAAGTCTCTGGCAAAACGATCCATTGCCAAAGCACACGCAACAGCACGTTCTGCATGATCGGGCTGGGTAACAGGAGCAGAAAACATCACCGCAACAGCATCGCCAACGATGCGGTCAAGAGTGCCTTCGAATTGGAAGGCAATGGAAATCATTTCTGTTAAATAGGTGTTCAGCAGTAAAACAACTTGATCGGGGCCGAATTTTTCCATTAACGATGTAAAACCGGCGAGATCCGTCATCACGAAGCTGCATTCGCGGATTTCACCGCCGAGACTTAGACGATCCGGATGTTCGATCAGATGTTGCACCAGATTTGGAGATACATAAGATGAAAAAGCGCTACGGAGCCACTGTTGCTTCTGTTCGGCAATTAATTGTTTGGGAATGGACCAAGAAAGGAGAATAGCAATCACGGAAACGCTAGGAAACAATGGATCAAACAGAACTCTATGAACCGAAAATTGATACCAAGAAAATCCAAAAATAACTGCAATGGATAGAAAAGAAGTTATTGCCGCATATATTGCTCCTTGGATGTATAGCAATATCCCAAGACAAATCCAAATAATGACCATAAATATAATGACAATTCCCATTGAAGTTTCTTTATCGTATGGAGCCAGGCCGGATTTTTGAAGAACTTGTTCCGCCAACTGTGCGTGAACTTCCACACCAGGAAACATCACTCTAAAAGGATTAAAACGTAAATCTTTCATTCCCTCTGCTGAGGTTCCAATGAATAATATAGAGTTAAGAAAGTTTTTATCCGGAATTTGGTTATTAAGAATCTTCCAGGCGGGAATAGTGCGTTCTGGCATTGTTTTGCTGTAGTACAATTGGACGTAACCTCTGGAATCTGTTGGAATCTCGAATTGTCCAACTTGTACGGACATGAATCCGGAAGAAGAACTTGTAGAGGACTCTCGACATCCCTTGACGCGAATGTTGTAGGGTTCTGATTTTGGGTTGCGAATGTTGCGTTTAAACGCTACGCGCAACGCTTCAAGAGCCAATGAGGGATAGATGTTGTCAGCGATCTTAATAAAAAGTGGAATGCGGCGTATAATGCCGTCGTTATCGGAACGAAAGCTGACATTTCCAATGCCGACCGCCGATTGGTCAATGACAGGAACATTAACGATGGCGGTGTCATAGATTACGTCGTTGCTATTTAGGTCTCGCGCCGGGTTGTAATTTCTTGGACAAGCTTCCGTTGTTGCGCTCGATGAATCTTTGTTGATAATTTCAGATTTTATTATTCTCCACGGGGTTCCGGGAGCAACTGGGTGAAATGAATTTGAATCGTTTTTATCCTTATCAATGGGGGCGTTCATTGCAAAAAATCCAGTAACAACACGACTTTTTGCAATTGTTTCGGCTAAAATTTGATCATGATCGGGAAGATTTTGCATCAAGGCGGCGATTTCCGGCCTGTCTTTCCAGGGGGCCAGAGCGCGGTTGGGCGAGCTGCGATCTGGTTCGGCAAAGACCATGTCGAAGGCAATGGCGGACGCTCCGAGTGCTTGGAGTCGATTTAACAAGTCTGCGATTAAAGGACGAGGCCACGGCCATTGTCCGAATTTTTCCAGTGTTTGGTCATCAATATCGATGATATGCACCGGATTTGATTGGACTGGTTGATAAGCGCGAGGTTTGAGGCGTTGGTAAGCGTCAAACACCGTGTTTCTTAAAGTGACAAGAATCGGAGGCTCGATGATTGCGGTGACAATTGACAAAACTAGGACTACGCATGAAACTAGAAATGGCGTTTTATTAGAAATCGTAGTTTGAAATTTAGGTTTTATTTTTGTGGATTGAGGAGAGTGATTCATTTTGACGCCAAACTTCTGATGATAAGAAAACAGCCTTATGATGAAGGGAGATCAATTTTAAAGTCAATATATAAAATTTAATAAAATTGGGGATTGGCTTTTTCATCGAGAAAAACCATAAAATATCTCCATGCTTTCTCTGCAATTCTTTAATTGTTAGGGATTTAGTCTTATTGATGGGCCGGACGTATTAATATACGCCCTTCGATTTGCATAGAAATTAACAAAGTCGGGAACTATGCCCCTCCAATTGTTCGGAATTATAAGGGTAAAGTAGACGCTTCTCCTTCATTCGCGACGTAATCCTTGTGTGCTTCTCGTTTTCATATAGAATTCGATGAATCTATATCAATTGTTCTGCTCTTTAGAGTCATTTAACTTGTCTAATTTTTTGTTGGTGGAATTCTGGCGATGTGCGGCGATTAGGAATTCTTTATTACCCTCTGGACCGGTGATTGGGCTGGGAATGATCCCCAACACATGCCAAGGATGCTGAGATGAGAGCCAATCTTTAACAGTCTGGCAGACCTCTTGATGAAGAGCGGGATCTCGAACGACGCCTCCTTTGCCGACTCGAGCTTTGCCAACTTCGAATTGTGGTTTGATCAGGGCGACAAGAAAAGCAGTATCAGAAGCTAGGTTTAAAGACGCAGGAAGAATAACGGAAAGGTTGATGAAGCTCGCATCACAAACAATAAAATCTATCGAATCTGGGATTTGTGCGCGATCAAGAAAACGGGCGTTGGTTTTTTCATGAATGACCACACGAGGATCATTTCTTATTTTCCATGCTATCTGACCATATCCAACGTCAACCGCATAGACTTTTTTTGCATTTTGTGTTAGCAGAACATCGGTAAAACCTCCGGTTGAAGCGCCGAGATCGAGCGCAATCTTACCCGCTGGATCAAGTTGGAAATGTTCTAGCGCCGCCGCAAGCTTTACGCCACCGCGCGAAACCCAGGGATGGTCTTGTCCTTTCAATGATAAAGGGCAGTCATTGTGAATAAAATCTCCGGCTTTTTCAATACGGCGACTTTCAGAATAAACAAGCCCGGCAAGGATTAATGCCTGCGCGCGATTGCGGCTTTCGACCAATCCTCTTTCCACTAAGGCCACATCCACTCTTTGACGTTCAGGTTTTTTCATGAGGGTTTACTTCAGTGTTTTCAGTATATCTGGAGCGGAATTAGACCTCGGGCGCCAAAGCCCTCGATCAATTGCTTCTTGAAAACGCGTCGCCATTTCGCGCAACGCCGCTGGATTGGCCTCGGCAATAAAACTTCTAATTACGTCATCGGAGATGAATGCGTCGTACACCGCATCAAAATGATGATGTTTTACTGCGTTGGTGGTGGCGGCGAAAGCAAACATGTAATCGACCGTGGCCGCCATTTCAAAGGCGCCTTTATATCCATGACGCATAACACCAGATATCCATTTTGGATTGGTTACTCGTCCACGTACAATACGTGCAATTTCCTCTTCTAATGTTCGAATTCTTGGTTGTTCAGGACGAGAATGATCGTTGTGGTAAATTGTAGGCGCGCAACCAGACAAGAAGCGCGCAGCCGCCGCTAATCCGCCCTCAAATTGATAGTAGTCGTCGCTATCGAGTAGATCATGCTCACGATTGTCTTGATTTTGTATGATCGCGTCCACTGTGCGTAAGCGAGTTTTAAATACCTCTAATGCTTCTGTTCCTTGGGAATCTGCTCCATAGGCGTATCCACCCCAAATCAAATAGGCGTTGGCCAAATCGTTGGCGTTACTCCACCCTCGTTCATCTATTAATGCTTGTAATCCGGCTCCATATGCACCTGGTTTTGAACCGAATACGCGAAATCCTGCTTGTCGTTCGGCGTCTTGAAGCGAGACGCCGGTTGTAAGAAGTGTTTCGATATCACTTCGGTAGCGGGCTGCTAGAGGATTTTCAGATTCTAGTTCGTCAAGTTTCGCTACAGCGCGAGCCGCTTCATCAACTAAAGCAATTTGAGCAGGAAAGGCGTCTCGGAAAAAGCCGGAGACTCGAAGAGTGACATCAACGCGCGGGCGATCTAGAATAGATAAAGGAAGAATTTCAAAACCTGAAACACGACTTCCGGCTGAATCCCATTGAGGTCTTACCCCCATAAGCGCCAAAGCTTGCGCTATATCATCTCCGCCGGTGCGCATATTGGCTGTGCCCCATGCTGACATAGCAATGGTTCTGGGATAGTCTCCGTGGTCTTGCAAATGACGTTCGATAAGTAACGATGCAGACTTCCATCCTAAAATCCAAGCCGTGGGCGTGGGCACGGCGCGCGTATCGACGGCATAAAAATTTCGGCCTGTTGGAAGAACATCCGGACGACCGCGCGTCGGTGCGCCGGAAGGACCAGGCGCTACGAATTTACCATCTAACGCTCGCAGTAACGCCGTTTGTTCTGCTGGGCCACATTGCACGAGTTTAGGGCGTAATATCGTTTCAACCATGTGAAGAACTTTTGTTGTGCGCATCCATGTCTTAGGGCATGATTTTTTTCCTGATATCAGATCATAAGCTGTATTTTCTAAAGACTCAACCTGAATTCTCCAGAGATGGGGTGGTGTTCTTTCTTGAGGATTGCTTTCATCGCTTTGATAATCTGGGAATGTTAGAGGATCAAAATCAAGAGAAAGGTCCGCAGCCAAGGCTCGTAATAAAGACGCATCCCCGTTTTCACCGCGTCCGCGCGGAATACGTGTTAAAGACACAAGAAGTTCATTTAGTTGATCTCCTGTGGGAGAGCATCCGAATACATGAAGCCCATCACGGATTTGCAACTCTTTGAGTTCGCACAGATAGTTGTCGATGCGGGTGAGGGCTGCGTCAGTGTCGTCATTACAACTAACTCCACAGTCTCGATCAAGTCCCAAAGACGTTGCAATGTCGAAAATGCGTTCACGCAAAAGCGGCAGTCTACGGGAATCGAGTCCAGATGCTTGGTAGTATTCGTCAACTAGGGATTCTAATGTTTGCAAATCTCCATAGTTTCCTGCGCGAGTTAATGGCGGCGTCAAGTGGTCGATAATAACGGCGGCGGCGCGACGTTTGGCTTGCGCGCCTTCTCCTGGATCATTGACAATGAATGGATAAATATGAGGAATCGCTCCTAGAGCAATCTCAGGGAAGCAACTATTTGAAAGAGAAAGCGCTTTTCCCGGTAACCACTCTAGATTGCCGTGCTTGCCAAAATGGATGATGGCGTGTGCTTTAAAAATTGTGCGTAACCAAGCGTAGCACGCAAGATAACCATGTGGAGGAGGCAGAGATGGGTCGTGGTAACTGCGTGTTGGGTCTATATGGTAGCCTCTGGCTGGCTGAATCCCAATAACAATATTGCCAAATTGATGTAGAGAAAGACAGAAAGCGTCATTTCGTGTCCCAGGATCATCTTCGGGAAGTCCCCAACGATTAAGAATAACCTTCTGTGCATCCGGAGGAAGAGTTTTGAACCAACAGTGGTATATCGTTACAGGGAAAGTGATTTCGATGACGCGCTGATCTAAAGATTTTAAATCATTGGTTGCTCCTGAAACTAAGTGAGCCATTAGTTCTGTGCTGTCGCATGGAATACGCTCTCCTAAGTTGTATCCAGCTTCGATCATTGCTGTAAAAGTCTTAAAAACTCCGGCCGGCGTGTCCAATCCAACGCCGTTGGCGAGGCGTCCGTCACGATTAGGATAGTTCGCCAAAAGAATTGCGATGCGCCGTTGTGATGCCGGAGTGCGACGCAATGCACACCAGGCTGAAGCCAACGTGACAACAAAGTCAATTCGATCTGGAGACGGACGATAGCCGTTCAGTCGGCACTGAGTGGGCGCATGCCACTTGGCCTCGGCCTTAAAAGCAATTGCGCGGCTCAGAATTCGACCATCCAGTTCAGGAAGAGCAACGGCCATAGCCAAATCACGGGCCTCTAGACCATTAGCGCTAATACGCCATTTCTCTTCGCTGTTGCTAGAGAAAACAATCTGCAACACCGGGCAATCTGCGTGTGGAAACGGCGAATCACCATGTTCGACCCCAGGATGTGCAACTGCAAAATTTGTTGCATTTAAAATCAGGTCTGGAGGCGCATTTTGAAACGCTTCAGAAAGAAAAAGAGTGGTTTCAATTTCTTTAAGACTCATTAATGCAATTGGCAGAGGATTTAGGCCCTTTTTAATTAACGCGTCAATCAACGCATCGATCGCTTCTAAGTCTCCTGACTGCAACAATGCACGATAAAAAAGAATTGGGACTACGGGAGAATCTAGGCGCCAGCGGTTTGTTATGTCGTAATATGAAATGTGATCTGCGTTGTTTGGCCAATAAAAAGCAGATCGTGGAAGAGGAAAAGGCGATCTTGGACTAACTGTAGAATATTTCATTAAAAAAGAGCAGAAATTTAAAAACTGTTTTGCGTTATAGAGGCCGCCATGGATTAAATAGGACCAAAGCTCACGGATTTTTTCTTGCGGTAAAGTTGATCTATGGAGAAGTTCAACATCGGCTTGGTCATCTCCGGGAAGAAACGCGAGAGAAATCCCTTTATATGCACAAGCTGCTGCAATTTGCTCTACGCCATAGTGCCAATAACGTTCTCCACCCAGGATACGTACAACCACTAATTTTGCGCACAAAATTATGCGATCAACGTATAGATCGACGGAGAGCGGGTGAGATAGCCATAGAAAATTTGCTAGACGTAGTGTTGGTGGGGGAAGGGTGTGTTTGTCCGTTGATGCGGCAATGAGGTGATCTTGCGCTGTCGCTAGACACGCCAATTCACTATCGGCTGCGGAAAGAAAAACAATGTCGCCGGGAGATTGTCCTAGATCAACGGCGCCACTGCTGTTTGTGGCGTCGCCAGGTTGGGCGAAAAGCAAATGCATGCTGTGCTGCTCGTAGAAGTATGAGGTTCAAGTATGGCGGGGAAGGCGTTGGGATTCTGGATGCGTTGAGACAGTCTCTATTGCAGAACATTTAGAGTGTTTTTGCGACCAATTGAATCAAAAATTTTCTTGACGGGAGAGAAATTATTTTCTGTATTTCTAATAAATTAGACGGGTCCAGGAACGCAGTCCCTGACGCCGTCTAACTTATTAGATTTAATTTATTCTACAATATGACGGCGACGTTCAGCGGCGTTTTGTATGTCTGTTAAAAAAATCGGTTGTTGCGCCAAATTGCCTCGTAAGAGGTAACTTGGGTGGAAGGTAGGGATCACCACCGTTTCTGGTCTGAGGCGGCAAGGCAATTCCTGTCCGCGTCGCTCAAGGATTCCGCCACATCCGGTGAGCGCCCAAAGAGGCGTTCTTCCCAATGCGATCACAATAGGGGGTTTAACTTCATTCAACATGCAGCGTAATGCAATAATTTCTTCGGCAAATGCTTCCAAACAGTAATCTGACGCGCCAAATGGGCCAAACTCAAGCGCAAGGGAAATTCCTTGTGCGCGCGCACGAGTTCGCGATGAAAAAAAATGAGAAACCTTATTACCTGGCGGTTGATAGCGAAACACATTAGCAATCAGACATAACCGACGGTCCAGCCCTGCTTGTTCAAGAGTTTGATCCAGCAATTTTCCGCTGCGTCCGGCGAATGGACGACCTTGGCGAACTTCGTCAGCGCCAGGCGCTTCTCCAACAAAAGTCAACGGCGGTGATTTTAAGTCCCACTGTTCTGGACGTTGGTAATCGACGAAAGGCAAAGGTTGTAAGTTCGACATGATGAAAATAACTTTCTTAATAAACTATTTGACGCCGATATTGATTCTGCTGGGTTGATCAAAAATATAGGCGCCGTCAGCGTTAAGCTCTCCTAATCGCTGCATATCTGCGCGAAGGCGAGATTCCTGTTTGGCGACGAGCGAAACACGAGAGGACTCGGCAGAGATCAGCCGTGTGGCAAGGTCTTCATAGCTTTGCAAGCAAACCGAGTTGAGGTAAAACAGCTCTTGTTCGAATCGTAGAGCTTGCGTGGTTCGAATTGTTTGATAAGCGGCGCAACGCGCCGCTGTTTCATCTTCAACCGGACGAATTAAATCAAAAAAAGGGCCCTCCGCAAGAGGCTCGTGAACAATTACTTTGCCTCCAGGCGTTAGAACGCGCGCTGCTTCGACCAGAGCTGTCGGCTGATGCGAGAGAGGGACGTGATGTAAACTGTTAAAAAAAACCACGACATCGACCGATTCGTTTTCTAAAGGCAGAAGCGTCGCTTCGCCTTGAAGATAGATTTCTTGTCCTACAGGGAGAGTCGCGCGTGCGCGTTCTAAGACTGCATCACCACATTCTATGCCGACGGCTTGCGCACCCAAGCGGGTCAGAGCACGTACTAAGGTTCCATCGCCGCAACCGACATCCACGATACGGAGTCCAACGAATGAAACAATAATCTCACTGAGAACGTCAATACTACGGCGGCGGAGTGTCGATGTCATAGAGTAATGCCTTTTATTGAACTAATATCACAAAAGTAAGGCGCGTCGACCGATGAAGGCGTCTCAGACCTTAAGTTTTTTTAATTGGTGGTCAAGAAACAATTAGACCAATGGCGCCTCGGTGATCTGTTTCACCAAGATTGGCGTCACGCAAGTCGGCGCCCGTGAGGTCTGCGTCGAGAAGTGTTGCTCGAAAAAGATTGGCTCCGCGTAGGATGGCGTTTCGTAGGTTGGTGTTCGAAAGATTAGCTCCTTCGAGGTTTGCGTTGCGGAGATTGCATCCGATAAGTTTGGCTTCGGAGAGATTGGCATGCCATCGGCGAACATTTCCGGCGCCTAATGATATCGGTCCGATGTCTGCGGCCTGAAATTTACTGCCGGATAGATCTGCGCCTCGCAGATCGACTCCTCGCAAATCTGCGTCGGTAAAATCAGCTTCGATCGCCAACGTGGCCTTCATGCTGCTCATACACATTTTGACGCCGTTCATCTTGGCGTAGTTAAGCGTGGAGAGATCAAAATTCGACGCCCAAAGATTCATGCCGCGTAAATCGACGCCGGAAAGGTTCACGCGGGCGAGGTTGGCTTGTTTGCCTTTTCCTCCCATGGAATTAATCCACAGAAGGTGGTCGTTGACAATATCTTTCATTGTTCTTTCGAGCGCGTCAATTCGACGGGAGACAATGGCTCCGGTGACGATCGCTTTCGAAAGGTCGGACTCTCGAATGTGAACGGCTGTAAGATCGGCGTTGGAGAAATCTGTGCTGTCGAGTTGTGCGCCGCTAAGGCTGGCGCCATGAAGGATGCAACCGCTAAGATTGGTGCGTGATAAGTCTGCGCCTAAGAATATGGCTCCACGAAGGTCTGAGTTCGAAAGGTCTGCGTCGTGAATTTTGGCGTTTCGTAAATTAGCGTTTCGTAGAGTGGTTTTCCGCCCGACGGAGCGTCCCATTTTCGCGTCTTCAAGGTTTGCGCCGGTAAAATTAGCGCCGTTGAAGGATGCGGCGTTCTTTTGCATCGGAATGTAGTTGCCTTCTTTATCGCGAACGAGAATAAAGCCTTCGCGAATATCGGCGTGGGAGAGGTTTGCATTCTCCAAATCGGTGTTGCTGAGATCGGCTCCGCGCAAATCCACATGCCGCATATCGCAATCGCGCATACGGGCGTGACTAAGGCGCGCGCCGAAGAAATTGGCGCTGCGCATCTTTGCTCCGGAAAACTTTACGCCCTCCATGCACGATCCAACGAACTGACAGTCGGACAAATCGCGTTCGGAGAGGTCTAAGAAGCTGGCGTCACAAAAAGCCACAGAGAACTTCTTTCCTCCCTGTCGTCCTCCGATGAAGCGAAGGTGGAGTTCGTAAAGCTCATCGATTTCGTCCTGGCTGATGCGCTTCAGCTCAACGGCCTGGACAGGAGGGCTCATGGGGTGTTTTCTCCAATATGTGAAGGGCCGCCGCCATCAAATTAAGGCCGAATTAGAAGCTTTTGTTTTTCAAGTCTTCACAAGAGCTTGCCTTAATTTGACGACATTGCGGCTCCAGATGTTTATAAGCTCGGAGCGATATATCGAGACTTCTCAAGCAAATTATTTTTCTGGGGGACGTATGCGAAGAAGCGCTTCTTTAGCGACTCGATTGCCTTTTCCTGCTGCAATTTCATAATAATACTTCGCCCGGTGCAAACTATAAGGAACGCCGCGTCCGGTTTCGAACATAGACGCCAGGTTGATGCAGGCGACTTCGGTGACAAGGTTCGGAGACGGATAGCGACGGTTGTCGTCTTCATGTTTTTCGATATGAGGATAGTCGGCCACTAGACGATAGTAATAAGCCGCCTCTTGTTCATTTTTGGGAAGAATGCGTCCATGCTCCAGCATATCCCCGAGCATAACTTGAGCGACAGGGTTTCCTTGATCGGCGGCTTGACGCAAGTAGATCGTCGCTTTCTTTTCGTTACGAGAGACGCCGCGTCCGGACAGCAGCATCACGCCAAACTCAAGCTGAGCCATACTATCCCCTGACGCAGCCTTTTCGCACAGAGCCATTGCTCCTTGACTGATTGCTTCCGGACATTCACTGAGGCTGGAGGCTTGGGTCAGAGGCGTCATGAAAACCGTAAGAGCGCTAATCGCTCCTCCCCATAACGCGCTCCATAAAAAAAACCGCAACGTGGCTTTTCCAGCGCTCCAACAAGACGTCGCCATTTTTCTTGGCTGAGATACTGCCGTATGGTGCGTCCATTTCTGCGAATTCATGGCGCACCTCTTTTGGTATGAGCCGGATCATAAAAATATATACTCACGAGCGTCAATATTTTCTTTAAAGCAATAGTCGCCCCAGACGATCTTGCGCGTGAGGCGCACAAAGTTATAACCGGGAAATCCCAACGGTTTTGATGCAAGAAGAACCGTAAGGAATCTCCCTTTCTTGACGTTATCAATCTTTTGGACTAAACGTCAAGAAAAATGCCCGAAGCATCTTGTCGCATGACGTCGTTGTTTCTCTCAATTTGCGATGCAAATTTGGAATTCTAACGCAAAATTGAAACGAAGGAGTTTTCTTTCAATGGATGTCAAAGAAAGTGACTTATATAAGGTTATGGATGGGCGGATTTTACGCCAAATACCGAAAACATTGCCGGCGGAATTGATTGAGACTTTACTTTTATTTCCGAAGGTTCGAATCGAGAAAATTGTGTCAACCGGTCATGCTTCTTTACCGGATGTGTGGTATGACCAAAAAGAGGCGGAGTGGGTTGTGATTCTTCGCGGCGCGGCCGGCGTTCAAATTGAGGGCGAAGCTCATCCGCGTTTGATGGGACCGGGGGACTACGTTTATTTGCCGCCACATTGCCGTCATCGTGTGGCTTGGACCAGCGAAGAAGGGCCAACCGTGTGGTTGGCCGTGTTCATTACGCCGGATTAGAAAATTGAATGAAGAGTCAAGAAGACGAAACGGGCCTAGGAGATTTATGTCTTAGGCCCATTGCAGTCTTGTTTTTTCTGTTCTTTCTTTCGTGCGTCAATACCATCGGTTTCTGAGGTCTGTTTCTGGGAGAGAG
>CAUYUA010000123.1:0-2160 GCA_963575675.1 Azospirillaceae bacterium
TGGCGATTTGCATGGCCAACGACATCACCGAGCGGCGGTTGACCGAGCGGCGGGTGGGAGGAGACGAGAATGTCCCCGCGGGAGGCCAACCCGCCCAAACCAAGGTTTTGGGCACCGGTGGCCCAGGAATTCGCACCCCCTTTTTAACCGATTTTGGGGTTTTCCGGGATTTTTTGCGATCAACCTTTGGGGGTTTTGGGGGGGGGAAAAATTTGGGGGGGTGTTGGGGGGGGGGCGTGGAAGCATCTTCTTATTCGCGGGGCGGACTTCTCCTAGAATCGTTTGCCTGTGTCGATACTGGGATTGTCGATAGAGGAAGACAATAGTTCCAGAAGGCGCCCGGTGCGCGAATAAGTGGGGCTTATCGCTTTCCTTTGTCATCATCCGAGACCAGGAGCACAGCCCCTGGATACTTCTTGTTTTTTTATATTTTTGCGCGCTTTTTCCGTCCTCTTCATTGAGACTCTCTTTGAACGCAATTCTTTCCGCGTGGCTCGATGAACGTGATCGCTGGATGCTCTGGTTCCCTGTCGGGCTTGGAGTTGGCGGCGGAGGGTATTTCGCTTTGCAGCAAGAGCCATCCGTTTGGATTGCTCCGATTGTTTTTGTCGCAATGGTTGTTTTCGCTGCTTTCTCTTGGCGTCGTCATTGGGGAATTGGGTTGACGCTTGGAGTTGTTGGTTCCGTTGTCGTCGTAGGTTTTGTTGCTGCGCAATGGCGGGTTATGTCTGTTTCCGCGCCCATTCTGACCCATCCCCTGGGTCCGGTAATCGTGACGGGGCGAGTCTTGAGTTATGATAGCGTTCAGGACGGACGGCGTCTTCTGCTCGGAGAGCTTTCGGTCGAGCGTCTTTCTCAAGAGCGGACGCCTTATCATATTCGGTTGCATTTTCGTGACAAATATTCGCCTCCCCCGGTTGGCGTGATGGTGCGTGCGCGCGCTGTGTTGCAGCCTCCCCCATCTCCCGCTGTTCCTGGTGGATATGATTTTCAATTCCGCGCTTTTTTTGATGGAATTGGAGCCGTCGGGTTTATTATGGGAAACGCCGAGGTTGTGGTTGGAGAAATTCCGGATGCATGGCGTTCTTTATTGAGTTCGGTCGAACGGTTTCGCAATCAAATAGCGCAACGTTGCGCCGAAGTCATTCCGGCTCCACATGCGGCGGTAACGGCGGCGCTATTGAATGGCGATCAGACGGCAATTAATTTCTCTATGATGGTGAATTATAGAAACTCCGGATTGGCGCATCTTCTATCGATTTCCGGGCTCCATATTGCGTTGGTTGCTGGTTTGGTTTTCTTTGTGGTTCGTGCTTTTCTGGCGTTGTGTCCTTTTTTAGCGCTGCATTATCCGATCAAGAAGTGGGCCGCTGCTTGTGGGTTGGCGGCGGCGATTTCCTATATGTTGGTGGTGGGAGCCCCGGTTCCTACTTTGCGTTCCGTGTTGACGACGGCCTTGTTCATGGCTGCGGTGATCAGCGATCGCAATCCGATTTCAATGCGTATGATGGCGTTTTCGGCGGCGTTGATTCTTTTACTTCAACCAGAGTCTCTTCTGGGGCCGAGTTTTCAGATGTCGTTTGGAGCGGTTGCCGCTTTGATTGCCGTCTATGAAGTTTTTTCTCTAAAAGCGCCCCAAGAGCATGGTGGTTTCTTGGGTGTCTTGTTGCGGGTTGGAGTTTATGTCGGCGGCGTTTTATTGTCGTCGGTGGTGGCTACTTTGGCGACAGTTCCATTTTCTCTATATCATTTTCAGCAATTTGCTTTTTATGGCGTGGTTTCGAATATGATCGCCGTGCCGTTGACGTCGTTTTGGGTTATGCCTTTGGCGCTGATTTTTTATTTGCTCATCCCGTTGGGGTGGGAGGCGCTGGCGTTGCGTCCAATGGGATGGGGAGTTATGCTCATTGACGAGGTTGCGGAAATTACGGCTCATCTGCCGGGCGCAACCGGCTCAGTTCCTGTTTTGTCGACGAGTGCTTTTCTGTTTATTGTTTTCGGTGGGGTATGGTTGATTCTTTGGCGTCGCCGTTGGCGGTTTTGGGGGTGTGCGCCGATCGTGTTGGGATTGTTTGGATTATTGATGACATCTCCTGCGGATATTATGATTGCCGATGACGGCAAGACGATGGCGGTTCGTGTTGAAGGCGGCGGCTTAAG
>CAUYUA010000124.1:0-2138 GCA_963575675.1 Azospirillaceae bacterium
AGAATCGTCTCGCCCCAAAACGCTAAAACGGACGTAATTATCGGCGACGGCTCCGGAATCATCCGTTGCTGTAAGATGCAAGGTGTAATCTCCGACACGCAGTCCCGAAATCGACAAACCATCCGTCGCTCTCAACAAACTATCCCTGTCATTCAAGTCACCGACAGCGTACTGATACGACGTGGCGCTCACGGAATGATTGTTAATCGTCAGGGGCGCTGTAAGAAGGTGGTTGACATCCAACAAAGTCGCCTGAAAACGTAATTCGTCGCCGTCGTCCGGGTCTGTAAACAGATCGCTGCTGCAGCCCCGAGTCCTCCTCATCAGGCACTTGAACTGTGCTGAGATCATAACTCTCTTCGAATCCGTACAAAGAACTAAGATCAACGCCTGTGACCGTAGGCGCGCGATTATCTGAAGTGACGGTCAAAGAGTAACTACCGGTGTTACCGCCGTAAGCTCCGGCAGCGATGTAATAAATTCCGGGGTTACGCAGCGTAAACTGAACCATTGACTCGAGGCCAACGCCAGAGTCGTCATCGCTCGTGTTGCTAATAAGTGTGCCATGGGAATCATACACGCCACGCAAATATGTGTCGCTAAGAGTTCCACGACCCGAAGGAGATCCCTGGAGATCAATTCGATAACTCGTGTTCGGACTAGAACGGGTAAGATCGATCTTCCACCAATCTTGATCATAGGCCGTATCGATTTGACTGCTAATCGCGCCATTGCCAACCTGTATTTTCCGAGTCTGTATTGTCAGGAATGGTACATTAATCATATGACACCGTTGTTGCAAACGTAAAGTTGACATTATTCTTGCCACCCACCGACCTCAATGTATAAGTGCCATCCGAATCAGGCGTAATGATACCCAGATTGTCTGCCTCTGCGTCATAACGTCGTTGAATGTTATCAATATATCGCCGTTGCCGCCGCGAATTGATAAATATAGGTGTCATCTAAAGCATTGTTCTGTCCATTACTCGGCTGGGTTAGCGCCCCCACCATATTAACTGGTAAGTCACGCCGCCTTTAATTCGATGCAACCAACGGTCTCCGGACGTCGCAACGCCACCAGAATTTCCTGTAACAGAATCAAACATAAACGATCCCTGAGTGTTATTGTCGCTTGCGCGCCGCCACTGGCCGCCCAACGAGAAGAATCATATTCTTGAGCGCTTGAACTGTCTGTTCCAAGATCGACGGATACCGTGACCTCGGCAGGTCCCATATTAATAAGCGACATCAGAAATAACTTCGTTCGCCGTAAACGTTACTTCGGCCTGAACGCCATTCGTATCATCGTTGCTCGTTCCGATAACTTCGCCGTTGCTGTCACGAATCATAAATATATATCACCAAGACAAACTGAATCGCGGCGCCCCCACAGATCAACAAAAATCGCAGTGAGCTGAATCTGATACCAATCATGGTCGCTCTGAAGAGTCTATTCCCATTATTGCTTCATCTTCTTTTCAAAACATAATCGACGACGGGTGGAAGAATTAATTGACTCAACGACTAGAATGCATGAACGATATGAACTCGTTGTATTTCCGACGTCGGCCAGGCCAAAACTTTATCTCATGTCCTCGATCATATCCCTTGCCGGGAAACATATTGCGCCGTTATTCTCTATGCTTCCCGGCAAAGCCACGCCTCACCACAGCGCTTCCCCGCCCCGAGACTCATTGGATAGCACAAACAACAAAAAAGAACCACTGCTTTTTTTGCAATTTGCGAATTTCCGACTATTAGAGCAAGAGTAGTAAATCATTCTCCTCCCGCTCGAAAGAGTTACCGCAAAATTACGGCTCGCGAATACTTTCATCAAGCGCACGAAACAACGGATATAAGAAATATGAAATAATGCTGCGACGCCCGACCTGAATCTCCGCCGTCGTGACGAGTCCGGGCGTAAGCCTGGTTGTAGACGGCACAGCCCGCAATTCCGTTGAGCGCAAAGTCACACGCACACGATAATAGACGCCGCCGCCGTTTTGAGCCTCGCGCTGAAAGGCGCAGGGACTGATCGAGCGAACTTCTCCAGGCAATATGCCGTGCCGCTGGAACGGATAGGCCTCAAGTTTTACCCGAGCAAAATCGCCAGGACGAAGCAAACCGATGTCCCG
>CAUYUA010000125.1:0-2110 GCA_963575675.1 Azospirillaceae bacterium
AAAAAGTCGATGTTCTTTCGGGCTTCGATCCCGCCAAGTTGTCCGAGCAAAGAGGTGTGATGGTTATGGCGTCCGGCGGTGACGAGCCGGTGATGGACGGCGAGGTGAACTCTCCGTTTGCTCGAGTTCTCAACAAAAGATTGAATGAAGTAAACAAACCAACTCTCGGGAGCGCTTTGTATCGCAAAGTCCGCGCCGACGTCGTCGCTGAAGTGCCGCAAACCCCGCAATATGGAGCAATCCCTACGGCCGGATATGACGACGGCGCGGATTTCTTGATCCAACATGTCGGCGTCAAGACGGGAGCGGTAATCGGAAATTCTAGAGTGACGGTGGCGGATGCTTCCACTCTTGGAGCCTTTACAAACACCGTCACGGTTACGAATGCAGAATCAATTATCGGGAGCGCTTCCGATGATATTGTTTCTTTCTATATGAATTCACCGACCGCAGAATATAAAAATATTCCGTATTTGCCCGTCGAAAGAGATGCGTTGAGCTTGTCCGGTTCAGCTTATCTTGGTGTGAAAACTTTGGGAGATTTTGCCGACAATGCCGTCGCCCCCTTTGTCGAAAGCACTGCGGATGATTTCGAAATCCAAGAGATTAATCTAGAAAATGACGCAGATATTATGATACTGACAACTATAAAAGAAAATCAGCCGTCATTTGACGCTCGAAACGTGGCGGCATATAATAGACCGTGGAGAAAGGACTTTGAGTGTTTTTCGAGCGTGGCGGCATGGCGGCGGACATGGTTTCGGGATGAAGATCGTCGAAATATCGCGTGATGATATTGCTATGTATGCAGTGAAAGTTCGGTAATGGCTCAAGAATCCGACTCTCTTTACCATCGGCTGTTTACGCATCCGATCATGGTCGAGCAGCTGGTGCGAGAGTTCGTGCCGGAAGCTATGGCGGTCGGGCTAGATTTTGCTCGAATGGAGTTGGTTAACGCCAAGTTTCACTCGCGGAGAGGTCGGCGTCGCGAAGGAGATGTCATTTGGAGGCTTCCAACCACAGATGGTTTGGATATTTATTTGTATTTACTGTTCGAATTTCAATCTACAATCATTGAATGGATGGCCGTTCGCACCCAGGTTTACACCGGTTTGCTATGGCAGCAGATCATCAAAGAGAGAAATCTCAAGCGTGGAGACAAACTGCCGCCAGTTCTGCCGATTGTTTTGTATAATGGAGACAAAAGATGGAATGCTCCTCTTAACGTGTCGGAATTAATAGCTCTTTCGCCGCAGTCTCCGCTTCGGTCGTGGCAACCGGCGTCACGCTATTATTTACTAGATGAAAGCGCTTTTTCCAACGATGACTTGGTCCGGCGGGACACTTTGACGGCGTTATTGTTTCGCTTGGAGCATTGTCATCATCTTGATGATCTTGTCGGATTGATCGACGAGGTTATCGGATGGTTTCGGAGCCATCCCGGTTACGAAGAGCTGAAACAGTTATTTACTGAGGTGGTGGTTCAATCCGTTCAGAACATGGACGGTCGGGAAGACGTTCAGCTTCCTGACGATTTGATGGAGGTTCGTAATATGTTGGCGACGAGAACGCATGAATGGAAGCGGCAAATTTTGGCCGAAGGCAAAGCGGAAGGCGAGACCACGGGCAAGGCCAACATGCTCCTTCGCCAGCTTTGTCGTCGGTTTAAATCTGTGCCCAGCCACACCGAAGACCGTATTCGAAAAGCTTCGAGTGAGCAATTGGACGAGTGGATGGACCAACTGATGGACGCCATTTCGTTGGACGATATCTTCGGCCCAACACAGTCGCACTGAATAAACCGTGGGGGGGGGGGGACTCAATGTGTTTTGAAACCTGAAGGTCGAGAGTTCGCGACGCTACGATTGCTTACCGGCTGGGATGTGAAAACCCGATGAGGCAAATTTCGTCGCACATAAAGAGTTCGAACCTGCGCACTTTTTCTTGATCTGCGCGGTGCGCCGGGTTTGAGGTATTCCGATCCAGAATGAACGGGGGCGCTTCCAACCCTTTGATTCTAAAGCGGAGAAAAGTTTGCGGAGTGTCACGTCCCCGCAACCAAACTTCTCTACACGGAAATATATCCAGCCCGGAAAATCAAGGCGAAAAG
>CAUYUA010000126.1:0-2106 GCA_963575675.1 Azospirillaceae bacterium
AACAACAGACATCCCAGCAGAAACAACCCCACCATCCGATCGTTGCGCTGCGGCGGCAACGAAGAAAGAAATCCAGGATCCGTCATCAAAAGGCACGCTCCCGAGCATGAAGCTCCAACAAAATATTCGCCCCGCGAATTGCATCATCCAAGGTATGAAACCCTCTCTCACGCAACATTTCCAACATCCGCAAGAACACCGCCGCCGTCAACAAGCTATCCCCCAAGGCGTTGTGCCGATCGACGATGTTGATTCCCAAACGATCGGCGATTCCGTCCAAGGTGTGATCTGCTTCCCTCCCCTGAAGCTGAATCGACAACAACATTGTGTCCAGCACCTGATTTTCGAACCGAACGCCTGTCGCGGCTTCTTTCATGCGAAGAAACTTCAAATCGAACGCCATTAAGCCACCAAAACCGCCCCAGAAACAAATTTTAAAACGCGGCAAACCTCAACGATCGACTGCCGATCCTGCCCGTCGTCGAGATGCCAGAATCGGAATGCTCAGGCGAATTTGACGCCCAGGCTCGACCATGGTCAAAGGTCTCTGGACAAAATCCGCCCGTTGACAATCCGCACTCCGTAATAGTGATGATTTCATCCCTCAGAGGGCGGGAATCCGCAGTTTTGTCGAACACGACATACGTCAGAGCATCCAATGAGCGTTTGCCGAGAGCCTGGCGGCCAAGGCTGGGTAAAGCGCAAAATCGAAAACCTGGACGTGGAGCCGGACGCACGGCGCGACGCTGTTGTTGTCGGGCCAAAGGCAGAGGCGCCCGAAGCCGAGCGTATCCCTCGCGCCAGGATTCGCTCCAAAGATCGCTGCGATGATGCTGCAACACGTCTCCAACGGTCATCCCGCCGAGAGCGGCGACCAACGTCTGCATCATCCAACCTTCCAGCACGGAACTCGGCACGGGAGGAGCCCCCCCCCCCAAGCAATATCAAAGAACACCCAATTGCTCGCAGCCTCGACAGAGATGTCAAAGGCGTCCACGCCCGTGACTTCATGCAGACGCTCGATCAAATGATCGAACAAACACACCAAGCTAAAGCTGTCGCCATGGAGCCACAACGGCAACCCCGTCGGCGTGACGACGCTGCCGCCGCGCACGGCGATCCGTCGCATGATCAAACTGATGAGACTTCCGGAGTGAATATCGCTCATCGGCCACGCGCCGGAGACGTCACCGCGATAGGCCTCAGAGATTCGCTCCAGACGTTCGGTCAGCGCGCCGCAAGCAACGCTCATTTCTTTTTCAAAATGGAGACGATAAGCCGAATCCATGTCTGGATCATCGGTGACGATCAACATCGCCTGCAGATCGGCCGACCAGCCGCATCCATAGTGGCCTCGCGCAATAGCGTCGCGACGCCCGCGCGGCCAATCGCGGTGGCGTCAGCGCAGACGACATAGCCGTAATGCCGGAAAACCGCCGAGACGTCAATTTCATCGGGATCGGCGCGATTCGTCTTGATAACTGCTCATCTGCCGGGCCAACAACGTCCGCCACCCGCCGCGCCACTGATGAAACGCGGCGGCGTGTGGTCGCGCATGCCCGAAGGAGCCCCACCAGCGACATTAACCGCTCCAGGGTGTGCATAGGCTCTTCCATCACCACTTGCAGAAGATTGCGCCCCAACCCCAGCCCATGTTCGCCGGTCACGCGCAACAAAGTCAGCGCCGTTTGGTTGTATAGCAGAATCTGATGCTGCATGTTGCAAACCAGAACGCCTTCATGCAGATCACGCAGAATGGCGGCCAAACGACTTTTCTGTTCTTCGGCGCGCGCGGTTTGCGCCGTGACGGCGCGATCGATGTCGCGGCGCGCCGACGCCAATTTATCGGCCAAGGCATTGATGGCGCATGGCAGCTCGATGCACTCTTCAAAGCGATTGATGAAGACGTGAGCGCCGCCGGCGCCGTGAGCGACCATGCGCGTCTCGCTGGCCAGCAAAGAGGCGGCGCGCAGCAACCGGCGATCGACGAGAAGCCACAACCCAAGCAGAGACACAGAGCACAACATCGCCATAAAAACACCGAAAGTCATCAACGGATCGACCCCGGCTTGCGCCCCGTTCGTTAATGCAACGACGCTGGACGCT
>CAUYUA010000127.1:0-2097 GCA_963575675.1 Azospirillaceae bacterium
ATACCAAAGGCCCTTTGAAGCGACTCTTCATGGATTCCAAAGGTGTACTAGATATGGTATAAAGGATGGGAGCATAGGAGAAGAAAGAGATGGCCGGAATAAACGTTCGACGCGATATAACCTCAACAGTGCTAAAGAAGAAAGCCCGAGAAGAAAAGGATGGCAGTCTCTCTATAAGAATGTTGGGAATTGCTCATGTTCTGGACGGAATGGATCGTCAAACAGCAGCAAAAACTGTAGGTGTCAGCAGACAAACACTCCGTGATTGGATTATTCGTTACAACGCCAAAGGAATTGATGGCTTAAGAGATATTCCAAAAGGTCATCCAAAACGAGAATTATCCGTCGAGCAAGAAAAAGAACTTTCAGATATTATTCTAAACGGTCCTCCCAAAGAAGGAAATTTGGTTCGGTGGCGTCGAATCGATTTGAAACGACTAATTGAAGAGAAATTTGGAGTAAGTTATCACGAACGAACCATCGGAAAGATTTTGCATCGTCTTGGTTTTTCACATATTTCCGTTCGCTCGATACATCCCAAAACAAATATAAAATCTCAGGAAGAATTTAAAGATAATTTTTTTTCGTATATTAAGTAAATCCATTCCTGAACATGCTAAATCGAAAACAATTGAGATATGGTTTCAAGATGAAGCGCGCGTCGGTCAAAAAGGAACTATAACACGGATTTGGGCTAAACGTGGAACTCGCCCCAGAATGCGTCGCGACCATCGTTATCTGAACGCTTATATTTTCGGTGCAATTTGCCCATCACGTGATATTAGTGTTTCTCTTGTTATGCCATATGTTAATACTGAAGCTATGAATCTCCACCTGATTGAAATTAGCCGAGCTGTAGATGCCAATGCACACGCTATAGTGATTATTGACGGAGCGCGTTGGCACACATCTCATGATTTAAATATTCCTGATAATATATCAACTCTAATTCTTCCGCCGTATAGCCCAGAATTAAATCCTCAAGAAAACATTTGGCAATATATAAGACAGAATTACTTGGCTGGACGCGTTTATAATACCTACGAAGATATTGTTGAAGCTTGCTGCAATGCATGGAACGCTCTCTCCTCACAGATCGGGCGCATCGCATCTATTGCTTCCTATGGTCAAACGCAATGTAAAGTTTCATAGGGCCTTTGGTATAACACAACGGCGCGGATTGATCCAATGATTGCCGCAGTGCCTGCTCTGGCCGATTTGGTGGTCGAGCCGCGTGCTCGCGAGCCGGGCAACAGCCAGTTCCGCAAAATCTTTCCGGGCGGCCAGTTGGTGATGGTCGGCGCGACCAGCGGCGTCGGTTTGCGCTCGACGCCTGCGCGATATTTATTCCTCGACGAAGTCGACGCCTATCCGGGCGACGCGGGTGGCGACGGCGATCCGGTGGCGTTGGCGGTTCAACGGACGGTGACTTTTCGAGGTCGGCGGAAGATTTTCTTGTGCTCGACGCCGACGCTTAAGAACATGAGCCGGATCGAAAAAGCCTATCTTGAATCGGATCAACGGCGTTACGAAGTCCCCTGTTCGAAGTGCGGAGAATACGCCGTTATCGAATGGGCTCAGATCGAGTGGCCCGAGGGCAAGCGTCATCAGGCGCGTCGCATCTGCCCGGCCTGTGGCCATGCCGCCGAAGAGCGCGAGAAACCGGCGATGATCGCCGGTGGGCGATGGAGAGCAACCGCCGAAGGCGACGGCAAAACGGCGGGATTCCATATCTCGACTTTGTATTCGCCGTTTGAAACCTGGGCTGAAATCGCGGTTGAACATGGCCAAGTCTACCGAGACCCGCCGCGATTACAAGCTTGGACCAACAACAAGTTGGGCGAGACTTGGGAGGATCAAGCCGGAGAGGCGGTTGAAGCCGATCCTCTGTTGGCGCGGCGCGAGCGTTCGGCCCCCGAAGTGGGGGAAGAGGCGGCAGCCCTCGCGGGTTTTTGGTAGGGGTTATGGGGCCGGTGTCACACTCCGGGAAGAGGGGGGAGGGGGGGTGGTAGGGGGAGGGTGAGGGGGGGGGGGGGTTTGAAGGTTCAAGGCGGGGTTTCCTACACGGCTGCGGCTGGTGACATAGTCATAGTCACG
>CAUYUA010000128.1:0-2089 GCA_963575675.1 Azospirillaceae bacterium
GCGCAGACCTTGGAATTCATGCGGATGGGAGCCCTGAAAGGGATCATCATCGGAGGATCAGGCAAGACGCTTTATAACCTTTATAACGTGTTCAGCATTACACAGAAAACCGTCGATTTTGTGCTGGGGACGGACACCACCGACGTCAACGCGAAAATCCGAGAAGTTGTGCGCCATATCGAAAGCAATCTGTTAGGCGAAGTGATGACCAGCGTCAGAGCCTTGGTCAGTCCGGAGTTCTTCGATAAACTGATTGCCCATCCTACGGTCAAAGACGCATTCAAGTATTTCTCGGCAACCGGAGCGCAGCCTCTTCGAGAAGACGTGCGCCGTTATTTTCCGTATAACGGAATCACGTTCGAGGAATACAGCGCCAGTGTTCCGGTGAATGGAACGACGACCCGTTTTATTAATGCCGGCGAAGGTCATGCGTTCCCGATGGGGACGATGGACACGTTCAAGACCTACTTTGCGCCTGCGAATAAAGCCGAATTCGTCAACACGTTTGGTTTGGAGTGCTATGCGTGGCAGGTTCCGACCGATGACCAGCGCGGTTGGCGGATTATCATGGAAAGTAATCCGTTGCCTCTGTGTCGAAGACCGCATGTGTTGGTCAAATTGACGACCAGCAACTGAACTTGATCGGTGCATAGATTGACTGTCAGAGCCGCCGATATGCGGCTTTTTTCATGGAAAAAGACGATGGATCGAATTGACTGCATCATCCTGGCGATGATTTCTAAATGGGAGGGCGGATATTCGAACCATCCGTCCGATCGTGGAGGCCCGACTAACTGGGGCATTACTGCTCGGGTTTACGGCGACTATCTTGGCAAGCCAGTGACGGCTGAGCAGGTCAAGGCGATGCCGCGAACGCATGCTTTGGCGATTTATCGTGAGCGTTATTGGTGCGGCGCGGGCATTGATTTGCTGCCGGAGGCGCTTCAGCCGGTGGTGTTCGACATGGCGGTCAACCATGGACCGGGCACGGCGGGGCGTTTGCTGCAACATGCCTTGGGCGAACTCGGACGACCGATCATCGGCGATGGTATTATCGGTAAGATTACGTCCGGGATTGCCGCACGCGCCGTGGGTGATTTCGGAGCAAAGAAGGTCATCGACGCAATCTGCGATCAACGTCGCGCGTATTATCAGTCGATCATTGCTCATGATGGTTCCCAAGCTGTTTTTCGCAATGGCTGGTTGGAGCGCTGTGAGAGCTATCGGTTACATGATCAAAAGTAATCGATGTTTATATCTGTCTTTCCGAGGCCGCAGAAATGCGGCCTTTTGACTATGGAGGTTCCCATGGAAACGATCCTCGGCGTCGCCGATTTCGCTATGGTTCATTTCGAGGCAATTGTGACGTTTGCTTTCGCGACAATCGGCGTTCTGTCGCAGGCTGCCGCCTTGTTTAACTTATCTGGATTGGCCAAAATCAGCGCCACCTTGCACGATGTTGTCCAGATCATGGCGGGGAACTGGGGGCGAGCAACAAATCTGATTAAGGTGGTCAAGATTTATCACACCGACGGCCCGCTTGCCGCGCTAGAAGCACTTAAGAACCTGGCGGAGACCGCGCCGCCGGGGGCTGTTTCATGAACTTCGGTCGGTTGGCGGTCAACGCGGCGTTCCAGCAGTTTGGAGCGCCCGCCGTCTACACTGCGGCGGATGGGACGTCTCAGCCGATCCGAGTGATCGCCAAACGTCCTGATCTGATTACCAAGTTCTCGAAGACCGAGTTGGTCACGGAAACCGCAGTCTTCGAGGTTCGGGGCGGCGAAGTCGCGAAATTCAGAGTCAATGAAATCCTGACCTTTGACGAAATCGACTTCGTCATCCAGTCTCCGCCGCGCCGTCTTGATCCGGATCGTCTAGTCTGGACTGTCGAAACCTATGCTTTGAACCAAGACGACATGCCGCCGCCGGTCGATCCTGCGCCGGTTCACTACGTCCAGGGGTTGTGGGACGGTGCGTATCAAGCCGTGGCCGATGCTCCGGTCATGCTTGGGAATATCGTTTATGTTACGGCAAGCGGAACGCTCGCACTGTCTCGGGCCGATGCGGAAGCGACAATGGATGTTTCCGG
>CAUYUA010000129.1:0-2020 GCA_963575675.1 Azospirillaceae bacterium
CAGCGAGTGGCCGTGCGAGACTTGGCGGGATGGCAAGGCAAAATCAAACTCTCGAATCCCCCCCAACTATAACCGAGTCGGAAGAGTTTCATGTGATCAATCATAGCGGCGACCGCAGCCTTCGAACAAGGCTTTAAAACCACCCCAAACAAACCACAAGCCGCTGTGAAGTCGCGCTTCCAAAGAGCATGTCCGGGATCCTCGGGAAGAGCCGGATGCAATACGCGAACAACCTCGGGGCGAGACTGCAACCACTGGGCGAGAGCAATGCCGGTTTCGGCGTGACGCTGGAGCCGCACCGCCAAAGTGCGCAACCCTCGCAGAGCCAGATAAACATCATCGGGTCCGGCGCAGGTTCCCAGCCGAGCCGCCGCCGTTTTGACCGCGTCGTAAGATTCGCGCTGGCAAACGATCAGGCCAAGCATGGCGTCGGAATGGCCGACGATATACTTGGTTCCGGCGTGAACGGAAACATCGACGCCGTGAGCGAAGGACTTGAATCCAATCGGCGTCGCCCAAGTATTATCCATAATCACGGTAAGACGCGGCCCCGGTCCGGCGGCGCGTTTGGCTGCGGAAGCCAGAGCAGGAATATCCTGCATCTCGAAAGTGTGGGATCCAGGAGACTCGGCGTAAACAACGGAGGTGTTGGGACGAATCAAACGCGCGATTCCAGCCCCGATCGTGGGGTTGTAATACTCTGTTTCAATACCGAAATGCGATAACGTCTCGGCGCAGAATCGCCGCGTGGGGAAATAGACGCTGTCGCTGACCAGAATATGGTCTCCGGCGCGAGTGAAGGCCAGCAACGCCGTGGAGATCGCCGCCAACCCGGAAGCAACGGCAATGGCGCGATGACCGCCTTCCAACGTCGCCACGGCTTCTTCCAGGGCGAAGGTTGTGGGCGTGCCGTACCGACCATAATAAACGCCGTCGAAAGGATGACGATCCGCATCCTCCAACGCCGCAACGGAAGGAAACAGCACAGTAGAGGCGTGATACACTGGCGGATTGACGATGCCGTGATGCGCCGTCGGTTCACGACCGAGATGTGTAACCAGCGTTTCGGGAGTAAAGTCGGACATCGAGACTCACAAAAACGAATGAAACCGCTTCGCGACCGAAGGCGCGGTCGGTATGGTTGTAACGCCGTTCCGGTCACAGAGCAATCGCAACAGGCGTCGAATAGAACGCTTCACGAAAGCAAAACATATGGCGAAGCATATGGCGATAAATTCTCGAATTTTTTCCTTTCTAAAAACTCTGGGAATCAGCTTGGGAGTCGGCATAACTCTAGGCGCGATGATTCTGTTAATAGGACCGCCCAAAAACGAGGGTTTAACGATATCGATCATGCACACCAATGATTTTCATGCAAGAATCGATCAAGTAACCTTCGACGGAAGTCGATGCCGTCCTAAAGACGCCGCCGAAAATAAATGCTATGGTGGAATCGCGCGACAGATCGCCCTAATCAAAAAACTTCGTGAAACAGAACCTAATCCTCTTCTGGTTGACGCCGGAGACAGATTTCAGGGATCTCTGTTTTACAACTCCTATAAGAGCGCCGTATTGAAGCCATTTGTATTTCTAGCGGGCTATCAAGCCATGACGCTCGGAAATCACGAGTTCGACGATGGGCCGGAGGAATTGGCTCGATATCTGAACAATTTTTCTATTCCGGTGGTCAGCGCCACAATAGATGCTTCAAAAGAGCCTCTTTTGGTTGGGAAGTGGCGAAACTCCACTATAGTGACCGTTGGAAACGCCTCCGGTTTAGGTTTCGATCGCAACACGATCCAAGATCGGCGAATCGGCGTGATCGGCCTCACCACTCCATCCACCGCCACCGCCGCCAAACCCGGTCCCAATCTTCGCTTCCTTGACCCGGTCAAAGCCGCCCGCGACGCCGTCGCCGAGCTTCAGGCTCAGGGCGTCAAACGAATCATTGCGCTCAGTCACCTTGGGTTGGGCGAGGATGAAAAAATTGCCGCTCAAGTGGATGGAATCGCAGTGATCA
>CAUYUA010000130.1:0-2005 GCA_963575675.1 Azospirillaceae bacterium
GCAGCATCACTGTCTCCGGCGTTGAGACCTTGCTTGGCGGCGCTTCGGCGGACAATGTCACTCTAAGCGCCTCCGTCACCGGCATGATCGTCAATCTCGCCGCTGGAGTGGATGCTCTCACGCTTTCGGACGCAGGAGCCAATTCTCTGACCGTCAGCAACGCCGAGACTATTATCGGCGGCACGAACACCGACGTCGTCATTCTCGGAAATGTCGCCGCCACGATCACCGTCAGCAATGTTGAGACCCTCACCGGCGGAACACTGACCGACGCCATCATTCTCGACGCCTCAGCCAGCGGAATGGTTGTTGATCTCGGGGTTGGAACGGATTCATTGACCTTATCCGGCGCCGGAGACAATTCTCTGACCGTCGCCAACATTGAGACCGTCATCGGCGGAGCCTCAACAGACATCGTCAAATTGTCCAACAGCATCAGCAACACTCTGACGATTGGAAATGTTGAGACTTTGATCGGCGGGGCGTCCATAGACGTCATTACTCTTGCCGCTATAGACGGAAGCATCACTGTCTCCGGCGTTGAGACTTTGATCGGCGGCGCGTCTGCGGACAATGTTATTCTCGGCGCTCACGTCACCGGCATGATCGTCAATCTCGCCGCTGGAGTGGATGTTCTCACGCTTTCGGACGCAGGAGCCAATTCTCTGACCGTCAGCAACGTCGAGACCATTATCGGCGGCACAAACACCGACGTCGTCATTCTCGGAAATGTCGCCGCCACGATCACCGTCAGCAATGTTGAGACCCTCACCGGCGGAACACTGACCGACGCCATCATTCTCGACGCCTCAGCCAGCGGAATGGTTGTTGATCTCGGGGTTGGAACGGATTCATTGACCTTATCCGGCGCCGGAGACAATTCTCTGACCGTCGCCAACATTGAGACCGTCATCGGCGGAGCCTCAACAGACATCGTCAAATTGTCCAACAGCATCAGCAACACTCTGACGATTGGAAATGTTGAGACTTTGATCGGTGGATCGTCTATAGACGTCGTTACTCTTGAATCAATCGACGGCAGCATCACGATCTCCGGCGTTGAGACTTTGCTTGGTGGCGCTTCTGCGGACAATGTCACTCTAAGCGTTTCCGTCACCGGCATGATCGTCAATCTCGCCGATGGAACCGATGTTCTCACGCTCTCGAACTCAGGGGCCAACACCCTCACCGTCAGCAATGTCGAGACCATCGTTGGCGGCACAAACACTGATATCGTTATATTAGGCGCTTCCGGGGCCGGCACACTCTCGATCATCGATATTGAAACCCTGCAAGGAACGTCAATAGCTGACGCCATTAGTTTGGAAGGCGCAGTCACCAGTGGGATAGTCAATTTACTCGGCGGCAGTGACGCGCTCTCTCTGTCCGACGCTGGAGACAATTCTCTGACCGTCACTAATGTTGAGACCGTTACGGGTGGAGCCTCAACAGACATCATCATCTTGTCCAACATCAATAATACTCTGACCGTCGGAAACATTGAAACCTTGACCGGCGGATCGTCCACAGACGTCGTCACGCTTCAGTCCGTCGATGGAAGCATCACAATCTCCGGCGTTGAGACTTTATTTGGCGGCTCTTCGGCAGACAATGTCACTCTGAGTGTTCCCGTCACCGGCATAAACATTAACCTTGCCGCTGGAGTTGATGTTCTCACGCTGTCCGACGCAGGAGCCAACACACTCACCGTCAGTAATGTTGAGACCATTATTGGCGGCGCAAACACCGATGTCGTCACACTGGGAGGAACTGGTTCCAGCACACTCTTGGTTATCAATGTTGAAACCTTGCAAGGAACATCATCAGCTGACTCCGTTAGCCTGGAAGGCGCAGTCACCAGTGGAATAGTTAATTTACTCGGCGGCAATGACGCCCTCTCTCTATCCGACGCCGGAGATAACTCTCTGACCGTCGCCAATGTTGAGACCATCACCGGCGGAGCCTCAACAGACATCGTCGTCTTGTCCAACATCAACAATACTTT
>CAUYUA010000131.1:0-1990 GCA_963575675.1 Azospirillaceae bacterium
AAGAGGATTGACCGGGGGATGACGGCAGAACGCCAATCTGCGACGCAATTTGCGCATCCAAACCAATCTGCGAGGGAAAGGGAAAAGAAGGAGGCGAAGACATTCTGTCATCGCCACGCATTTTGCTTTCCAGATCAGCCGTTAAACGATCGGCGACAACGCGATCTGTCTCCAGTCGGTTTGGAACGAGCGGATTCAGAGGCGCCATCACCGTCGCTCCATCCGAGACAGGCGACGACGATTGCATTGCGCTATAATAATAGGCGACTCCGGTCAAACAGCCCAACCCCAAGCAAACAGCCGTCAACCAACGACGATCAACACGCGAGGGCGGCGCAGCTTCTTCATTTTCTTCGCCTTCGCTTTCACGGCCGTCATCATCGGCCTTCCGTTTTGGATCGGGAAGCGATTCTCCCAACAGAATGCGACGAATTTCCTCAGAAGTGGCGCTATCTTCGTTTTCGGTCTTTTCCGAAGATTCCGGCTCGGAAACCTTGTCCGCCGGAGACGAAGAAGACGGACTCCAAAGCCGATCTTTGCGCGAGTCTCGCGCGTCCGAAACCATATCGGCCAGATCAGCAACTAAATTCGCGACGTTTTCTTCAACAGTCCGCTCCGCCGCCATTGAGCGAGAAAACGGACGATCTTCTTGCGCCGAACTTTGCCGCGAATCTTTCGGCGGAGAATCTTGAAGCAGACGAATCGCTGCGAGCGAAGGCTCTTTGGTGGGTGAGTCCTGAGGCGGAGTCTCTTGAGACAGACGAGTCGCCGTGAGCGAAGGCTCTTTGGCGGGCAAGTCTTGAGACGGAGAAGTTTGAGATAGAGGAGTTTGAGACGGAGGAGTTTGAGACGGAGACTCTTGGGGCAGGCTCGTCGCCACAAGCGGAGGCTCTTTAGCGGGCGAATCTGAAGGTGGAGTCTCTTGAGGCAGACGAGTTGCCGTCGATTCTGGCTCTTTCGGCGACAAATCTTGAGGTGAAGAGTTTTGAGACGGAGAGTTTTGAGATGGAGAGTTTTGAGATGGAAAAACCGACGCCGCCGGGGGCTCCACGATCTCCTCCGGACGCGGCGTCGCTATGGATATCTCCAAGGACCGCTTCAACGCCGCAACGTCATCGTCATCGAGCACGCTGCTCACCTTCGAAGACGGAGCCGCAACAGAAACCGCCTTTCCCGAGTCAGCCAAAAGGGAATCGGCGCGCTCACTGCTCTGCGCACGCAGCCCATCACGAAACCTCGGCGGCTCGCCATCGGAGAGCGCGGCCTCGATATTCAATTTCAATTCGTCCTTGAAGCTCACGGTCGTTTGCGGATCCCGCCGGGTCAGTCATTACACTCTGGCGACGCCTCGCTTTTTCAGCGACACGCCTACGATAACGCTTCTTCTGAAACAGACGCAACACGAAGAAGCAACCCACCTAACATCGTGACGGCTCATTTGTTTCTAAAGCGCACACCATTCGGCCTATCGTATCTTCACGAACGCATCTTCGCGAATAGCCTTAAAAACCACAACCCCTGTCGTCCTATGCGAGGCTTCTTTTAAGTCAAGACGTTCTCAGGAGTGACGTTCGGCGTTAACAGACGCAGTCGGGGACGCGGGCGGAACCGCAGTCGGAGACGCCGAGGCCTGTGACGACGCGCCTACAAATTTGGGGTCGTGCGAAGCGACGGGCGGCTCATCGTCTTTCAACCCGGCGCGAAACGCCTTCACGCCTTTGGCCAAGTCTCCCATAGCCGATGGAAGCTTCCCTGTTCCGAACACAATTAGAACGATCACCAGAACAACAATCCAATGCAAAATGCTGAACGACCCCATGGCGATTCGGCGCTCCCTTTAAGAGAAGGCTTCAGATGAAAACCCCCCTCTACATATACACGTTTGTCCCATGAATGTACATGCGTCGAAATGAACGCCGCAATGCGATCACACTATAAAATTAAACGGGTCCAGGGACTGTGTTCCTGGTCGCCGGGGATCATAAGGGGG
>CAUYUA010000132.1:0-1966 GCA_963575675.1 Azospirillaceae bacterium
TCGACGCCGAAACCATCGCCCGCAAATCAATCTGCATCGCCGCCGACATTTGCGTAGGGGGGCGCGGAATATGCGTAAGACTCGAATTTTTCGAAAGACTCAGGCGCCGACTTTATTTGCGGTGATTCTTTCTATGGCGGCTCTGTTGTTGTCGGGTCTCGAAGGGGCGCGCGCGGATGATGTTTCAGTAAAAATCGGCGTTCTGACCGACATGAAAGGGCTATATGGCGATGTTGCCGGAGTTGGCTCCACAGTTGCCGCAAAAATGGCGGTCGAAGATTTCAAAGCGGGTTCCAAGGGAATTAAAGTGGAGCTTCTTGAAGCTGACCACATGAACAAAGCCGATGTCGGTTCTCAAATTGCGCGTGACTGGTTCGATCAACAGGGTGTCGATATTATCGTGGATTCTCCCAATTCGACGGTTGCTTTTGCGGTCAGTCAAATCGCGCGCGAGAAGAACAAAATTTTCATTGGTTCCGGAGCCGGATCTTCGGATCTGACCGGAAAGCTGTGCTCTCCGAATACGATTCATTGGACTTACGATACTTGGTCTGTGGCCAACGGCGCCGGTTTGGCGTTGATGGCCTCCGGTGGCGACGAGTGGTATTTCTTAACGGCTGATTACGCTTTTGGCGTGGCTCTTGAGCGCGACGCCATGTCGGTGGTCATGGCCAAAGGAGGAAAAATTAAGGGGACGTCTAGAGTGCCCTTGAATGTCCCTGATTTTTCGCATTTCACTCTTCAAGCTCAAGATTCCGGAGCCAAGGTCATTGCTTTGGCGATGGCCGGCGGTGATTTCAGCAACGCCGTTAAAAGCGCTTATGAGTTCGGCGTGGTGGCCGGCGGACAGAAATTGGCGGGACTTTTGGTTTTTATCACCGACGTTCATGCATTAAGCTTGGAAGTTGCGCAAGGGTTGCAATTTGTTGAGGCGTTCTATTGGGACGCGAATGAGCAAACGCGCGCTTTTACGAGGAGGTTTATTGCGCAGGGTCGAGGCGGCTATCCGACGATGATTCACGCCGGCGTATATTCTTCGGTGTTGCATTATTTGAAAGCGATTGACGCAGCTCGTGGAGATCGTTTGGACGGCGCCAAGATCGTCGCTAAAATGAAAGAAATTCCTACGGATGATCCTGTAATGGGAAAAGGGTCTATTCGAATTGATGGACGAAAGCTGCATGATTTGTATTTGTTCGAGGTCAAAAAGCCGATAGAGTCTAAAAAACCATGGGATTATTATAAAATAATCAAGACAATTCCTGCTGCGGAAGCATTTCGACCATTGAGTTTAGGAGGGTGTCCTTTGGCGCAATAAAAATTAGAAGAGTTCAGCAAATATCTTGAAATTCTCGTAAATAATTACGCGGAAGTCCACTTTTTTCGCGGAGCGATGATCCTCTGTAATTGTTTATCCTTCAAGATAAGCAATTACAGAGGATTATCGTTTTTCGAATGAGAGAAAGCTTTCGCTTTCCTTTTTATGGTCTCGGGCGAACGGGAACGCGGTTCTTGGAATTGCTTAATTTCTATGCGGGTCTTCGACTCGTTGGTGTTCCTTGGGACGGAAGACGCGGGCTTCGGGGACGCCCTCCAAACGAGGCCCTCCAATCAAGTCAATGCAATAAGGGATTGCGGGAAACACGGCGCCGAGACACTCGGCAATTGCAGTGGGCTTTCCCGGCAAATTGACGATCAAGCTTCGTCCTCGAATTCCCGCCGTCTGACGCGATAGAATCGCCGTCGGCACAGAGTTCAAACTCACGGCCCGCATCAATTCTCCAAATCCCGGCATCATCTTCTCGCACACGGCTTCGGTTGCTTCGGGAGTGACGTCGCGCAACGCCGGCCCTGTTCCGCCGGTCGTCACGACCAAAGAGCAGTGCGCGATATCGCCTAGCTCAATCAAACCTTGCTCAATCAAGGGTTTTTCGTCTGGAATGACGCGCCGTTCGGCACTCCATGG
>CAUYUA010000133.1:0-53398 GCA_963575675.1 Azospirillaceae bacterium
CCATTATTTCATCCGATAGTTAGCATAACAATGTGGGGGCGGGAGAACGCTTACGAATTGCCGTTCTGAAACGCTTGCGCCAGGCGTCAATGTTTCAGAGATAGCTCGATTTAAAGAATTGGCTGATAAAGAAATTAGGTGAAATCTCTCAAAAAACCGAACTCGTCAAAGCTATTCGTTATGCTATAAACCACTGGGACGGGTTGTGCGTTTTTCTTAAAGACGGTCGTGTTGAAATGGGCGCCAACACGGTTGAACGGGGCATGCGACCACAAAAAATTACGGCTAAGAATGCTCTCTTTGCGGGCAGCGATGCCGGTGGTTGGAACTGGGCTTCTCGTCGCCTCTCTCATTGAAACGGTCAAACTCAACGGCGTCATGTGCGCGAAAGTCGCACAAACCACCGCCTGCTTCTCCCCACTCCCCAGATTTGCGTCTATCGTGCGCACGAGAGGCCAAGTCTCGCGTATCATATGGCGTTTGACAAGGTGGAAACGGGAGAACGCTTACCGCTTATCCCTTTCTATTCTCGAAAATACGAAATATTTTCCAAGAACCATTGATAATAATTCTTCAATCCTTCTTTTAAACGAATATTAGCTACCCATCCCATATTCGTAAGCTTACTGACGTCCAATCTTTTTCTAGGCATACCGTCAGGTTTCGAAACGTCGAAAATTAGTTCTCCCGCGTATTCCACTGTTTCTTGGATCATTTTGGCGAATGCTGCGATTGAGATTTCCGAACCAACACCGACATTGATATGCTCCATCCCAGAATAATTCTTGGTCAAGAAAACACACGCGTCAGCCAGATCATCAACATGTAGAAACTCCCGCAAAGGCTTTCCGGATCCCCAAACTACGACTTCAGACGCCTTTGCTTGTTTCGCCTCATGAAAACGACGCAATAACGCAGCAGGAACATGACTGTTTTCAGGGTGAAAATTATCGCCCGGCCCATAAAGGTTTGTTGGCATGGCGGAAATAAAATCAACGCCGTATTGTTGACGATACGCTTGGCAAAGCTTAATTCCCGCAATTTTTGCCACGGCGTACCATTCGTTGGTTGGTTCAAGGGGGCCAGTCAACAGGGAGGATTCCGTGATCGGCTGAGACGCCTCTCGAGGGTAAATACAACTTGATCCAAGAAATAAAAGTTTTTCTACGCCGAATTTCCAAGAACTATGAATAATATTCATCTCGATAGCGAGGTTGTTGTAAATGAACTCGGCGGAATAGGTGCTGTTGGCATGAATTCCACCGACTTTCGCAGCGGCAAGAATGACAACTTGAGGTTGATTACGGAACATCCAAGCCTCAACTTGATCTTGACGAGTTAGATCGACGCTTTCACGACCGACGGTCAAGATTTCGCATCCTTCTCCAACCAGATGACGTGTTATCGCCGATCCAACCATTCCTCGATGGCCTGCGACCCAAACCCGTTTTCCAGAAATAGAATAACTCATGATTTTAGCCTTATTATTCCGTAAGCGTAATATATCTCGCGATTGATTGTTTTTTTAGGAAAAACACATCACTTTCCGTGTCGTTCTCGACGTTCGTAGAGATGACGCCATACTTGACCGGCAAATCGAATAGGCCATAAAGCGTCTTTGACGCAACCATCTGCGGCGAATTGTATTCCTGCGCTGATTTGTCTTCGTCGTATTTGATCGAACATCATATAGCCGATGATCCATGCATGCCAACGTTTATATACAGCGTATCCTGGATCGTTTGGCAAAGTTTCTTCCAAGCGCGTCCGTGACAATGTTACATAATCACGGAGATAAGTGTCTCGCGCCACGCTTTCCGTGGAGTAAGTGAGAGAACCATTATGCGAACGGTAACGATAAATTACCTCTGGAAGCGTTTGTCTTTCTATGCCGGCCAAAAGCGCGCGCATTAGGAAATCTCGATCGGCGGCAATGGGAAACCGTAAATCATATAACCCAATTCGGGCATAGACTGAGCGTCTAAAAAAGCGGGCGTTGGTCAGAGGCAATCCTCGAATAACATCTCCCTCTCGCAAAATTTTATTCTTTTTATGATTGATCTTGAGGATGACTTTTCCATCTGGAATTCCGTCAACAACCTCAATTCCGCCACAAACAGATTCAATGTGTGTGTCGTTGATGAAAATATCCATAACGCTATTAAATATATTATGAATATAGGCGTCGTCACTATTTAAGTGTCCAATAACCTCTCCTTGCGAAAGAGAAATGCCTTTGTTGATGGCGTCGTACAAACCAAGATCAGGTTCGCTTACCAATTTTAGATGTGGATAACGAGACAACATATCAAGTGTGCCGTCTGTTGATCCGCCATCAATTATAATGTGCTCAAAGTGAGGATAGTCTTGATGAATAACGCTCTCAATGGCTTGGACGATCATATCTCGACGATTTAAACTGGGCGTGATGATGCTAAGCAGCATGGGCGGAAACTATAGGCATGAGATGAAAAGGATCAGATGAGGATATAACGATATTTTTGAAACAAGTAACCATTTAGCAGTCTAGAGCAAAAAGTTAATGCCCGTCATCGGAGGTAGATTTATAGAAATCAATGCCGGACTCCAAAATTTGATCATTCAATGTGTGTTGAAGCCTTTCGAGTCCTTCTTTTGTTGTCGACTCGCAGCGAGCGACTAATACAGCCTGTGTATTCGAGGCTCGCAGCAACCACCAACCATCAGAGGTTTGAACGCGCACGCCATCGATCTCATTGACGTTACATCCAGAAGAGAGGAGACGTTTTTTGACTTCGGAAATGATTTCGAACTTACGGACGTCAGAACACGGAAAACGCAATTCCGGTGTGGAGAAAGTTACAGGAAGACGATCTTTCCAAGCAGACAAGGGTTCGTCTTTTTTGGATAGGGATGAAAGCAGACGAACGGCTGCATATAGAGCGTCGTCAAAACCATAATATCCATCTTTAAAGAAAATATGACCACTCATTTCTCCCGCTAGAGGAGATCCGGTTTCCACCATTTTTTTCTTGATCAGGGAATGGCCTGTTTTCCACATCAAAGGTTTTCCACCTAATTCGGCGATTCTATCAAATAAACTCTGACTTGCTTTACAATCCGCAATAATTGTTGCTCCGGGATGTCGCGAAAGAACGTCTTCCGCATATAACATCATTAATTGATCTCCCCACAAAATTCGTCCCAAATTATCGATGACGCCGATTCGGTCTCCATCGCCGTCAAAAGCGATGCCAAGATCAAGATTATGCTCTTTGACTGTTGCGATTAACTGTTCTAATGTATGAGGTTCTGTGGGATCTGGATGGTGTGACGGAAAAGTTCCATCTATTGTGTCGTTCAATAAAATATGACGTCCAGGAAGTCTGGCTGTTAATTTATTGATGGCTTCACCTGCGGCGCCGTTGCCTGTATCCCACGCTACAGAGAGCCCTTGATTGCTGTCGTAATCAGATGATATTCTTTGAATGTAATCATTCATCACGCTTATATCGTCGCTGGTTCCTTTGCCGTCGACCCATGCGCCTTCAGAAGCTATTTCTCCTAGAGTGAGAATGTCTTGACCAAAAAAAGGCGCTCCCTTCATCATCATTTTAAAGCCATTGTGATTGGGAGGATTATGCGACCCTGTTATCATAATTCCCCCATCTGTCGGCAAGACAAGCGTGGCGTAATACAACATCGGCGTCGGTCCTAAGCCGATACGCTTTACGATTACTCCGCTTTCAAGCAATCCTTCAACCAACGCCTTTTCCAACATTGGAGAAGAAAGACGTCCGTCATATCCCACGCACACGCTTTGTAAATTGCGCTGACGAAGCAACGCTCCAAAACTTCGACCGATGGCGTAGGCGTCTGAAACAAAAAGAGTTTCCTCTAATATGCCTCGAATGTCATATTCACGAAGAATGCTCTTATCAAATAAATGACGAGAATTCATCATAATGGACTCTTCTTTGTTTCTTAGAACTTGTTTCAAGAACAGAGAGAAATCTATGACAAAAACCACATTTTTACAAGAAAAACATATGATTAACCTGTTGCAAAATCATAAAAAGATATGATTTTTCTCTATCACCGTAAGCGTTCTCCCGCCCCCACATTGTTATGCTAACGATCAAATGAAAGAATGGCTGGCCTAAAACAAGGAATGAGGTGGTCCCGGAATCCCGGACAGAATGATCGCTTAGCTAAGCAATCATTCTGTCTAGGATTCCGGGACCACCTCATTCCTACTGATATCGATCATCTCGCAAACTAATCATGCCGGTTTGCTCTTCCAAAGTCGTTGTGAACGGAAACAATATCGGAAGAGACCATTTCTCGAACTAATTCAGGAAAAGAAGTGGTGTGTTTCCATCCAAGTTTTTCATAAGCTTTACGTGGATCTCCTTGAAGGAGATCGACTTCAGTAGGACGGAAATAGCGTTTATCAATCTCAACCAATGTTTCACCAGTTTTTATGTCAATTCCCTTTTCATCAACGCCAACGCCTTGCCAAATGATAGATCGTTTTACTTCAGCAAAAGCCAGTTCTACGAAAGAGCGCACGCTGTGCGTTTCTCCAGTCGCCAAAACATAGTCGTCAGGTTGAGGTTGTTGCAGTATTCTCCACATTCCTTCGACATAGTCACGAGCATGTCCCCAATCCCGTTTGGCGTCAAGATTACCGAGATAGAGTTTCTTTTGCAACTTATGCTCAATAGCGGCAACGGCGCGCGTAATTTTCCGCGTAACGAATGTTTCTCCGCGAATAGGACTCTCATGATTGAATAGAATGCCGTTACTCGCGTGCAAACCATAAGCTTCGCGATAATTGACTGTAATCCAATATGCATAAAGTTTGGCTGCCGCATAAGGACTTCTGGGATAAAACGGCGTGGTTTCGCTCTGAGGCGTTTCCTGAACTTTTCCGTATAGTTCTGAGGTTGATGCTTGATAAAAGCGGGTTGTTTTCTCTAACCCCAATATTCGAATGGCCTCCAAGAGCCGTAATGTTCCGATTGCATCGGCGTTGGCGGTGTATTCAGGGGTTTCAAAGCTAACCTGGACGTGACTTTGGGCGGCAAGATTATAGATTTCATGTGGTTGTGTTTCTTGCACCAGACGAATTAAATTAGTGGCGTCGGTCATGTCCCCATAAAGCATCCGGAATTTTGGGTCGTTTTCGTGTGGATCCTGATAAAGGTGATCGACACGCGCCGAGTTGAAGGATGACGAACGTCGTTTTACGCCGAATACCCTGTACCCTTTACTCAGAAGCATTTCCGCAAGATATGCTCCATCTTGCCCGGTAACGCCAGTGATCAGAGCTCGTTTTTCAACCAAGTTTCGTTCCTCAATCAGGTGATTATTTCCAAAACATAGAGACATATTTTATAAAAAATCATGTATTGCATTATGCTGTATAAATATTATTTATTGTTATCATTAAAAATTTCGGAAGTCTATTTAGTATATTTTTTGGATCAAAGTTTAGTTTTTCTTGGCGGGAGCAACTCATTTGCTGGAAGATGTTAGGTAAAAATAGATAGAAAATTGAAATAATTGCAGCATCGTCATGAAAGTAATGATAGAGACGGAGAGATGAAACAACCATTTTTTCTGACCTTGAAGCAACTTTGGTCCGGAGGCGAAAACAGGCTATAAAATGGCGGATGTCACTATTGTTTTGCTCTATGCTAAAAGTTAGGTCTTTTCCAGTAAAAGGTTGGTCTTTTGGGATAAGATGATGATACGTTTTCCAACCACCCGTGATTAAAATTTTGCCTTTAATTCCGATTTTGTCGAGTAACTTTTGATATGTCGCGTCATCACGGCCATCAATAACCCAGGAAATAGTTCGCCGATTGATAGGGGCAGTGTTACATGTTTTCTGTAAAAACTATCAAGCTGATTTTTGAGGTCAGTTTATGGATTCAGGGAGAGATAGACTTTACCGATGAACCACTCGTCATCATATTCAGCAAGAAGAGCTGGAACGAGTCGAAGGCGAGAAGCGGTATTAGGAAAGATTGAAGCGACACAAGTCCGTCTTTTCAGTTCACGGTTAATCCTTTCGAGACCGTTTGTTGTGCGTATTTTTGTCCTATGAGAGAACGGAAAGTTAAAGACAGAAAATCCAAGCGGGATATTTTCTTCCGCCCATTGGGCACGTTTTTGGTTTTCCTTTTTCCATGCGTCGATGGTAATTTCGAGAAGGCGTTCAGCTTCGGCTTTATCCGGGGCGTTAAATATATTTCTAACTTTTGGGGCGGAGATCGTTCGTTTGTCTTGGAGAGAGACATAGGCCTGAGCGTTTTGTTGTAAATGGAATTGATATCTCTGCCAAGGAACGTTGGGAAAGGCGGCTCTCCGAGCAGCCTTAAGGCTGGCATGATTATCGGCGACATCACTTTTCTCGTAGAGATGCCTGGAACATACATTTCAGCCAAAGCAATATTGGGCGCTTTCTTGGTGCGAGCGCCTTTTTCAAGCGCGCTGGGATAAAACCCTCCGCTTCGGACTTGAGGCGCATCAAAAGTCAGCTCGCCGACGCGCGTCATGACAGTCTTTGGTTTAAAGACGTTTGCATAATCACTGCATTCATGTGTCCGTTCATGCCGTCGAGTTTTCAGAAACTGCGCCCGTTCAATTTTGCTCGCCTCGATCACAAGGATGCGCAGAGCTTCTCCGACTCCATCAAGGCAATGCTCCAGCAAGGCCGAAAATGCGGTCTCCAGGGGGTGATGTTCCACTCGTTGCGCCATGTTGCCGACGAAGGCAAGCCTCAAGTTATCCAACTATACCCGATCAAGCCCTTGTTAACAGTGCCTAGACCAAAGAACCGGAGAACGTCCGGAAATGGCCTGTGGATCGAACCTAAAAAGAAGTCGGAAGCAAGAAAGACGCCTTGCAAAGCATCGAAGTTCGGCCCTTTAGGGCAGAGAATGGTCACTCGACGCGCAGCAGGACATTGTGAGCGTCCTCGTTTCGCAGCGATAAACAATATCCCATAATGTTGTAGGCTCGTGGATTGCCCATCGGCGCGGTCCGAAGCAAAGTGATCTCTGTGCCGCGAACCATGCCGAAGGCGGTAAGTCGACGTTTTAACATTTGGTTTTTATCAGCGATTCCGATCACAATGCCGCGTTGACCCTGTGTTAAATCGGCTAAGGTTGTCTGCGACGCATCTGAAGAAACGGTTTCGTTTCGATCCGACGACATTATGTGAATTCCTCGAACGGAGAGAGCCTGTTGCAAAATCAAAAACCATCGCGCCGATTTACATCACTGCGTAATTATGCGGAACAAAGCAGCGCTATTAATTGATTTTTGCCGATAAGATTTCTAATCTTGCAACAGGCTCTGAGAGAGATGGAAAAAGAATAGTATTTATAGTCGTGTTTTTATCGGAAATCCTGTAAAAAAACGAGATCAGAACGACGAAAGTAGGCTATTTAAAAGAACGTCCGGCGTTGAGAGAAAAGGATGGCGGGTCTAAACAATAAATTAAATAAGCCCAGAGACTATGTTCTCTGACTAAGGGGAGTTATGAATGAGATTTCCCTGTCGGCGGCATAATTTTTGTGCGCGTTGAAACTACGCATCGATAAAAAAGGAGATTTAAAGAGTGGTGGGATTTCCAATAGGAAGTGGGCATGGTTTTTTATCATGTCCTGCGGGTTCGGGCATTCTCCCCGGTCTTCATTATCAAACCGCGGCAATGACAAAGGGATGCGTTGCTCAAGGCATGACGGCGGCGCTCGGGTCTCCAGGACCGGCGGTTTCCGGCGGCGTGGCTCCGATGACGACGAAAGGGATTATGGCCGGCGGCTCGGTGGTCGGCGGTTGTAAAGGGCTTAGTCTCGGCTTGGGCGTCGGTCTCGGATTTTGGGGACCGTTGGTTTTGGCGGGCCTTGGCGCGGCGGCGGCTTTCACTATTTGGAAAAGCCGACAGGCCGTCGAAGCGTTGAGCGAGGACGATCAAGAGTTTCGCGACGCCCTAGCGGAAAAATAAGGCGCCGCGCTGTTGTTTGGAGAAAGCAAAAATGATGAGAGAGGACGCAGACATGGGACTTATAGGCACGGAGGGAAGCCTGCGCTCTAGAGTGTTCGCGGCTTTCAGCTATCTTGGCATTCTCTGTTTTGTGCCGCTGTTGATGAACCGGAACGACGAGTTCGTTCAGTTTCATGCTCGGCAAGGGCTTGTGTTGTGGATGTGGGGCGTGTTTGCGCTCTTTACTCTCGGCCTTCCCGGCATAGGAAAATGGTTCTTCGGCTTCTCCGGCATGATGATTATGATGTATTCTGGCGTCGGCTTACTGGCCGTGCTTTTGGAGAAAGCCTGGAAACTGCCCTTGATTTGCAAACTTGCCGAGCGTTTGTGATGTGGGTAAATCTGATTGATCAAATGCAGTAAAGGAAAGCGTGGCCTGTAATGGTGATCGAAAGCCACCGTTGGAACGCACTTTATTTAACAGCCGCCATCGCTATGATTTTTATGACTTTGGCGACGGCGATTCAGCCCCTTTATCTCCGCAATATTCTCGGGGTCTCGTTTAACAGCGCGGGCTCCGTCAACGCCAACATTCAGGTGGTGACGGAGGTTCTAGCGTTATCAGTTATAGGATATCTCGGTTTCTTGTCGGATCGATTCGGACGGGTTCCGATTATGGTCTGCGGCTTTCTTGTGGGCGCGGTCGGCGGATTTATTGCGCCGTTCAGCCTGGAGTTAGGCGCTTTGATCGGAATCAGCGGCTGCGTGTTTTATTATCTATCCAGAATCGTCATGGCGTTGGGCGCGGGCGGCGTATGGCCGCAATTGGCGACGCTGGCCGGAGACTTTACGAATTTCAACAATCGCGCTCGCCAAATGTCCAACGCCGCCTTTATGATGGCGTTCGGCAGCACGCTGGTTTTCGCCGTTCTGATGCAGATCGTTAAGCACACCGGCGTCGTTCCGATGATGATATTCAATGCGTGGATGGGACTGATCGGAGCTTGGCTGGCGCGCGGATTGTTGATCGACGTCGCTCCGAAGAGAAAAGAACAGACGATTCCGTGGCGAAAAATCAGAGACCTCTTGAAGCAAGAGCCTCGACTTCGAGTCGCTTTCGCCGCCGCTTTATTTTCTCGTAGCGACATCATTTTGATTGGACTATTTCTTATGTTGTGGGCGATTTACTTCGCCGATCTTGTGGGCGTTAGTCAAGAGGCGGCTGCCGCTCACGCCGGAAGAATGATCGGCATGGTCGGGCTGCTGGTGATGGCGTCCATTATGGTCTGGGGGTGGGTGGTTCAACGCTTCGGACGAATCAACGCTATTATCTCCGGTCTCGGAATCGCTGGAATCGGCTTTGTCGCCGTGGGGTTTGCGGTTAATCCCTTCGACTGGTACATCTATATTCCATTAACGCTGATTGCGCTGGGACAAGCCGGCTCATTATTGGCGCCGGAGATTTTGGCCTTCGACTTAACGCCGCCGGATTTACGTGGGTCGATTATGGGGCCGCTTAACGTCGTCGGGGGGGTCGGTCTGATCGTCATTCTTCAGATCGGCGGCGTGTTGTTCGACAAGGTCGGCCCATTTGCACCTTTCGTTTTTACCGGCGTTTGTAATCTCTTGGTCATGGCCTACGCCTTGTTCGTCGTTCGATCTCAACCTGTCGAGAACGCCGTTGTTTCAAACAGCGATCAAGACGATGACGACGCCTTGATAACGCTGAACGCAACGACCGGACGACAAGGAACGGTTTTATGACGTGCAATAAATGCAAAGCACCGTGTCAAGAAGGGCGGAGTGAGCGTTTCAAAAAGATATACGCCGCAACCTGGAAGGTTGCCGAACGGCGGGGAGAAGGAATAATGTTTTGTATTATGGCTGGTTTGCTGGCGATTTCATTGGGACTGTGGGGACTCAGCGCCTGGTGGTGGTCGGTCGTTGAGTTGCTGCGTGGCGTTCTTCCCTTGGCGCTTATTTTCTTCGGCGTGCTGGCGCTTGCGGCCGGAGTAATGGAAATAAACAAAGGGCGGAAGCATAAAAATGACGAGATTTCCGCCGCTGAAGACGAGTAGATAAGGCGCCCCCAATGACATTCGACGACATTGACAACGATATCGATCCTAAGGACGAAGCACCGAAAGACTGCGCGCGCGGATTGAGGAAATACCTCTTTGTTATGGCGCTGGTGGTTGTCGGCACGCTTGCGGGGACGTTCTGGAGTCAGAGCAGAAACGGTGGTCCATATAGAATCGGTCAAGAAAACGCAGCGCAGCAAAGGCTCGGATCGGCGATGAATCTGCCGGAGATCGGCGCGCTTAAGCCGCAATCTCAGGTGGCGGCGGCTCCGATCGCGATTCCTGCGGCCTTCAATAATGTTGCGCCGGGAGATTTCGCGACCATCGTCTTGCAAATGCGCAACAGCGTCGTTGCGATCGGACGAATGCAACCCGACACTCTTTTAGGACGCAACGGAGCGGCTTCAATCGCCAACGATCCGGCGGCGGCTCCGAATAAGGACGTTCAACCAACGCCGCCGATCGCCAAGCTGCAATTTGCTGACCCTGCCGCAGGATTGGTTGTGGAGAGCATCGGAACCGGCGTTGTGGCGCGGAATGACGGCTATATTCTCACCAATTATCACGTCGTGCGCGGCAGCAACGCCATGATGGCGACGATTTTCGACGAGACAGGTTTTCAACGCTATCAGGCCGAGGTCATCAAACTCGACGCCTCTGTCGACCTGGCTCTTCTGAAGATTAAGCCGAACGCGCCGCTGACGGCTGCTTCGTTCGGCGACAGTGATCAAGTTCAAGTCGCCGAAGAAGTCATCGCCATCGGCAATCCGTTCGGTCTCGATATGACGGTTAGCCGAGGCATCGTTTCGGCCAAACGCAAATCATTGACGATCGAAGGCACTGTTCATCGTGATCTTCTCCAGACCGACGCCGCTATTAATCAAGGGAACTCGGGCGGGCCGTTGGTCAATCGTTTTGGAGAAGTCATCGGCATCAACACGGCGATTTATACGCCGACAGGAGCGTTCTCTGGGGTGGGATTCGCTATTCCGAGCAACCAAGCTCGTCAATTTTTAGCCGACGAACTCGATCTTCCGCCGAGTCGACAACAGATGGCGGTTGCAGGCGTGACGGCGGCGATTCCTCCCGTCAATCAAGCTCCGTCGACAAGCGTCGGGACCGCCGGTCCTCCTATTCTTGCGGGCGTCGCCTCGCCCCATCGCGATGGCCGTGAAACGATGGAGTGCGCCATTTGTCATCAGTTGATCCCGCGCGCCGGCAATAATGCGATAACTCAGAACAAACCAACGAGTGTCGTCGCCGCGTGGCCGACGCCCGGAAATAATACTCCTATGGTCGGGCCGCCGATTTTGGCCGGAGCGGCTCCGCCTCATCGCGACGGTCGCGAAAATATGGCCTGCACGTCTTGTCACCAGTTTCTGCCTCGGGGCGGAGCCGCCGCAGTTCAAGGCAAGCCGGTCGCCGGTCCTCTGCAATTCGCACAATCTCCTTTGACTCTTGCGCTCAACGTTGCGACTCCCGGACAAAATACGGCGCCCGACGCAATCGGCGGAGGTTTCCGCATCCTCGGCGCGACGACGCTGCCGATCACTGCGTCTTTGGCGCAGCAATTAAATCAACCTGAAGGCAAAGGCGTTTTCGTCGCTTCAGTTGCTCCTGAATCTCCGGCGGCAAAAGCCGGACTCCAATCGGGCGCCGTGATCGAAAAAGTCAATGGCCAACGGGTTCGATCTCCGCGAGATATGTTCGTCGCCATTCAGAAATTGAAAGAAGGTGAAACGGCGCGGTTGTCCGTTTTCCAAAACAACACCCGTAATGAGTTGCAGTTGATCATTGCGGCTTTACCGGCGGGAGCTGGCGTTCAGCCCGCGACGCCGCTTGCGCCGAAAGTCCCGACGGAGTTTAACTGGCGCGGCATGGAGATCGAAACATTTGCTTCGGTAACATTGGCCGGAGCGCCGCCCAACTTGAAGGGAGCGGTGGTTGCTGAAGTCGTGGCCGGTTCTCCGGCGCAACGGGTTGGCATAATGGCCGGAGACATTATTATGGATGTTGGCGGACTTGCAACCGGAACGGCTGCAACGATGAATCAGGCCATCCAGGCGACGACCGGCAAAACCAATATTCTTGTGAGAGCGGTGCGCAACAATCGAGAGTTCTTTGTTGTGATGCCGTGATGAATTAAATGGGTCCAGGGGCTGTGTTCCCGGTCATGGGGACCAAAGGCGAAAGCATCCCTTATGATCCCCACGACCAGGAGCGCAGCCCCTGGACCCGTAGACCCGGAGTTATTATTGTGCCGCCTGTTTCTGAAGACGAATTTTCTACCCTATATTCACTTCCCTCTCTTCAGTCCATCGATATTCCGGAGGAAAATTCGGTTTATCGAGCTGTCGATGTTTGTCAACAGTCTTCAGAAACGACGACAGCTCAGCCGAAACAACAGACAAAAGCAATTTCTCATTTCTCCGAAACAGAGCTGGAGATTCTTTATCTAACCACGCCGAAGCCGAAGCAAAAACAGAAAGTCGAGATAAAGCCTCGTTTCTCAGAAACAGAAATGGCTGTTTTGTGTTCGATTCCTCCCTTGCGCTCGGTTGATTCGTCCGAAGAGAATGCTCAGCAAAGAGAATTACACAAGACTCTTCAGAAAAATATTGAAGAGGTTAAAGAAGAATTTTCTCATCGTTGCGATGACTTAACGCGCGTTCAAGCCGACTATGCGCGAGAGCTTCAAATCCTCGATAACTTAAACAGCGATATATCCAAGCAATTAGAGGAAATTCAGAAAAACGAAGAACGTCTCATCGGCATGCGCGAAGAACTTGCGGCGCTTCGTCAGATTCAGACGGAAACGGACATTTGGCGGAAACGGTCGATCGAAGCTCAGGAGAAAGCAAAAGAACTTCAGGCCGTCGAGGCCGATCTTGCGCGCCGTTGCGAAGAAAAAGCCGCGCTTCAACAAGAGTTGGCGGAGAAAACCGCGTTTACGCACGTCGAAGTCGAAACGATGAATCGACGCTTGGGCGAAGCGCTTGCGACGCTTCGTCAGATTCAGGCGGAAACGGACGTTTGGCGGCAACGATCGATCGAAGCTCAGGAAAAGGCGAAAGAACTTCAGGCCGTTGAAGCTGATCTTGCGCGCTGTCTTGAAGAAAAATCCGCGCTCCAAAAAGAATTGGATGAAAAAAACGCTCTTCGCCGAGAGTTGACCGTAACGCATGCCGAGATCGAAACTATGAATCGGCAGTTGCGTCATGTCGTAGAAGAAACAATTAATGCTCAAGCCAACTACACGCAGGCTCGTCACGTTCTAGACGGATTGAGCAAAGAAATATCCTCCCAAGAAGAAGAGCGTCGCCGGGGAGAAGAACAACTCGTCGATATGCGTGAAGAGCTTGCAAGATTTCGGCAGATTCAGGCCGAAACCGAACTTTGGCGGCAAAGACTGAACGAGTCTCAAGAAAAAGTAAGAGAACTTGATCGACGTCAGCATGAGTTGAAAGATGTTGAAGGTGAACTCGTTCTTCGTTATGGAGAAAAGGCGTCATTACAGCAAATATTGAACGAAACACATGCCGAAATTGAATCGGCGAGACAAAAATTACGTTACCTTGTCGAGGAAACAACGCAGGCTCAAGCCGACAACACAGATGTTCGCAAAATTTCCCATGAGTTGAAGCAAGAGATCGCCACTCAACGAAAGGAGATTCAGCACAATGAAGAGCAATGCGTCGGTCTGCGCGACGAACTTTCCGTTCTTCGACAGGTTCGCGCTGAAACTGAGGTTTGGCGGCGGCGACTGAGTGAAGTTAAAGAAAAGATCGAAGAGTTCGACCAACGTCGACAAGAATTAGAAACGATCAATACGGAAATTGTCCACTGTCGCGAAGAAAAATCAACGCTTCAGAAGGAGCTTGACGAAACCCGCGTCGAACTCAAAATGTTGAACCAGCAATTGCGTTATGTGATGGAGGAAACGGATCGTGTTTGTTTGAATCATACACAGACCCGCCAAGGACTCGACACCCTAAATCAAGAGATATTGACGGCTCATAACGCCTTCACGGAAACGATCCTCTCCGACTTAAAAAAACTAAACAGTAAACAATCCTTGATCGGAAAAGAATCGAATATAGAATGTTATGTTGAGGCAACGCGGCAAGCTTTATCTCGTTTTCAGAGTGATTTATCTACAATGCAATTGCAATTAGAGCGGAAAGGCGTTGAGACGTCATCACAAGGAGATCGCATCAATGATGATGCTGATCAATTAATGCGATACATTGCCGCGATACAACATCTTTTAATTTATTTATCCGAACCCTTGCGCAATATGGAGCGTGTAAGCTCTGATTATGTAAAATCGCAATCGAAGATCAACGCGCCTTCGATCCATCGAGTCTCTTCCGGCCCTAAAATCGCAACGCCGCTTAAATCCGCAAGCGATAAACCGAAACCATCCGCTTCATCGGTCGGCGAAGTGCGGCGTCAGGTGCCGGTTGAAGGCATGTTTGTCGGCATGGCCGGCTCCGTTGAACAGGGCGTCAACAGCGTTCTAGCGATAACGCGCGGCGTCGGCGTAACCATAACAAGCGGCGTAAAATCCGTTCTTTCCAAAGACGAGGCGTCTAAAACTGCAAGATCAAAAAATGATGTGCGAAACAGTCCTTCGCGCCGAGAATCTCAAACAATGAAACCAAAACCGCCGGGCAAGACCGCATAACAAAACCGCAGGCTGACGGCAAAACAGACCAATCATTAAGGAAATCAAGCGGATGAGCGACGAAAAAACAGCGGTCGTCAAACAGACTACACCGAGCGGCGCAAATAAATTGATCGTCGGAATCGATTTAGGAACTTCCAGCACGGCGATGATGGCCGGAAACGGAATCAGCAAGATATTCGACTCTGTCGTCGGTTATCCAAGAGATGTCATCGGCGTGCGGCTGTTGGGAGCGCCTTTCGTCGTCGGTAAAAACGCTCTGGAGAAACGTTCGTTCTTAGAGTTGCGTTATCCGCTCGAAGACGGCGTGGTCAAGGAAAACAACAGCAAGGACTTAACCGCCGCCAAACAACTGTTGAAATATGCGATCGAAGTTGCCGAGCCGCAACCTGGAGATGAAATTTACGCGGTTATCGGCGTTCCGGCCCGCGCCTCCGCAGGCAACAAGGCGGCGGTGCTTCAAATCGCTCAAGATGTCGCCGCAATGGCGGTGGTCATTTCCGAGCCGTTCTTGGTGGCTTATCATTACGGAAAATTGCTCAACGCCGTGGTGGTCGATATCGGCGCAGGAACGATCGATGTCTGCGCTCTTAAAGGCTCGGTTCCGCAACCAGAAGATCAAATCACCATCAAAAAGGCGGGAAACCATATCGACGCCATGCTGATGGAGGTGATTCTCGATCGTTATCCCGATGTTCAAATCAATCTCAATATCGTCAAAAATCTCAAAGAGACATACTCCTTTGTTGGAAAAGCGCAGCACGATCAAATTAAAGTTCAATTGCGCGCCAATAGTATGCCTGTCGTCTGCGATATCACCGAAGAAGTGTCCCAAGCGTGTGAATCGATTGTTCCGGAAATAGTCGAAGCGATTGAATTCTTGATCAAGCGCTTCTCTCCGGAATACATGCCGAAAGTTCTGCAAAACATCATTTTAGCGGGTGGTGGGTCAAGGATCAAAGGTCTTGCCGACGTGATTGCTGGAAAGTTACAGGCTTACGGCGACATCAAGATCATGGTTGCGCGCGACGCCGACTTCGACGCCGCTTCCGGCGCGCTGAAGATCGGGCAAGACCTTCCATCCAAATTCTGGAGCCAGTTGGGCGACGTGATCGGCGAAGAAAAATAAAGGGGAGTTATGATGCGTGTGGTCTGGTTCATCGCGGCGTTCATAGCTCTTTTGTTCGTGTCGCAGAATCTTGAATCCGTTGAGATTTCTCTGGTCGTCGGAAGACCGGTGGAGCTTCCTCTCGCCTTGGTGATCGGCATTGCGTTTATTTCGGGATTCTTTCTCGGCATTGCGATGCTGATGCAAAGAAAGCTCAGAAGAAAGCCGAAGAAAGAAGATTCGGACATGGATGAGTTCGCGGAATGAAATAAAGCTGTCGGTTATTCGGCTTTGTCGCAAAAGGAGTTGGGCGCTAGGAGGAAAAGGTGGATTGTTCATCGCATCGTCATTGGGTCCAAGGGCGGAGTTCCCGGTTGTGGGAGCCAAGGACAAAAGCCTCCCTTATTTCGCCCAGAGGGCGAACATCTCGAAGTTGTGAGGTCTTGCGCCTTCGGCAATAAGAGGGGCTTTCATCTTTGTCCCCCCACGACCGGGAACTTACCTCCCCCTGGACCAAATTTTGCTCGCCGGATAACGGATAAGTTTGATGAGATACAAAAATTGCCTGACGTGTTCGAAGTATGTCGGTTGGCTCGGATTGATCGCCAACTTTGTTCTCATGCTGATGAACCTCTTTGTCGGGCTGGTGTCGGGGTCGCAAGCGCTGGTCGTCGGAGCGATGTATTCGCTTAAGGACATGGCGACGGCGGTTTTCGTGATCGTCGGCGTCACCTTTGGTCGCAAACCGTTAGACAGAGAACACCCTTACGGTCATGGAAAAATCGAATTCATCATGTCGTTGGTGTTCGGCATCGCTTTATTGTTTCTGGCGCTTTTTCTGCTCTATCACGCCATTCACACATTAACGATCGCAGAACGAAATGTTGCGCCTCGGCTGATTGCCGTTTGGGCGGCGTTCGTGTCGGTGCTCGCTTATACATACGCCTTCTATTATTCAAGCTGCGTCGCCATAGAGAGCAACAGCCCCATCGTTCGAATGATGGCCCATCACCACCACTCGGACGCCATTGCCGCCGGAGTGGCCGGTTTGGGCATCGTCGGCGCTCACGTCTTTGATTTGCCTTGGATCGATACGCTGGTCGCCTTTTTCGAGGCGCTCGATCTGACGCTGCTCGGCTTGAAAGTGTTTTGGGACTCTTGCAAAGGCTTGCTTGACCGCAGTCTAGATCCCGAGGTGCGATTGATGATCAAGAAAATCGTCGAGGCCACAAACGGCGTGCGAGAGGTGAAAACACTAAAAACTCGGCTGGTCGGTCACCAAATCTGGTCCGACATCATTATCGGCGTCGACGCCGAGTTATCGGTCAACCAGGCTTACACCATATGCGAGCAAGTTAAGCACCGCGTCGCTGAACGGTTGCGGCATGTCGGATCGTTGACGGTCGATGCTGAAATCTGTCAGGGCGAAATTGAGAAGAATCGCGAAATGAGTTCGCAGTGGAGAGCCTCCTATGTGGAGCAAACGGTAAAAAGCGAGAGCTGAGGATGAGCGAAAATATCGACGTCAAGGCGCAGAATCCGATTCTGTTTTGCTTGCGGTCCTGGCGCATCCTCGGCGGCATGATCGTCATCTTAATGGCGGTTACGTTTCTGTGGGGCTTTTTGGTTCTGGAGAACTATCAGAACGACGACAGGTTCGGCAACGAACGCAATCTCTCCGTTTCTGATTTTATGTTAAGAAACATCGGCCTGCCTGGCTCCATAAGCTTATCGGACGCCATTATGCCGGCCGTGGTCGGAATCGATGGCGGACGAGTCAACGGTGGAAACGTCGGTTCGGGAACGATCGTCGGAGCAAGTGGATATGTCTTAACCACGCTCCATACAATCGAAAATATGACCGACATCAACATTCGTGTTCGAACAGCAAACGGGCTGCAAAGTTTTGGAGCGCAGATCGTTAAGAAAGCTCCCGCTCACGATCTGGTTATGTTGAAAATCAAGTCTCCGGGCAGTTTCCTTTATTTATCGCTGGCGAACAACGGAGCAACCCCCGTCGGGGGAACCGTGTCGGCCTTTGGTCAAAGCGATCTCGGCGCGCCTGTCGTTCGACAGGGAATGATTACTGATCAGCCTGTAGAGCTGACCGTCGGAGGTCTGACGATTTCCCATTTGCGCCGAACCGACGCCGTTTATTCTTGGGAGCAAAACGGTGGTCCGATCGTTAATAAAGAAGGCGCAATGATCGGCGTTACTCTTGCGCTTCAGGACGCTGGAGGCTCGACGCTGGGTTACGTGGTTCCGGCCGATGTCATCGACGCTCATTTCCGCGACGTCGTGACTTTTAAGATTGCAGAGGCGACGCCTTTAACGACGCCGGTTACGCCTAGCGCCAATCAGGCCGCGCCGGTTCAAGCGGCGATGCCGCCGGGAGCGCTGAAAGAATCGGCGGTTCTTGGAGGATCATCGGCGTGGTGGCTGCGGGCGGCCAATCAAGTCGCCGGCTCAAACGCGGCAAAGGGAGTCAACGCCACTCCTTCTAACGGGCCTTTAACGGCAATAACGACAACGTCTCTTCCGCTCGACGTCGATCATATGCTTGGAACAAGAATCGCCGGATTTTCAATTCAAGACCTCATTGGATTGACTGTTTTGGCGATTGTCAAAGGCGTCATCGGCGGAATGATGACTATGGGCGGCGGCGTGTTCCTCGTTGCCGGAATGATGTTGTTCTTTGGATATGGCTTGTTTTTGATCCGTCCGGTCGCTTATCTCACCAATATCTTCGTCTATAGCGCATCGACGATCAAGCATAATCGCAATGGGTTGATTATGTGGGATAAAGTCAAATCCTTCGCGCCCTGGGCGGTCGGCGGCGTCATCATCGGATATTTCATCGGGAATTCAATCGGCGATCGACTGGTCGAAATCCTTCTCGGAATTTTTGCGGTGTTGATCGCAATTAAAGGCGCTCATGAAACGCTAGTCAACGTGTCGGATGAAATACTCATTACAAAAAACAATGGAAAAATTAAAATAACAGATGAACTCTCGCTCGATGAAGACGCAGAGCCGATAAAAAAAGTTAATAACTCAAATATGAATGAAATCGGAAAATCTGCATTGCTTGCTTTGCCTATGGGCGTCATCAGTGGAATTCTTGGAATTACCGGCGGAGTCGTCGAAGTTCCGTTGCAACATTACATCGGCAAACTCCCATTGAAAAACGCTATCGCCAATAGCGCCGCTCTGGTGTTCTGTGCATCATTGACTGGAACAATCCTCAGCTTTGCTCACGGTATAAGCACCGGTCTGATTGACTGGGCCGCACCGTTGACGCTGGCTGCGATTTTAATTCCGGCGTCGTTCGCCGGTGGAATCGTTGGAGCGCATTTGACGAAATTGGCTCCGAAACGACCGCTTAAGGCGATTTTTTCGGTGTTGATGTTTGCTGTCGCCATTAGAATGTTTATCGGAAACTAAGCGTTTGGATCCAGGGGCTGTGTTCCTGGATCCATTTATTTATTCGTCAATTCTCGTGATGATTTCAACCCATCGCATCCAATCGTCAAGGTTGTTCTCAAATTCAATAAGCATCGCTATTGCATAATCTGCGTTCGAGCGCACAATGTTTGCTCTAACGACTTTAAGCGCAACGCGGATTCGAGGGCAGATGATTTTAACGACAGAATTGATGTTACAGCCATTAGTTTTAAATTTGATTCCATGCATCGAAATATTAATAGCCGAGCCGTATCTTTCGTCGCCATTCTGATTGATCCAAAGAATATTCATCGCACCGGGAGGAACGACAATTCTTAACGAAAACTCTTGATCTATTATGCTTCTTTCTCCCAAGTCAAGATGTTTTGGCAACATCTCTGCGTCAGAGATAACGTTTTTTGCCTTTTCATCAATATATTGGTAAACCACATCTAAAGGCGCAATATTATCCTTGTCGACTATAAAAGGTAAATTCCCAGAAAAGCTTGATATAGCTTCAGGTTGTTGCCTTCGGAAGAATAAATAGATTACCACGCTTCCACAAAGAAACAAAATTATTGCCGGGACAATAAGATTCCATGGCGTCAAAATTGGAATCTCCGTCTCATGTCTTTTGTTTTCTAAAATATTAGCGGAGATGTTTTCCTCATGTTTATTGTCTTGCCTCAGGAAATAAGTCAAAAGTTTTTGAATAAATATCGGAGTATCTTCGATACGAATATTTAGATCAACGCCTCGAAACCATGACGTCTCTGCATTAACCATTACATGAGACTGTTTTTCTTCAGGCGATTTCTCTGCAATAGGAGCTTCTACATCTTTTGGCAAGGACGACGGAGGTTGAGAAACAGAGGTGTTATTCTTTATTTCAAAGATTGAGCTCGATTCTGGAGGCGTCGGCAAAGATAAGGGAGGCGTTTGAACATTGCCTCCGATTTCAGGAATAGCGGTCAAAGCTGTGGAAACGCTGCGCTCATGATCGTCCGGCAGCTTCTCCTTCATAATAGCGCCGGTTTGTTTTTGTAAAGCAACCATCGCTTGATGCAATTGCTCAGCCTGATTTTCTTGAGCATTAACTCGAATAGGCAAATAATGAGCGCCGATTTCATCGGCCCATTTCTTCAAATAAGGAGATTTTCCGGACAAGTCTAAAATAATGGTTTTGCTTCCGATAGCCTTTGATAGGCTCGGCATATGACCTTCAATAAGTCGAAGATTGCGATCTTGGTATAAAGCGCCTATGTTATTGAATGCTTCTCGTTCTGTCCAAAAAGATTTTTTTAAATATTGATATTGATTATTGAGATCGTCGTAACGTTGGTCATGTTGCACTCGACGACTGAGATATCTCAATCTTTTATCCCATACTTCGGGTTCTCCGTCCGATATAATAACGGCCAACTGAGTGGAATTTTCAGCATGCTCCAGAAGATATAGAAACGGTGTTTCGAGATCCGTTGCAAGTCCCTTTGCTGTAACTCCGTTCATTGCTGTGTTTAATTCAGATGAATTCGTTGAACGGCTGTTGTCCACGACAGAATAAGGGTGAATATCTTCATCGAACCCAACAATATCTATTTTATATTTATTCTTAAACGTCTCCAGAAATGTTAAAAGCCAGGCCTTTGAAACGAGTTTTGGATCATATTTGCCGATAGACCCGGATTGATCAAACAGAATAATAATATCTGACGGTTGTTGAGCCAATTCCGTCTTTGCGATTTCAAATGAACCGCATAGAAAGATAATAACAAGGAAGATTATTATAAAAAATTTGTTCATTTTTCCTCATTCATGAATATTTGTTAGAATTGCAGAACGTTTTTCTGTTATAAATCTCATGATGTCATTTTCGACCATCAGCTTTTTTTCCGAAGCGAATGCTGAAAAATAATTATGTATACTGTCTAACTCCGCTGAAACTTTATCAACCAACTTTTGTCTTAAAGCCGCGATTTCGGTTTGATAATTATCTTCGAACCTCTTCTTGAGTCGGGCTTTTTCGTTTTCCGACCAAGCCATAATTTGAGTCAACGCTATTTCTTTTTGCGCCGCAATGGTTGTTTCCATATCAGATAACATAATGTTTCGCCGAATTTCTATATCTTGCTCCATCTTAACGGTAGCGTTTTCGATTTCATGACGCCTCGTTGATAAAGTAAGTATATCCTCATTAAGAGAACCAACATTTGAATACAATTCATTAAATTTATTTTTATATTTATCGACATTAAATTGAAGTTCAGATAACTTACTTAATAGTTCTTGTTCTTTATTAAGAAGACTCTGAATTCTAATCTCAGCACTTGTTTTTTCAAAATCAGCCGTCTCTATTTCGACTCGTATGGAGGATAATTTATCTGTCTCACATATTTTAGTGGTTTGGATATTGTCTATTTCCTCAATTATTTCCTGTTTTTGGTTTATAAGGTCTTGAATAAATGTTTCAATAATTGTCTTTTTAGAAACGGCGGCCTTAATATCACTTTGTATAGACATTAAATTCGCCGATTCACGTGTTTTATCAAGAGTAAGATTGGCTATTGTGTTTGATAATTGATGTTCTTGATTAACGAGGTCTTTCACTCTATTTTCAAGAATAGATTCTTTTGAATGAGAATTTTCACACTTATCCTGATCAATCTTCTCATTTATTGTTTTATTATCATTAATTTCTTTTCTGAACTGATGAATGGCGGCGGCAAGCGCGCGCTCTTTTGAGATGAGAGCGTTGACGCGCTTCTCTAGTTTCGCTTTTTCCCTCTTTAAATCCATAGTGTTTTTAATTGGACTGAAAGTCGTCTCGATATGGCGTTTTGCCGTCATTTTGACTTTTCGACGATGTGTTAGGTTTTTTACTCCAAGAAAAGCGACATAAGAAATGCAAACCAATATCAACACAAAAACAATAGGCATGTTATCTTCTCATACGATAAGTTTTATCATCATCTATAAATCAATGTCGTAAGTTTATTATAGCAGGAGACGTCGTTGAACTCAAGACGCACCGTAAGCGTCCTTCCTGCCCCCACCTGAGTTGGTCTCGAAATCCCGGACAGGGTGATAAGCTTAGTACTACAGTGACACTTTTTTTATTGAAGCAATTTTTCTTTTAATATGACATTTACGATCAATCGCTTGATGCCAACGCCTCCGATTTGACCAATCTATGATATGCTCAATTGGTCGCCTTACAACTAAGACGATACGTCTTAACAGAATCCGAATCTCTAGTATACTCAAAAGGACTTCATCCGTATCAAAATTACTTCTTTTTTTTCCGCTGACGCCGTTTGCGCCTTCACTACAGCCAGGAAAGCATAAGCAAGAAGGGAGAGGGTTATGTGCCGATACCAAGCAATCCACTGTCTGACCTCATAGTGGTCTAAACCAACTTCTCCCTTCGCGCCTTCTCCGGCGCTCATACGCTGTCAACAGTCCGCAGAAATTATCGACACGACCACCCAACGTCTCCAGGTGTCCAAGCCGGTTCGAAACCGGCTTGTCAAGCCCGATCCACAAAAGCTCCGCCACCACTTTCCGCAGCGTAATACAAAAAGACCCCAACCTGACAATTCTTAACCTTGCCGGCTGAGCCGAACTTTCTTGACAAATTCGGTCTCGTCAACGACCAGAGCGCCACCCTTGAAACCAAATCGCTCTTTTACGTAAGACTAGATAATATCCCGAACACCATCCGCATCCCATCACACAACTCGCAGAAGACATTGCATTCCATACGGAACTCATTCTCTCGCCTGCTCGACGAACCGCCAACTATTCTTACGCTCTAGACGAACCACGCAAGCTTTTCAAATACTCAAGCGCACGATCGCGAGGTTCTTTGCGTAAAAAACAATCACCAACTCGGTTATGTAACTCCGTGAGTTCATCCACCCAGTTATACCATATCCGGTATCCCAAAATAAAAAACACTATTTTCCAATCACTAAAGCCTGTTCCAAGTGACTCTGTCGTACTGACGCGAATTAAGCCTAAATTTTTTTTCCCCAACTTGTGGCCGTAATCTTGGACAACATAGAAATGATATTAATAGATATTTAATACATAACATCCATCTTTTTTCTTTTATAGAAATTACTCCAAGAACTAAATTCAAATAGGCTAAAAGATTTTTTTTTGATCTATAATTAAGAATACGCCTTTCTTTGTCATCTATCCAAATAGATCTAATCTGTAAAACAGATTTTAAAACAGAATCTAAAGAAGAGTTATGGTTTATTGTAATTACAGACCCAATTATGTTGCATGAAATTAGTTGTCCTCCCATTGCTCCAAATCGAATAAACCAATCAATATCTTCCAAACGACCAAGAGTTTCCGTTTGAGGACCAATCTTCAACGCAGCATCTCGTAAAATCAAAAGACATGAGCCAGGAGAAAACCAACAACCGCTTGAAAATTCATCAATAGAAACGGCTCCTTTTGGAATCCGACGACGTATAACGTATCCATCTTGGTCAACCTCAATAAATCCACAGACGTAAGCTGTCATTAAACGAGCGCTACTCTTCATTTCTTCTTGAGCTGCTTGTAATCGAATGGCCAAAGTATCCAGAATAAAAACATCATCAGAATCTAAGAAAGCTAACCAAAGACCACGCGACGCCTGAATTCCCGTATTGCGCGCGGCTGCAGCTCCTCGATTGACATCATGAGTAATAATCCTAACACGTTCATCTGAAAAGGCTTCAGATTCTATGGAGAGCCTTTGTTCCGAGGCGTCATCGACGATAATAATCTCCATATCGTCAATTTTTTGAAGAAGAATTGATTGAACTGCGCGTTGCGTTTCAAAAGGACGATTAAATGAAGGAACAATTACCGATAAAACCGGAGTGGTGCTCCGGTTTTCGTATGAAGATGTATTACCAGACATCACGAGCGTCCATAAGTATCTCCCAAACGGACAATGTCATCTTCTCCAAGGTAAGATCCTGATTGTATCTCGATCAAATTAAGCGGCAAAATCCCTGGATTTTCTAGACGATGAGGTGTTCCAATCGGAATAAATATGGACTCATTCTCCCGCAGAAGAACCTTTTCCTCTCCGCGCGTCACCAAAGCCGTTCCATTAACGACAACCCAATGTTCAGCTCGATGATAATGAATCTGTAGAGAAAGCTTGGCTCCAGGGCTGACAGTGAGTTGTTTGACTTGAAAACGATGCCCGCTATGAAGTCTCTGATAGAACCCCCAAGGACGATGAACTTTCCGATGCCAAACCGACTCATTACGGCCTTGGCGTTTCAACGCCTCCACCAAATTTTTAATTTCTCCTACACAACTACGATCAGCAACCATGACAGCGTCGTCTGTCACAACCACAATCGTATTGTTTAAACCAACCGTCGTCGTTAAAATTCCTTCGCTACGGATGTAGCAATTGTGACTATTATGACTGACGATATCTCCAATTTTGACGTTTCCGTCATCATCTTTTTTGCTGATATCCCATAACGTCGACCATCCTCCTACATCGGTCCAACCAATATCCACGGGCTTAACCACGGCTCGATCAGTCTTTTCCATAATAGCGCAATCTATGGAAATGCTGGGAGCCTTTGAAAAGGAACTTGCTTCTAATCGGCAGAAGTCCATATCTTGAACCGCACCAGCAAGAGCGCCTCGACAAGCCGTCATAATATCTGGTTCAAAACGTTCCAGCTCCGATAGCGCAACATCTACTGGAAACAGAAACATGCCGCTATTCCATAAATGCTTCCCATCATCAATGTAGGCCTGCGCCCGTTCTTTTGATGGTTTTTCTACGAAAGCATCGACTCGAAATACATTTTTTGTTTTGTCTAATTTCGTTCCAGAGCGAATGTAACCATATCCAGTCTCCGGCGATGTTGGAACAACTCCAAAAGTTACAAGATAACCCGCGGAAGCTGTTGTCGCTGTTTCAATAACCGAATCTTGAAAAGCCTTCTCTTGACGAATCAAATGATCTGCGGGAAGCGCCAATAACAATCCCTCAGGATCAAAAGAGGCGATACGAAGAGAAGCTATCGCTATCGCTGCTGCTGTATTGCGACCAAATGGCTCAAGAATTATTTCTTTCGGAGTTACACCAATTTGTCTAAGATGTTCGGCAATAATGAAACGGTGTTCTTCATTACAAATTACAATAGGAGCGGAAAACTGTTCCGGGTCGAGGACTCGTAACGCAGTTTCTTGAATCATCGACTGATTCGATGTCAGGTTAAGAACCTGCTTGGGAAACCGTTCCCGAGACATAGGCCACAAACGAACGCCAGCACCGCCGGACAGAATGACAGGGTAAATCTTGCGAGATACAACAGACATGCATGTGAACCCATGATAGGAAGAATAAAGAAGAAATCATAGAAAACATTCGTGACGATATAGAGGTGCTCTCTCTTCATATATATACCTTGTTCGATCGGAAATCCGAAAAAAAAATTTATTGGCTTCCAGCTTTCTAAAACTCGATCGATATATTATGCCTACAGCATAGCTCGGAATTGAAGTTCAGTTTCTGGAATTGATGCATATTCCGAGCAAAACCATTTTACATAACCAAATGCGTCGCAATACATGCAACATATCATTGGGATAAAAAAAACTATTTTTTTCACTGTCTCCAACGCCATACTACAATATTTGTCACGTCTATCTTAAGACACCACTCACCATCCTGTCTACGACTCTCCGCACTCCTTGCGGAGTGCGACGAAGAGTGGCTCGCAGGAAAGGTCTATCTCAATCTGTAAATCGCCTCATGACAGTTTACAGAAAATTAGTTTCTCTGCCTAAAACCGGCTCTCCAGGTTGACGTTGAGATGATAAAAGAATCGTTTTAATCCGCCATCCTCAGCCGCTTCAGTCAGTTTTAAAGCTGCGGAGAGGATCGTTTTTAGCGCCGGAACTTGGATTGAATTTTCTCTACACGTCCAAATCAATGTTTGCGTCCAATCTCTTACGAAGAAATCCGGACTTTTTAAAAGATTTCGGATTAAACCCGATGCGTCGGGCGTTAGGAAGTCGTCTCGCGTGAGAATAATGTTTTCGCCGTTGTTATATTTTCCAAGCAACTCCGGTTCGAACGTCAAAGCACGCAGAGAAAGCAAAATCACCAAAATCGAGAAATGGTCTATGGTGGCGTCGAAATGTCGGGCCTCTCGATTGGGATGTTGAAAATTGACGCCTCCCAGCAATGTCGAGGGCATGCCCTTCAATTCAGGCAGAAACATTGAATCATAGTCTATAAGTTTGAGCTTGCTGCCGGGTGTGATCATTACGTTGTCGTGCTTGAGATCGCCGTGAGCAACGCCGTGTCTTAGCATGTCTACGCAAAGGCGCGCCCAAGCCCGCGTAAGAGCCGCCATAGCGCGTCGATTATTCTTATTACACAAAGTTTCGATTGCAGGACCAAGAGGTTTTCCGCTTAGCCAGGGCATCGTGACGATGGGATAATTGCCGGACGGCGCAATGGACGATGTAACGAAAAGCTCTTCCGGCAGATATTCAAAATCAATCATACATGCAAGGCGCGAGATTTTAGCATAGCGCGCGACGGCGCGATAGCGCTCTTCTAAGTCAGGCATTTCGCGCGTGAAGCACTTGAGCGCCATCGGCTCGCCGTTTTTTCCAAACACCTTGAAGACGCCTGCAAAGTTTCCGGCAAGAAACACCGGATGACGTCGCGCGTCGAACTCGGGCGTAATGTCGAGCGTGGCGAAGCGGCTTTTGGCGTTGGCGACTGCTTTTTTATAGTCGGCGATGAGAGGAAGAGTCATAACGACATCTTTCTTATGGTCGGCGATGAGAGGAACAGTCATAACGATCTTGCCGTATGGGGCTCGAAAAGGCTTCGGATGATTCGACGTCGATCATGACGATCGTAGCGTCGTCATTTGGCAAAAGATTTTCTTCGCACCGCTTTTCAACCCACGAGGCAAACGACGCTTCGGCGGCGAGAACATTCCTTATTTCGGCCATTTCATCGACGAAGCTGGCGGCAGGATTGGTTAAATGGGCGGAGATCGCCGAGCCGACGCGACTTCCGGATCCGGTTTTTTCAGCAAGAGCGTGAAACTCCGCCAACAGGGCGTCGCTTTGCGCGTCGACGGGCAATGTCGCCAAATACCGCAAGAAAAGAAACTGTCCCACGCCGTCGGAAGCAAGCACGACCGTCGCGCGTTTAGGAAGCGTGATTTCTCCGGTTTTAAACAAAGAAGGCGTCGGTTGCGTTTTCCAGTTCAGCAAATGCGGATCACGATCAAAGGCCGAAAGAGTTTCCGGATAACCGAAAATCAATCTTACATCGCCTTTTGTCCGGTCAAAAATCAAAATTGAACTGTCGCCGTAAGCCGACCAGAAACAGATCGCCTTTGCGTTTTTGCGCTCTAGTCGGCAGGTGGCCAACGTCGCAAAAGAGCCTTCGCGAACAAATTTACTGTGCTTGCGCGGATCGGATTTCGTCTGCTTGGAAAATATATGGTAAAAGTCGAGACAGAAACCGTCCAACCAACTATTCAAATCCTCCGGTCCGGTTAGATGTCGATCCGGAAGATGATCGAGCAAGGTTTCCGCCCATGCGCCGCAGAACAAGCCGGAAGCGCCTGCGCCGTCTGAAACAGCGGCAAGAAAACCGGATTCAGTTTCAGATAAACGGAGACGGTCTTCATTTTTCCGCCATAGAATTTGATCTCCGGCGATGAAGCTATCGTTTCTTGGTTTGACCACTGATTGACCACGAACCGTCCACTCGATTTTGGCGGTCGATGCCGACGCCTCAGACGCGGTTTCGTTTGTTAAGAGAAGAGCAGAGGCTTCAACATTTGGTGAAAAATTTTGTTGCATCGATATCTCGACCTCGACGCGCTCGGCCTCCAACGCTCGACGCAGAGCGCTTTGTTCTTCGAGACAATGGGTCATTTCGATCTTTATTTCATCCAATTGTCGCCGCGTTTCGGCTTCAATCCTCATCATCTCTTTTTGCCGCTGCTGAATTGCGGCGATTTCCTCGATCACTTCATATTTTAAACAACGCTGGGTCTCGGAGATTTTTGCTGTCAGTTCGTTCATGCGCCGTCGATCTTGATCGATATCGGCCCGCAACGCCGTCGTTTGTTCGAGCAAAGCCTGATCTCGGATTCGTCGTCGATCGATTTCCGTTACTGCGGCGACAAGCTCTTCGCGAATCGTCGCGTCTTCCTCGCGACACCGCGCAAGCTCGGCCTTAATTTCTTCAAGCTCCTGCAAACGTCGGTCGAAAACGACCATTGGTCGACGCGTGCGAGGCCTTTCTCCTTTAGCGCTTTGACCATGCGGCAATGCGGAATCGCGTCCCGTCAAAATCGTCAGTATCTTATCAAACATCAGAGTGCGCGCTGCCGTTGATGCAAATCACCGCCGCCGCGACGCTGATCTTGACGAACGCCGCCGACTGAATTTTTACCGACTCGGTCATCCGAACGAGTGGCGTTCTCCATAACCGAGGTTGGGAAGGTGAATGCCTGACGTGTTCCGATATCCAGCAGCTTGACCAACGCCACCGCGTCGGCATTGAACGCCATGCCGCGAATAGTGGGCGTCTTTTCCAAATCGCGGTCGAAGATTTCACAGATGACCGCTCGATGACGATCGGATAACTCGCTCGACATTTCGAACAAAAGCTTTGCGTAAGGATCTTTCGGCAACTGCATCACATTCCATGGGAACAACACCGGCGCTTCGTTGCCGCCCGCAATGTGACAATTAATCAAAAGAACATTGCCGTCGCCGGTCTTAAGATTCGTCACCCGCCGCGCGGTCGTCAGAAGCTCTTGCTCTGAACCGACGTCGTTCGCCATACCGTCGGTAATATTGATCACAACCGGCGGAAAAGACGTAGGGTGATGATAAATCCACTCCTCCAGCGTCGTGACGGCAAGACGGAAAGCGGCGTTCATCGGCGTGCTTTCTCCCGCCATCGGCTCGATCCAACGCGACACCGAAACCCGCTCGGCGACCATCTGACCGCGCACTTGAACAAAAACCTCTTTTTCCGTCACTTCGGCGTTCTCGGCGACGTCGGAAATCGATACCAACTGCCGCCCGGCTAATTCTCTTTGCCAACAGAACTCCGGACGACTGGTTCGACCGTAACCGATAATTCCGACGTCAAAATATTCGCGGACGCCTTCGTCCCGCATGCAGCGGTTGACCAATTCCTCAAGAGTGCTGTTCAAAGCGTCGGCGACGACAGTTGCTCGACTTATTGCTTCTCCGGTTTCATCCTTACTAAACTCTTTATTCATTGATCTTGATTGATCGATCAAAAATAAAAAAACGCCTCGACGGTCGCGACTAATCTCTTGTGAATAGGCCATGATATATCGACTCCGGTCTTTTGACTGAAAATCTAACACTGTTGCCGCAGACAAAGAAAGCCTAGACCTCGACAACGGGTCCAGGGAATGCGCTTCCGACCGGAGAACTTTCATCTTTAGCCTCCCTGATCGAAAGCGCGCCCTCTGGACTCATTATCTATAAATAATTGAATTAACAGTGGTTTTTGTAATGATGTTTTTCTTGTTGCCATAAATTAAGACGCAATGTAAGATTATTTCAGAGTGTCCTTAGATGAGAATGGGATCACTTGCGTTATTAAAGATTAATATTTTACATTTTGAATAGACGCTCTTAATATGAAGAATTGCGGTTTAGTGATTCCGGCCGCTCGGTAATCCTGGAAGTTGGCGACAGTCCTAGAAGTTGATGGCAATCCTAGAAGTTGGTGGACGTGAAACAAGAAACATTCATCAGCGTGACGATCCTCACTGTGGTGACGGTGGTGGTGATCGGTGTTTGGACCAAAGGATTCGGTTTATTCAAAAACTCTTTCTTATCGACATCGCAAGAGCAACTTTTGACGGCTTGGGGAGGCAATGTCGGACCGAACAGATTGAGGCCGTTTGATTCCGCCGCCGTCCCGATCAACGCTGCGCCCGGCTTGACGACCGTCGCAAAGCCGCTGCCTGTCGCCGTTCCTGTGGAGACTCCCTTCGAGGCGGAGACACAAATCGCTCCGAACTACATCCCTGAAAATCTTCAATTGTTTGAAGCTCACTGGCAAGGGATGGACGCGCGCGCTCTAACCTCCGAACTCCGTCGAAAACTGCGTTATCCTGTCGGCCTTGAGGGTGTTTTACTCGGAGAAGTGACCCTCGCGGCGGGGCGAGCCGGTTTGCTCGGTGGAGACGTCATTACGGCGGTCGAAGGACAAGCCATCACCAATCTTAACGAATTCCAAGAGGCGACCCGAACGGTCGCCGGTCGAAAACAGGCGACGTTGTCCGTTCTTCGCAAAACCAAAGATCGAAACGGCGACAGGTTCGCCGCCGTGCGCATGAACGTGCTTTTGGTTTCGGATCGAGAACTCGGCTTTGCTCAAGCCGAGGCCGCGCCGATGATCAAGCCCGGCGATCCACGTCCGCACTCGGATCGCGGCCCCTGCACGCAATGCCACGCCGTTGGCGTCGGCTTCGAGCTTCGACCGGATCCTGATTTAATAACGCTTCCTCCTACGCCGATTTCTCGCGACGTCGCCGTCAAACGCACGCGGCCTCATGAAGAGCGCGGGCCGTGCGAAGCCTGTCATGTGATCTCCCCATAATCAACGCAAGACGAGTGTCGCGCCATGACCCAAAAAATATCTTTCCCCGACGCCGCCGGCCTTTATCTGGCCTACGGCTCGAATTTAGCGTCACGGTTGGCCGATCGGCTGATTTCCGGGTTTCAATCGACGTTCTTCATCGATGAGGAAACCAAGCTCGATTACTACCGCTCCCATGGAATCGAGCACGCCAAAGCTGGACGCTTTATGCGAGCGTTGCCGATGCTGGATGTTGTTGCGGAGCAACTGACGAACGATTCAGAAGTCATGCTGTTCCGAGGCTTGTGCAACATCAAGCTCGGCAATAAAGAGGCCGGAATGGCCTTGCTCGAAAGCGCTCGCGTAAAAGACGCCGAAAATCCGACGACGGCGAGAATTCTCGGAATTGCTTACGCTCAAGCTGGAGAGAACGAGAAAGCTCTGCCGTTGCTGACTTCTGCGGCCGAGGCTTTCCCTGAGAACTTCACTGTTCAATATCGTCTCGGAGCCATTCTCGACAATCTCGGCAGACACGCCGAAGCTGTCGTCTATTTCGAGAGGGCTTTGAAATTGCGTCCCTTCTCGACCAAAGTTTTGCGCGCCTTGGCGTATTCTCTCGAACAACTGGGAGAGCGCGAAAAAGCCATGGGATTCTTTAAGCGTGCCGACGAACTGGAAGACAGCGAAGGAAATTAAACAGCGTAAGTTTACGCGCGGGAGCGTCATCGCTCCTTGCGATCTCTGGCGGGAGCGTCGTCGCTCCTTGCGATCTCTGATAGACGTGGTTTTTCTTTAGATATTGATGCGGTAATCGATCGATGACGACCTCCACTCCCGGTAATTCGATGAAAGACGGCGTCGACGAGCAGATGCACCGCATCCGGCGCTCTGAACTGTTGCTGGCGGAGCTTTACGGCAAAAAAATCAAGACTCCGAAACCGCGTGTTAAGGCAGTGCGAGGCATTCATGCGATGTTGGTGGTCTCGCTTCTTGCGCTGTCCGCCGTCGTCACGGTTGCCTATTATAAAATCAATTATTTTATTATGCTAAGAGAAGACGCCTACTCCAAGTCGGGCAATCTCGCCGCAACGGTTCAAAGACGCGCCAACCTCTTCATGAATCTGATCAAGCTGACGCTCAACCATGCCGCGCTTGAACACGCCGTGTTTTCGCATACATCGGAAATGCGCACGGAGATCATGAAAAACAGCAAGCTCTCCGATACGATCGCAAACGCCGTAGCCAAAGAGATCGATCGGATTTCCGCGCAACGCGCCGCAACGCCTCCTTCAGACAAACCGGCCGACATAAAAATTCCAGATATAGAACAAATCTTGAAGTCGTTGGCCTCCGAAGGCAAGGCCGAGGGCGCCATAGGCAAAATTCTGGCGATGGTTGAACAATATCCCAACATCAAATCGTCGGAAACCTACAAGCACATGATGGATTCTCTGATTGAAATGGAGGATCGCATCACGATGCGTCGCGTTGAATACAACGAATCTCTGCGAGAATACAACACGGCTGTAACGTCATTTCCATGGCGATATCTTGCCGGAATTTGCGGATTTATTCGGATCGAGTATGATCGCGCTCAAGATCCGAGCATGGCGGCAAAAGATATTACACCTGCCCTTTACCAACAATTGGTGCCGTTGGTGAGAACAATGGAGCAGACAAAATGATCTGGACTTTCGTCTTGCGCAGCAGCGCGGTTGTGTCGCTTGCTTTGGCGGTGGTCGAGTTATGCGATCTCTTTCAAGAGAAACAAGAGATTGCTCCGAATCGCATTTATTCAAGCGAGGAAGCGGCGTCACTGTTCGGCGTAGAGCGAGCGGCCGTCGTGCGTTTGGCGCGGCAAGGCGCGATTAAGTCCAGTAAAGTAAACGGAAACTACCGAATTCTCGGACAAAGTCTTTTGGATTATCTCAAACGATGACTTCTAATTTCTGCAAAACCTGCGGGGACCGCGTCGTCTGGTGGGGAATGGCCGCCAACTCCACCATGATGGTCTTCAAAGCGGTTCTCGGGATAATCGGCGGCAGCGCCGCCTTGGTTGCCGACTCGATGCATTCGGGGGCCGACGTTGTCGCCGACTGGGTGACCTTGTTCAGCGTTTGGATATCCAAGCGAAAACCAGACGAAGATTATCCATATGGTCTCGGCAATGTTCAGTTTATTTCTTCGGCGGTGGTCGGACTGATCCTGTTCGTCGGCGCTGTTGCTTGGATGTATGAGTCCTTCGGCAAAATCCTTTCGACGCATCCTGAAGCGCCCAGCATGTTGGCGGCCGTCGGCGCTCTGGTGTCGATCATAACCAACGAAATCATGTACCGCTATGAGGTTTGCGCCGGTCGTAGGAACAACAGCCCGGCCTTGATCGCGGTCGCTTGGGACAATAGATCAGACGCTATTTCATCGATCGGAGTTTTAATCGGCATCATCGTTTCGATCATCGGATTTCCCATTGCCGACGCCGTCGCCGCTATTTTCGTCGCTCTTATGGTCGCCAAGATCGGCATCGATCTGAACATCACGGCGGTGAAAGGGTTGATGGACTCATCGGTGGACATCGAGACTCTTGAAACCGTTTATCGAATCGCCGCAGAAACCTCACGCGTCAAAGGCATTCGCTTTGTGCGAGGCCGCAACATCGGCGAGGACATTCATCTTGACATCAACATCTACCTCGACGGTGAGTGTAAAATCTTTGAAAGCGATTTCATCATTCAGGCAATTAGAGATAAGATTCTCGCTTCGATGGAGCACGTCAAAGCGGTTCGCGTGGGAATCATGCCGGCTCCGGTCGAGCAGATTACAACGCCGAATAAAAGCAAAGGGCGCGTCGTGACGAAGGAGACGCTCAGTGAAATCGGATAAACTGATTCTCTTCATCGGCGCGGTCTTAGGTTTGGGCGTCCTCACCGCCGCTGTTGTGGTCGATGAATTTGAAGACGGCTCCGCCCTTGATTCTTCAGGGCAATTCATTGCCGAAGCCATCGGCGCCGGAGCCGGAATCGGCGCTCCGGGCCTCAATGCGCCGCAACTTCCTTTGAACGCCGCCGAAGGAAGACCACAGATGCAACAAGTGGCCATTCCCGGCTTAACGCCGTTCTCCGCCGCCAAAACCGAACGTTTCTCCGGAAACGTTACACAAGTCGCCGTGCTCGGCTCGGATATCGGCTGGGGACAAGTTCACGCAACGATTGTCGATTCAAACAACGGCGTTCGGCTGATTTCATTGGCGCCGATCTGGTTCTTGCAGAATCTTGGATGCAGAGTCGCGCAAAACGACCGCGTCACAGGAATCGCTTTTCGATTTGACGCTCCCGGCCCCGGCATTCCCTTATACGCCAGAATCATCACCATCAATGGGCGTCCCTGCCAATTGCGTTCAGACGAGGGCATCGCTCTTTGGTCGAACCGTTTGGGGAAAACGCCGTGAAGCTGTGGCGATGGTTGAACCAACGTCTACAAAATCTGCTGCAATGGGTTGAAAACCGTTGGGGACATCCGGCGCTGTTGGCTCTCGTTGCAGCCGCTGTGATCATTGCACCTTTGTTCTTCATCACTCTTGGTAAAGCGGTCATCGGCAACGCTCGCGACGTTCCCATGAGAATCGTTGACGGAGACTATTTCGGCGCTTTGCCGCGCCCTGTTTCGCCTTGGCTGATCGACCCTCTGTTGCGAATGTTTCAAAAACAAGACAAGTTCCGGCTTATGACGATTCGGCGCATTCCGCCGATTCAAGCCGGAGGCGGCATGCCTCATCCTTATGTCGGAGTCTGCACGAATTGCCATCTCTATGTCGGCGGTCCAGGCCCCGGATCGCAGCATAAGACGCCGGTCGGAGCCATTTTAGAGCAACTGTCGCGCTTACATAAACTCGGCCCACCGATCTGGCCAGATGCTGAAATGCCTCATCCATCGGCGGGACGATGCATTAAGTGCCATGACATCGTGGTTAAAGTCCCTGTCGATCCTAAATCCAGCGGCTTCATTTGGCAGTATTAATGAGACGTATATGGAATAAATCAATGGGTCTAGAAGCGCAGCCCCTCTGGTCCCGTTGATTTCCATTTACTCCTCTTCTGATTACTCTTATGAGTATTCATTAATATCTAAGGATAGAATAAATGATTTCCCCTCACTGCAAAAAATGTCGCGATCAAGCCGCGTGGACCGATCTATTCACAGCTCTAGCCCTAAGCATTTTTAAAAATCTCATGGGTTTTATAACGGGAAGCATGGCGTTGCATGCTCACGCTCTGCATTCATTAGCGGATTTCTTAACCAAAAGCGTTAATTTAGCAAGCATCAAACTGTCCAGTCGACCGGCTTCCGCATTATTTCCTTATGGTTACGGAAAAATACAATTCCTATCGGCAAATTTTATCGGCGTTAGTTTGATCATCGGCTCGCTTGTGTTTTTGTGGGAAAACATTAGTCATCTCGATAGTGGACATATTTCAGCGCCATTGCCGATCGCTCTGTTCGGAGCCTTGATTTCAGCGGTCATCGCCGAGTTGATGCATCGTTATTTGACATGCGTCGCCGATCATAATAATAGTCCCGCCATTCGCGCCGCCGCCGCTGATAATCGAGGAGACGCTTTGTCTTCTTTAGCCGTTATGGCAGGAGTTTTATTGTCTTTGATGGGATGGAGAATAGCAGATCATTTGTCGGCGATTTTAGTTGGACTTTTAGTATTGCGCGTCGGCGTGCGCGTAGCTTGGGACAGCATACACGGCCTTATGGATGGAGCGATCTCTTCTGAGGTTCTTGATCAAATTCGTCAAATTGCAAATGATCATGAGCATGTCCTCGCCGTTGACGACGTGCGCGGCAGAAGAATGGGGGAAGTCTGGGAAATCAACTTGCGTTTAAAAGTGCCTGCTGAAACGACCACCAAAGAAAGTGATTTTATTTCAGAGCAATTATGTCGCCGCGTTCTGAAGTCTCTTCGTCACTCTACGGTCTTACATATAATCTTCATCCCCCAATAAATATAATTACATAAACCGAGGGTTTTCGGTTTGCAGAACGAGCATTTCGGCTATGGTCTGGTTTTTTTTTCAGAAGGCTTAATTTTTTCCAATATCCATTTCGATTTCTAAGAATGGACGATGCCCAAGAGGCGCAACGAAAAAGCAAAAAACTCTCGTCGTTGCTGTTGCTTTGCATGGAAACTGTGAAAATCAGCGTTTGGAGTAATCATCCGGTTGATACAGCGTCACAGAACTTCCTCCATAATCAATGTTGAATTCCACTTCAATAAGGGAGCTAAGGCGTTGTCGAACTGCATTTTGTTTTTCAGGATCGACAAAAAACAAAATGAATCCTCCTCCGCCAGCCCCCAATATTTTTCCTCCAATGGCTCCGGCTTCACATCCGGCTTTATAGATATCGTCAATCGCTTTTGTAGAAACTTCCGCAGCAAGGTTGCGCTTTAACAGCCATCCTTCATGGAGCAGACGCCCAATATCGCGAATGTCCGAGGAAGGCGTCGTCAGAATTTTCTGAGCCTGATCAACCATCAATCGAATTGACTGAAGCTCCTGAGTTTTTTTGTCGATATTGGCTATTTTATGCTTGGCGATCTCCGACGCATGGCGAGAAAATCCTGTGAAAAACAACATTAAATGACTCACCAAATCTCGGGCGCGGGATTTGGTGACGATTAAAGGAGACACCGAAAAAGAGCCGTCTCTTTGGAAATCAATGCGGTTCAATCCACCATAAGCAGCCCATACTTGGTCTTGAGAACCAACATTTTCAGCAATGACGTTCTGTTCTATTCGAATCGCTTCTTCGGCCAAAAATTGCTTCGTGGTCATATTTCCACGCAACGCATAAATAGCGTTCAATAAACCGACCGTGAACGATGAACTAGAGCCGAGTCCGGATCGCGCCGGCAAGTCGCCGTCGTGATGCACTTCAAGACCTTGGTCGACGTTCGTTTCCTGGAAAACGGCGCGCACCGCCGGATGCTCTATTTCGGAAATTTCCCGCACAGTCTCGATGCGTGAATAAACAATGCGATGATTGTGTTCGAAAAACGGCGGCAAGTAACGAATATTGATATAGCAATATTTATCGATAGCCATTCCAAGAACCGCTCCGCCGTGTTCAAGGAACCATTTTGGATAATCCGTTCCGCCTCCGAACAATGAAATGCGATAGGGTGTGCGCGTAATGATCATTGGAAAATACTCTTTCTTTGTTTTGAAGAAAACTTTGATGCTCTCAATAACCCTAGCGTTTTCGTCGATATTAATCTCCGGCGTTGTCAAGCTCTTCGACGATCTTGCGACGCAATCGCGTTTTAGCCATTTCTTCGATGTGCTGTCGCGTGCTCCAACCGAAACGCTGCGTCACCATGTCCAGATAACGACGGTTTTGGAAATACTCGTGAAATGCGTTGTCCCTAAACCTCAAAACTTCGGCGGCTTTAAGTTTCTCGGTGGGCAACGGTTGGCAATCGTAGCTGTGCTGAGAGAATCCAGACCATGTTTCCGGAAGAGGCCATCCTTTTTCGACAGACATTGTATATAATGCAGAACCAGGATAGGCCATGGCGGAATAAAAATTGATGAATTCGCAATTTAGTTCTTTGGAAAGGTTTAATGTCTCCTTCATGGTTTCTTCGTCGTCATCAGGCAAGCCAAAGATGAAGTTTCCAATAACCGAGATTCCTGATTTTTGGATTTCGCGAACGATCGTGACGATGTCTTCATACTTTAGCGCTTTTTTAGATCCGTCTCGAACATGTTTGCTGCCTGATTCGATGCCGAGAGCCAACCATTGAATTCCGGCTTTGCGTAGTTTCTCCAACATATGCGGTTTGACGGTGTCAACCCGCGCATACGCCCAAAAATTTAAATCCTGATATCCGCCTTCGATCAGCAGATCACAAATGGTAAGAACGTGCCGTTCATTTAGAACAAACATTTCGTCGATGATTTTGAAGGTTCTTACACCATATTTATGGTATAAATGATCGATTTCCGAAACCACGGACTTTGGATGACGCATGCGATAACGATTGACGTCGAAGGGCGCATTGATGCAGCAGAACGCACATTTATATGGACATCCTAACGAGGTGTAGATCGATGCATATGGTTGGCGCGCGTTGAGATCACGAAAACACTGCCAATTATGGGCGCGATATCGGTTCATCGGCAGAATGTCCCAAACATTGCCGTGAAGGTCTCGATCGAGGTCTTGTATAAGCTGCGCCGCAGAATTAACTTTGATCTGGTTGTTTTTCCACCAAACCAAACCTTCGACCGCATCAAAAGGTGAAGGAGCTTGTTCGTCTTTCCGAGCGTTCTCTTCGGATTCAGAGAGCGGCGTCGATGTTTCGACTTGTTTTAGAGCCTCCATCAACTGAACGACGGTGATCGGGCCTTCGCCCTTGCAAACGAAATCCGCCGCTTCTTCGCGCAATGTGCGTTCCGGCAACGCGGAGACATGTCCTCCAAGGAGGATAATTTTTTGATCGGGAGACAAAGTTTTTATGGCGCGACAGGCTTCTCCGGCTCCAACCATTTGTTGTGTGGACGCAGAAGGTTGGTGACCGAACACCACCATCGCGACAAGACGAGGATTTAGTGTGCGGATACGCTGTGCAATTGTGGTGGGATTACAATTTTCCGCTTCAGAATCAATGATGGCGATGGAGTAACCACGATCACGCGCATAGCCTCCGATCAAACGACACCACAAGGGTGGTTCTATGGCGGTCAAATCATTGCCGAGATCCTGGTAGATGCGCTCGCGACCACCTGGATTGACAAGAACGAGATCGAGTTCCGTTTGCATATCAAAGCTTTCGTTTTCTTCCAAGTCAATTTATGTCGATGCGCCGACGTCATGAATGAAAACGCGGTCAGCGAAGCCGCACGTCGTTTCCTTCCAAAAACCATGCGTAAGTTCGCGCCAACCCTTCCGCCGAACCAACGCTTGGGCGCCATCCCATGTTCAGCAGGCGTGACGCATCCAATGCTTTACGCGGCATGCCATCAGGTTCGAAGACGTCGCATAGTAATTTTCCCTCCCAATTGCAGATTTCGGCGATCATCTCCACTAAGTCGAAAGATCGACCGTTTCACGATCAACCGTCAACACCTCACAATCAATGCAAGCGAGACGGCGCGTAAGCGCCGCGCCGACCATGCCGCGATGTCCTGCCACGAACAACACGTTTTCCGGCCAGAGAAAAGAGCTGTTCGTTTAAGTTGTTCATCGTGGTTCCGCTTTTCTTAAACGTTGCTGAATGTGGTGTTGCGAATCATTCTGAAGCCTTTGATCAGTTCTTGAATGCCGATGTCTAACGAATGCGCTGGTTGAAAGCCTGTGCGTTCTAATTTTTCGTTGGAAACAATATAATCTCGCTTGTCTGGGTCTTCTCCGATCGGGGCCTCCAAATAGACGAAGCTCGGCACATGCTTTTTGATGCAGGCGCACAGCTCGATTTTGGAGATATTAGCGTCCGACAATCCGACGTTGTAGGGTTCTCCCTTCATTGTCTCGAAATTGGCGACGCCGTGCATGAACGCTCGCGCAACATCGCGAATATGGATGTAGTTGCGTTTGAAATGGCCTTCGAACAATACGACGAATTGGTCATTGACAGCGCGATAGACGAAATCGTTCACCAACAAGTCGATGCGCATACGCGGAGACATGCCGAACACAGTCGCCAAACGGAAAGAAATAGCGTTTCCGTGCTCCAGAACCATTCTTTCAGCTTCAACTTTGTCGACGCCATAGCGAGAGATTGGACGAAGCGGAGTTTCTTCGGTGCAGAACTTCCCTGATTCTCCGACTCCGTATCCGGAATTCGTAACCGGCATCAGCACTCTTTGTTCTTTGCTCATCATTTTGAGCATCAACGCAATGGCGTCTTTGTTGGTGGAGGTTGCTCCGATTTGGTCTTTGTTGCACAACGGAGCGCCGACCAACGCCGCCAAAGGAATCACGGTGTCGGCTTTGGCTAATAATGGCCGAATAGTCGATTCATTGCGGACATCGCCGTTGACGACATCAAAATTCGGATCAGCGCAGCACAACGCCAAGCTGTTCTGCTTCCACATAAAGTTGTCGATAACGGTGACTTTATGACCATCCGCCAAAAAAGCGGGAACCAAAATTGACCCGAGGTATCCGGCGCCGCCGGTGACAAGAATATGATGGTTCATGGTTTTATTTCCAAAAACAGTCAGAGCGTTGGCCGCAGGTTAAAGCTTGTCCGGAGAAAATATCAATGTTTCCAGAGGACACGATGGATGATTGCCGGAGCCGCCGAAAACATTGATATTTTCTTCGAACAGGCTTTTAGAGACAGGTCTTGTCGAGAATGTCGTAGAGCGTTTTTATTTGAAGAGATAGGTCATAAGGATGATTTCCGACAAAAAATCCTGAATCATGGGCGATGTCGGCGTTTTTGATTTCTCCGACCGTGTCGTAATCGTAATATTTGATGCAGTCATGGCGTAGAAAATTTCCGCCGGTGATGATGCGATATCCGATGTCGGCGTCTTTCAGCGCCTTCAGCACTCTTGTCCGGTCCAGAGCGTAAGCCGGATTCAGAATGATCGGAAAGCAAAAGCATGAGCTTTTGCCGTTTTCGCGTTGAATGATAAAACGATCGTCTTTTCCGAATAAATCCGTGAACAGAGCTAGATTTTTACGGCGTTGCGCGGTGAAACTCGGTAGTTTTTTAAGTTGTTCAATTCCGATGGCGCCGCTCATTTCGAGCGGTCGCAGGTTGTAGCCTGGAATAATAAATCTGTATGCTTCGAAAAAATCATCACTCCGCCGTTCGAACAGCGGACTATCTTCCGGCAAATCGCGCGTCCAACCATGAGCGCGAACGGCGCGTAGTAAATGGTTCAGTTCTTCATTGTCGGTTGCGACCATGCCGCCTTCCATGGTCGAAATGTGATGTGAAAAGAAGAAACTAAACGTGTTGAGATGGCCGAATGTTCCGGTCTTTTTTCCGTTCAATTCGGCGTCCATGGATTCGCAATTATCTTCCAGCAGGTAAAGCCCGTGACGATCGGCGAAGGCTCGCATCACATCCAACGCGGCCGGATTCCCCAAGATCGACACGGCGACGATCATGCGGGTTTTCGGCGTCAGAGCTTGTTCCAGCTTGGAGACGTCAATGTTGAGCGTATTCAGCTCGACATCGATGAAACGCAGCTTTAGGCCGTATTGCTGAAGGGGATGATAAGTTGTGCTCCAAGAAATGGCCGGAACAATCACTTCATCGCCGCGTTGAAGAGGGCGATCTTTTTTGTAGAAAAGAGCAGCCACGGCGGCCAAATTGGCGGATGATCCGGAATTGACCATGACTGCGAATTTTGTTCCGAAATATTCGCAGAAGCGTTTTTCCATCTCCTTCACGTTTTCGCCCATCGTGAAGCGATCGGACATGACGACGCGTTGAATAGCGTCGATTTCTTCCTGGCCCCATGTGCTTGCAGCCAACTCATAGAACATGTGAAGCGTCCATTTCTTTGTTTTATAGCGCCGTAGGGTTGGAGTTCACGTCAAGAGACGCTTTAAAGTTTATCTGAATTTTATATCCTTAAAAGGTTTAAAAGGGTCCAGGGACTATGTTCCTGGTCGCTCGGGATTATAAGGGGGGAGCGAAAGCCCCCCTTATTGCCGTAAGGCAAAACTCGGACAAGCTGCGAGATGTTCGCCCGTTGGGCGAATAAGGAGGGCTTTCGCTCCCCCCTTATGATCCCGAGCGACCAGGAACACAGTCCCTGGACCCTTTTAATTTTTATTTAGAATTTATTTGTGATCATTAAGGGTTATAACGCGATTTTTCGCTCGTTGGAATAAATTTTTAGAACGGTCCTCTAAACTGCATTTGATAGGCAAGCTTGGCGCGCTCCGGATCCGGAGTCCATGAAACGGCGTTTTCACCTTTCACCATGGCGTATATCTCTTGAGCAATCGAAGATGGACTTGGATAGAAATCCTTCTCCAACCATGGCGAAGTTGGACACGTCGTCGGCGCAAACCCAATGCGTTTGGCTTGAATGTTCGATCCCGGACCGGCGGCTTCCATTACTCTGGCAAGAATTTCCGCGCTGGCGCCGCAATTGGTCCATGCATTGTCGATCACCAATAAACGCCGAGTTCGCAGCGCCGAAGCCAAAATTGTTTCTGCGTCCAAAGGCGAAAGAGAAATCGGATCTATAACTTCGCAATAAACGCCGACTTCAGCCAATAACTCCTGAGCGCGTAGGCTTTCGACCACCATATTGGAAATGCCGACCACCGTAATATCATCTCCTTTGGCGCAGACGCGAGCCCGCCCAAACTCAACAACATACGATTCTTCCGGAACATAGGCCTCCGTGAAGTACAACAAACGGTGCTCGACGAAAATCACCGGGTTGTCATCGCGAATGGCGGCGATCATACAGCCCTTGGCGTCATAGGCGTTGGACGGCGTCACCACCTTCAATCCAGGAACATGCATAAACATAGAGTAGAGCGCTTGAGAGTGTTGCGCTCCTTGTCCCCACGATTTGCCGATCATTGAGCGCACGACCAAGGGCGCCTTCACTTTTCCGCCGTACATATAATGAGCTTTGGCGGCAATGTTCACGAGCTGGTTCATCGCCAGCATCATAAAATCATTGCGGATATGAACGTGAATCGGACGCATTCCGGTCATTGCGGCGCCGATGGCGACGCCGGTCATTGCGTCTTCAGACAAAGGCGTTGTGAAAACGCGCGACGATCCGAATTTTTTCAGCAAACCATGCGTGGAGCCTTGGATCTCTTTATGATCGTCCACGTCGAGGCCGAACACAAACACATCCGGGTCTCTTTCCATTTCTTGTTCGACGCCTTCACGCAAGGCGTCGACATATCGCAAAACGCGCTGCGCGTTAGTGGGCGTAAACATGAGCATAAAGCTCCTTCGGCTCAGGAATTGGGCTGTTTTCGGCAAAATCCAACGCTTGCGCAATCTCGTCTTCAATTTCGGCGTCGATAAGAGACTTATTTGACGGATCGATCATGGCGCCCACCACTTTGACTTGATCGTTTTCCATCCACGGCGTCGCCGCCTCACGACTACGATATCCGGCGTTGAAGTCTTCATTTGGACCGACGTGCTCACGCCAACGGTATGTGTGCAGCTCCAGAAACGCCGGACCTTCGCCACGTCGCATCGCATCCACCATTTGTGCGGATAGACTGCGAATCTTAAAGATATCGCCATCGACCACGGCTTGCGCGGGAATGCCGTATGTTGCAACCCGTTCGATCAAACGTGTGGTCGCCCATCGCTTCTCAAGCGGCGTGTGAATCGCATAACCGTTATTCTCACAGACGAACAATATAGGAAGTTTATGCAGAGCGGCGAAATTGAGACTTTCGTAAAACACGCCTTCTTCTGTGGCGCCGTCTCCGAAGAATACGACGACAACGTTCTTCGTTGCCTTCATTTTCTGGGTTAGAGCTGCGCCTACGGCGTTGGGAATCTGCGTGGCGACGACGGCGGAGGCGCCCATGACGTTGGCTTCGGGGCTGATTAGGTGCATGGATCCGCCTTTGCCGCCAGAGCTGCCCGTGGCTTTTCCGTACATTTCAGCAATCATGCCCTTCAGGCTTCCGCCTTTGGCTAAGTAGGCGGCGTGGCTGCGATAGCTTCCGGCGACCAAATCGCTTTGAGACAACGCATCGATAACGCCGACCGACAAAGCCTCTTGACCGATCGATAAATGAACGGGGCTCTTAATTTTGTCAGAAGGATAGACGCGGGCGACTTCTTCCTCAATCCGGCGAATGCGTTGCAGCGACCGGTAAAGGCGCAACAAGTCATCCGCACTGAGTTGATGGGACAACACCGTGTTAATCTCCTATAGACTACGAAATATTTCAGATATCTTCGACGAAATGCGCCGATCTTGGTTTTCGTGCGATTCAGGTTAGAGACGATGAGTTAGAAGGGTCCAGGAACTGTGTTCCTGGTCGTTGGAGATCATAAGGAGAGAGAAAAAGCCCCCCCTTATTCGCCCAACGGACGAACATCTTGCAGCTTGCCCGAACTTTGCCTTACGGCAATAAGGGGGGCTTTCGCTCCCCCCTTATAATCCCCAACGACCAGGAACACAGTCCCTGGACCCTTCTAATTATTATCTTTTTGCTGCGCGCCGATACTTCATCTCTTCTTCTCTCTAGTATAGCATATTCTGTGATATAAAGCTAACGATGGTTTTCACGAGCGCCAATCATGATCCCATCGCGTTTTTTCCGCTTCCGCCTTATTCAGTTGCTCAAGATACAAGTCCACATCTGAAGCGCTGTCTACTTCGCACCATTTTCCATCCACCGGAACGCAGTGAATCGCGATATTGGCCGAAAGAAGACGTCTGAGCAAAGAAGTCATATCCAACCGAGCGATTTCTTCTGAAGAACACGCCCCCAAAAGCGTCTCTATGCTCTCCCATCCCCGAGGCGTAATCTTTAAAAGCCCCATGTATTGCCCTTGAACGTCGGCGAAAGAATTCGTCTTTTCACCGATGGTCACCAAACGGCCGTCTTTCTGTAAGAATGTTTCGGCGTCGCTGAGAGGATTGGAAAAACGAATGGACCACAATTTCTCCCACAACCGATCATATGTAATTGCAATGTCCCCGTCACACGCGGATAATGCGCGGATATGGTTCGGATGGTAAACAATGTCGCTATAGGAAACAACGGTAGAGTCTTGCGACAACACATGAGCGGCGCATCTTAACGTCGCCACCATGTTGGTCTTGGACCAATCATCATTGTCGATGGTGTTGAAACGCGAAGAAATCAAAAGTTCTTTTCGATATCCGCGCAACACCGTCAATTTGTTCAGACCTGCGTCTGTTAAAGAATCAATTTGCCAATCCAGCAATGTTTTTCCCAAAAACGGCGTTAAACATTTTGGCTGCTCCGCCGTTAGACTTCCCATCCGCGATCCACGTCCGGCGGCAAGAATGATTGCTTGCTTTGCATTGATAATGGTCATTACGCCTCCAAATCAAAAAGTTTTCGAATCAACGCCACATCATAAGCGGCGGGAAAGGTTTCTCGTTCAGGATGCCACATCATTCCAATCATTTGCCCTCGACGGAATTCAACGCCTTCGATTTCTCCATCTTCGGCGCGGGCAAAAACGGCGTAGTCTTCGCGGAGACCTTCATCTTCAAAGAGACCATTGCCGTGATACGAGTTTATGTCATGTTTGGTGAAAAAATTGGCGTGCTCGATCTTTACGGAGTGACGGCAGGCGACATGTCCTCCGACAGAGCGCATTTTTCCACCGATTTTATTCCACATCATTTGCAATCCGCGACATACGCCGAGAATCGGACATTCCTGATCCAAGGCGATCTCTAGAAGCGCTTTCTCGGTTTCGTCACGAAGTTTGGAAAAGCCGATATCCTCGCCTCCGGTCAGAATCAGACCATTTAAGCGCCATTTTCGCCAATATCGGCTTACAGCTTCTGCGCCCATGTTGGGAACAGGCAACCACAGCGCTTCCGGAAGAGCAATATCCAGGAAGTCGATCCAGTTTCGAGCAAGAGCGTCTCGAAACTCGACATAGCCTTGAGCATTGCTCTCCCGCATCGTTACAGCGATGCGAACCTCGTTGCTTGCCATTGATAGGCTTCCCTTTTTACGTATGTTGGGACGATGGAAACAAGGAGAAGTCTATGGGGCGCTTCTCTTTAGAGTGCTTCGATGTGATTTCCGAACTTTCAAAATACAAGCGAAAACCTGTGCGACGTTTTGCCGTCGCATATTATAACCCGTTTGGGTTCATCGACTGCCAACGCCATGAATCCCGACACATGCGTTCAAGATCGAGTTCCGCTTTCCACCCCAGTTTTTGATAAGCCAAGCTGGGGTCGGCGTAGCTTTCGGCGATGTCTCCAGGGCGACGCGGGCTTATGGCAAGGGGAATGACGCAACCAGAAACGCTCTCGAACATACGGGTTATCTCTAACACAGAATATCCGCGTCCGGTTCCAAGATTAACAGTCATGATTTTCTCGTCGTCTTGCATATCTGATAGTGCATTCAGCGCCGCTAAATGACCTTTGGCAAGATCAACCACATGAATGAAGTCGCGAACGCCGGTTCCATCCCGCGTCGGATAGTCGTTTCCGAACACATTAAGTTTTTCCAATCGTCCTACGGCGACTTGACTGATAATCGGCATTAGATTGTTGGGAAGGCCATTCGGATTTTCTCCGATCAATCCGCTTGGGTGAGCTCCGACCGGATTGAAGTAACGAAGAATTGCGATTTTCCAAGAGACGTCGTGGGTTGCCGCCAAATCGCGCAACAATCCTTCAACCGTCAACTTGGTGTTTCCGTATGGAGACGTCGCCGCCAGAGGAAAGTCTTCACGAAAAGGAACCGTCTTTGGCGCTCCATAAACCGTGGCTGATGAGCTGAAGACTAGAGTTCTAACGCCGGCCGCGTTCATGGCTTCGCATAAACGCAAACTTCCAACAACATTATGATCCCAGTATTGGATCGGTTGTTTGGTTGACTCTCCAACGGCCTTCAGACCGGCAAAATGAATCACCGCATCAAATTTGTGCGATTTAAATAAGCGCTCAAGAGCCGACGCATCACGAATATCGCCTTGAACGAAGATTGGAGCGCACCCAACAATGCTGCGCATACGATCCAACACAGCAATGTTGCTGTTGCTGAGATTGTCGAAGACGACAGCTTCATGCCCCATCGTCATCAATTCAATGCAAGTATGAGAGCCGATATAACCGACTCCACCAGTAATAAGAATTTTCATTTATCTTCTTTCCATTTTATAAGGAGGAACAGGCATAGATTGGGTCATGATCTCATGAATCGATCTTCATCATTTTTTTCCAAACAACAACCTTAAAATCTCCTCATACACGATATTCAGAAAACTCAACGAACGCACACAATTTTGGAATGGAGCCAATGTCTGAAATGATTATTCCCTAACGCCGAGTTCTTCTGAATAAGAATTAATATGGGCTAGGAGTTATATGCCTGACCATGGCGAATCATAACAAAAGGTGGAGAAAATCTCTCTTCTTTGCCGCAGGACGAACATCGAGAACAGAAATAGCGTCATTTCTATAAGGATTATCATATGGACAAACTTAACCTTGGTGAGCCATACTCACAATGGTCTTGAACGCCAAATTCCGCCCCTGGAGCAGAATTTGGTTTTCGTGTTAAGAGATGCCTTTATGGGGTGATTTGTCGATTGAAGATACTTCTTATTCTTTCTCCAAAAGGCGGATCAGGCAAAAGCACTATGGCGAGAAGTCTTGCTCCTGCCGCCGCCATGGATGGAGTCTCTGTTGCCCTGCTTGATCTTGATCCTCAGGGAACAACCGCAAGATGGTGCAAACGTCGCTCTGAACGAAACGATGAACTTCCAGAAGTTGTCGGATTTATTGCCGAAATTGAAAACGGCCTCAAAGCTTGTTCTTCAGTTAAAGGCGTTGATCTCGTAATTATTGACACGCCGACAGCTATTGAGAAATATCCAGAGGCGATGCTCGCATTAATTAAGTCCTCTGATTTAATTCTTGTTCCAACTCAATCAAGTCATGACGACACGATTTCCGTTGAGGGAATCATGCGCGTTGTGATTGCTCAAAAACGGCGCGGCGCGTTCATTCTAAATAGGCTTAAACCTAGAGTATCTGAAAACGAAGCCGCTCGAGTGAGGTTGGCGAAAACTGCCGATGTTCTTTCCGTCTCTGTTCCTGATAGCATTCAAATTCAACGCGCGACAGCGCATGGATTGAGTATTTGCGAATCGAGCGGCATTGGAACAGATGAGTTTTTGTCGGTTTGGGCTGAAATCAAAAGGCGCTTGGAGATTTGTTTATGAAAGAGATCGTTAAAAGAAAACGTCCTAAACTCGGAATGAGTTATTCATCTGATGACGACTCCGTGATCATTCCCGCAGAGAATTTTCAAGATCGGCGACCGGATATTCTTAATGGCGTTCTTGACCATTGCTCGTCAAAAACAGAGTATGTTGATAAAATATCAGTTTTATGGAACGAAACTCAACGCTGCTTTATTATGATTGGGCGTTATCTGAATTACGCCAAAACTCAATTGTCTCATGGTGAATTTGAGCCCATGATTCAACGTGAGCTTCCTTTTGGTCAGTCCGTTGCAAATCGTCTTATGGCCGTCTCTGCGGCTATTGAAGCAAACATCATTTCCATCGATGTTTTACCGAACAGTTATACTATTGCGTATGAAATTATTTCTTTAACGGAACAAGAACGGGATATTGCCAAGAACGAAGGTTTAATAAGGCAAGATGTTCGCCGTGAAGAAATTGTTGCCTTTAAACGAAGGCTTCGTTCTTCTACTGTTGATAAAAAATCTGAAATTCAACGCTCTTTGATGAAGCTAATAAACCAAAGGAATAAGATTAATCAACAAATTCATGCTCTTGAGACTGAGCTGAGATCATTCGATCTCTCTGCGTGAACGCAACACAACAAATTAAAAGGGCTCAGGAATGCAGTTTCTGAGCCCTTTTAATTTGTTCTTATGTTTGCATGTTCGTAATGGCGGAATTGCGTAATAACTCGTTTTGAGTTACAATTCATTGCGTCGTTAATAAAAAACTAAGCTCTACATAAAGACACCTCCTGTTTCATATGTGAGTTGCTCAAGGAATTGTTTGTGATTTGATGTTAAATAAATTCCGTATTATTTTTACACAAAAACTTTGGTGTTACAGTCTCCGTAGAAGATGTCGTGAACTCTCGTCGTTCGTTATGGGGTTAACAAATGGTTGATTCAATCAGTCGCGTGAGCATCACAAGCAGCGACGTCGAAGTATCTGACGGAGACAGCGCCACGCCATCTGTATCAGGTGATGGACGGTACGTTGTATTTCAGAGTGCGGCGACGGGCTTAACGCCTGGCGACAGCAATGAGCGCACCGATATTTTCTTGCGCGACGTTCAGACCGGCGAGACGCGTCTCATTAGTCAGACCGCTTCCGGCGTTCTAGGAAACGCCAACAGCGTCAGCGCCACGATTTCAGCCGATGGGCGGTATGTCGCCTTTGAAACGGCCTCGGACAATCTGGTTGCGCGGGATTACAACGCTCATCAAGACGTGTTCTTGATCGATACGCAAACCGGCGACATCCAAAGAGTAAGCCAGTCGGCGCAAAGTTCTCCGGTTACGGTGGAGACCATCAGTCGCGTCAGCGTCTCCAGCAGCGAAGGCGAGGCGTCCGATGGAGACAGCACGACATCTTCCGTGTCCGGAGATGGGCGCTATGTGGTTTTCCAAAGTTCCGCCTCTGGATTGACGGCGGGCGATAGCAATAGCCACACCGATATTTTCTTACGCGACACTCAAAGCGGAGACACGCATTTAATCAGCCAAAGCGTCTCCGGCGTTATCGGCAACGCTGATAGTGTGAATGCGGTTGTTTCTGCGGACGGCTCCTCGATCGCTTTTGAAAGCGCGGCGGACACCTTAACAAACAATGATTCCGGCGGTCATCGCGACATCTTCTTAGTCAATCGTCAGAACAACACGATCGAGAGAATTAGTCAGACCTCTCAGGGTGAAGCCGGAGACGGAGACAGTCGAAACGTCAGTCTTTCCGCCGATGGCCGTTATGCGGTGTTTGAGAGCGACGCGGACAACCTGGTTTCTGGAGACGGAAACGGTCGCACCGATATCTTTCTGCGAGACAATCAGAACGGCTCGATTACACGGCTGAGCCTCAGTTCAAACGGAGGAGACGCCAATAACAACAGCTTTCGTCCGGTGATCTCCGGCAACGGTTGTTATGTGGCGTTTGTCAGCAGCGCGTATAACATTTCTCCTGGATCGAACGACACAAGCACCGCTGTTTATTTGCGCAATCTTCAGACCGGAGAAACAACCCGAATTGGCAACTCTCCGGGAGGCGTCACCCCAACCATCTCCGACGATGGTCAGACTATTGCTTATTCTGTTAACGACTATAACACGATTAATGTCTGGAGAGCGGCGACCGGTCAGACAACGTCTATAAACGGAACCCAAGCCTCGTTGTCCGGCGATGGGCGTTATCTTGCGTATAAAACCTATGAAAATCAAACGGCGTCCGACACCAATGATTATTGGGGAAATCCCGACATCTACGTTCTTGATCTCGCCACCGGAGATCGAACACGGGTTGATTTGTCGGCGTTCGGCGTTCAAATCACCAACGGCTCGACGGATTTTCCTCGGATTTCCCAGGATGGCCGCACCATTGTTTTCAACAGCAATGCTTCGACGTTGGTCTCCGACGACAGCAACGCTCATTCGGACGTCTTCCGGGTTGGAAATCCATTATACCAAAATCCGGGGTTTGGCGGAAACGCCGACAGCCGAAACATTAATCTTTCCGCAGATGGTCGCTACGCCGTCTTTGAAAGCAACGCCACTAATTTAGTGACGGGTGATGCGAATAGTCGCTCCGATATTTTCTTGCGCGACAACCAAACCGGACAAGTGTCTTTGCTGTCCGTGCGACAAGACGGAATACAGGGGCTCGGCAACAGCACGCGCCCGGTTATTTCCGGCAACGGTCGCTATGTGGCGTTTTTTAGCGAATCCTATAATTTAGCTCCCGGATCAAACGACACAAGCTCCGCCGTTTATTTGCGCGATCTTCAGACCGGACAGATAACCAGAGTTGGCAATAGTTGGTCCGGGGGAAGATGCACTCTGACGATCTCTGACGATGGCCAGACGATTGTCTATTCTACAAATGACTATTATGAACTGAACGTCTGGAGAGCGGCGACCGGTCAGACGATAAGGGTAAACGGGGATCAAGTCTCGTTGTCCGGCGACGGACGTTATTTGGCGTATCGCACTCACGAAAGCCAGACCGCCGCCGACACCAATGATTATTGGGGAAATCCCGACATCTACGTTCTTGATCTCGCCACCGGAGATCGAACACGGGTTGATTTATCGGCGGCCGGCGTTCAAATCACCGACGGCTCAACAGATTTCCCTCGGATTTCTCAGGATGGCCGCACCATCGTCTTCAGCAGCAACGCTTCGACGCTGGTCTCCGATGACGGAAACGCTCATTCCGACATTTTTCGGGTCGGAAATCCGTTGTTTATGTCGAATACAGCTCCGACCGCTCAAGACAATCGAGCGCTTTCGACGCAACAGGATTCCGGAGCTTTGTCTTTGGGAATCTCTGCGCCGACGGACGCAAACGGCGATCCGTTAACCATAACCGTCACCGCAACGCCGGTTGGCGGCGCAATACGCCGCGCCGATGGCTCCGAAGTGCGAACCGGCGACGTTTTGACTTCGAGTGAGCTGACGGCTCTGACGTTTACGCCGGGAGCGCATCTGAGCGGAAACGCCGGTCGCTTCGCCTATACTGTTATGGATGATCCCGGCGCTCAGACCGGACAAGTCATCACTTTCTCACTCACACCGACAACGCCGGCGATTTCTCGCGTCAGTTTGACGGACAGCGGTCTGGAAGTTTATGGTGGAGACAGCACGACTCCGTCGGTGTCGGGCGATGGTCGTTATGTGGTGTTCCAGAGCGCGACCACAGACTTAACGTCCGGAGATGTCAATGGCCACATCGATATCTTCCTACGCGACACTCAGACCGGCGACACGCGCCTCATTAGTCAGACGACCTCCAATGTTTTGAGCAACGCCGACAACGTCAACGCCACGATTTCAGCCGATGGACGGTATGTCGCTTTTGAAACGAGTGCGGACAATTTAGCCAATCGTGATTATAATAACGTAAGAGACATCGTCGCCGTCGAACTTTCGACGGGAATCATTAGTCGTTTGAGTCAAACAAAGCGAAACACGGGCGGAAACGCAGGCAGCTCTAATGTTTCCATCTCCGCCGATGGCCGTTATGCAACTTTTGAAAGCGACGCGAGCAATTTGGTTGCAGGCGACGCCAATGGTCACACGGATGTTTTCTTACGCGACAATCAAAACGGCGTCATTACACGGTTGAGCGTCACTCCGAACGGTGAAGACGCGAACAACAATAGTTCAAGGCCGGTGATCTCGGCGGATGGCCGTTATGTAGCCTTCTTCAGCAGCGCCACCAATCTGGTTTCGGGATCGAACGATACGAATTCCGCCGTCTATTTGCGCGACACTCAGACCGGACAGACAACTCGATTAGGGAACACCTGGTCTGGAGAAAGACGTAATCTGACCATATCAGACAATGGTCAGACTGTCGCCTATAACGGCTATAATACGATCAACATCTGGCAGGCGGCGACCGGCCAAACAACGACGGTGAATGGGGATCAAACCTCGTTGTCCGGCGATGGACGTTATTTGGCGTACCGGACTTATGAAAGTCAGACGGCGTCCGACACCAACGGACAACCGGATATCTATGTTCTTGATCTTGTCACAGGCGATCGAACCCGCGTTGATTTGTCGGCTGCGGGCGTTCAAATAACGGACGGCTCGACGGATTCTCCCTATATTTCCCACGATGGCCGCACCATCGTCTTCGGCAGCAACGCTTCCACGCTGGTCTCTGACGACGGAAACGCTCGTTCCGACGTTTTCCTGGTCGGAAATCCGCTGTTTGACGCCAGCGGAGCCGGAACCACGTTGGCGCAAACGCCTCCGTCGGCGCAATGGGATCGCACGGCGAGCGTCGCGAAGAACTGCTCGGACGTGAATTTATCCATTTCACAGCCGATGGACCTCAACGGCGACGCGCTCACCGTTACAGTCGACGCCGTGCCGTCTCATGGTTCCGTGCGGCAAGCGGATGGCCGCGTGCTTCAAGCGGGAGACGCGATTAACGTCAACGCATTGACCGGATTAACGTTTACAGCGGAAGCCGATTGGATCGGCGGCGCCGGGATTTTCAGCTACACCGTTAATGACGGCCAGGGAGGAAGCACAAGTCAACATCTCTCGGTTTTTGTTGATCCGGGGCCGAGCGACCCGATGAGTCGCGTCAGCGTCTCCAGCAGCGAAATTGAATCGTCCGATGGAGACAGCACGACTCCGTCTGTGTCTGGCGATGGTCGTTATGTGGTGTTCCAGAGCGCGGCCACAGGCTTGACGTCGGGCGACGGCAATGGACGCATTGATATTTTCCTGCGCGACGTTCAGACCGGCGAAACCCGTCTTATTAGTCAGACCGCTTCCGGCGTTCTAGGAGACGCCGACAGCGTCAACGCCACGATTTCAGCCGATGGGCGGTATGTCGCCTTTGAAACGATCTCGGACAATCTGGTTGCGCGGGATTACAACACTCATCAAGACGTGTTCTTGATCGACACGCAAACCGGCGATATCCAGAGAGTAAGTCAGTCGGCGCAAAGTTCTCCGGTTACGGTGGAGACCATCAGTCGCGTCAGCGTCT
>CAUYUA010000134.1:0-1939 GCA_963575675.1 Azospirillaceae bacterium
CACCAGGTCTCCGGGGCCTTTTTCGTGAATTTGATCGGGAGCCAATGTGCGAAAACGCGGCAACACTGCGGATTCCGCCACTTGACAAAGAATGCGCGTTACTGAATCGAGTGAAGGATGGGTCATGTTCGGCTTCTTTCTTCGGCAATAAAATCAGACGGTTTCAGGAACCGTGTTCCTAAAATCGAGGGGCCATGCGCCAATCGTTCGGCTTGTTGTTTTCAGAGCGCGTTGGCGTCAATATGCGCAATCTTTGACCACATCGCATGCCTTGAAAACAGATCAAAAAATAGGCGATGTCGTCAAGGTCTTGTCGCATCGCATCAATCATGCTATGCATGCACAATTGGGAGGCGGTGCATACGCCTGCCCACATTCTGAGCAATCATCCCATGATTCAGCCTTTTCACATCGGAAACGTTGCTGCGCGCCTGTGATCCCCCTTGGCGGAGTGACGGACGCCGTTTCGACGTTTGGCAAACGCAGGCGCCGATTGGCCGTCCGGATGATCGCCAGCAAGCGGCGATCGAAATGCGCCACTCGTCCAAACGCGGCTTGCCGTGAAGAGCTCCTCTGTTTTCAACGGCGGATGCGATCCTGATCTGGCGAAGCGGCGCAGCTCTGCTGACCATGGCGCCGCGATTATTAATCAATTTCGGTTGTCCGGTAAAGAAGACCAACGGCATGGCGGGGTCATGTTGATGCGCGACGAACTGCCGCGCGCAAATCTCGGGTGGTTAAAGTCACCGTGCCCGCGACGTTGAAGATGCACCGGTTAATTTTGAAAACCAACGCGCCTCAAATGGCTCGCTCGCCGTTTCGGCGTCTGATGATCACGGTCGGACGCACGGTGTGTTTCTCGTTGGCGCGATTGGAGTTCATTGCTGAGGTCAAGCGCGCAACGCGCCTGCCGGTGATTGCTAATGGCGACATTTGACGGTCGACGCAAAGGTGTCTGAGCAATCTCCCGGCGCGTGATATGGACGCACAGCTACGGACGTCCGTGGTTTTGGGCAAGTGATTCACTTTTCAGCGGCGAACGCACGCGATCCGTCCTTGGCCGATCAGTTCTGATTTTGATGAGCATTATGAAGCGATGCTGGAGCATTGAGAACGAAATCCGGAATGCGGATGCTCATAAGCATTTGTCGTGGTATAGTAAAGGATTACGTGGATCGTCCGATTTCGCGGCGATCAATGCTGTAATCCCGCCAAAGCTCACAAAATCGCGGATTTCTATCGACAAGCATTGGAAAAAGACGCTTGCTCACACGTCATGAGCGATCGCACGGAAAACGACGTAGAAAAACGCGCCATCGGAGAGGCGGAAAAATGACGCCTGCAGCATCCGAACCTACAGAATCGGTGAAAGCGACCAAAACGCCCAAAACGCCCAAAGCATCCAAATCTCCCAAAACTCCGGCGCGGCGAGGAGACCGCTCGTCGCGCGTCGCAATGGAAATTGCTCCCGGCGCGGTTCTGGCGGCCATACCGATTCCCGTCATCGTCGTCGACCGACAAAAAATAATTCGCTTCGTCAACCTGGAGGCTCAGGAATTCTTCGATCTCAGTTCCGGACGCCTGATCGGCAACTCCATTACGGTGGTGGCTCCGAACGACAGCCCAATTCTTAGGCTGATTGATCAAGTTTTCGGCGGCGGCGGCAGCATGGCTCAAGACGAGATCGTATTGGAAACGCCGCGAATTGGCTGTCACACCCTTAGCATTCGCGCTTCGTTGATGCTCGATTGCCAAGACATGGCGGTTCTGGTTTTGAATGAAATCTCAATCGCCCGGAAAATTGATAACCAGCTCACTCACCGAAACGCCGCGCGCTCTGTTACGGCCATGGCGGCGATGTTGGCTCACGAAATAAAAAACCCGCTTTCCGGCATTCGCGGCGCCGCCCAGCTTCTCGAACAAAGCGCCGATTCTCAAG
>CAUYUA010000135.1:0-1929 GCA_963575675.1 Azospirillaceae bacterium
CTTTTTATGTCGGGTGAATTTCGTGTCATAATTGATTCTCTTGGCGTGCGGAGATGAGGAATGTTAATCCTGTCAGAAGCGTTGAGCGATTTGGGTTTCTTTTTTTTTTGAGATGCATTATACTAACACTTGGTAGGTTTCGTGCGATTTGTCCTTGTGGTTTTCTTGGTTTGTGAGACGATTCAATAAACGCCCCCCTGATAGAGAAGAAAGAAGGAACAAGACGATGTCCTCCGTTGAGCTTATTACCGTTGAAACTTCAAAAGTCAGCTGTGACGGCGGCGGCGGCCCATTGGGGCATCCGAAGATTTATCTAAAAATGTCCCAAGACGGACGGGGCGTGTGTCCTTATTGCGGAAGTCACTATGGGTTGAAGGCCGGGGCGAAATTAGAAGGCGGGGGCCACTGATTTTGTCATGCGTTCGGCGTTTTTAATTGACGTATTCTGCAGATCGTGGTGGTGGCGCTCTTTAATGATTGTGTTTCTGTTCCTAAAATCTGTGGATGCAATGATTAAAACGCTCTAAAATCATTTTATGGATGAAATCTTTGTTGCTTTCTTGCCCGCTGACTTGATATATGGCGGCGCAATACGAAGAAGCGTCTCCCAATGGGGTGGAGCGCGCGATCAGAGGAACCGGAAATGAGCAATCTTGCCGAATCATTAAAAGAATTGAACGGCTACTTTATCGAAGATTTGAAAGTTGGGATGAGTGCGGTGTTCGGAAAGACGATCACCGAGGGCGATATATTGTTGTATGCGGGTGTGTCAGGCGACACCAACCCGGTTCACATCAACCACGAGTACGCCGCGAACACTATGTTCAAGGGACGTATCGCTCATGGGATGTTAACGGCAGGGCTCATTTCCGCATTGCTCGGCACCAAATTGCCTGGTCCGGGTTGCATATACATGAGCCAAAATTTGAAATTTAAAGCTCCGGTGAAGATCGGAGACACTGTTATGGCGCGTGCGACCATTACGGATATCGTCGTTGAGAAAAAGCGCGTCACCCTCAAAACAGTCTGCACGGTTGGTGAGACTGTTGTGTTGGATGGAGAGGCCGTGTTGATGGTTCCGGCGCGCGGTTGATTTTAGTTCTTTGCGCCGATTCTACGATTTGCGCAGTAATGTTTGTCGCTTGTCTCTAAAAACCAAGGAGTCCGTCTACGGTCTCCTTGGGTGTTTCTGTAACTTTCGCGCCGTATTCCGTTGTGCGCCGAGTTTCGACAAGACGCCTTGGCGCTTTGAAGAGATGTCGTCGTATTTTTCGACCAAAATCTCTGGGACAGAGCAATGCGACTGTTTCGACATCATACCGGTTTGCCGGACGATGCGCGTGGCGCGGTGGTTGCTTTGGGAAATTTTGATGGTTTGCATCGAGGGCATGAAGCCGTCATTGAAGTGGCGCGTTCTCTTGCTGCGGCAACGGGAGCGCCTCTGGGTGTGATGACGTTCGAACCTCATCCTCGTTCGGTTTTCTATTCGGAGCAACCGCCATTTCGACTTACGCCGTTTCGAGTTAAAGAAAGACAAATCGAAAATTTAGGCGTGGAGTGTTTGTTTATTCTTCATTTCGATGATCGTTTAAGATGTTTAACGGCCGAACAATTCGTTGAGCAAGTCTTGATCGATGGATTGGCGGCGTTGCATGTTGTTGTTGGCCATGCTTTTCGTTTCGGCTTTGGTCGCGCCGGTGATATTGATCTTCTGACTCGCCTTGGACGTGCTCACAATATGGAATGCATGACTGTTGGGCCGGCCTTGGATGCGGAAGGGCAGAGCTATTCGTCAACTCGAATTCGGAACGCACTGGTCACCGGGCGTCCTCGGGATGCTGAACGATTGCTAGGGCGTCCGTGGGAGATTGAAGGGCGTGTCGAGGCCGGTGATCGGCGAGGTCGGTGTATCGGTTTTCCGACGGCTAA
>CAUYUA010000136.1:0-1907 GCA_963575675.1 Azospirillaceae bacterium
GCCTTTACAGCCACTTTTGTATTTTTTATTCCAAAAATAGAAAATAATATTATGGAAGAAAAAAGGCACAACATCCGCAACGTGGTTGAGGTCGCCCATAGCGTTCTTGTGAGTCATTATGATATGGCGCGCGATGGCGTCATCGATGAAAAGGTCGCTAAAGAATTGGCGGTAAAGGCCATTCGCGCCGCCCGTTATCGTGAAAAAGAATATTTTTGGATCAACGATAGTGCTTTAACGATGGTTATGCATCCGGCCGCGCCGGAGTTGAACGGCAGGAATATGAATGATTTCAAGGACCCTAATGGAGTCTACCTTTTTCGTGAATTCGGACGGATTACTCAGGCCAACGGCGCCGGGTTTGTAAGTTACATGTGGCCGAAACCGGGAGAAGAAGCGCCGGTTTCAAAAATATCCTATGTAAAAGCTTTTGAGCCTTGGAAGTGGGTTATCGGCAGCGGCGTTTACTTAGATGACGTTCATGAAGAAATCAAAGAACTCCGTTATATTTCCTTGGGTGGAACGGCGATCTTTGCATTTCTGACTCTTTCTTTAGCTTTGTGGGTTGGTCGAGGCGTCACCCGGCGTCTGAATAAAGTCATCGCCGGTTTGAAGGCCGTGGCCAGCGGCAAGGGCGACGTTGATCTTACGCGACGGATCGCGATCACCTCAATCGACGAGATCGGCATTTTGTCTTCAGAGTTCAACTCTTTGATGGAGTCCATCGGCGCATTGACTCGTTTTAAGAAGATCATCGAAGAGGACGACAGTCTTTCCGATGTCTATTCGCGACTGTGGGATGTGTTTCTCGAAGATTTGAGCTTGGATTGCGCCCATATCTATGAAGTTGACGTTCTCGCCAACCGCATGACGATCGGTTATCCTTTGGCGGGGAAAGCCTTGGAGCAAACCTGTAATCAGGATATATTGGACAATAGCGCTCTTTGCAAGGCCAAGCGCACGGCTCATGAAATATCGTCTTTGGATTCTCCTAAAATATGCAAACAATTTTTGTTGGGAGATTGCAAAGAACATGTGTGTGTGCCGATGTCTATCGGCAGCGGCACTCTGGGCGTTGCGCAATTTATTTTCGACAAACCCGCTCTCGCCGACAAAGCTTTACGGATCGATGTGAAGGAACGAATTTTTAAGGCGTCTCAGTTCATCACCGAAGCTTTGCCGGTAATCGAGTCGAAGAGACTGACCGCGACATTGCGCGAATCTTCTCTGACCGATCCTCTGACCGGGTTGCGCAATCGGCGTTTCTTGCAAGAGTGTGCGGACAATCTTTGCGCCGGAGCGAAAAGGCGATCCAAAGCTGTGGCTCTGTTGATGTGTGATCTCGATTTCTTCAAGCAAATCAACGACTCTTATGGCCATGACGCCGGGGATGATGTTTTGCGGCAGACGGCGCGCGTTTTGAAGGAAAGTGTGCGTGAGTCGGATTTATTGTTCCGGTTTGGTGGGGAAGAATTCGTCGTGTTGCTGGTGGATGTTGATCTTGAAAGCGGATTAACGGTTGCGGAAAAAATTCGGCGGCGACTGGAGGCGCATAAGTTCACATTATCGGATGCGCGCGTGATTCAAAAGACCATTAGTATAGGAGTGAGTGAGTATCCCACGGATAGTGAGAGTTTCTGGCGTGTGTTGAAGTTTGCAGACGTGGCGTTGTATGAGGCGAAAGAGAAGGGCCGCAATCGCGCCATACGGTTCACCAAGGAAATGTGGAAAGACGAACAATATTAGACAAAGCGAAGAGTTAGGGACAGCGCTCCCGGACGTTGGTGGAGTAGGGGAGTTAGGGATGGGATTGCCCTCCCTAATTTTCATGCCTCTGTAGGCTCAGTGGCCATTGATAAGAAAAAAGAAGGAAGGAAGAAAATAGTTCTGGACATCTGTTTGGGAAG
>CAUYUA010000137.1:0-1903 GCA_963575675.1 Azospirillaceae bacterium
GGCAAGAGAAATCGCCATCTCACGGCTCCTCGGATCGAACGAATTGATAGGTCGGCTTCCCTGTTTTGACCGTGCGCGCCGGTTCAAAAGCGCTGCGAATGGACGAAGGCCACGCGCCATAAGATCGCTCTGAAACTTTAAGTTCGGTGGTGAGATACTCGGCGGGATCGTCGCCGCTTGTGCGGATTTCCTCCGCAATCACTGCCAGCATTTTTTGATCCCATTGAACCCGCTTCGGCAAATCAGCCACAATCGTGACGATGCCATCCGAAAAGCGCACCGAGCCGGTGTCTTTGCCTTCCTCCCGCCGAGCCGTAGCAGCGCGGACGCCGTACTTGCGATCAATCGCGGTATCCAGCTTTTCCTTAAGACGTTTCGTATGGTCTTGAGATTCTTGTATCTCTTCAGCCAACATCATCAGCTCTTCCGCCGACAGAGCAGCGATAGCGCCGACATTCAAGTCGGCCAGATCGTTGAGAACGACGCGGTTTCGGTTCATGCCTAACAACCTTTCCTTGATTTATTCAGTAACAGGCGAATCCTCTAAGACTTCATTCGTCCATTTCGCATCGACATCTCATCAAATGAGAAATCAGGCGGAATAATTGCCTCAAGGGTCCGCAGAGTCTGAGCGGTGGGATTCCACCGATCCTTATCGAAGTGCCGCAGAACGGTGTCGCAAAGGCCTGCTTCACGAGCCAACCTTGACTTCTTCCAGCCGTTGCTTTCAGCGAAGGCGCGTATGCGCCGAAGGGTGAGATCAATGTTTGTCATGAGCGCATCGTATTCGCATATACATGCGCACGTCAATGCATGAATTGCACATTCAAGCATTTTCTTTTTTTGTCGCATTTGAGTGCGAAACATGATAGGTTGCCTTCATGACATACGAAGACTGGGAACGCCGCGTCGCCGCCATCAACCGCTTCATGGAAAGAAGAGGGTTGAAACCGTCGCCCTGGGCTGAAAAGGCCGGGGTCGCCAATGGAGCTTTGCGCAATTTTCGCAAAGGAATATCGAAATCGCTCAGCCAGGAGACACTGGAAAAACTGGCGACGGCGGCCGGCACAACAGTGGCCGTATTGTTGGGCGAACAGGAAGACTCGGATGCGCCTCTACTTCCGCCTCAACGCCCTATTGTTTCTCCTGCCGTTCAGGTCAATCGATTCGACTTCATGGGGGAAGAATATGCCGCAATTGGCGTCTTCGATATCCGAGCCTCCGCTGGTCCCGGAGCCGTCAATGAGGAATCACCTGAACCACTTCACCATAATTTCTTTCGTCTTCAATGGCTAAGGCAAGTCAGCTCCGCCGATCCTTCCAATTTGGCCGTCATTAAAGTCAGCGGCGATTCGATGTGGGACACACTCCACGATGGCGATCACGTCTTAGTTGACCGCACACAAACCAATCTCCGACGGGAAGGCCTCTATATTATACTCATAGATGATGAACTAATGATCAAACGCGTATCAATGCATCCCACAACAAAATTAGTCAGCATCCGAAGCGACAATCCCGTTTATCCCTCATTCAACGACATCGACCCTCGAATGCTGTGTGTCGTCGGTCGTGTTGTATGGCTCGGACGGAGTCTTGGACGATAAAGGCATTCATCATTTAATAGAGAACAAAATCGCATTTAAACGCTATCAATGCTCATATTATAATCATGCGCACCCTTGACATATGCGCATGATGGTGAGATTGTCCGCATATTCAATCCTCAACATGCGGAATCACCATGAACGCCATCCCCCCATCTGCCATGTCAACCGACGAACGGCTCGATGAAGTCGCCGCCATTTTGGCGGCGGGCTACATTCGACTGCGTCAGAAAAATCAAGCTATTAAGTCGCCGAAAAACCAGAGAGTTTCCTTGATAGAAACCGCCAACCAGAGC
>CAUYUA010000138.1:0-1896 GCA_963575675.1 Azospirillaceae bacterium
ATGGTTTCCAAAGGCCTCCCGGCCTTTGGCGGGTCCAGGGCGGAGCTCTGGCCTTACCTTATTCCTTGCTGCATCTTTTCCCGGGTTTCCGAGAGAATAAAGTATATTTCTATTCAGAAACCATGCGCTGATAAGAACTCTCTCTGATATAATTTTCGCGACCCATAACTTTTGTGACTCGAACAATGGATGATCTTCACCCCAAAACCGTTCTGATCACCGGCGCCGCTCGTCGAATCGGTTGCGCTCTTGCGCTTGACCTTGCTTCTCATGGCTGGAGCGTCGCCGTACACCATAATCATTCGACTGAAGACGCCCAAGAGGTCGTTCGTCTTATTCACGCTCAAGGCGGAAAAGCCGTCGCCCTTCAGGCTGATCTTTCCCGCGAAACAGAAACCACAGCTCTGATTCCCCGCGCCATAGAAGCGCTCGGCCCCATGACCGCCCTCATCAACAACGCCAGCGTCTTCAAAGACGACAGCGTCGCCTCGATGACCCGAGACTCTTGGGACGAACACATCGAAACCAATCTCCGCGCTCCGTTCGTGCTGATTCAATCTTTTTCAACTCAGCTTTCCTCCAAACAAAGCGGATGCGTCATTAATGTCCTTGATCAGCGCGTATGGAACCTAACCCCTCGTTTTCTTTCTTACACCGTCAGCAAATCCGCTCTTTGGACGCTAACCCGCACTCTCGCCATGGCTTTAGCCCCTCGCATTCGAGTCAACGCAATCGGACCAGGACCAACTCTCCGAAACGAACGCCAAACCGAAGAGCATTTTCAATCTCAGTGCCGCAATACTCCTTTGCAACGTCAGATATCGCTTAAAGACATCTGCGACGCTGCGCGTTATCTTCTTTCCGCCCAAACCGTCACCGGACAAATGATCGCTCTTGACGGCGGAGAACATCTTGGGTGGGCGCAGCCCGGATCTGGTCTTCCTCCTTCTGAATAAAAGAAATAATATCATTCAATTGTCATTCAATATTGAGCCCCATCATGAAATGTTTCTAATGTCTCATGAAAGACTATAGAATAAATCTCAAATTTTTTCTTACCTTTACACTCATCAACCATTAGCCTATCCCATGACTTCTCTGACCATAAAACAACTCCCATCTCTCAATCACGGGCCTCGTCCACAGAACGCCGTCATCGACATTCTGCTGGTTCACTATACCGGCATGCCGACGGCTCAGATCGCCCTTGAACGGCTCTGCGACCCCAAAGCTCAAGTCAGCGCTCACTATACTATCGATGAAGACGGAACCATTTTACGTCACGTCGAAGAATCTCAACGCGCTTGGCACGCTGGAGTCGGATTCTGGCGCGGAGATCGCGACGTCAATTCTCGATCAATCGGCATTGAACTCGTCAACCCCGGTCACGAGTTTGGATATAGACCTTTCCCCAAAGCTCAAATGACGGCGTTTCTTGTTTTGGCGCACGATATATTAAAACGGCATCCGACAATTCGCTCAGACGGCGTCCTTGGTCACGCCGATGTCGCATGCGCACGCAAAGAAGACCCAGGCGAGCTTTTCGATTGGAAACGATGCGCTGAAAAAGGAATCGGATTTTGGCCGAATCTCGAAGACTGCGATCTTTCCCCTTCCGTTTCGCATAAAAATTCTTCTCCCGCCGAAGAGGCCCGCGCTTTGTTGCAACGCTATGGATACGACACACAGAGCGACAATGCACTGACGTCGTCTCTAATCGCGTTCCAGCACCATTTCCGCCCGAGTCGTCTAACCGGCTTTCCGGACTCTGAGACTCTTTGTATTTTGCGCGCCGCAGTCCGACAAACAGGACGAGCCGAATTATCAACACAGAGCCTTTAACTCTTCTAATTTTTATTCAGAGGTTTTTTTAAAAAACTCTTAACACTTTTCCAT
>CAUYUA010000139.1:0-1879 GCA_963575675.1 Azospirillaceae bacterium
AAGGCCTCCCGGCCTTTGGCGGGTCGAGGGCGGAGCCCCGATTCCTTTGGAAGTTCTTTCTGGAAATTCTTTCTCGGGTTCTTAATTGGACGAAGTATAAAAAACAGACGCCAAGGGCGGCCTTTGGCTAGAGGAAAAAGGGGACCGCCCCCCCCCCCTTTCCGATATTCGCATTTCTAGAAAAGAGTACGAACATATAAAGCCGATCCTCTCGCCCTTTCGAAACACGTCTTACTTGTTTTTAAATTACTTGTTTTTAAAAATCTCATAAAGATCGTTTTTTCGGACAGCCCCTGTCAAAAACGTCAAACCTCCATATACAACCAAGCCGCTTCCAACCAAAATCACCAACGCTCCTGTTCTCTGGTTCTGAAACATCATTCCTAACTCTTGCGTCATCCACGCAATCACACACCCCATTCCTAACGCCGACGCCAATAAACGCGGCCCGCGTCGTCGCAATCTTTGATCTAAAATCAAAAGCTCCTTCCGACGCAACCTCAGAGCCAACAATCCTGCGGTGACCCACGCCGCAAGTCCCGCAGACAAAGCAATTCCCACATGCCCTAAAAACCGACTCAAAACCAAAGCAAGTCCTGCATTCACAGCCGTCACAATTACCGTCACCCGCAAAGGCCCCGTCACATCCTGTCGAGCAAAACACGCCGCGCTCAAAACTTTCGACACGATAAAGCCCGGAATTCCAATTGCGTAGGCCGCCAACGTCTGAGCCGTCGCTTCTGTCGCCTCCGGACCAAATGCGCCGCGCTCGAACAATCCTCCAATAATCGGGCGAGCCGCCACAATCAAAGCAACCGTCGCAGGCAACGCAAGCAATAATCCGGCCTCCAATCCACGACACACCAACATTCGCGCTTGTTCTATGCGTCCGGCGGAAACTTCTCGCGACAATGCCGGCAGCAAGGCCGTTCCTATCGCAATACCAACGACGCCTAACGGCATCTGATTCAAACGATCCGCATAATAAAGATAAGAAACCGCTCCATTTGGCAGCAAAGACGCCAACACCACACTCAGAAACAGCGTCATTTGCCCAACGCCGGCTCCAACTGCACTTGGAGCCGCCAGTTTCCCTAAGTGAATTACTTTAGGCGTTAAGCAGAGGCGAGGCCAAAACAAACGGACGCCTGCGCCGTTCGCCGCCCACAACATCCACAGAGCTTGGATCACTCCGGCGAACGTCACGCCATAAGATAAAATGCATCCGGAAGTCAAAGCGTCTATAGGGCCGCCGACGCTCCATGACCACAACAGAATGGAGGTGAGGCACGCAATCAGCGCAAGGTTAAACGCCACAGGAGCGGCCGCTGAAGCCGCGAAGCGTTCCAGAGAGTTCAGAGTTCCGCCCAACAAAGCCACAACCGAAACCAACGTCAGATAAGGAAAAGTCCAACGAGCGAATTCAACGGCCAACGGAAAGCGAACGGAGTCGCCAAGAAATCCCGGAGCCAGCACCGGAACGACCCAAGGCATAGCCGCGATCATAAAAAACGAGAATGGAATGACGATCAGCAACAATCCGCCGAGAGCTTCCATTGCGAAGCGTTCAGCGGAGTCGCGCCCATGCTGATGTATCTCTTCGGTAAACATTGGAATGAAAGCGACGCTAAAGGCGCCCTCAGCGAACAAGCGGCGCAGTAGATTCGGCAATTTGAGCGCAATAAAAAAAGCGTCGGCGACCGGCCCGGCGCCCAAAGCCGCCGCAATCAAAAGGTCTCGAATAAAACCGGCGATGCGGCTGAGGACAGTCAAACCGCCAACGGTGAGAACGGCGCGCGCAAGCGACATAGGGATTTAACCAAGTAAAAATTAGAAGGGTCCAGGGACTGTGTTCCTGGTCGTGGGGGATCATAAGGGG
>CAUYUA010000140.1:0-1777 GCA_963575675.1 Azospirillaceae bacterium
TCCAAACGGCGATGAGCCTCATCCATCACGCGACGCCAACCGGCCTCGTCATACTCGGCCCGCACCACTTCGATAACCTGCTCTTTCAATGCATCTTTCCGCCCCGGCAATGTCCCGAGATGAACCGTTATTTCGGCTGCTTCTCGCTGTTTGTGGCGTAATGCGGTTTTTGCTCGGTGAAACCAGCGAGCGTCCACTTTTCCTTTCCTGGCTTGACGATCCAGATCGGCAGCCGCGATCTCGGCTTTAATCGCGGCAATTTGATCATGAAGCTCGGCAAGACGCACTCGACAAGCCTCGCGCGTTGCCGGTACAGTGTTTTCCAGACCTGCTTGGCCCGCTATCGTTTTGGTATCCATGACTCGAACTCTCCTGTCCTGAAAAGAACGCCGCCGTCGCTTTCTGGTCGGAATAACAGCGGCGCACTTTGACGGATGCTTACGATGTGCGACGCCACGGCGCAGCGGCGGGGCGAGCAGGTTGTGCGGGCGGCTTGGCTGCTGCTGTCTGGACAGGAGCGGCGGGCCGCACGGTCGGGGCGGAAACCGGCGTTCCCCGCTCCAGAGGCAAATAACGGAGGCTGTTGGTCTCGCCGTAACCGTTCTTCGGAGGCTGAACTTTTACATCGGCAAGCATAGGGACAAGATGCAACTCATCGCTGTCCTGTACCTGCATGCGTCCCGTGGCGCGACAAATAGCCGAAAGCGTTCTTTGAGCGAATTCCACTGTGCTGATGTTGGAATTGACCAGGTTTAACCGATCAAAGAGTTTCTTTCCCGAATGCTCGCCTTCTAGAATATCCAGCTCCAGCCACAGATACTGCCCGTTGCCGTCTTTGGTGACGCGCATCTCACTCATGACGATCTGGACCACATATTTTCCGGGCGGTAAGATTTCAAAGGGCTTCGCCGGATCGACGGTTGAGGCGTCAAATGTTGTTCCAAGGTTTGCCATAACAGTTATTTCCTTCTATCAAGATTGCACTTGGGATTGCTCTTGAGAACCAGGCATGAACTTTGCAAATTCAGCCCAAGACATCGGTAAGACATCAGGAAGTCCATAGCGGTTCTTGGCAAGGAAGGCGGGGCGTTCGGCGGTGTAAAGCACACGCTCTCCGGACCCGAGCGCTCGCGTCACCTTCTTGTTGAAGCCGACGTCGCTTTTCACCGTGCTGATCCGATAGTTCGCAAACAGAACCGCATCGGAATGCTCCTGTAAAAGAGCCGCTGCCCGCGTATGAAGCTTGATCACATAGCGATCGTAGGGTTCGTGCTCGGGACTGTCGAAACGCTTGATGTCCGAATGAGCAATCTGAATAACAATCATGCCCTTTTCGTCGCGAAGCGCATTCAGACCATCAATATATTGACGCCACAAAGAAAGTGCCGCGACATAGCCTTTGCCGTAACCGGCGTCCTCAATCGAAGTCCAGTGATTTTCCTTGCAAGCCTGCGTCCAAACCAGAGGCTCAAGCCAATCGACGCTGTCGATCACAACCGTCTGAAATCCATGGTTTTCATCGTAAAGAACGGTGAGCGCCTCCATCACCTCGTCGAAGGTGCGAGCTAGAGGAAAGTGTGGGACATCAAGCGTTCCCAAACCATCCTCAGTGATGATGAACACCGGATCAGGAGCCCCAGCGGCAAAGGTCGTCTTTCCGACTCCTGCAACGCCGTATTCAAGAATTCGCGGCGGCGCAAACGCTGTGTTTCGCTTCAAAGAGGCAAGAGAAATCGCCATCTCACGGCTCCTCGGATCGAACGAATTGATAGGTCGG
>CAUYUA010000141.1:0-1770 GCA_963575675.1 Azospirillaceae bacterium
TTCCGTCTTATTGACAGCCATTTCCGCTGCATCCTCAATAAACGCTTGTCCGCGCTGGTCCGAAATTCGAAATTTGTTAATCAATTCAATTTCGCGCGGAGACAACTCAACCTTACAAGACGTTTTTCCCGTTTCAATCCATTCAACGCTTACACCATATAGCTTGGCATAGGATTCAATCCGTGATCGTCCAGGGAGTCTGTTTCCGTTATGGTTATTTATAACTGTTGAAACGCTCATTCCCAATGTATGGGCAACATCAGTAAAGCTTTCGAAGCCGCGTTTCTGCATGGCTTCTCTTAATCTAATCGCAGCAGCGTCTGGGTCGAGTTTTGTCATCATGATACTTTTTGTATCTCCCCTTGGTCGTACAAAAGGGGTTGAATTTCTTGATACATATTGTACGAAATCTCCATGCCCTTCCGCGCCCTCATCAACCTCTGGCCCAGCGCCACCGCACTCGCCGACGACATTGGCGTCGCCGCTGGCGTTGTCCTCATACCGATATCGAAACAACATTCCCTCCTGGCGTTGGCCGCCCTTCTCGACGCAGCGCGCCGACGCGGCATCGCGTTGACCGCCGACGACCTGCTGATGCGGTGCGGGCTTCCCGCCCAGCGCTTGTTGAGGATGACGACGTTGTCGGTGTCGATAGTAGTTGAGTCGGACATGATCGTTGCTCCGGGTGAATTAATTTATTCACAGCTTTGAGCACACAATTTTACGTAGAACAATAAAAACTTCGCTAGTCATTACATTATTTCCTATCGTTCGATCGGAGTACCCATGTCTCACGAAAAGCTCTCCTCCCCGCTTTCCTTAGACAAAAGGCCGACCATGAGTAAAACGAATAGAAACGGATATGAAATCCTTCGGTGCAAGGACTGCAAGCAAGGAAATTGCTTCGAATACGACACCTTTGATCAAGACAAAAATCCTCCTCAATCGCTAACGATATTCGTAGCAATATTATTGGTTGTGGTGGTTTTGTTGCTAATAGCTTGTATTTCGGCTTCTGTGTTCTTTCTCGTTAAAGACCTCATCATGTATCAAAATTTACTCTGATTCTGGGCTGTTGCAACAAAATATTGTTGGCTCAACTATGGAGGGTGTCGACTGTCTCTGTTTTACAATACGTAACACAAGAGGATGTGGTGATTGCAAATGTCAAACATAATCACTCGTGAGTTCAACGCAATCCCAATCGCTCAACGCGCCGACGGATACCTTAACGCTACGGCGATGTGTAAGGCGAATGGGAAGAAGTTTAATGATTACGCAAGGGCGGAAAGCTCAAAGGAGTTCATTAAGCTCTTTCTTCCGTAACGGAATTCCCGCAACGGAACAAAATCAAGGACTTTATTGTTACAAAGCAAGGCGGTTCGCCCGAGCTTCAAGGCACGTCTTGTTCCCACAAAAAGCAATTCGTTAGTGGATAATCCACATAACAAAACCATAACGACGGCAAGCACATGGAGACGACATGGGAAACCCTGCCTACGACATACCGACCATCACCAAGTTGATTGAGACGGTGAACAACGGCGACGACTATTCCGAATTGAATGACGTTTATCATCGAATGGTTTCGGAATTGAAATCTCGTCAAGTCAATCACGGCGGATGTCACAAAGCATCCATTGCAATAAAAATTGATCTCATGATTGACGACGGTGGAATTGATGTTGCTGTGGTCAGCACACATAAATCGCCGCCAAAACCAAAACTGGTGGATCGCTATTTTGCGTCGGACCGCGACTTCCTGACGCT
>CAUYUA010000142.1:0-1756 GCA_963575675.1 Azospirillaceae bacterium
CAACGACGGCGAGTGAGAATAAGAGCGTAGGCCCGCTCTTGTTTTCGCTCCGGTCGCTCTTAAAACTGAGAGTGGACGAAATGTCGTTCGATCATCATCAGGTAACAGAAACTGAACTCGGTTCAGAATCAGCGTCGCTTCTGGCGCTTGACCTCGGAACCCACACCGGCTGGGCGCTTCGCTCGCACAACGGAATCATCACCAGCGGAACCGTGCTGTTTCGCCCTGGCCGCTTCGAAGGCGCAGGCATGGCGTTCTTACGCTTTGGGAAGTGGCTCGATGAGATGGCCGAGCTTGCTCAAAGGCTTGACGTTGTGGTGTTCGAGGAGGTTCGTGGACACACTGGGACATTGGCAGCGCAAGTTTATGGCGGCTTTCTGGCTCATTTGACGGCGTGGTGTGAGCATAAACACGTTCCTTACCAGGGCGTTCCAGTCGCTACCATAAAGAAGCACGCAACCGGCAAAGGCAACGCCGGAAAGGAAGTCGTAATTGCGGCGATGGAGGCTCTCGGTCATAAGCCGACCGACGACAATGAGGCCGATGCTTTGGCAATTTTGCACTGGGCGTTGGCTCAGGGATTGGGAGGACGGCAATGACTCGGAAGCCCCTGCCAAACCGCCGAGAGAACCAGACCATTGATCTTTCTTTCGGTAACCAGAATTTCGCTGTGACCATCGGCTTTCGCAGCGACGGCGTTCCCGGAGAGGCGTTCGTCAACGGCGCTCGCGTTGGCTCGGACCTGCACGCCATTCTCAGTGATGCGTGCATCTTGGTGTCGTTGCTGCTCCAGCACGGCGTGGAAGCGATTGCTTTGGCGCACAGCATGGGACGAGCCGGAGACGGAAAGACTCCGGCGTCGCTGATCGGAGCTTTGATCGATCTTTTGGCGGAGGCTCGGTTATGAACTTCCATCCGAGAGGCTTCGGCGGCGAACGCGCGTCACCTGAAACGATCAAACGCGATGGATGGCACAACCTGGGCGTGCTGGTGATCAATCAAGATGATCTGCGTCTGACTTGGGCGGAAAGACAATTAATCCGACAACTCGGAGATAAACTCTACGGTGGTCGCAAGGAGGCGAAAAATGGCTGAAATCCATTGGACGCCGAAGATCGTTGAAGTCTATCTCAACGAAGCCGCCGATACTCTGCGTCGTCTGCCCGAGAAGCGCATTCAGGGATATGTCTCGGCGTGGCCGGATATCGTTCACGATGAAATAGAAGATTGTGACTTGAACGAGCGCCGTCCTCGACTTGGGCCGCCGTCTGCGCAAGCGATCGATCAGATGGAACGGACGTTGTTGTGGTTGCGTTGGCTTGATCGAGACGACCAGAAACTTGTCTGGGATCGAGCCAATGGACGACCTTGGAAGGTAATTTCTCGCGAGCGAGGGATTGATCGGACGACAGGATGGCGGCGTTGGACATATGCTCTGGTCATCATTGCCGCGCGCTTAAATGCCGGAGTAAGTATTGTGGCGATCACTGCGCCGCATTATAAGGAGCGGTCATTGATCAATTGCATCGCTGTTTCGTAGAGATCAGGACGGCGCGCTTAGAATGGGTGCGTCGTCCAAGAGAATAGAAAGATGGAAATGATTGCAGGAAATGGCGCCTATTTGTTGCAACGCCGTTGCAACATCTTTTCGTGCAACATTCCCCCGGTTCTGTGATAGGGTCGGGATATAAACTTGGATATGAGCGCTTACATCGAAGAGGCGATTTCCTGCGTCGGACAAGCCATTCATTGGTTG
>CAUYUA010000143.1:0-1745 GCA_963575675.1 Azospirillaceae bacterium
TGATATTCTTTATTGATCGTTGTTTCACCTTTGCGCAGCCGTTCTTTTTGTTCTTCCGTTCCTTTGGCGCGAATCAGTTTCGCCTTATCAAGGGTGCCGTGAGAAATGCCCGCCGCTTTAGCAATTTCGGCTCGAGTATGCACGGGCTTAATCGACGGCCTCGACTGGGCAGAATCTTCGCGTTGCAAAGCCGCCAGTTTTTGAGCTAGTGTCTCAGGATTTTCAAATTGTTCTGCCTCACGTTCCACAGCCTCGACCGCAGCTTTAAAACGAGGGTCTTCAGATAAGTCATCACTGAAATCGCTCTTTGCCAACATTGGCAAAGAGCGATATTCTTCAGACTTTCTATCCCCACCGCCGAAACAACGCCCTTCGTTAAGATTTTTTTGCGCTTTTTCAGCAATAATCGGCTCCAGTTTCAGCGCAAGCTCGGCTCGCGTAAAAGGTGTAAGGTTGCGCCGTCCAAACTGATTCTGGATAATCCAGATCATAGCGTCTTCACGCCCGGTAATATCTGGAATTTCGACTGTTGTAAACGGCAAGTCAAATTTCAAGCAAATCTCAAGTCGATTATGCCCATCGAGTAATACTCCATTCCATGTTGAAAGAGGGTCTCGCGCGCACCCTGCATCATATATGTTTGTTTTCAACATATCGTACTCTTCTTTCGACAAGGGCGGAATAAGAGACTTGAACTCTGGATCAATCCTTGGAATAAACATATCTTTCTCCATTTTCTTCAAAGTGAGGTTCTACTTCCATCGATAAAGACGCTACCATCCGGCATTTGATATTTGACCCAGTCGTCGCCAGCGTTGACTTGTTCTCCGGGAACAAGATCAGGGATATAAAGATGATGATTACAACCTTTGCGTTGGTCAGTGCTTGATAACGTTCGATTAAAGCGAGAACAATGCCAGCCACTCTCAACCGGCGAGGAATGCAAACATGTCCGGCAATTGCGCTCGGCCGAGCCGCCGTCATGGCAAAGGCCGTGATGTTCACATAACCGGCACTTCCACCAGGTCGAATCAAGGGATAGCTTCTCCGGTGGCCGAACTGCCTCGATCACGCGACCGGCTTTCGTCAGCAACGCTTCTCCTACCGCAGGGTCGGCATGAAGTCTCTCGATGTAAATCTCGTCGGTATCTTTGCAGACCGCCACGTACATGGCGCGCATCATGCCCGTAAGGTGCAAGTAAACCTGCATCTGAGCGTAATGCATCGGTTTGGACGTTTGCACGCTTTGACGCTTCAATTCTGCAAACGACTTTACTGAATGAGTTTTGAACTCCAAAACATGCCAAGTCTTCGGCGCTTCAAGCAGTCCGACCGCTACGGCGTCCATCGAACCGCCGAAATGTTCTCCATGAGCGCCGACCCGCCACTGGCGACCGGTCTCAGGATCGACCTCAAGCACCGTCGCACCGGTTCGACGCAGGTTGCGAACAATCCGAGCCTCTTCCAGTTGCCCGGTTTCGAACAAGCGCAACATCCGACCTGAGAACGCCGCCCGCGTCGTCCAACGAAAGTCGAACCACAACGCTCGCAGGCACTCCTTGCCGATCAACGAAGCTCCCAGATGATCGCGAAAACCATCGGCGGCATCGGCCTCATAGGCGGCGTAAATCGCATCAAGAGTTGGCGACGACTGTAATGGAAGAGCAACCATCATACGGCCTCCTGAGCGTCCAAACGGCGATGAGCCTCATCCATCACGCGACGCCAACCGGCCTCGTCATACT
>CAUYUA010000144.1:0-52747 GCA_963575675.1 Azospirillaceae bacterium
ATCGCATGCCGTCGGACCCGCAAGCGCGCCCGTATATCGCATGCCGTCGGACCCGCAAGCGCGCCCGTATATCGCATGCCGTCGGACCCGCAAGCGCGCCCGTATATCGCATGCCGTCGGACCCGCAAGCGCGCCCGTATATCGCATGCCGTCGGACCCGTAATCGCGACCCGTATATCGCATACCGTTTTAGGAACTACGCTCTTTGCGATCAAGGTGTCTCCGTTGACTGTCTGAAATAGCTGCGCCGCGATCGACAAACACAACATCGCGAGTTGAATCGATGGACCAAGATGCGAGTGCGCCGACGTCCTGAAGAACGTCTAGCGCAGAACGAAGAGACTGTCGAAACAACCGAAGTGATCCTGTTTCGCTTCCGCACCGTTGTCGTATTGTTTCAACTTTCACTGCGCCCGGTTCGGCATGTGTCGCAAAATAACCGTCAAGCCAAAGCGCCAACGGTTTCCCTCGCAAAATTTTTCGACGCTCCCAATTAAGGCCGGTCCAACCTTCGATATAGAGTTCTGCAATCCCACGCTCTATTTTTACACTGTATGCTTTTGTGACTTCGTCTCTGGCGGTGCAGACGATGAGTTGAGAACGGGCTCTTTTCCCGTCTCTTTCGACGGTCAACACGCTATTCGATAGTCTATCGATGACGGATTTTAACCAGACGTGTTGCGCTTTTCCATCGTCACGTCCGATCGATTTCAAAAAGGTTCCCGCCTTGAATGTGCAAACCGTTTCCGCCGGCTCCCAACGGGCTTGGTTTATCAATTGCAGCCACACGTCGAAGTCGGATTGATCGAGCTGACATCCTGTGAAGTACAACGTACAACCATCTGTCTTGGCGACGACTTTCTCTTGAAGCATTTTCCGAGTTTTGCCTTGAATTGCCGCAAAGAGCGCATGTCGAAGAATTTCGTTTGGCGCGCCGCGCAAGGCGTCCGCCCATACGGGAAACTTGATAATTTCGGCTTCAATTTCGGCAGGCGTCTTTCCGCCGGACGCTTTTATATCATCCGCGACGAAATCGACCCAAAGCTCTAACGAACTCCGAAGTCTTCCGACGTAGCCGCTTCGAAAGCCGCGTTCGTCGAAGCCGCGCGCGCGAGCGATATCATACCAATACTCTCGTTTTTGTTGTGGAGCCATGATTAGGAATTCAACCGGATCAATAGGCGGGGCTTCTCGTTGAACCGGAAGAGTAATCACGTTTTGTTTTTGAGCGACGGCGTTCATTGGAATCTCTCAGTGAGACGTTTAACGGTTGGATTTAGGCTTTAAAAACTGTCGATCTGTGAGGGAATCGCAGATGAACGCGCCTCTTCTGATCTGAGGATGTCTTGAATGAATCCGAATCGTCGCGGATGTCGGGTATGTCGAGGAGCGTCTCCAACAGCCGGGAGCCGATTTCGTCGGCGGCTGGAAACCCAGATTTTCAAGGACTTCACTCGGGGCGGCGGCTGAGACAACTTGGCGTTCTGTCGTCATATTCGGGTTCTCTTTGCTTTCCCGATGACCTTTAACCGCCTTTCTCCTCTTGACTTTTTCTTCGCCTAAGTCAGAATGGGAGAACGGTTGTTACTTTCTTACGGTTAAGACCATACGAGAATTCGAAACACCGCTTTGGCCGTAGTGAACTTTGGCGGTGTTTCGGGTTGCGTTTTTGGTTTCCGGCGTTACGCCGTTGAACTGATTATCACGAAAAAAAACGAAAGACTCAACGGGCTTTTTGGGCCTTAATGGGCGACGTATGGCTCACTTGAATAATTAAAAAATTTAAAATGGTGCGTCCTGTGAATTATTTAATATAACCTGAAATAGTAATGTTTTTTTAAATAAAAATTCTTACTCTGAAGAATAGTGCTTTTTTAAAAAATCACAGATAGAGACTAGGGTCAAAACCCAATCAGCCGGAACCTATTGATATCTATCCGTTTTATTTGAAATGGTTCCGGAATCCCGGACAGTAGGCGCGTCCGTCGATTAATGGAGAAAATGGGATCAGTTGCGATTTACCAAAAACCAAGAACAACAGTTTCAAATCCAGAGCATAAAATATTTCCATATATGATTCGTAATTTGAAAATTGATCGACCGAACCAAGTTTGGCGCGCAGACATTACATATATACTTTGTCCAATTGAGAACCCGAAAAAAACTCCGAAAGAATCGGGGCTCCGCCCTCGACCCGCCAAAGGCCGGGAGGCCTTTGGAAACCATGACTTGGAGTTTGTAACGACCGGATGAGAGTGGATCGTTTCAATTCGGGAAGACCGCATGATTCTCGGGTTCTCAACCGAATGGAGTATATTAAAATGTGACGAGGTTTTTTCTATCTTGTTTTTATAATGGAATAGGAAACACGCAAAGTTATCACATGGAAATTATCAAACACAATAGATGTTGACTTCTGCATTGATGATCTTGAAGAATGATATTCTTATGTATGGAAAGCCTAAAATATTCAATACTGATCAGGGGAGCCAGTTTACAAGTTTGCGTTTTATTGGTGTCTTAACTCGTGTTGTTCGGGATTTCGGGACCATCTCAATTGGCGGGAATGTCCACCCTTTCGCGACCCGGCGTTCCTTACGCCGTCTTGCGCTTGTTTTTGTCGCTCAGGACCGACAGCAAATGACGAATTTCTTGGCGCAACGGATGCTTCAGCACCAGAAGAGACGCTCCCCAAACAGCAGCCGACGCCAAGCCGACGATCACCAATGTTACAAACATAAATTTTCCTGAGAGGTCCATGAACAATATCGCCAATCCCGGCGGTAAACTGGTCGCCACGGTGACAAGAGCGCTTTTTTCCATTGCACGCAAAATCTTCAGAATCGAAACCCCAAAAATCGCCTTAATATAGTGGAGCGACAATATAGAGATCAAAAAATTTGCCGCGATTACACCAATGGCCACAGCCTCCAACCCGATAAAACAACCGGCAACGACCGCCATCACCACGGCAGCGCTATTGGCGCACTGAAACATGAACATTTGGCGCATGGCTCCCACCGAAGTCATGGCCATGACTGAAACATTGGTGATGGAGCTGAAAAAAGCGGCGATACACAACAACCGCGCCGGAGGAACAGACTGTAACCATTGGTCGCCGAACATAATCAAGATGATTTGGTAAGCGAGCAATCCCAACACCGCCAAGAACGGCCAAGCGACTGCGGTTAAATAATTATAACATTGAAGCAGAGTGGGCTCCAGATATTGCCCTTCTCGCCGCAAGGCAGAAAGGCCACTGGCTACAACAGGTCGAACCGCAGCAATGAGCGTGGTTTCAAACATCGTGATCAGACTGTTGCCCCGACTAAATAAACCAGCGTTGGCGAATCCCATAAGACGACCAATGACAATGTCAGGCGCCCGCTGGCTTAAAGTGTCAAGCATGCCGTTGCCGGTGGCGAACACGCCGAAATGCAATAACGGTCGCCAACCTCGGAAAGAGGGACAAACAAGGAAATCTCTCTTCATAACCAGGAACTGTCCGATTAAGATCGTCACGATTCCAAGAAACGAAGCCCATGAAATTGAAAGAGCGCCATAACCAAGATAAGAGAGAACGATAGAAACGACCGAGAAAACAATGCTTGAAATAAAATTAATCAAACTGACCGCAGAGTAATTCATATCTCGACTTAATCTCGCTGTTCCAATAGAGGCGACAGCCACAACAAGAAAATTCATACAAAGAACAGAAATGACACCTTTCAATTTAGGTTCATTAAAAAAATCAGCGACAAGGCCGGAAGTGGAATAGAACAATACAAAAAGAGCGCATCCCATAAACAAAGACAATCCCATCGCCGATCTGATCGTCTTATGAGGAAGATCGATTTCTTGGATAATGTAATTTGCAACTCCGAAGTTTCTTATACTCTGACTTATGTTAATCAATCCTGAGGCCACAGAAAAAATACCAGTTTCAACCGGAGTCAGTAGGCGAGATAAAATGATCGTCGATATAACATTCAGGACAAACGTGGCGTTCTTTTCAAGAAACGAATACATTAACGAGCTGCGCATCTATTTACTCCTGAACGAACCGTTCGCCATACAAAATCAATCATCCAACATAGATCAATACAGATACGTATGCGAATAATAAATTATTTCAACAATACGAAACATCCCTTATGTCATTACAATAAATTAATTAACTCATTAATGAACTCCTTAACAATCGAAACATCATCTTTATAGAACTTGAGAGTGTTCGGTAGGGACAATTGCTCTCTGGGCGGCGCTCACGGTATGAGGTTCTCAATCGACCCGTTTCACTCGGAAACGAGAAAACAGCGTCATTGTAACATCAATTATCCATTTTGCCTTGATAGAGTTTTCCAATCGGAATAATATTCTCGTATATCGCATATTAACTGGTGATACAGAGCTTGACTTCAGTCTTCTTAAGACGTCCGATGTGAGCCGCAGCCGTTTTTTTCACGGTGATCGCCGCGCTTCCGTTGATCAGCTCCCCGATGGCTTGATTAAGAGTCTTCCATATCCACAATTTCTCCTTCTTTGAGTTCAGGTAACGACACGTTTCATCAAGTTCAACGACTACAATCGTTCCTCGGAGAATTATTTTAGGAGCGTCCTTAGTTGCCGCTCGTTTAAACCGGCGTTGGTGGCGTCACACGAATAATTATGGCCGTGCATGTCATAGAAAATTTACAAAGATACAGAAGCGCTGCGTTCATTTTCGTGGCAATGGAGTAACCATTCCCCGGTGTGTCTGTAAATCTGGAATTGCAGTTCTTACAAAAATATCGTTGTTTCCCGTGAGAAAATCCGCTTCCGACGTTATTTATGCTTTTGCAGTGCTTGCAGGAAAGAGACATTTTGTCCGAAACTTTCGTCTTTGCTATTGCTCCGCTCTACGACTCGTAAGATCACTTGCCTCCACAACAGGGTCTAATCCCAATTATCTGCTTGAATTAGTTTTAAAAATATGATTCTCAGGAGATAAGTGCTTCTTGGAGGGAAACCAATGCAAGAAATCTTCTGGTTAAACGACGAAGCGTGGGCGCAAATTGAACCACATCTTCCGAAGAACCAGCCTGGTGCGCGTAGGGTGAATGATCGAAGAGTCATTAGCGGGATCATTTATGTTCTTAAGAGCGGATGTTGTTGGAAAGATTGCCCATCGGAATATGGCCCGCCAACAACGATCTATAACCGTTTTAACCGTTGGTCTGGTCGAGAGGTCTGGAAAAACATTCTGAATTCGCTTTCTGAAGGCCAATGGTTGCCGGATGCGGTGAATGGAGGCTATACGAAAGTTCACCATTGTGCTCACAGTGGAAAAGGAAGGCGCAAAATCAGGCGATAGACCTTTCAAAAGGCGGACAAACAACAAAAATTCACGTTACAAATTTCGCAGGATGGTTGAAGCTGTGTCCTGTCGGCTTAAAGATTTCCGTCGCATCGCCACTTGCTATGACAAACTCTTCAGAAATTGTATGTTGTCACTGATCGTTGCAACTGTAGTAATGCACCGGGTGTGATTGAGGTTGAACCCTAAAGATAAAATCTCCAGGAAGAGTATAAATACATGGACGGAATATACTATCTCCTTGTCAATGCGTCTATTTGTGTTATTGTTTTGTGGTACGCCGCCAACGAGCGCTTTCAAACCAATAGTCGAACCTCCGGCCTATTGGCGATGGTGGATAAGAACGTATCCAAGACAAGATTGTCTGAAACAGCATTTTCTGAAACAAAACAAGATTATTCGGAGTATGATGATTGAAGAATTCAAGCGTTGAATTTCTTCGGCTGTTGGCGATGACATTAATTACCGCTCAACACGCCGCTTCAGTCATTGGAGCCTATGAAACGACGACAATCGGCCCATTACAGGGATGTTGGGGGCAGTTTGGCGTTTCCGTTTTCATGGCGATTTCAGGATGGTATTCGATCGGGAATGATTCGCCGGGGCGTTGGTTTGTCAAACGATTAATGCGTCTTTTTCCGACATATTGGATTGTTACAATTTTCGCTTTCGCTCTCGCCTGGAAAACCGGACGGTCATTCAGCGGATTTCAGGTTCTTTCTCAACTCTTTGGCCTTGGTTTTTTCACTCACGGCTGGAACCTGGTTAACGTTGTTTCCTGGTATATCTCTCTTCTGTTGCTGTGTTACGCAATAACGGCATTGAGCCGTTTTTTCCGTCGTCCAACCATGATCTTGGCGTTGGCGGGGGGAAGCGCGTTGTTGTTGCTGCTTGCTCATGTCGAAATTTCATTATCAAGACATGTCATTGCCTATTGTCTGGCGGCCGCCGCAGCCACACTCGGAAAACAGCGTTTGTTGCCCATAGCGGCGGCGGCGCTTTTAACGCTGACGCCTTTCAGCGCCAGCATTTGCTATGCTGTTTTCGGGTTAACGATGTTGTGGATTGCTCTCAATCTTCAAACGTGTTCCCGTTGGTCTTTTCACCGCACGATTCTCTTTGTCTCCGATTATGTTTATGAGTACTTTCTGATTCACGGCATTTGTTTGGTGGGAGCAGCCAAAGCGATTTCAAATCCCGCTGCGGCGATCGCCGCAGCGATTATCGTCGCAGCCATGGGAGCGCCCTTGCTTCGACGCACAACAGAATGGACGACAACTTTTCTTTTAGGATTGACGAAGAAGCCCAGTTGACGACGTCAAAATTGAGTGGAACAAGTCGTATTGTCCTTCCGTCGTCGAGTCCCAACTAAATTCCTCAGCGTGACGCCGCGTCGCGTTGCGGTCGGGCAACTGCGTAAACAGACGACGAACGCCGTCGGCGACGCCTGCGGCGGATCGTTCTTCGATCAACACACCCGCCGCAGGCGAAGTCACCACTTCTTTCGTGCCCCAAACATCAGTGGCGACGACCGGCGTGCCGCAAGCCATCGACTCAAGCAAAACATTCGCCCATCCTTCTCGGCTGGAGGCCAACACCAGAGCGTCTGCGGCGGCATATATTTGCGGCAGGCGATTTTGCGGCAATTCTCCGAGCAGTCGGACACGCTCGGAGACCCCGGCGGCAAGCGCTCGCGCCTCAAGCGCAGCTCGATCGGGACCTCCGCCCACAATCAAGAGGGTGAATTCCGGCAGCTCACGCAAAGCATCAATGATTAAGTGATGTCCCTTTCGTTCGATCAGGAGTCCAACAGAAAGCAACACTAGTCCTGACGCTTTAAGAGCGTCGCGAGCCGCATTACGATCTTGAAGTTGGAATCCGGACAAATCAACGCCGTTGCGCAACACTCGCACTTTGTTGTCTGGAATTCCGAAATTAAGCAAAGGCTGTTTCAACGCCGCGCAAACGGTGATGAGTCCGGCCGCTTGGCGAGCCGCCCATAAAATTTGTTGTTTGGGCAAACGATAGGCGAGAATCTGATTCAGGTCGGTTCCCCGCGCCGTGATCACCACAGGTTTTTTTAACTCGCGAGCGATTAAAGCGGCGGCGACGCCGTCGGGATAGAAATAATGGGCGTCGATAAGATCGAAATCGGCCTCGGAGGCCAACCGTTTCACCAATCCTCGGGTCCAAGCGTAAAGCAACAGAGGCGCTGAGGTCATTCCCACCTTGGGAATGACCGGATAACGCGGATGCCAAATGCGTAAGTTATGACGTTCTTCGTAGGTCGGCGCGAGGGCGTATTTCCCCCAGTTTCCGAAACGCGGCGACGCGGACGGAAACCAAGGGACCGGCGCCACCACGCGCGCCTCGACGTCGCCGGACGCCGTTAGATGACGCAGTCGATTCTCAACAAAAACGCCATGCACCGGCTGTCCCGGATTGGGATATAATGTTGAGAAAGTCAGGATGCGCATCTTACGTCCGGCCATGATTCATTTTCCTCCCAATTGAGCGTAAAGTCGGCGGGCGTCTTCGACGTCGCTAAAGACCGTTTTTGAGTCGATAACCGGCTTCAACAACGCCAGAGCGCCGGCGGTGTCTTTGGCGTCGGCTTTGATTTTGGCCAAGTGATAGGCGATCTGAGGGTTGTTCGACGCCAAGAAACGCGCCTGGTTCAGCAATTCGGCCCCTCGTTTGGTTTCGTTTGGAGACGCGCCTTTGTTATACAGCATAAATCCATAAGTATCGATGATATCTGGAGAGTTTGATTGCAACAGGAAGGCGCGGCGAGCGGTTTCCAGCGCGCGTGAATCATTGAGAATGTCATACGCCGTTGCGAGATTGTTCAAATACGCGGCGTTGCGGGGGAACTTGTTCAATAGCTTTTCATAGCTGACGACGGCGAACTTATAGTCTTTGTTGACGAGATAATCTTCGGCTAGCGCCGTTAACGCCTCGATATCGTCTGGTTTGTCTTGAGTCCATTTGACCAGAAAGGCGCGAGCGCGTTGACGATCTCCGATCCGAAGAATGGTTCTGAACAATTTGGCCGCCGCTTTGGGAGAGCTGGTCTCGGCCAACACTTTGGCGTAGCTTTTTTCGGCTTCGGCCATGTGACCGGCCACGGCCAGAACATCGCCTTCCAACAACATCGCTTCTTCATTCTTAGCGTTCTGCACCACGGCTTTATTCGCCACGGCCAACGCCTCGTTCAAACCACCCGATGCTTTGAGTTCGATCATTGCGCGGTTGCGCCAGGCCGAAATGAAACTACGGTCGGCGACGGTGGCTCGATCGAAGGCGGTGCGGGCGTCTTCCGTGTGATTCAGGGACATCAGCGCAAGACCGAGCCGCTCATGAATCGCCGCAGATTCCGGGAAGTTGTTTTGGAGCCGCCGGTACAGTTCGATTCCGTTCTCGGGCATTCCCAGAGTGATGTAGGTTCGCGCCACCAGATCGAGAACAGTGGGGTTGCGCGCTTGAGTGCGCGCCAAATCGTCGGCGACAAGAATGGCGTCGGAGGTGCGCTTAAGACCGGCGAGAACCTGCATTAATTGAATGCGGGGTTCGCTTTCGGTGGAATATCTTTCGATCGCCGTCCGTAGGAACGGAATCATTGCTTCCGGTTTGTTGGCGCGCGCTTCAATCCGGGCCCGAATCATCAAGAGACGCAGGTCTTTAGGCGTGCGGTCAAGGACGCCGTCGATCATCTGTCGCGCATGGTCGAAGCGACCGTTGCGCATATCGATTTCCGCGACATAGCTGGCCGCCGGTATAAAATCGCGACTTTTTTCCAGAGCTTGATTGAAGTCGGCCAACGCCTCCGCTTCGTCCCCCTTCGCCAGTCGCACCGAACCGCGCACGGTCAACGGCAACGGAGAGTCGGGTTGAGCTTTCACCATCGCGCCGCCAACGGCGATGGCTTTTTCGTAATCGGCTTCCGACAGATATGAGAACAGCAGAGCGAGACCAACCTTGGTGTTTTTATTATCAGCCGCGATCAAAGCTTCGAGTTCGCGCACGCCGGTGTCGCGCGTGGAGGCTTGCCGGGTTTGAGCCACCGCCAGCCGCGCTTGAGCCATAACGTCGTCCGGTTTGATCTTCGTCACCTTGCCCAGAACTTCGTTGGCCTCTTTGATCCAACCTTCGGCCATATAAGCCGAGCCGAGCAATTCCAGCGCTTCGCTGTCGTCGTCGAAGCGCTCGCGCAATGGGGCCAGAACGTCGATGACTTTGGTGTAGGCGTGCAGACGGTAGTTGATGCCGGCCAACAGTTTTGAGCCCGCCAGATTGTCCGGTTCGTTCGTGTGGAAACGGGTGGCGTAGTCAAGCGCTTGTTCTAGGTGATCATTGCCTGCGTGGATGATGGCCAGCAAAAAGACGCCGCGAGGAATCTGCTGAAGATTGGTCTCCACCGACCGCACGGTGTCCATGGCTTCGACCATCTTGCCAACGCGAACTTCCAGCATCGCTTTCAGATAAAGGGCGATGACCGCGCTCGGCGCCTGTTCAAGCACCTTCTTCACTTCGGCCGTCGCTTCGTCGTTGCGGTTGAGAGCGGCCAAAGCCAGGGCGAGACGTTGTCGAACCGTGATGTCGCGCGGATTGATGGCGAGAGAGGCGCGGAATTGAGTGATCGCCTCGTCCAAATTGTTGGCTTGACGTCTCAGATCGCCTTTAAGCGCCAACCCTTCCACCGATTTTGGATCGGCGGCGAGGATTTGATCGACGATTTCTTCAGCGGCCCGATAATCGCTCAGAGCGATCAACACCAAAACGCGGGAGAGTTGCGCCGGTTGGTTGTTGGGAACAGCCGCCATCGCTTCTTTGGAGGCGGCGTCGGCCGCCGGGATGTCGTGCAACGCCAAGTGCGCTCGAACATGCGTCGCCAACACGTCGCTGCGGCATTGCGCGTCATCGGGGCAAGGATCGATTTTGGTCAGCAATTTTTTATGTTGACCGAGCGCCAGCGTGGCCACCGCCAACAGCGGGTTGACTTTGGCCGCAGGATAGTTGTTGTCGCGCGCCAACGTCAGGTCTTTTTCGGCGGCGACCATATCGCCCAACCGAAATTCAAGCGCGCCCAGCGCGAAACGAGCTTCGCCGCTGGTGGGAGCGTCCTTAACCATCTTCTTCAGCTGGATAAGAGCGCCGTTGACGTCGCCGTTGTTGACCATCGACTGAGTGGAGTCAACCAAAGACGGCGGCGTGGCGCCAAACGCTGCTGACGTGGTGAGACCAACGATGATCATGCCGCCAGCCAGGCCGAGAAACCTTTTGGTCATCCGATGTCCTTATTTCTTAGGAGACATGCCGCGCAAAATGTCGTATAGCGTCGGTCGTGAAACATTCAGGAGTTGCGCCGCTTCGGAGATGTTGTTGTTGGTTAGAGCCATGGCGTAAGCGACGGCCTCGTTCTGCGCCTTCTCCCGCGCTTGTCGCAAGGTCAGAATAGGAGAAGAGTTTTTTTCCTCCTGCGGCAAGTCAAGATCGGCGCTTGCAACCAGTTTGCTGTCCGCCATCAACACCGCGCGTTTGATCCGGTTTTCCAGCTCGCGCACATTGCCGGGCCAGGCGTAGGTCGAGATGGTTTTGAGAGCGTCGCTGCTGAACCCCTTAACGGGTCGAGAAAATTCTTTAGTATAGCGCGTAAGGAAATGGCGCGCCAGCAGTACGGCGTCGCCGGGGCGTTCGCTGAGGGGCGGGATGTGGATGCTGACCTCGTTGAGGCGATAATACAGGTCCTCACGGAAAGAGCCGTCTCGGATCATGGTCACGAGATCGCGGTTGGTTGCGGACACCACGCGCACGTCAACTTCGATCGGTTTTCGGCCGCCGATCCGCTCGATGGTGCGGTTTTGTAGGAAGCGAAGCAATTTGGCTTGAAGATTGAGCGGCATGTCGCCGATTTCGTCGAGAAACAACGTGCCGAGATGGGCTTGCTCGACTTTTCCGATCGTTTGTTTGACGGCTCCAGTGAATGATCCCTTCTCGTGTCCGAACAGCTCGCTTTCCAGCAGATTTTCCGGAATGGCGGCGCTGTTGATGGCGATGAAGGGTTTGTCGGCGCGCGGACTACAGTCATGGACACCGCAGGCGAACATCTCTTTTCCTGTTCCGCTTTCGCCGGTGATCAGAACGGCGACGTTGGCGCCGGCTACGCGCTCGACCATTCGGCAATTTTGAAGCATCTTAGGAGAGCTGGTGATAATACGGCCCAGCGGTCTGGAACTCTGTTTAATAAGTTGCGTATTCTCTTCCTCAAGGTCGTACAAATACACCGCACGGTTCAGAATCAGAAGCAGCAACTCGGGGTTGACCGGTTTAGGATAGAAGTCATAGGCTCCAAGGCTGACGGCTTTAAGGGCGTTTTCTCGTTCCTCATTTCCACTGGCCACCACCACCTTCGTTAAAGGCGCGCGGATCAAGACGGCTTCAAGCGTCGCCAAACCTTCGGCGGCGCCGTTGGGGTCGGGCGGCAGACCCAGGTCGAGAACCATCACCGGGGGTTGTTCTTTGTCGAAAAGACGTAAAGCCGTCTCTCTGTCTCCTGCGGTGAACACCTCAAAGTCGGCGAGCGCCCACTTCATTTGAGTGCGCAAGCCGACGTCGTCTTCGACGATCAGGACCTTTCTTTTCGCATTCGTATTCATTGCGCCTCACGCTGTGCCCATTGTCGGCATGCAGTCCGCCTCGAACTTAAGAGGCAACAGAATCCTCATGGTTGTTCCTTTGTCGGGGGCTGTGATCACATCAAGCCGCCCGCCGATTTCCTGAATCAGATGACGTGTTTGATAAGCGCCAATGCCGAAGCCGTCGCTTTTGGTTGACCGCAGGGGTTGGAACAAGTCGGTTTGAACAAAATTAGGATCCATGCCCGGTCCATTGTCCGTCACCTCGATGACGGCGTGACGATCGACGCGGAGCAAACGCAAAGCCACCCATCCTTGCGGACCGGCGGCTCCGAAAGCGTTGTCGATCAGAAGATCAAGGGCTGAAGTCAGCGTGTTCCGGTCGGTTTCCGTCCAGACGTCGTCTTGCGGCGTCTCCATGCGGAGCGCCGGTTGGTTTTTGCGCCAGCGATCGGCCACGTCCGTCAAAACTTGACCAAGATTGAGCCGGTTGGCCGGCGACGGCGATTGACGGCGTTTCTCCACGAGCTGCGCCAGAAGAGACTTCATTCGTCCGACCGAATTTTCGACTGTCTCCATCATGTCCTTTTGGAATTCGGGATTGTCGCCGAAACGTCGAGCGTTCTCCAGCATCAGCGACATTTGGCCGACGATGTTTTTGAGGTCATGGACCACAAAGGCGAATCGTCGATTGAACTCTTCGAATCGCTGGGCCTCGCTTAACGCTTCGACGGCCAGCTCTTGCGCAAGATAGCTGGCGGCGTGAGCCGCGACAGTGTTGAGCAAGTCGCGATCCTCCCAATCCAACGCGCGGGAAACGCGCGCATGGTCGAGAACCAGAAATCCGAGCAGCTCCTCGACATAGCGGAGGGGAACCACAATCCAACCTTGGTTGTGGTTGGTGATCCAATCCGGCAGCGACGCGCCTGGATAGGCGTTGGGCGACGCGCGGTAGACATCGATTTCGACGACTCGGCCCGTGGCGCGGAGAAATTCGATCATAGGCGTGTTTTGATCGATTGAAGGGCAGACGCCGCGAAAATTCCAGGTCGCTCCGGGGACGAACGCATTGTCGCGTTGTTGACGCACCCATAAGGCGCCGGCGGGACTGTTCATCATTTCGGCGACGCTGCGTAAAAGCCGCTCTCTGAGCTTCAGAGGCGTTCGCGTCGACATCACTTGGACAAAGCGCAACCATTCTTGGCGGTAGTCGCATTTATAGGTGAAGAAGTGCTTTTGCACCATCAAATGCAATTGAGACTTGATTTTGTCCGAAATAAACAGTCCAACCAATAAAGCCAAACCGCCGATCATGAATGTTGTTTGAAGAGGCGCTCCCCAGTGGCCGCCGATTTGTCGAATGTAAAATCCAGTTCCGGACATGATCAGCAAATACAATCCGGTCAACGTCAAAGCGGTTGTGAAGAAGGCTCCTTTACGCGAAGCGTCGATGTCGATGTCGCGCGGGCGAGTCCAGCTTTTCATTCGTTTCAGCGCCATCGCCATTGGCAAAGCCGAAAACGCCACAACGAATCCGCGCGCCGCCAACATGTCTTGGTTGCTGTGCCTCAGCAACAAGGCGTCGGCGTGAAGAACAAAATCGATGGCGAAGATCGTTCCAAGCCCCAAACAGAGGTATTTCAGCCCCCAACGACCTGATGGACCGCTGTTGCGGAGCAAATTCTCCACCGCCACCAGTCCGAACACCGGGATGACGACCAGAAACATCTGCACCAACGACCACAGCAGCGGGGTGAAATCAGCGAACGCCGGAAGATCGGCCGCCGTGACGACTGCAATCAGAAGCACTGCGACAGGAGGCAGCAGCCAGCGCGCCGAGAGGCGGCGGCGCATTTCCTCGGCTCCGGTGTCCAATCCAGCGATCAAAGACAGCAATAAATGAAACCACACAGCGTCGCGAAGTATCTCGAACACTCGTCCAACCAGCGGAGACGTCAGCCCATCGGCCCAGACAAGCACCGCCAGCGCCCATAGGCCCGTCATAATGCAACACGCCATGGCGGGACGACGCCAGACGATCTCCTTGTGAATCCGGTTGATCAAGATGATCAAAACGCCATAGGCGAGGGCGCAAGCTCCGTAACTGATTGTGAAGACGGCGTCCACCAAATCTTCGGTCCTTCCGGAATATAGAGGTTATACCGTCGCGCCTATTGGACAACATATCGCTCGCGACGACACCCCGCCGCTCCTCGCGGCGGCGCGCGCGGCCGAATATGTCGAACATTCGGCTCGTTGGCGTTAATGCGCGCCGTCGTTCCAAAGGAGAACTTTGACGGTTTGAAGCATGGTCAGAATGTCTAGAAAGAAATTACCGTTCTTTACATAATACAGATCGAACGCCAATTTCATTTTTGCGTCTTCGATCGTGGCTCCATATGGATAATTGATTTGCGCCCATCCGGTGATTCCCGGTTTCGCCGCATGACGAATATTATAGTATGGTATTTGTTCAGAGAGCACAGAGACGAAAACCGGCCGCTCCGGTCGTGGGCCGACGAAAGCCATATCGCCCTTCAACACATTGATGACTTGAGGAATTTCATCAATACGCACTTTACGGATGAAGGCTCCGACGCGGGTGACGCGGGTGTCGTTTTTCGACGCCCAACGGGGGCCGTCTTTTTCCGCGTCGGTTCGCATGCTGCGGAACTTGACGACGTGAAACGTTTTACCGTGTAGCCCGACTCGTTCTTGAGTGTAGAAAATCGGTCCTTTACTTTCAAGCTTGATCAGAATCGCGGTTAAAAGAGTTATTGGAAGCGTTACAAGAAGGAGAATGCTTGAGATGAGAATGTCGAACATCCGTTGAATCAGAATTCTTCCTTTATCCAGTTTAAAACCGTCCGAGAACAACAGCCAGCTCGGCGACATATCCTCCAAAGATATCTGCCCGCTTTCTCTTTCCCAGAATGTTCCAAAATCTGTTGTGGCGACGCCCTTGATCTTGCATTCCAAAAGATCGCGCACGGGCATGCCTCGGCGCTCCGTGGTGGCGACGACGATTTCGCAGATGTCGCTCTTCTTACAATAATCCAATAATTCTTTTGAGTCGATGGAGATGATCTGACCCAAGTCGTCGGTGGTTGCGGCGTTTTCTTGATTCGACCACGGACGTTGTTCGGATGCGGCGTTTTGCGAAGTCAGCAGAGCATACCCGGAGATGGTAAAGGAGCGATGACGCAATTCTCGACTGAGATTGCGGAGGCTGATCGCGCGGCTTCCCGTTCCGATGACCAGGATTTTGGGCTTTATGCCATCGGAGCGATCAAGGATATCGAGACAGATTTTCCGTAAAATGATCAATGTCGGCGCAAACGTGGCGATGGTCGCCGCGCACAGGGCATAGATGGATGTGTGTATTGGTCCATCAAGAGCATAATCACGCAGAGCGAACAATAGAACCAGAGCGCCGAGCACCAGAGGCAGAATCACAATGGCTCGCGAGATCGTTTCATCGAGATGAAAAAAGTATTTTCGGTTGTACATACCAACCGAGGTCATGCCGACAATCGTGGTCATCGTGATGATCGCGGCCATAAATTCGGGTGAAAGGCCGGTTGAAAATCCGCGAGATTCCAACAGATCAGAATATTGGCATGATGAGAAATATAAGAATATTGTCTCAATAAATATAAGTATGAGCGTTATCCCGCTGATATGAAGAACAAATCGAAACATGCCAGTTGTTCCTTATCGATCGGTGACCGTTTTTCCTTGATAATATAGGATGAACGGCGTCGAGGATTGGATTGTATAAAACGCCAAAATTGGCATAAAATTTACCCCAGTGAACCGGACGCCTGGGCGACGTTTGAGTTTGAATAAAATATTATAAATATCTTATCCTGAGCCCGGAATGGAGACGGTTCTTATTGTAATCATCGAACCATCTGGAAATTTGTTCAAGTGTGGTTTTGGTATTTGAAGAGGATTTGACGCGAATGTTGTCTCGTTTGAAAGTTTCGACCTTTCTATCTATCAGTTTTTTAGCTGAAAATATTTGACGTAATGGGATTGATAAAATTGAAAGAGTTCCTCTCATTGAGTCGGACGCTGTCATAGCTCCATTTATCCGAGAAATTTTATCTCGTTTCGCAGCAAAGAACACCAGAATCGTTCTTATTATGGACAAATCAAAATTAAGAGATCGCCGCCGCCATCTTCCTTATGGCGGACCACTTCTATGGAACGATTGATTTTATTTTCTTGTGTCAAAAGAAAAACGGGAACCATCATCTTCGCTTGAAAGGGAATTTGGTTGTGCTAAATGGCGAAGAGCGAATGATGACAAGGCATTTAGCTGAAGAGCGTCTTTTTTTATCAGGGGATTACGGTATGTCTCATTCTTCTTGCTTAACTCTCGCATTTTTTTATGGTCTATAAAACTGATAGATAGTAAGGTGGTTGATTACACCGAGATGCGTTCTTGGTTTCCTTAATGACACCGTCCGAAAGGATTGGCGAAACTTATGTGACGCCGTGTCAGATAATTTTTGCGTTATCCAAGCTGATGATTTTCGCATTCTCAAGTGAACGGAGTATATTTCACGTTATTGCTGCGATTTTAAATCGACGCGCCGGTTTCGACAGCGTTCCGTTCCGCCTGCGACAATGCGCGCTTATGTGCGTGGTCAAAGATGTCGAACATGAGCCGAACATTGAGATTGCTGGTGTTTGAACCATTTAGAAGAGAGAGATGCGCTTATGCCGTTCATTGCTGCATTTCTTCGTCATTGGCCGAAGGCGGCTTATCTTATGTTCTCGGTTCTGTTGGCGGGCAGCCTCTTTGCCGTTCAAGGAACCGCCGCCGCGCGCAGTGGAGCCGGTGATAACCCGCTCTCGTTGTTTGCCGGGGCGACGCTCACCCGGGATTCTTCCGGTCGCATCATCGCGAGTTTTGATCGCGATCACTCCGGTTACCAAATCGACCGCCTACCCAGCGGCGCCGTCACCATTAACGATATTCAAACTCGGAAGTTCAGCGATGTCCGCGTGCGCGACGTCGCTCTTTTGTTGTTCAGCGACGGTTGGAGTTATGACGTCGTCACGGGTCGTTGGACCGATCTTGGCGTGACGTCGGTTCTAACGTCCAAGGGCTCCTCTTTGCGCATCTGTCCTGGCGTCGGCGCGGGGTGCGACGCGTCCTCGCTTGCCGAGGGATTGCGGCGAGCGACGGCGGGTTCGATTGTGACGCTTGCGCCTGGCGTTTATCGTGAGGCTGGAGCATTGACTGCCCATGGCGTCACAATTCGAGCTGATCCCGGCGCTCACATCACCGGAGTGGCGACGGAAGGGAAGGCGGCTCTCGTGATCCGGGGCAATAATGTGGTGGTTGAAGGCGTACACTGTTCGAACATCGCCGTTCCTGATCACAATGGAGCTTGTATTCGTTTCGAGGGACGTAACTTGACGATTCTCGGCGCCTATTTCCATGATGCGGAGGAAGGCGTTCTTGTCGGAGATCAAGGTGGCGTTGTGATCATCGAAGACAGTCGGTTCGAGCGGCTGGGAGCGATTGGTCGCGCTCATGGCGTTTATGTGAATCATATAAAAGAGCTGGTGATCCGTCGTTCGTGCTTCCTCTCCTCGCGCGATGAAGGGCATGAGGTGAAAAGTCGAGCGGCGCGCACTGTTATTGAAAACAGTCTGATCGCTTCGTTCGATGGTCACGACAGTCGGTTGGTGGACGCGCCCAACGGGGGCGAGCTGATTATCACGAATTCTGTGTTTGAGAAGGGTGAGCGCAGTTCGAATTACGACGTCATCGGCTTCGGACTGGAAGGCGTCGCCTATCAAGCGAACAGCGTTCAAATCGAAAACACCATCGTCGTCATGGATCATCCGTTCTCAAGGTTGTTGAATGGCTCAATCGTTCCGGTCATTAAGGGAGTTCATTTGATTGGCGGTCGTCGTTGGGAGGCTCCGCCTTTGGCCAATTGGACTTCTGATCGTAAGGCCGCCGGTTTGCCTCCTTACTCTGCGTCTCCTGATTCCCTGGCGAACGCACAAGAGCGGCTCTTCGGGGTTGCGCCGGCGGCGATGGCGGAATGTCTACGCAAATCGCCGACCGCGCAGGGGCGGTGATGCGGCCAAATTTCGTGGAAATGGCGTCGATTGACAGATATTGAAGAAAAGCTCATCATGAGACGGAGCAGAGCGGAAGTCGGACTGGCGATCTCTTCAGGTCGTTGTCCGTCAAACGAATTCGCCTGATCAAGTCTCGCTTCGGACGTTTTCATCAAGACGGTGAATCAATATGGCGAAGTATCTCGTGACTGGAGGATGCGGCTTCATTGGCTCCCACCTGGTGGAGTTGCTTCTAAGTCGGGGACACAGCGTCAGCGTGATTGACGACCTCTCGACGGGAAAGCTTTCGAATATTCCGGATGGCGTTCCAGTAACCATCGGCGATGTCGCCGACCCCAATCTCATCGCCCAGGCGATGGAGGGACATGACGGTTGTTTCCATCTTGCGGCGGTCGCTTCGGTTGAAAAATCGCGGGAGCAGTGGCTGGAGACCAATCACGCCAACTTGGTCGGCTCCATCGCGGTGTTCGACGCCGCTCGTCGGGTGGGCGGCGGTCGACGCGTTCCTGTGATTTACGCCTCTTCAGCCGCTGTTTATGGGAACAACGCAAATATTCCTCTAGAGGAGAGCGCCGAGCGGCGGCCATTGTCGGCGTATGGGGCCGACAAACTGGCTTGCGAACTTCACGCCGTCGTCGCAGACCATGTTCATGGCGTTCCGACCGTTGGTTTTCGCTTCTTCAACGTCTATGGGCCGCGTCAGGACCCGAAATCGCCTTACTCCGGAGTGATTTCGATTTTCGCCGACCGCATCAGTCGTGGCGAACCGATTATGATTTTCGGAGACGGAGAACAGGTGCGCGACTTTGTGAATGTCGGCGATGTCGTTCGCGTTCTTGTCGCCGCAATGGAAGCGCCGCCACCGGGATCGCCGGTGTTCAATGTTTGCACCGGAAGAGGAACCTCGATCAAACAGCTCGCCGCTATTCTTGGCGATTTAACCGGACGAAATCCGCAGATAGGCTATGCTCCGGCGCGTCCCGGCGATATTGCGCGATCTATTGGTTCTCCGGCGGCTCTGATCGCGGCGTTCGGCCTACCTTGTTCCACGATTTTGGCCGAAGGACTGAATATCTCCTGAACAGGGGTCCTTATATCAACTGTGTTGATCGAAACGGATCAACACAGCGCAAGCGGCTCGGTCCGATATAAAAATTAATGTAACGATCCAAAAAGAAACTTATTCTATATGACGTTTAATGCCAGAAGGCCGAATGTTAGGTGCGTTTTTATGAGTGTATAGGCTCGTGTTGTGCGGCGCTGCGTTGATTGGTTCCGATCGACGCAGCTTGGCGTTGTTTGTGATAGGACGGTGTAGATGATTAAAATTTTTCTTTCCGTTGTTGTTGGATTGTCTGCGTCAATTCTCTTAATTGATCATATAAATCCGTCCATGGTCACGATGATCTATCAGAATCCGTGGAGTGTGTTTGGTCGTGACTATATATATTATATTTTGATTTTTCTTGTCGGATCTATTGCGTTTTCTTTAATTGTGAATGTTGCGATTGTTCTTCTCTTTTCTGTTGAAACCCGGATCGGCGGACGTCGCTCCGTCGTTGATTCCAAAGCGATCGCCGCCATCGTCGAACCCATTGTGGATCAAGCCGTCGAGCAGGCGATCGAACGCATATCGCACCGCGTCGTTGCGGAGGGATTCTCCGTCGCAATAGTTCAGGATCAAATCGGCGCGTGTCTTATCAAGATGGAAGAGCGCGTTCAGGCAAATATTCTGAAGAATCTCGCCATTCGCGACACTAAAATCAGGTCGGACATTATGGATCAAATCACGATTCGGGAGCGGAAGCTCAAGGCTAGAATCGCCGACGTCTTGGCCGAGAAATCAAAACCGGCGTCGTCGCGCCAGTCCGATTGATCCGACAAGGAACGCCGATCATGAGTCTCTTTCGTTTGACATGCCGCGCGGTTCTTTTGACGTTTTTGATTGCGTTCGCGCCTTTTGCCGTGGTTTCCGCCGGAGACCGCTCTTCCTTGGAACTGCTTGCAGGCGCTCGGATTGCTTTTGACGGCGCCGGCAAGGGCGTCGCCTATTTTGGTCAGGGGCGTTCGGCTTATTTCATCGATCGTTCTCCCGACGGCGCCACGGACATCAGCGACGCTCTGTCTCGTCGTTTCAACAATGTGCGCGTGCGAGACGTCGCTGTTCTGCATTTCGCGGATGGTTGGACTTATGTCGTGGCTTCCGGTCGTTGGCAGGAGCCTCCCGGCGTCCGTCCCTCCACTGCGGTTTCTTCTCCTGTCGCGGCGCCTCGCGCCGGTCAGGCGCCGGTGATCCCGACGTCCGCCGTCATTCACGCGCCGGTGGTTCCGCAGCCGAAAGCGGTGGGAGAGATCGTCGGTTTGAAGCTGGTCAATCGCTCCGGCGGTCCGGTTCGGTCTCAAGTGACGACCTTCGGCCACGTATTCGCCGCCGGCGCCGTTAAGCCCGGCGATTCCTTGGTTGCGCGCATCGGCAAGCAAGCGACGGCGACGCAAGTCGATGTAAAGACCCGTCATCCCGACGGTTCGGTTCGACATGCGGTGCTGAGCTTTTCCGCTCCCGCCTTGCCCGCGAACGGATCAGTCGATGTGATGTTGGCCTCGGCGCCGTCCGGCGCTCCGGCGGCGGCGCTGACGGCCGAAGCTCTTCTTGCGCGCGGCTACTCATTCAGCATGCGGTTGAATCTGTTGGATGGCGGTCCGCGCGATGTCGACGTCGCGGATTTGTTGCGCCAAGCGATCGCCGCCGGTCGGTTGGACTTATGGCTTTCTGGTCCGCTTGCGGTTGAAGTTCGGGTGGAAAGTCGGATTACGCCGTTGTTGCGCGCCGTCTTCGACATTCGCGGCGGCGCGGACGGTCGCACCCGAACCAGCGTGATGGTGGCCAACGACGCCACATGGACGCCAGGAGCGGGAACCATGGCGTATCGGGCTGAAATTTTGGCCGGTGGTCGACCTGAACTTGCCGCCTCCATTTCCCATTATCGCGCCGCCAATTGGCGTCGGGTGATTGGCGCCGGCGCCGGCGATCTGACGGTGATTTATGACGTAGACTATTTTATTCGCACCGGAGCGCTGCCGCCGTTCGACGTCAGCCTCGGCGTTGACGCCGCAGCGTTGCAGGAAAGCGCCCTCGCCCTCGCCAAGGCCAACACCAAGCCGTTGGGCAACGCTTTGATTGTTCAGTACATGCCGACCACCGGCGCGCGCTCCGACATTGGAATTACGCCCGCCTGGACCGCCAACTACCTGATCAGCCAGGACGCCAGAGCCCAGCAGGCTATGTACGCCAACGCCGAAGCTTCGGGTTCCGTTCCTTGGCACTTTCATGACGAAACCACCGGACAATATGTCCGCATCGATCAGCATCCTCGGTTTTGGCTCGACGCGCGGGCGGCGCAGCAACGAAAAGAAGGGCCGGCGACCCCGCTCGCCGCCATTGAGAAGGATACCGGCTGGACTACCGACGACGCCCATACGCCGTCGTTGGCGTTCGTTCCTTATCTTCTGAGCGGCGATCGCTATTACCTTGATGAGGCGCATGCCGTGGGCGCTTGGCGTTTGGCGTCCTCGAATCCCGATTATCGTCAGAACTGCACCTATAAACAGGTGCGCGCATTGGCCTGGGAGCTGCGCGATCTCGGCAACATCGCCTACGCCACGCCGGACAATCATCCGCTTAAGAGCTATTTCACCACTCAGATCAACAAAGAGCTTGATCTGTTGCGTGAAACCTATCTGGGGCGTCGAATCATGAGCGGCGCGAAGGAGGTCGAGGGGTGGTTTATGGGCGACTCTTCGCGCGATCCCGGACAGTTGCGAACTTGGCAGTTCGACTTCATGGCCGTCGTGCTTGCCGAGTTGAACGGACAAGGTTTTTCCCAGGCGTCGCCGCTCTTGGATTGGAGCGCCAATTTCATCGTCGGTCGTTTTCTGGCCGGCGCTCAGGGATTCGATCCGTTTTATGGGCCGTCTTACACTCTGAAGCTGTTCGATCCGACCACTCACGCTCTTCTTTCGAGTTGGCGCGAAGTGTTCGCCGCCAGTTTTCCCGGAGCGTTGCCGCGCTCCGACTTTTTGACCGACGCTTACCCTAAATGCTCGTCCTGTTTTGTCGCCGTCGCCAAAGCGAGTTTGGCCGGAATTATTTCTGTCACCGGCTCATTGCGCGCCGTCGAGGCCTATGATTTCCTCGTCCGTCATACGCCGCCCGAAGCAATGCCCGCGTATCGTAAAGAAAGCCAATGGGCGTTGCGTCCTCGTTTGTCGGATGGCCGTTATGTTCCGGTGGGGACGCCGATTGGTTCGGCCAAGCAGGTCGGGCGATGACGGCGTTGTTCGCCGTCATCGCGCCTTGTCCGCCGATCGATGCGTTGGAGCAGGAATGGCGTCTGTTGGAGGCGGAGGCCGACCCTTCGGTGTTTTTATCTTGGGCTTGGATCGGGACTCATATCGATGCGTTCGGGCCGCCGTCTTTTCTCGCGCGGGTGATTCGCGGCGACAAAACCGTTGGATTGGCTTTGTTGGGGCGTCGCGTCGCCGGCCTGATCGGCTGGCCTCGTCGACCGTCGCTTCATCTCAACGAGACGGGCGACCCGGGCCGAGATGGGGTCATGATCGAATACAACGGAGTGCTGACGCGCGACGACCCAATCGAGACGGCCGACGCCGTGTTGCGGGCGGTGCTGTCGAAAGACGCGCCGTTCTGGCGAGAGCTTCATCTGGGCGGCGTTTCCTGTGACTGGATTGAACATTGTCGAAGATTGGGTTTGACCGTGCGATTGCAGCGCCAACCTCAGACGGCTCCCTTCGCCGCTCTTGATTGTTCCGGCGTCGATGATCCGCTCGTCTCGCTGTCCCGCAACACGCGTCAGCAGCTTCGCCGTTCCTTGCGTTGGTTCGAGCGTCGCGGCGCGTTGGCGATCCGCGCCGCAGAAAGCGCAGACCAGGCTGTCGCCTGGCTGGACGATTTGGAGGAGCTGCACAGCGCCTCGTGGCGCGTTAGAAATAAGTCCGGCGCTTTCGCCGCGCCGGATTTCAGCGTTTTTCATCGCGCTCTGATCAAACGCGCCTTTGCCGAAGGCGTTCCGGACGTGTTGCGTGTCTCCGCCGGAACACAGGTCATTGGCTATCTCTATAATTTCGTCTGGAGAGAATGGGCCTACTCGTATCAAAGCGGTTTACGATACGAAGACGACCCCGATTGTCGGCCCGGCCTTGTCGCGCACCTTCTGGCGCTGCGTCGTTATCACGCTGGCGGTTTGCGCGGCTACCGCTTTCTTGCCGGGAACTCCCGCTATAAGGCGAGCTTCGCCAACGGCGACGATCAACTGTTTTGGTTGGTTGTTCATCGTTCCGATTGGGGGCATCGTCTTGAGGATTGGGGGAGGCGCTTGCGTCGAGCGCTTCCTTCATTCCGTCTTTGACGCCGTCGCAGCGGCGGCTAAACGCCGTCTTTTTTATTTTATTTTATTATATTATATTATATTATGAGGAAGCGTTAAACTTCGGCTCCGTCAAACTTCGACTCGTTGACGTGACGGCGCGCCATGGGCGGTCTCCGTCCGGCGTCACGAGCGTGGTGGCGCTATTTGTTGGCGCTGGCCAGATTCCATTGAGCGCAACCCGACGACGGTTTGGTTGCGGCGGCGTCGAAACGATGGAACCGAGGAGCGTAGGCTTGTTGGATTAAACGGACATAGGCTTCCGTTTCTGCGTAAGGCGGCACGCCGCAATAACGATCGACGGCTTTTTCTCCGGCGTTATAACCGGCGACGGCCAGCGTGACGTTGCCTTCGAAATAGGCCAAGAGCCAACGCAGATATTTTATTCCACCTCGAATGTTCTCGGAAGGGTCAAAAACATTGTTGACGCCGAAGCGCGCCGCAGTATCGGGAATGAGTTGCATAAGTCCTGCGGCGTTCTTCGGCGAGACGACATTGCTGCGGTAGGACGATTCCACAGCCATCACAGCGAGCGCCAATTGCGGGTCAACACTGTAATTGGCGGCGATGGTTTCAACCAAATGAACAAGTTCCACCGGCGGCGTTCCGAGATGATGGGGACTCGCCGGTTTTTCTTCCGGTGGAATGGGAATGCCGATCAATTGGCCATCGGGCCCTCGACCGGGCGTGCGTATCCATTTCGGGGAGGGGGGAAGAGAAGAACGCGACTCCGATTCCGCCTGAGCGATAAGGAAATTCTTTTTCCAGCGCGGCTCTGGCAAAGTCCTTGATTTTCTGTTGGAAGAAGATTTTTCGGGGTCGATAATCCAAGATGGAGCCACCGGCAAACCGTCGGCTCGAACCATGGCCGGGCTTGCCGAGGCGATTGCGAGAAGAACGCCAATTCGAAGAAATATGCCTGCGCGCATTATTTTTTAATCATTCAGCTTGTTGGGTGAGTTCAATATTCGGTTCGAGAGTGTGAGCCTCATAGTATGAAACTCATCTGGAGAGTGAAAGGGCGAATCGATGCACATCGAGCGGGGTTGTTGGAGTTCCACCGAATTTCTCTATGAAAAAATCCAGGTATCCGGCCAGCCAGTCGAGGAGAACTTGGACGTCCGCCGTGGTGCGGGTATAGGGGCTGCCGTTCGGCAGGAGCGATGACGAATGATACGTCAATGAGAACACGCGAACGCCACGCTTAAACAGCGCCAGAGTCAATTGTATGGCTTCGCGCAAGGTTTGGCCTTCGGGTGAGAGGCGAACGCGATTCAACAAGCCGGTGCGCGCCAAGATGGCCGGCCATCGGGCGAAACGGCCAAGAGACGAGTCGATGGGCGGATAAAGTTGTGCGCCGAATTGTCTGAGGACGCCGATATAAGCGCTTGTTAATGGGATTTCCAGAAGAGCGTGGCTGCGGTCCAACCAATAAGGAAGAACGTCGTGACCGACGAATGAAGGACCTCCGAAACGGCGAAAATCTATTTCGGCTAAAACGCTGACGTCGATTTGGTAACCGAGGGAACGGATGATTTCCGTCGTGTGTGGTCCTACGCCGTATCGGCCCGCGCGATAAACGGTCGGTTGAAGTTCGAACGCGTCGCGAATCGTTTCCGTCAGGCGCGTCAGCTTGGCGAGTTCAACGTCCCGGTCAAGGTTGCCGGCGAAGGTCAGAAAAGGCGTGATTTTCTGATGGACAAAGGGCGGCGTGACCCAGGGATGAAGTTGCGCGCCAATCAAGCATCGTCCGTCTCTGACCCATTCGCGTAAGGGAGCGACTCCTTCGGCTTGAGAAGCGACGGGATAATCGACAAGATAAGTCGGAACGCACCCGACGGCCTCAAACAGGTTCTGGGCGCGGTATTGCTCCGCCATATTGCGGACGCTGATTGAATCCGGAGAGAAATTCTTCCAGTCGAACTCTTCTTCTGCGTCGATGAAGACAAGAAGATGGGGTTTTGTGTCTTGGGGAAATACGATCGTAGACGACTCGGATGGATGCGGCGAGATGTATCTGCTTTTTTTTTCGTTATTCAGGGGCATCCGATATTTCTTCGACGATCGAGAGATGCGGATTTATTCTGTTTTGTCGTGACGGCCACTGGGCGCGCATCCGGTGGACAACCGGTCGGCGCGTCTCCAGGTTTGTGTCGCAGACCGCTTGTTTATTTTACATTAATCCGCTCGTCGCCGAAACCGCAAACGGGGCGCGCGACAATATTCTATCGCTTTTTGTGTCGAATTGTTTTTTCCGCCGCAAAAACAACAGGACGCCCAAACATCAAACGCCCCACTTTGCGTCAGCAAAGCAGGGCGTTTGATAGGAACTCGCCAGACCGCGCCCGATCAGCTCTCAGCCGTAATCAAGCCGTCTTCAGATCGGAAAATCAGCCGATTTTCCGGATCGGGGCGCCAAGAACGCCGCCGGACACTTTATCGAGATCGCCGTCGTTCAGCTTCGTGGTTTTGACCTGGCTGTTGGACTGATCTTTGGATTTGTCAGAAAGGATTTCTTTTTTGGTTGTGTCGGTCATGTCAAACTCCATCAGCTGAAACTTTTATAAACGCAATCGAACCGTGTAGACTGCGCGCAATTGTGATCAAACCGCCTTTAAGACAGAAAATCAACCGATTTTCCGGATCGGGGCGCCAAGAACGCCGCCGGACACTTTATCGAGATCGCTGTCGTTCAACTTGATGGTTTTGATCTGGCTGTTGGCCTGACCCTTGGATTTGTTGGCGAGGACTTCCTGCTTGGTCTTCTCGGTCATGTCAAACTCCACGAGCAAAATCTTTTTATGATACGATCCAACCGTGTAGACCGTCCATTTCAGCCTAACAAAGCATGGTCGAACCTTATCAAAGGACTTCTAACCACGCTGTGACGGCGATCACACCTAATCTCGAAGGAAAGGCGGCTTTCCTAAGAAGAGCCGCCGTTTTTTTCCGGATTAGACGGTCTGCCGACGACGGCGCAGAACGCCAATTCCAAGGAAGCCGACGCCCAACAAGGCCAGCGGAGCCGGGGCGGGAACTTCAGTCACGCTGTCAAAGCCAGTGAAAACAAATCCGGCCGGATTGCCAGCGGAGCCGTGGGGAAGACGGGTTGTCGGGTTGGTGCCGAGCAAGGCGATCGAAGACGACGCGCCATCAAGATAGCTCGACGGGAACAGAAGATAGAGGCCGCTGTTGTTGGCGTCGGCGGCCAACTGAGCCAGAATTGAATTGGAGCCCGTCAACCGGAATGCGATGCCGGCGCTGTCGAAGGCGAAAGCCTCAACGTTCGTGGCGCGGCCGGTGTCCGTGCCGATGGCGTTGCCAGAAATGTCAAGCAGCAACGGGAACAAAGAGTTGTTGGAGGTGTCACCGGCGGCGCCGACTTGAGTTCCAATCGGCTGCAAACCGGTAATGTTGGCGGTCAAGGTGGGGCTGCCGTTGGTGTAAATGCGGCTCAATGTGCCGGTGATGCCTTGGACGGTATAGGCGCCGAAAATATTGGCTCCGCTCATGTAGCTGTTATAGATATCGCCAGTGTCTTCGTTGACATAATGGGTAATGTAGTCCGTCGCATTCAAAGTGAAGTCGAGCAGCAGGTTGGACGTTCCGTTGCCGATCGGGGTGCTGGCCGAGAAGTGGGCGGTGATTTCACCGGCGTTGGCGACCGGAGCGACTGCGGGAGATGCGGCGAAAAAACCGGCGACGATCGCGGCGGAGAATACTTTGGAGAAGAACGAGGTCATTATAGTCTTCCTTTAATATCTGAATGGTTGCGGCTGGGCCGATGTTCCTTGATAAGGTATGTTAGCAAGGACCGTGCCATCATGCTAACTTATTGAATAATAATGATATTGCCGAGGCGCTCTTTGGGCCTATGTAAAAACTCCCGACATTGGGCGTCAAGATTTCCGATTGGCCTCCCTATTGAAGCGTCTGTTTTTGACAAACGCTCGGGTGGGGAGGGTGGTTTTCGATCCATCGCTAAACCGAATCTCTGGCAGCGAACTGTTTAAGACCGTCGCACTTATTGAATGCCCCATCATGTGCGACGGTATTCCGCCGCGACTGCGACGGAGCGCGTTTATGCGTGGGGTCGAGTGTATCAAAGTCGCGTTTCTTCGCTCCATTCTTTTGCCATAAATTGAGAATCAAAAAAATGAATCGAAATGCGAATGGAATTACGCAACCAATTAAAAATTATTGACAGAAGATGATGAAAGGATTCTATGGAGATGAGTCGAAAAATGAATTAGAATTCCGACCGACGTTGGTTCGACTCACCGAGACGAGTTTGCGAGGTCGATGATTTTGTCAAAGGCTTTCTTCCTCAATAGAATGCCTCTCTGATCAGAGATGGACGTTCACCACGGGGACCGAACGCAGACTTGTCGTTCAGAGACGATCATGACGCTTCTTCTTGTATTTCATCGTTCTCGGTTCAAATACCTTAAGAGTTTTTACAATGGTTTTGCTCAGATGTTCTCTCGCACCTATTTTCCTGGAATGCCGAGCTATGAGCGCTTTGTTCCTTTGATGTGCTTTATTATAACTCGTATGGGGCGGAAAACGGATGTTTATTACATTGATGCAACATCTCTATCCGTCTGTCACAATAGACGAATTGGTTGTCATAAAATTTTCCCCGGTCTTGCTCAACGCGGAAAAACGTCGATGGAATGGTGCTTTGGTTTTAAGCTCCATCCGGTAGACGCGCTAACGAAAGGGCTCGTTGGTAAAATATTTGGTGACGAAGGATATATCGAAAAAGATTTAGCGGAGCAACTTCTGTGAAGCGAACTCATTATGTTTATATGTGTAAGAAAAAACATGAAGTCATTTCCGCTTTTTCTCTCGATTTGTTCAAACATCGTTTTTCCACCAATGGATTCCTTTATATTTTGGCTGCCGTTGCGGCTTACCAAATCGATCCAATTTCTTCGAAACATTCCTCCTGTTCATCGCCTCTCGTAAAATTGTCTGCCGGCTAAAGCCCGTTATCGAGGTTACATTAAGAATTCAAAAGACGATCGCTATCGATCACCCTGTTCGACCGCTTCAGGGAAACAAAGAGGAGGAATGAAATGACAAGAATAAGATTTGGGTGTTGCTTCCAATCTCCAGAGAATTCCGGGTAATTATTAATTGTGATATATGCCTAAAGCCGTAGGGCTGGCTATACGTCATTGGGCGGCTGCTGATAAGATGTTGTTTTAGAGTCGCAAATGACAATGTTTGACCGTTCAAATCATTCGGCGAAGATTGTCCGACCATGGTCTTTGATTGTCACTCTGCTCCGGTTGAATCCGTTGGCGCCGTCGCTTGCAACAAGCGCCGCGTATTAATTGTTTCATTTTATTTTCCCCCATATCGAACGATCGGCGCTCTTAGAGTGGGAAAATTCGCTAAATTTTTGGTGGAGCAAGGGTGGGATGTCCGCGTTCTTTCCGCAGTAGATACGGCTTCTCCTGGAATGCCGTTAGAGGTCCCGGAAAACCTTGTGACGAGAACGCGGTGGTTCAAAATTGACGATCTTTTCAGTCGTCGGGCCTTGATGTCGAAATTAGGAGACGCTCGTTCGGTTCAGACGGCGAATTCTTCTTCAGCATCCTCTAAAAAGGATTGGTCCGGCTCCTTTAGTCGGCGATTGCATAAAATTTTCTTTCTTTTTGCTTATTGGCCTGATCGATACATCGGCTGGCGTCATTATGCGGTTAAGGCCGGAGACCAAATAATTCGTGAATGGCGGCCCGACATCATTTTTGCCAGCTCTCCACCGCCGACGTCTCTTCTTGTGGCCAGTGCTCTGGCGCGACGGCATGACGTGCCCTGGATCGCCGAATTTCGCGATCCCTGGGTTGATAATCCATATTATGAATATCCCCGCTGGCGTTATTATTTGGAGCGGATATGGGAAAGAAGCGTGTTGCGGAACTGCCGAGGCGTGGTCAGCGTTTCTCCGATCGTGCATGAGCAGTTCAATCAAAAATACGGAAAGCCGGGAGTGGTCGCCATGAACGGCTTCGATCCGAACGATTTTCCTGATCCTTCGGAAATCACGCCAGTGATTGAATATCGACTGAGAATAGTATTCACGGGGCATATATATCTCAATTACAGCGATCCAACCATTTTATTTGAGGCTATTCGCGATCTCGGTGAAGAAGGACGACAGATCAAGGTCGAATTTTACGGCACAAGTTGCGAAGCGGTGTTGCCGTTGGCGGAGCGGTTGGGTGTTTCATCGTCGGTTTCGGCGCATGCCGCAGTGGATTATCAAGAGTCGTTAAAAATACAAATGTCCGCCGACGTGTTGCTCAGCATTCAGTGGATCAATGAGAAAGAGATCAGCCGAATATCTGCGAAAATATTCGAATATATGGCCGCGCGACGACCAATCCTGGCCATCGGTTATGGCAAGGGCCCCTTGACCGAATTGTTGGAAAGTCGTCACGCCGGCGTTGTTTGTGAAACATCGGCGGGGATACTGCCGCATTTACGCCGTTGGTTGGAGCAAAAACGCGGCGACGGCGTGCCGGCGTTGCCGCAGGAAGTTACTGTTGGTTTGACCAGAGTCGAGCAATTCTCCAACACTCTTCGACTGATGGAAGACGCGATTCAAACCAAGAGCGGAGATAAATCGACCGATCGTCAGGAAAAAACAACGTAATGCCGGATTAGGATCAAGGCGACCGTCACCGCGTCGCTCGTGCGCCTTGTGGCGCGGAAGTTTCGATCGACAGGTTGGAACTTCCTAAGAACGGCGCGATGCCAACGCCGCTCCCATCGCATCCTCCATTTTCTCGCCATAAATTGAGAATCAAAAAGTGCAGATTTTGGCAAGCTCTATCTGAGCCGGTCAACAGGCTCGTTGATATAACGCATACATTACATTTGTGGATCGTCGGGACGAAACGCCATCATGTTGAAACGGCTTCAACACAGCAGCTCTTGGGATGGTCGTTTCTATAAAACTTCGGCTCATCCTGGGTTCCGGGGCGGTGAGCGGAACAGCGCGTTGGCGCGATAATAAACCTCATGAATAGACCTCACGCCATGGGCGCAACTCAGAAGAAAATTATAGGTGAAGAATGTCTCATGTATTTCTACCTAACATCCTCAGAATTTTACGGAAAACAATAAATATAACAAAAATTAATAGAATTAATACGATGAAATTTAATGCATCTTGCGCAATTAATTCTTGCATATCTTTCATTTTTCTTGAAAATGAGCATATAATATTGTTATAATATATCTCTTTATCACACATGTTTCCAGAATCATACTTTATCTTGATTTTTCCATTGGAAGACGCCTCCTGATCATTATAACCGTTATTGACTCTGTATTCCTGATTCGATCTCTCGGACCAACGACGCTGACGTTCCCGATCTTTGTCCTCTAAAATCTTGATCTCATTCTGTTGAAGGCCCTGAACCTGAACTTTCTTGAGATCACGATCAAATTTGTCGTCTATTTTTTCAACGTCGTCTGAATTCATCACAATATGAAACAACATTTTGTTAATAATTTTTCTTTTCTTTTTACGAGCGTCATTGGAGAGTTTATCCAATCGTCGGCAGTTTTCCGCCACTCTTTCATCATCCGCGTCGAAAGAAGCCCCACACAGAGCCTGTTCGAAAAAACCAACCTGCGTGCTCTCATCAATCAGCCATCCAGAGAATATCTCGTCCATCAGATAGCTGTAATCCGACAGAATATTTTCCTGCCTTTTTTGTTCTCCTTCTTCAATAAAGACATTTTCTCCGGTGATCACCGTCGCCTCTACCGGAGAATTCCGGCACGACATGATCATGATGACAAAAATGAAGATAGTAATGAGGTTATAGGCTTTCATGATCCATCTCTATTTTTATTATATATGGCGCTCATTCCCGCCACGACCGTCCGCCACGACCGCTCGGCGCGACTTCCGAACACGATTAAAAGAGACAATACTCCGTTCCGATAGAACAGGTCGAGTCCTTGTCATTATCGTTCAGGAGCTTTTCCTGGAAAATGTCGCGATGTAGGCGAAGCCAGAAGCCTCTGAGCCGCGCCCATGGCATGAGGTCCATAATTAACCCATTCACTTGAAAACGGGCAAACCAGTGTCTTCGACCTCAGTCTCTCGTTGCAGAACAAAGAAATAATTCGTAATTGGTTTATGGGCGCTCGGCTATAGGCTTTGACGACGAGCCAGTTCGCTAAATAGGCCGTTGTGATGGAGTAATTCATGGTAATTGCCTGACTCGATCACTTGTCCATTGCTGAGCACATAGATGGCGTCGGCGTTAATGATGGTGCTGAGCCTATGTGCAATGACCAAACGCGTAATCGAGAGGCGATCGAGATTTTCGATGACCACGGCCTGAGTGATATTGTCCAGCGCGCTGGTTGCTTCATCCAACAACAGAATGCGGGGCTTGCTGACAATGGCGCGCGCCAACAAGATGCGTTGAACCTGTCCGCCAGAGAGGGTTGACGCGCCTTCGGTCAACACCGTATGCATCGTCATCGGCATGGCCCTAATGTCTTGTTCGAGGCCGGTGGCGGCGGCGGCTTCCCAGCAGTCGTCGACGGTGGCTCTGGTGGCGCCACGGATATTCTCGTAAATCGAGCCCGGCATCAGTCGGTTGTTTTGCAGAACGACGCCGATTTGCTGGCGAACGCTTTGTAGATTGAGGCCGCGCAGATCGCGGCCGTCGTAGTAGATGCCGCCCAGTTCCGGGTGATCGAGCCCAAGCAGCAAACGCATTAAAGTCGACTTGCCGCATCCCGATGGACCAACCAAGGCGACGAACGAGCCGGCTTGAACTTTGATTGAAAGTCCATCGAGGATGCGCGGCCCATTTTGGCTGTAGCGAAAGACGACGCCGTTGGCTTCGAACTCGCCCGAAAGCGCGCCTGGATCGGTTTTGCTGATGTTGATTTCCGGCAACGTCGTTAAGATCGGCTCTGCTCGACGGTATTTGGGAACGATCGAATAAATCACTAGAACCGAACGCGCCATTTCATGAATGGCGGCAAACAACGAGGAAAAAGCGGCGATAAAGGCAAGGAAGGCGCTGGTGCTCATTTTTCCGCCCAGAAAGCCGATGGCGGCGAAGACAATGGTCAAACCAAGAATTTCGAATCCCGACCAGAACACTTGGAAATTGTTCATGATCGAGCGAGATTCAATTTTCTTGTTGCGGAATGCGGCGAATTTCTTACCCCAAAGATTGAAGGCCCGATCTTCGGCGCCGGCCAGTCGTAATTTGACAATGCCGGTAATCAGCTCCAGCACGATGCTGTTGATGGCGCCGGCCATGTCCTCCGCCCTATCGACGGCGTCGATCAGGCGAAGGCCGCAAAAAATCGTCATTCCGATCAAAACGGCAATAAGGATGGACGCAATCACGGCGACCAAAGGAGAGTAAACAAACAACAAGGCGAAGCTAAAGATCGAAAATATTCCGGAAAATAAAGAACCCAACACCATGCCGGTCAACGTGCGCCGAATGACCTCGATGGCCAACGTGCGTTGCGCAAGGTCTCCGGCAGAATATTTTGTGAAGAACGCATTCGGCAGGCGCAACAATCGATCCATGAACGCGGCTTGAAGAACGCCCGCAACTCGGCCTTCGATCCTAAGTTGCGCGATATCTCTGGTGAAATGAAAAATCGTGGAAGAAAAAGCGGCGACCGTCAACATCAGCCCGGCCTGAATGAGTTGGGTCGTCTGGTGTCCGGGAATGACCGCGCCGAAGATATAAGCGGTCGCCATCGGGACGGCGGCGGCGATCAAACCGCCAAGAGCGCCGGTCAAAAGAATGGTGGCGAGATCGCTTCGACATTGGCCAAAGACGAAACGAAGAATGTCGAACGGAGTGATCTTTTGATTGGGCAGCGCCGGGTAAAAGGTGAAGGCGCCGGGCCATAGGTCCGCCGCCGTCTCCTCGGTCACGGGTTTTTCCTCGGCGGAAACCGGATTGCGGAGAACATAGGTGATGGGAGAACGAGGGATCAGCGCCACCGGTTGATCGTTGGATTTCAGAAATCCGACCAGCGGGCCGACATCCTTTTTCCACCAGCCGCTGCGCAAGATCACTTGACGCACGCGCAATTGAGAGGACGCGGCGATGTCGTTGATGTCCAGCGGTCGTTCTTCGGCGCGTCGGCGAACGAACAACGGCGGCGTGATGGTCATGCCTGCGGTTTTTCCGACAAGAACGCATGTTTCGAGCAATGCGTTTTCATTCGTAACTTCGGCCGGAGTTTTTCGGCTATGATTGACGAGGTCGGCGAAGGCGAGAAGAGTGCGCTGAACGTCTTGCGCGGTTTCAGAGGCGCGTCGGCGCAGGCGTCCGACTTCCATTGAAATGGCGTTGCGGAAACCATAGGCCAGAAGGTGAAACATCCAGGCGTGGATCATCACCATGCGATAAGCGGGGTCTTCCATCCGCAGCATAGCCTCGGTGGAATGTCCGCGCAATGTGCGCACTCCGGCTTGGCGCACCCATCCTTGTGGCGTCAATGGGATTAGGCGATCGCATTGATTTGATCCGACGTCTTTGATGTCGGCGTAATGGCCGACGCCGTCAAGCAACTCCGCCCACACCACTCCTTTTCGGCTCACCACTCGATCATTGTCCGCCAAGGACAACTCTTCGCCGACGGCGATGGTGGTTTTGGGCTGTTGGCGCGGCCTGACATAGCTTGTGACCCCTTGCAGCAGCAACAGTATCCACGCGTCAATGGCTTCGACCGCCGCGCGGGAAGCGAGGATGGACGCTCGTCCCAATGCGATCAACCGCGTGATGGGGATGCGGGACAGGCGCACGTCTTCGGCCACGCGGCTCAGAATGTGGACGCCGTCTTCATCGGCTGATTGTTGGATGCCCCAGATCAGGTTGCCGGGGCCGAGCGAGCCGATATGTTTACGCGGGCTGGTTTGAATGTTGTTCCGGCGTTGAACGGCGTAGAGATCGATCGAACCGCTGCGAATGAACCAGACGCTGTTGGGATCTCCAAACACATGAAGAACGCCGGTGGCTAAAAACAGATTTTCGCCTTCGGCGTCCAGGATAGACGCCAAATCAAGAGACGCAGGAGCGACGGGAACGGACATTCGCTGGCCAGCCTTCCTTAAATCTATGCGAAAACGATGAGACGAAGGATGAAACTGCGTTCTTCAGCTTTTGATCAGCCGAGCATAATAACCGTTTTGAGCGAGCAGGGTGTGATGGACGCCGCGTTCAACCACTTTGCCACGGTCAAGCACGATGATCTCGTCGCAGTCGCGGATAGTGCTGAGCCGATGGGCGATGATGATGCACGTACAGCCCCGTTTGCGGATATTGTCCACCGTTTCCTTTTCGGTGATGGCGTCCAGAGCGCTGGTGGCCTCGTCAAGGATCATCAAGGCCGGATTGACCGCAAGCGCGCGGGCGATTTCGATTCTCTGACGCTGCCCGCCGCTGAAGTTGCGTCCGCCCTCCAGCACCTGGAAATCGTAGTTTCCGGGCAACGCTGCAATTTCGTCGTGAATCAGAGCGTCGCGCGCCGCCCGAACAATCTGCGCTTCGGGCATGGTGAAATCCCATAAGCTGATGTTGTCCGAGATGGACCCTTCAAACAAGGCGATGTTTTGATCGACGATGGCTACGGAATTGCGAAACAATTTCGGAGGAATCTGGGACATCGGCGCGCCGTCGAACAGAATCTCCCCACCCCAGGGTTGATAAAGGCCCGAAACCAGGTGGCCGATGGTCGATTTGCCGCTGCCGGAGCCGCCGACCAAAGCAATGCGGCTGCCCGGCTCCATTTGAAGCGATAAGTTTTCGATCAACGGCGGATCTGTGGGAATGTAGCCGAAGGACACATTGCGCAGCTCCACTCGTCCGACCAGTTTGACTTTCGGAAGCTCGTCAAGTTGGTCGGCCGCAGACGTCATGGCGGCGATGGATGTCGCCGAATATTTGTCGGGCGATGGTCCGGCCATTTTGAGATGGGCGCCGATGGTGTCGGGGCGAGCCTTCTTGGGCGCTTCCAGGAATGAAGACGAAACGCCGTCGCGGAATTCGCGGTCAAGGTCGTGGGCCATAATGTCGTCGAGACGGCAGATGCTGGCCCCGGCCTCTTGGATCTGGCCTCCCAAATGAATAAGTTCGGTCAGCGGCGCGTTGAAATTGATCATCAACGCTTGAAAAGCGATCAATGCGCCGATGCTGATTTGACCCTCCATCACCTGAAATCCGCCAATGACCAAAACCGCAGTAGAGCCGAGTAAGGACAACAACACCGGAGACGACGACAGAATTATTCGCGTTCGGTCAAGAGACTGTTCGGAATTGACCACTTTGGCGTGATAACCGGCCCAGCGGGTGAAGAGCAGATCTTCCGCGCCGCTTGATTTGAAGCTTTCGATCATCTGAAGCCCGCCCATGGTCACGCCTATGAGCTTGCTTTGATCAAGAAGGAGTTTATGGGAGGCGTCCTTGAGGCGGCGCGAAATCAGAGCGTAAGTCAACAGGTTGAGAACGGCGAACGTGATGGTCAACAAGGCTAGAGGCCAATCATAAATCGCCATGATTGCGGCGTAGATGGTCATGGCCATGAGATTGACCAGAGTCACCGCCAATTCGCCGCCGATCAGCTCGGCGATGTGATCGTTCAGAGTAAGACGGGTGCCGATCTCGCCGCCGTAACGTTGAGCAAAAAAGCCGACCGGCAGACGCAGGACATGCCAGAAGAAAGCGCAAGCGCCGCTTAAAGACAGTTTGGTCTGAAGCCGCAAAAGAAAATGCTGCTGCAACCAGGTGAGACAGATGCGCAAGATCGCCGTGGCGGCCATCGCCGCCAACAACGGAACAAGCCAATCATTAAATCCCTGGATCATATAATAGTCTACGAAGACGCGGACGAACGTCGGCGTCAGCAATCCCGGAACCACCAATCCAAGACCGGCGAGAACGACGAAGACAAAAGCGGATTGCGAGCCGCGCAAACGGCGGAACAATCCGTCGATCACCTTGACGCGTTGGCCGCCTTTGATGAAATCATCGCCGGGCTCGAAGGTCAAAACGACGCCGGTGAAGGATTCGTTGAATTCGTCGTCGGAGACCGTCCGAGGTCCGACGGCCGGATCATTAAGAAAAACCACGCCGCGCCCGAATCCCTCGACCACGACGAAATGGTTGAAGTTCCAAAAGATGATCTGCGGCAGCGGTATGGAGCGCAATTCTTCTGGTTCTGTGGAGAAACCGCCGGCTTCCAAACCATAGCGGCGAGCGGCGCGAACGATGTTGCTGGCCTTGGTGCCGTCGCGCGAAACACCGCACTCATAGCGCAGAGTTTCAAGCGGAACCGTGCGCCCGAAATAGCCGAGCACCATTGATAAACAGGCGGCGCCGCATTCCACGGCCTCCATCTGGAGAACGGTCGGCGTCCGTATTCTTGTCATCCCTTGTCGAGCGCCGAACAACCAATCCCGAAACCCCATCACTGCGCCTCACAAGGAATGATTCTCAAACAGACGTTCAAAAGCCGGGATCAGCAAAGTAATAAGACGGATGTGCCGAATCGTGATCGTTGCTTCCGCCAATGTGCCGGGGTGAATATCGATCCAAGGGCCAGAAGAAGAAGAAGACCATTTGTAGCCGTTGTGCGACCTGGGGTCGAGATTGAGTTGAACCGAGACTTCGAATGGAGCGCCGCCTCCTGTCAGTTCCTGCACCAACTGCCGGTTTTTCAACATGCGCTGAATCCCTTCTTCGGTGGAGGGAATAGGCGCCACGCTGGTCACCACGCCTTCAATGAAACCATATTCTTCGCGTTTCACCGTCGAAGGAGAAACTTGAGCCGCCATTCCGGCGGTGATCTTCTTGCCGTCTTCCGGTTTGACATAGAGCTTAACCATAAGATCGTCGACGGTTCGGACGGATTTCTCTCCCTGCACGCCCCGACGACTCTGAGGAAGCATTGAGAACAACACTCTGCCGTTGTCGACCACTTCACCGTCGTTGACCTTGAACTCAACGATGTGACCGGAATATGGAGAAACGATATTGACGTTTCTATAAAGTTTTTCCGCTAATTTTTTAACTTTCCGCTCTATGATGGCGATATGCTCTTTCTGTTCGCTTTCTCCCTTTTCCCGATTCAAAGTCATTTTTTCTTCGTCGAGAGTAAGCTGCTTTATTTGTTTTTCTCCGTTCGCCAACGCCTCTTTGGCGTTGTTGATGGATATTTTGTTTTCGATAACGCGCCTGGCTTCCGTCAGACCTTTTTTCAGAAGCCCTTCTTCGATCACATCCCGTTCGCTCAACCAATGCACGCGATCTGTTAGAAATTTTTTCTGCTGGTTGAGCTGTGTTCGCGTCGAATAGATGGCGTCCATTTGCAGTGCAAAATCTTTTTTCTGGAACTCGATGAATTTTTCAAAATGAACGCGGGCTTGAGCCAGTTCGGCTTGAGCTTCTTTCAGTTCGGATTCGATTTCAGGTTGCGCCGTGTTGGCGACGATTTGGCCGCTTTCGATCCAATCGCCGGGTTTGACAAGGAAGTGAGTGATCTGTCCCTGTGTTGAGGAAATCACGTCAACGACGCCGCCGGGGCTGATCAGAATGCCTTTTCCCGAGATTCTTTCCGGAACCGCGCCAACAATGCTCAGGACAAGAGCCGTAATGATGAGCGCGCCAAGGGTTGTCAACGCAAGCCAACCGATCGGCGTCGTGACGCACATCGCTTCATCAAGCTGTTCAGGAGAAGAGAGATGCTTGAGCGAAACTTCACGGAACATTCCGTCGTCCTCGACAACCTGTGCTTTTGAAGATCAAGGCTTAAAGAAAATGATCTAAATCAACCCCGCAACGGGTTTTAGCCGGAGATCATTTTACAAGAGGCATTCTATTGGGGAAGAAAGCCTTTGACAAAATCATCGACCTCGCAAACTCATCTCGATGAATCGATCCGGCATCGATCGGAATTCCAATTCATTTTTCGACTCGCCTTCATAGAATCCTTTCATCATCTTTTGTCAATAACTTTTAATTGGCTGGTTGGTGTAACATGTTTTCTGTAGACCTCGCCCATCCGCAGTCTTAAAAACTTCATAGGGGTGAGAAGTTACGAAAATTCATGTCTCTCGACCGAATGCTCTCCAAAATCCGCTCAGACAGAAGCCGAATCGAATGATTGGGTGGATGTCCCACATCAAGAACAAGATATCAATGGACCGTCCTATGACCGACCGGAAACCGTTGCTGTTTCTCTCTCAGCGCATTCCTTATCCGCCCAACAAAGGAGACAAGTTGAGGTCTTTCGCCGTCCTTCGTCACCTTTCCTCCCTGTGGGACGTTCACCTTGGCTGTTTCATCGATGATCCCGTTGACTGGGGATATATTGAAGAGGTAAAGGCTTATTGCGCTGATCTTTTTTGCGTCGGCTTGGACAAGCGTTGGGCAAAAATCCGAAGCCTGCGAGGGTTGGTCACCGGAGCTTCGTTGAGCGAGCCCTATTTCTACAATGCGTCTTTGGCGCGCTGGGTTGATAAGGTTCTGACCGAGGCGCGGCCATCGGCGATTTTTCTTTATTCCTCGGTCATGGGACAGTATGCGCCAAAAGCGGGCGAGGCGGGAGCGCCGCGCGTGGTTATGGATTTTGTCGATGTTGATTCCGACAAATGGCGGCAGTACGCCGAGCGGCAAACTTGGCCGATGAGTTGGGTTTATGCGCGGGAAAGTCGTCGTTTGTTGGCGTTTGATCGAAAAGTGGCGGCTCGCGTCGACGCCAGCGTGTTTGTCTCGTCGCCGGAAGCCGAACTCTTTCGGCGATTGGCTCCGGAGACGGCGAACAAGGTTTACCCCATCTCCAACGGCATCGATCTTGATTTCTTTAATCCTGAGCTGGATTTTCCCGATCCGTTTCAAGTCGGCGTTCGTCGGGTCGTCTTTACCGGGGCGATGGATTATTGGCCCAATATCGACGCCGTGCATTGGTTCGCCGACGAAATATTGCCGGCTTTGCGCGCGCGCGCGCCGGACATTGTCTTCTATATTGTCGGCGGCAATCCGACGCCGGACGTGACGGCGTTGGCCGAACGACCGGGCGTCGTTGTCACGGGCCGCGTTCCCGACATTCGCCCTTATCTTGCTCATTCCGAAGTGGCGGTGGCTCCTATGCGCGTGGCGCGGGGCATTCAGAACAAAGTGTTGGAAGGCATGGCGATGGGCAAACCCGTCGTCACTTCGGATCAGGGGTTGGAGGGCATCGACGCGGAGCCTGGGCGGGATCTGCTGACGGCCAACACGGCGTCTGAATTTGTCGAAGCTGTTATGCGAATTCTGACCGATTCTTCCACTACGGCGATCGGATCGGCGGCCCGGCGGCGCGTCGTTTCCAAATATGATTGGAGCGATAAACTGGCGTCTTATCAGCGTTTGCTTCAGCCGTAATTCGCTTTATGAAAGCGACGTGAAGCAGAACGCGCCGAAGAACGCGAATACAGTCGAACATTCGGCTTGTTGGGTAAGCGTTCTCCTGCCCCCACTTTGTTATGCCAACGATCAGAGGAAAGAACGGATGACCTCCACGCTTTAGGTCATCCGTCCTTTCCTCTGATCGTTGGCATAACAAAGTGGGGGCAGGAGAACGCTTACGCTTGTCACAAAATTACGCAAGAAAAGACTTGCAAGTTCTGGATTTGGCGAGCGTATGGAGCCTGTTGCAAGATCAAAAATTCCACGGAAAAAATCAATTAGCAGTATTTTCTTGCAGCGCCTACATACATCATCATGTAAAACGACTCACCGAGTTTTGATTTTGCAACAGGCTCTAAAAAGGATTTTTTTATATGACAAAATGAGGTGGTCCCGGAATCCCGGACAGAATGACCGCTTAGCTAAGCTTAGATTGAGTATTTTTATGCGGCATCCTGTATATTTTCTGATATACTCTGGTATGCTTCATCCGGTGTTTTGTTGTTTAATGCTGCGTGAGGACGGTTGGCGTTATAGAAATTTATCCATTGTCCAATCCCTTTCCTCGCTTCCCCACTTGTTTCGAAAGCATTAAGATAGACACATTCATACTTAACAGAACGCCACAGCCTTTCGATGAATACATTATCCATCCACCGACCTTTCCCATCCATTGATACAGAAATTCCATCACGAGTCAACACGCTAATAAAACTCAAGCTTGTAAACTGGCTCCCCTGATCCGTGTTGAATATTTCAGGCTTTCGATACTTAAGAAGCGCCTCTTCAAGAGCATCAATACAGAAGTCAACATCCATCGTATTTGACAATCTCCATGTAAGAACTTTGCGTGTCGCCCAGTCCATTATAGCAACAAGATAGAGAAAACCTCGTCGCATCGGAATATATGTGATGTCTGCGCACCAAACTTGATTCGGTCGATCAATCTTCAAATCACGAAGCATATATGGAAATATCTTGTGCTCCGGATTTGAAAATGTCGTTCTTGGTTTTTGGTAAATTGCAACTAATCCCATTTTCTCCATTAGTCGACGGACGCGCTTGCGTCCAACATTGTATCCTTTTCGTTGTAAATCAATTACCATTCTTCGATTTCCATAAAATGGTGCAACTAAAAATTGTTCATCAATCCGTCTCATGATTTCTAAATTTTCTGCTGTTTCTCCAACAGGTTTGTCGTAATAACGAGAGCGACTTATTGAAAGAAGCTCACACTGTTTTATAACCGAAAGACGGTCATGCGTAGGATCGACCATTGATTGCCTCCGATCGCCGGTCATCGACTGGAGGCTTTCTTTAAAAAATCTCGTTCTACTACCAGTTGACCAATCATAGCGTGTAACTTTTCAATCTCTCCATCTTGTGATGGAGTCGCCGTTTCTCCTTTGCTCGAAAATGTTCTCACCAGTCCATCGATGGCTTGGCGTTTCCAATCGCTGATAAGTGTCTGATGAACTCCATGCTTCGACACCAATTGAGCGATTGTTAATTCTCCACGTAACGCTTCAAGCGCTACCTTGGCCTTAAAATCTGCGCTATAACGTTTCCGTTTTCCGCTCATCCGAACTCTCCTGAGTGATTCGACCTAAGCTTATCACCCTGTCCGGGATTCCGGGACCACCTCAAAATGAGCATCTTGAATGCATACATTTGACCTGCTATTCAAGACAAGTTGCTTGTTTGTCGAAGGAACAGAGCTTGTGCGTCTTACTCAGTTCTCAAATTTTGTCATACGAATTTTAATGTACACCGGCATAAAAGGAAATCGTCCCAGCACGATACAAGAAATGGCGCAAGCCTATGGTATATCTTATGATCACTTAAAAAAAGCCGCTGCGGAAGCGTGTCGACTTGGATATTTAAAATCCGTTATGGGCCGCAATGGCGGAATGATGACAGCCAAATCACCGGAACTTATTAATATCGGTGAGGTCATTCGTCAAACTGAGGGAATTTTATCGCTTGTAGAGTGCTTCGATCCTAATACCAATACTTGCCCTTTACATAAAGAGTGTCGCCTACGTCTTGCATTGCAAGAAGCTCTGAACGCTTTTTTTTGTACGCTTGATAAGTACACGCTATCTGATTTGATCGACAATCGAGAACGAATTGCGTCTTGTCTTGGCATTGAGGAAAAATTAACGAGGGCCAGGAGCAATGCTCCTGAGCCCAGTTAATCAGGAGGTTGTCTTATGAAAGTTAAAGTCACGTTCGACATTAATAAAGCGCGTCTTGTCCATCTCGATTGGGTTATTCGCGTCGAAAAAATTCTCGATCAGAACACCGAGTCAGCGCCTATTGCCTTACAACATTACCAAGATTGTGAGCTTGGGGTTTGGCTTCACGGCGCAGGGCGTTCAAAATATCGGCAATACGAAGATATTCTCCGACTCGCCGTTGAGCACCGTCGATTTCACCACGCCGTCGATCATATGTTGTTGGCTCTGCACGAAGGAAATCTCATCAAGACCCGAGAGCTTCTAATCGGCGTTCGACACATGAGTAAAGACATAATCTATCTGTTGACGCTTCTCGAATTAAAAACCGTTGAAGACATGAGGCTCAACCAATTTGGCGGCGGATTTCTCGCAACTATTGAATCATGGTTTTCGTCAAACGTGAATTGGCTTGAGCCTCCCAATACAAAAGAAGCATCTCCGTCGGTTGACATAACCTACGCTAGACTAGCTCATCTGAGTTGGGCCTCTAGACTGGATCATCGATTTCGAAACTATGGTAAGGGCGTTGCTTTGCAAGCGCATGATTCATGCGATTTTGGAGCCTGGATTCAAAGCGTCGGATTAAAAAAATACGCCGATCTTGATGAGATTCCTTTGCTTGAAACCGTCCATAAAGGATTTCACGAAGCCGCTGCGCGCATCATTAAGCATTTACAAAATCGCCATCTTCAAAGAGCCGAAGAGGCCTATATCGACGTTCAAAACTTAAGCAGAGAAATAGCGTGGCTACTGACTCTTGTTGAGTACCGCCTTAAACCACAAGACGAACCGAAAAGAACAATAAAAAAAGAACAATCAGAGCCGCAAACACAATCCTTACCTTCTCTTCCGGCGGCGGAAAAACACCCACAAAATGAGACGCCTCCCGCTCCGTTTGTCCAATTATCGCCAATTATGGCCGTCGCCGAGCACATAATGGACCACTGATGATTGAGAAGGGTCACGTCCGAGGAAGAGGTGTAAATACGCTATTAAGGGGGCGAGCAGTCATCGTTCACGCGGCGCTCGTGAGAATGGGGACCAATCAGCTTGATCGTTTTTACAGAAAACATGTGACACTGCCATCGACATGAGCGCAAGATTTGTCATGGAACTCGGATTGACGAATGCGATTATCGGCATGGACAAAGCCGCAAACTCGGCCCTAAAAGGCCGGGTTTGCGCGGCGAATGATTCGGATAAAAGCACTCATCCCGTCGTGCAGAGAGATTTCCAATAAATTGCATCTGGAGGAACGGTGGTGGAGAACGTCATTAGTCGTTCCGGTGATGAGATCGAGAGACGTAGAACGAAGAATGAGCAATGGACTGAATTGTTTCAAGTCGCCTCTTGGCGTCAAAACGGCGCAGCATCCGACAAAGACGCTAAAAACGCCAAGCGACGAAAAGAAGCGAAGCCTCGATTTTCCACCGAAGAGCTGATGACCTTATGCGCCGTTTCTCCCTTGCGCTTGATCCCCGCCGAAGAAGACCAAAAACAACCTGTTGCAGAACAACCGCCTTTCGTCGAGGAATTCAAAGAGCCGTTGAGCGTCGCAATCCCCACCATCGAGAAAACTGTGATCTCTGAAACGATTTATGACATGTGGAGAGATCAAGAACGGCATAGAAACAATAGAACTCATTTTCAAATAGAAATCGCAGCGCCGCAAGCGTCGGACATTTCGATCGTTGAAGAATCTCATGAAGATAGAGCGGAAAAGGCTGAAAGCATCGTTAAAATAATTTATGACCTTTTCTCGTCGCCTCTTGGAACGCCGATTAAAATGGACGTGATCAACGAAATACGTAAGTTGTTGATCGAGCAAAAATCCGGCTTTAAGCATTTTGAAGAGCAAATCTCTGTGTTGCATCAAGAAATCAATCTTCTTTACCGTATTCGGAGCGAGACAGAAGCAAAGCGGCAAGCTTCAGACGAATTACGGGAAACAGTTGAAGAACATCGTCGAAAACAGCAGGAACTTAAAGAGCTGGATGAAGACATCATCCGTTCTCGCGAGGAAAGAGACGCCTTGCGGCAAGAAATAGACACGCTAAAATCAGACGTCGCCATACTCGAACAACGGCGTTCGGACACTCTAACAAAGACGCGCGACGAGATCGAATCTCTTAATCTATTGAATAAATCCGTTTCAGAAACGCAAAACGCCGTCGAGCTGTTGCATCGTCGAAAAGAAATGCTTGAAACCCCCTTTCTCCATAAAGAAGAAGAGCCCCCGCTTCTTCCAACGCCAAGAAAAGTTGAAACGGCGCCGGCGGTGAAAAAAACGCCGACAACAGCCAAATCCAATTCATCCGCCTCCAAGCGGCGCATAGCCGCTGAGATCGGGACATTTGAGATGATTTGCAATGTCGGCGCAGGAATCGTCTCGGGCCTAAAGTCGGTGTTCGGAGAAAGCGAGCCGCCTCAGAAGAAAAAAGCGCCTCCGCGCTCGCAACCCAAACGATTAGCGCCGTCGGGCAAAGTCGCGTGACCGAAGCCGGCGCTTGCTGTAAAAATGCCGTTCAATTCCTAAGGAGTTTAACACATGAGTGAAGAACAGGTCGCCTCGCAGAGCGCCGGACAATTGATTATCGGAATTGATCTTGGAACCTCTTGGACCTCTGTGATGTCCAATCGCGGAGCGCGCGAAATATTTCGCTCCATCGTCGGCTACCCGAAAGACGTCATCGGCGTTCGGCTGTTGGGAGCGCCTTTCGTCGTCGGCGAAGACGCTCTAGAGAAGCGTTCGTTTCTTGAATTGCGCAATCCCATTGAAGACGGCGTAATGAAAGAAAACAACACGAAAGACCTCAACGCCGCAAAACAGCTCTTAAAATATGCGATCGATGCGACGAAACCCCAACCCGGAGATGAAATCTACGCGGTCGTCAGCGTTCCGGCCAGAGCTGCTGGCGGCAGTAAAACGGCTGTGCTCCAGATCATCAACGACATGGTTGCAATGGCGGTGGTGATTTCTCAACCGTTTCTTGTTGCTTATCACTATGGAAAATTGCTTAACGCCATAGTTATAGACATTGGCGCGGGAACGACGGATATTTGCGCTCTCAAAGGAATGATTCCTCCGCCGGAAGACCAAATCACTATTAAGAAGGCGGGAAACCACATAGATCAATTATTTATGGACGCTATTCTTGACCGTTATCCTGACGTCCAGATTAATCTTAATATTGTTAGAGGCATTAAGGAAACGCATTCTTTTGTTGGAAAAACCAACCATGGACCTATTAAAGTAGAACTCAGAGCAGACGCTCTACCGTTCGTTTGTGATGTTACTGAAGAACTGCAACAGGCATGTGAATCTATTGTTGCTGATATTATTGAAGCCGTAGAACTTTTGATAAAACGCTTCTCTCCGGAAGATCTGCCAAAAACTCTACAGAACATTATTTTGGCTGGAGGCGGATCACGCATCAATGGACTTGCCGACATGATCGCGGGGAAGCTACGCACATATGGCGACATTAAGATCATGGTGGCTCGCGACGCTGATTTTGACGGAGCGTCTGGAGCTTTGATGATGGGACAGGAGCTTCCGCCTAAATTTTGGGGGCAATTAGGTGAAGTAACAGAAGAGAAATAAGAATAAAACAACAATGAGAGCGAATTAAATGGGTCCGAGGCCTATTCTTTCGGACCCATTTAATATTATTTTTAATATTCTTTCTTTAATTCAGATTTTTGAGGATTAAATGGCGACGACATCTTCCTCTTATCGTTGGAATGCTCTTTATTTAGTCTCCGCAGTCGCCATGATCTCCATGACGCTCGCCGCAGCGCTTCAACCCTTGTTCCTAAGGAAGGTTCTTGGCGTTTCTCTCAACAACGCCGGAACCATCAACGCCAACGTCGAAGTCGTCGCCGAGCTAGTCGCTTTATTGGTCATCGGATCTCTCGGCGCTCTTTCTGATCGGATTGGCAGAACTCCGATCCTCGTCGGCGGCTTCTTGGTCGGCGCGTTCGGAAGCGCTCTTGCGCTGTTTAGTATCGCAATCGGAACCGCAACCGGACTAAGCGGGGTCGTTATTTACTATCTCGCGCGCATCGTCATGTCGCTCGGAGCTTGCGCAATTTGGCCCCAAATCATAATTCTTTCCGGAGATTTCGCCGATTCTGAAAACCGAGCACGCAAAATGTCAAACACCGCCTCGATGACGGCGTTCGGCAGCGTCTTGGTTTTCGCCGTTCTAATGCAGACGCCTCGACATATCGGCGTCATTCCTGTGGTGTTTTTCAATGCTTTGCTTGGTTTGATCGGAGCTTGGCTGGCTTCTCGATTGTTGATCGACGTCGTTCCGAAACAACAAAGCGCTCTTCCTTCACGACGAATCATCAAGGACATCCTCATTCGCGAGCCTAGAATTCGCGCCGCCTTCATCGCGGCGCTGTTCTCACGCGGCAATGTCGCGGCAACGGGATTGTTCTATATGCTCTGGACCGTTTATTTCGCCGATCTCGTCGGCAAGAGTCAGGAGCAAGCCGCAGCTCACGCCGGTTTGGTCATCGGTCTGGTCGGACTGCTGCTGATGGCGACCAGCATCGGATGGGGCGTCGTCGTCGATTTTTTAGGACGTCTTAATGCAATACGCATCGGAATGGCAATCTCCGGAGCGGGATTTCTCATGATGACTCTCGTCGTTAATCCATTTGATCTCTTCGTATATATACCAATGTCGCTTATTGCTCTCGGACAAGTTGGAGTTCTATTGGCTCCTGATGTGATTGTTATTGACCATACTCCAGACCATTTGCGTGGAGCGATGATGGGCGCTCTCAATATTACCGGTGGAATCGGATTGATTTTTGTGCTTGAAGTCGGCGGCGCACTGTTCGACACTGTTGGTCCTTATGCTCCCTTTGCCGTCATCGGTGTCGGTAATATCTTGGTTTCAATGTATACTTGGTGGACAGCGCAAATTAAAACGCCACCAGAATCATAAATGCACTCTTTTTAAAAAAAACAAAATTAAGTATCCCCCCGGGGGGGGGGGATATGCTTTATATTCAACTTGCGCTGAGAAATCTTATTTCTTGATGCATTTGTTTCTCATAGATAAGCCCCACTAGAACGACAAAGCTTAATGCTGGAGAATAAAAATGGCCGTCGCTAACGGAGCGGCTTCCGCCGCTGCTCCCATCACTGGAGAACTAGAAAACGAAGTCGCGCGGCAAGCCGCCGCCGGTAAAGGAGCCGCAGCAACAAAAGTCGCAGCCGCTCCCGGCGTTGAAAAAGAAGCTTTACGCGAAACCCTCGTCACCAAAGCAACCGGAGCAAAAGCAACTGGAGTCGCAGGAACAAAGATCGCAGGCGGCGCCAAAGTCGCGGCGGCTCCTGGCGTCGAGGCTGATGTTCTTCGCGAAACTCTGACTGCAAAGACCATCGGGGCCAAAGCCGGAGTGACCGCCACCGCCGGAGCAAAAAGCGCGGCAATTGTCGCCGGAAAAAGCGCCGTCGTTGCAACCGGAGCAGAAGCCATAACCACAGGTGGAACCATTTGGACTGGGAAAGGCCTTAGCCTGGGATTAGGTCTCGGACTCGGCGTTTTAGGTCCGATTATCGCAATTGCTGGTTGCGCCGCCGCCGCATATGCTTATATGCAGTATCGCAAGAGACAAGAGATCACGATATCAGACGACAATGATGAGTTGCAAGACGCCTTATCAGACTCGGTGACGCAACCAACGCCTACCAAAGGATAACGGTATGTCCTCAATGTATGATGACCAATCAGACGCCGCCATGATCCGCCCTCGCCTCATGGCTGCATTGAGTTATCTCGGGATTCTCTGTTTTGTTCCAGTTCTCTTCGGTCGAGAAGACCCGTTCGTGCAATTTCACGCTCGCCAAGGAATTGTGATCTGGGCTTGGAGCGTCTTGGCTTTAATGTCTTTGTCTCTGCCCGGATTAGGCTGGTTCTTTCATTTCTCCAGCAGTTTCATCGTCATTATGTCGGCGATCGGATTGCTCTCGGTCTTTTTGCGGCAAACTTGGCAGTTTCCTCTTATCCATGACTTGGCAAAGAAACTGTAGGAAAAAGTCCCCGCAACCGAATTGCAGGGACCAGTGATTGCGCTCCTGGACCCTGCGTTTCATCCGAATCTACGAAAGCCAAACCAAAGACCGCGCAACGCCTGAATTCCCGTATTGCGCGCGCAGGATGGACAAAAATCTTGATGATGGGAGAAGAAGGCGGTGGTTTGTGCAACTTTCGCGCACACTATGGTATAGCAGAGGCGAATAGCTCGGATCAGAGATACTCGTCGCATAGATTGTCGACTTACAAGACGTATCTATCCGAGCAAGGGGGGCGGGCAATGGATAGACCTCATATAACGCCAATCGTCCTCATACAAAATTAAACAACAAAACATCAAATGAGTCATACAAAAGTATATCAAAAAAACACACAGAACTCCGCATAAAAAATATCCAATCTAAGCTTAGCCAAGCGATCATTCTGTCCGGGATTCCGGGACCACCTCACGCCGAGCGGATTGATCCGAGCGGACGCCGCCGTCAGATCGGAACCAATTCTTGTCTCTTGTTCGGTCATTCAGCGCTTCATCACCTTGTCTAAGAGTCCGTTGGGAAAGGTCGAGGGCGCTGCAATGCTTGGTGACGTGGCGCTTTCCGCACCCTACATATATTGCGCCTCAGGGGACTTTCCCAACGGACACTAAAGACCCTGGCAATTTTGTTCCAGCAGCGCTCCAAATCTCTGACTTGAGAGAATTTTTCTTGCGCCGGCTTTTTCCATTACCTATGAACAAATAAAGTGGTTTAGGTTCAGAGTGGTGTAGTCGGATAGAAGTGGGAGGCGGCAGTCACATGCTGGGACGTCTAATGCTGTCTGCGTTCTTGATCGGAGCGGCTCTCACAGGCTGTATAGAGTCGGGAACAACGCCGATGCTCCAAGATGTGGTCAGCCTTAAGGACGATTTCGTCAAAGATTACGTGATCGGCCCCGGAGACCAGTTCCAGGTTTTCGTCTGGCGCAACACCGACCTGTCGACCACGGTTCGCGTTCGGCCTGACGGACGCATTTCTGTTCCGCTGGTTGAAGACCTGGTGGTTGCGGGAAAAACTCCGACCAAAGTGGCTCGCGATCTTGAAGAAAAACTTTCTGAATTTATCCAGGACGCCAAGGCCACCATCATTATGATCGATATGGTCGGTCCGGTGGATCGACAGGTGCGTGTGGTGGGCGAAGCGACCAAACCTCAAGCGGTGAATTACCGCAAAGGAATGACCGTTCTGGATGTCATGATCGCCGCTGGCGGCCTGACTCAATTCGCCGCAGGCAATCGCAGCACGTTGACCCGAACAGAAAAAGACCAGGTCACGACTTATCGTTTGCGTCTTGCCGATCTGTTGAAGGACGGCGACGTTACGGCGAATGCTGAAGTGGCGCCGGGCGACGTGGTGACGATTCCACAGAGCTGGTTCTGACCGCCGGAAATTAAACGACCGGGGTCGCTCGGACGTTGCTTTCCACCAGACAAGGGTTTGCCCGCGTGAATGGTCTTGAGAAAATCACCAACGAGATACGACATCTGCTGACTCCCTACTGGCGGTGGCGACGAGGCGGACTCTTGGTGGCGTGGATCGCCGCCATTCTTGGCTGGTTGGTTATCTTTATTCTGCCCGATCGCTATGAGGCGATGACCCGCATCTATGTCGAAACGGAAAACCTGTTGACGCCGCTGTTGCGCAATATCGCCGTGCAAGCGGACGTGCAGAAACAGCTGGAAGTCATGCAACGGACGTTGCTCAACCGCAAAAACGTGGTGCATGTCGCGCACGCCTCCGACCTCGACCTCAAGGTCGTCACAGAAGCCGAGAAAGAAAAATTATACGAATGGCTGGCGCGCCAAATTAAGATTAAGGCCGAAGGTCACAACCTCTTTACTGTCACCTACGCCGACGCCAATCCGAGACTAGCGCGCAAAGTGGTTGAAACCCTTTTAAATATTTTCCTCGAAACCAATCTTGGCCTTAATCGCTCCGGTATGGAGAGCGCGCGCAATTTTATTGAAAACCAGATATCCGAATACGAACAAAAGCTGAAAAGCGCCGACGAAAGAATGGCGGAGTACAAATCCAAGCATTCGGACATTCTGGCGGCGACCGGCGCTAATTTTGCGGCCCGCTATGAAAGCGTGCGTCAAGAACTGTTCTCCACGAAAGCCAAATACGACGATGCGCTTGTGGCGCGCGCCCAGCTTCAGGCCAGCCTCGCCGCAAATCCGCAGTTCCTGGACATCGATAGCGCGCCGCAGGTAATGATCAACAACGGCAATGCTCAGGCGCTCATGAACCCGGCGCGCGCGCGGATGCAGCAACTGGAAGCGGAGTTGACTCAGCTTCAGTCGCGCTACACAGCTCGCCATCCCGACGTGATCGCCGCAAAGCGCTCTCTTGAACAAGCCAAGCGCGACGTCGAGCAAAGCACCCGACAGACAGCGTCAGACAAACCGCAAAACGGCGACGGGCGCCGTGGTCAAATTCCCAATCCCGTGCATGATCAGATCAAACTCAAGCTGATCCAGGTGGAGGGAGACATTGCTCAAACTCAGAGTCGGGTTGATATTCTGGCGAAAGAGTTGGAGCGGTTGCAAGGCCTGGGCGTCATCGCGCCAAAGATCGAAGCCGAACTCAGCAGCCTCAACCGCGATTACGGCGTGCTCAAATCGAAATTCGAGGAGCTTCTGGCTCGTCGAGAGTCGGCGCGTTTGTCTGAAGCGGTTGAAGCCAGCGACGACAAGCTGCATTTCCGTATTGTGGAGCCGCCTCAAGTTCCGGTGCGGCCAAGCTTTCCCAATCGTCCGCTGTTCAACGCCGGCATCCTGATTATTGCGTTGGCGATGGGCGGCGGGTTCATGGTGTTCCTACACCAATTGGACGACACCGTTACGTCCAGCGCTCAATTGGGCGAACTCTTTAATTTGCGCGTCATCGGCGAAGTGCCGAGCGTCCACAAAGTCAACACTGCGTTCGCTCAAGAGCAGCGCCAGTTCATACGTTCGTTGCTGCTGTTGTTCTTGGTTTTCGTCGCCGTGTTGGCGATTAATCATTTCGTCCGCTTCGACGATATGATCAATAACATCAATCTGCCGGCGTTTATCCAAAGGTTGCGCAACCATGCAGGATAATCCCTCTCAACGCGTCGACAGAGCGCCGTTGGCTGAACGTCTGGCGAACAGGATGTTGGCGGACTGGCAGAAGGAGACGCTTGCGACTTCGGTTCCGGTTTCAGCCCCGCCTCCTGTCGTCGCCCCTGTCGTCGTCCCGGTCGTCCCGTCGGCTCCAACGCCTTCTCCAGAAGAAATTGTTTTCGTTTCAGCGCCTCCTCCAGAAGAAATTGCTCCCGCTCCGCCGATTCCTCCAGAAGAAATTATTCCCGCCCCTTCTTCCGCTTGGTCTCCGAATCCGAAATCAACCCTTCAAATCGATTTTGATCGGCTTAACGCGGCGGGTTTCATCACGCCGACGTCCAAGCCAAGTCGGTTGATTGAAAGTTTCCGGATCATCAAGAGAAATCTGCTGAGGTCCGCGTTTCCTCCCAATCGTGAGCCGGACAATCCGGTTTCATCCGATCAGGAACATCGTCGGCCCGTGTCCGATCCGGATGTCCCTTCGTTGACGCTCGATCCGGATGTTCGCCCGTCTGCGCCCAATCTTAAAAAACGTCGATTTTCATCCGATAACGCCAATGTCGTGATGATCACAAGCTGCGTTCCCGGAGAGGGCAAGACGTTCACCGCGCTTAATTTGGCGATGAGTCTCAGCATCGAGCGCGATCTATTTGTTCTGCTCATCGACGCCGATAGCCATCGTCGCACGCTCGGGCGGTTGTTGGGCGTCGAACAAGAAATGGGTTTGATCGATTTTCTAGCGGGGCATATCACGGACATTCGCAGCATGATCATGCGAACCAACATTCCCAATCTCAGCTTTATTCCGGCGGGACGTCCTCACTCCCACGGCGTCGAACTGCTGTCGAGCAAGAATGCTGGCGCATTAATGCGCGATCTTGGCGCTCGTTATCCGGATCGCATCATCCTCATTGACACGTCGCCGGTGTTGGCCACGACAGAAGGCGTCGTTCTGTCTTCTTATGTCGGTCAAACGGTTGTGGTTGTGGACAAGAACGTCACCACCAAGAAAAATATCAAAAAGGTTCTGCCGATGATCCGCAGCGGCGGCGGCGTTAAATTCGTTCTAAACAATGCGTTCGAGGAAGCCAATTATCTGACATATGGATACTAGGGCGATGACGTCCAGGGTTCACGTCGTATTTTATGGGATCGCCGTGCTGACGGTTCTGACCACCGCCGTCAGAGCTGTTGCGCGAGAGGGAGACGTCGCCCCGACCGCTTCCGCATCTTCGGCCGCATCAGAAACGATCCCTCCCCAGATCACCCCCCAATTCAAGCCGTTCCCGCCGCCTTCGTCGCTGTCTCCGCCAATGTCGTC
>CAUYUA010000145.1:0-1736 GCA_963575675.1 Azospirillaceae bacterium
TGATATTCTTTATTGATCGTTGTTTCACCTTTGCGCAGCCGTTCTTTTTGTTCTTTCGTTCCTTTTTCTTTGATTAGTTTTGCCTTGTGAAGAGTTCCCTCAGAAACACCAGCAACCTTGGCAACTTCAACCCGAGTATGCACAGGCTTGATCGACGGTTTCGGTTGGGTGGAATGTAAAGCCGCCAACGTTTGAGCTAGAGTCTTAGGATTTTCAAATTGTTCGGCCTCACGTTCCGCAGCCTCGACCGCCGCTTTGAAACGAGGGTCTTCAGAAATATCATCACTGAAATCGCTCTTTGCCAATGTTGACAAAGAGCGATATTCTTCAGACTTTCTATCCCCACCGCCAAAACAACGCCCTTCGTTAAGATTTTTTTGCGCTTTCTCGGCAATAATCGGTTCAAGTTTCAGCGCAAGCTCGGCTCGCGTAAAAGGTGTAAGATTGCGCCGTCCAAACTGATTCTGGATAATCCAGATCATAGCGTCTTCACGCCCAGTAATATCTGGAATTTCGACTGTTGTAAACGGCAAGTCAAATTTCAAGCAAATCTCAAGTCGATTATGCCCATCGAGTAATACTCCATTCCATGTTGAAAGAGGGTCTCGCGCGCACCCTGCATCATATATGTTTGTTTTCAACATATCGTACTCTTCTTTCGACAAGGGCGGAATAAGAGACTTAAACTCTGGATCAATGCTTGGAATAAACATATCTTTCTCCATTTTCTTTAAAGTGAGGTTTTACTTCCATCGATAAAGACGCTACCATCCGCCATTTGATATTCGACCCAGTCGTCGCCAGCGTTGACTTGTTCTCCAGGAACAAGATCAGGGATATAAAGGTGATGATTACAACCTTTGCGTTGGTCAGTGCTTGATAATATGCGATTAAAGCGAGCACAATCCCAGCCACTCTCAACCGGCGAGGAATGCAAACAAGTCCGGCAATTGCGCTCGGCAGTGTCGCCGTCATGGCAAAGCCTGTGATGTTCACATAACCGGCACTTCCACCAGGTCGGATCGAGGGATAACTTCTCCGGTGGCCGAACTGCCTCGATCACGCGACCGGCTTTCGTCAGCAACGCTTCTCCTACCGCAGGGTCGGCATGAAGTCTCTCGATGTAAATCTCGTCGGTATCTTTGCAGACCGCCACGTACATGGCGCGTGTCATACCCGTAAGGTACAAGTAAACCTGCATCTGTGCGTAATGCATCACTTTTGACGTTTGCACGCCTTGACGCTTTAATTCTGAAAATGACTTGACCGAATGAGTTTTGAACTCCAAAACATGCCAAGTCTTCGGCGCTTCCAGCAGTCCGACCGCTACCGCGTCCATCGAACCGCCGAAATGATCACCGTGAGCACCGACCCGCCACTGCCGACCGGTCTCAGGATCGACCTCAAGCACCGTCGCTCCTGTTCGGCGCAGGTTGCGAACAATCCGAGCTTCCTCCAATTGTCCGGTTTCGAACAGGCGCAACATCCGACCTGAAAACGCCGCCCGCGTCGTCCAACGAAAGTTAAACCACAACGCTCGCAGGCACTCCTTGCCGATCAACGAAGCGCCGAGATGAAGACGGAACCCATCCTCGGCGTCGGCTTCATAGGTGGCGTAAATCGCATCAAGAGTCGGCGACGACGGTAATGGAAGAGCAACCATCATACGGCCTCCTGAGCATCCAAACGGCGATGAGCCTCATCCATCACGCGACGCCAACCGGCCTCGTCATACT
>CAUYUA010000146.1:0-1730 GCA_963575675.1 Azospirillaceae bacterium
CGGCGTTAACGCCTTGCTGCGCGGCGACGTCTCGAACATTTTGGCCATGGACACGACTGGGTTGGTTCTGAAATCTGCTGAAACGCGGTTTTGATCGGCTTGTTGCGGGAGTGCGTTGTTTTCACGGTGATTGAAGCGATATGTGTCATGATCACACAGCCTCATGTAGCTGCAATGTCATTGCTCTCGTGGAAAAATGTCGCCATGACAAAAATATCGTGGGAAAAGTAGAAAGTTAGGGTAAAAACACAGGGCTGAGACAAAACAGCGGAAAAACAAAGAGACTTATGCGCCAATTAGGTGTTTGGCGCTGTTCGGCGGCGTTTTTGCGTAACAACAGGAGCCGACGCGCGTTTGTGTTCGTGACTTTTTTTTAGTTGAGACAGTATCGATCGAGTAAGTCATCCCTCAAAGCTCTTCCTTTCGGTTCGCGCCCCTTCAGATTAACACGAGAGGCGTAACACAGCGGTGGGCTCTGTGGTGGATTTAGGTGGGCTCCGAATTTGCGTCACAATTCAAAGAGTAGAGTTCGGTGGAGCCTCGGAGAGTGTCGGTGAGCTGTGTTCGTCGGCGAAAAGATCACAAATCCGTCGGTGATGTTTATCGCGGGTTTGTGGACAATGTTGAAGGAGCGGAGAGAGTTAGATGCAAATTTTGTCGTCGATGATTACGCCACAATGCGGCGAATTGTGCGTAACCTGCTGACCCAAATCGGGTATAACGATGTTGATGAGGCCAGCGACGGCGTAAGCGCCCTGCAAAACTGCGGAAAACAAGTTCGGCTTGGTGATCTCCGACTGGAACATGAGCCGATGACGGGTTTGCAGCTGTTGAAGGAAATTCGCGCCGACGTAAAACTCAATGCGACTCCTTCATTATGGTGACGCGGAAAGCAAACCGAAAACGTGGTTGCTGCAAAACAAGCCGGCGTCAATAACTATATTGTTAAGCCGTTTAACGCCGATACTTTGAGACAGAAAATTCAGGCGGTTCTGGGGGTAACTCGGTGGATATTCCCGCAGCTTACCGACGATGAGTTCGATCATATCGAGGAAACAATTGCTCGAACCGCAAGGGGCGAGCCTTTTGCGGCGCTACTATCAACGAACGATGGGCGCCGCCACTTGGGAAGTTCGCGCCATGCTCCAGGAGTTTCGCGACTCCTGGAAGCAGCACTCTTCCCAAATTCCTCAGCAAGTCGGCCACGTCGAGGTCCTGCGTCGTGAACTGATCGAAATGGCCGGAACGATCGAGAAGGCCAGGCGAGAGGTGCGCTTTACGTCCGCCAGATAGTGATAACAACAGAATCGATAGCGCAACCAGCGAACTGACGCCATCGTCATCACCACCGAGCGCGCGTGTTCGAAATTCTTAACGCAGCAGAGCGTTTGTTGGACGTTGCATCCCGTTTGCGGAGCAGCGGCGCCGAATCCGGTCTTTGCAGCGCCATAGAATCCGACGTTACGGCGATCTTCACCGCGTGTTCGTTCCAAGACCTTACCGGGCAGAGGACGAGCAAGGTGATTGGCGTGCTGCGCTATATTGAGCAGCGCATCAACGCCATGATCGCGATTTGGGGTGGTTTCATTGGTGAAGCTGTTCCCTCTGCCGAAGGCGTCATTTCATCGACGCGCAAGCCGGTGGACTCTCGTGAAGACTCTCATCTTCTCAACGGCCCTCAACTCGAAGGCTGCGGTGTGAGCCAAAATGATGTCGACGAGATGTTCGGT
>CAUYUA010000148.1:0-1716 GCA_963575675.1 Azospirillaceae bacterium
GTTTCCTTAAGAAAAAATTATGGGGCGTCGCTTTTTTTCCACCGCACCACAAGGTCTGCGGCGATGCCGCAATACATGCTGTGGGCCATGGGAGGGTAGTTGACGGTGAGGCCGCCGTTCTTTTGGAAGACGACGACGAAGGGGCGGTTTTCGGTGGCCGGGTCTTTATAAAAGAGTTTGCCGCCCGAAACGCGGCCTTGCCTTTGTAAATTTCACATTGCCTGTGTGCCGGAACTGTTTCCGGCGGTGATTAAGGTTTCGCCGGATTCATCGGTTTTGACTTCCATGCGTCCCGTGATTTTTCCTGCGCTGTTTTCAGCGGGGACATAAAGGCCGTCGAAGCGATTCTTATCTTCGCACCGCGCCGTTTGAGAAAAAAGCAACGCCGCCACTCCAAGCGCTGAAGCCGGAAGTCGAGGATACTCCCAACGATGCCCCATGGAAAAAACCTTTATTTTGAAAGAGCGGTCATCAAAGAAAGAAACCTTAACCGACGGCGTTTGAGTCTGCAAGCAGTCGGCGCGTCATGATATTGACCCGTTTTTGCAGGTCATCCATAAAAGTGAACATGACGGGAATGAAAATCAAACTCAATAAGGTGGAGGCGATGAGGCCTCCGATGACGGCAACCGCCATAGGCGCGCGGAAATCAGAGTTTTCTCCCATTCGCATCGCTAGAGGCAACATTCCCGCGACCATGGCGATGGTGGTCATGACGATTGGTTGAGCGCGTTTGGCGCCGGCTTCCAGCAGAGCCTCGCGACGCGTTTTCCCGCTTTCGATTTCCATGATTGCATAGTCGACCAGTAGGATCGAGTTCTTGCCGACAATGCCCATCAGCATCAAAATGCCGATGAGCGGAACCAACCCCAGGGCGTCTTGAGTGATTAAAAGCGCCAACAGAGCGCCGCCGATCGAAAGCGGTAGAGCCATCATGATGGTGAGGGGTTGAAAGACGCTTCCAAACAAAATGATCAGCACAGCCAGAACCAGCATAACGCCTGCTCCTATGGCCATGCCGAAGCTGTTGAAGAGTTCCGCCATGTGTTCTGCGTCTCCGCTGGGCTGCAAACGAACTCCTGAGGGCAATTGTCGAAGCGATGGTAGTTCTTTGATGGTCGCCAGCGCCGGGCCGAGAGACAATCCATTTAGATTGGCTTCGATGGTGACTTGTCGGCTGCGGTCATAGCGGTTGATTTGAGACGCTCCGCTGCCCAGGACCACATGAGCGACGCTTGATAACGGCGTGGAGGGGGTTCCGGCGCGTGAGACGCGCAAGCTGCGGATCGTTGAAAGGTCGTTGCGGGCCGCCGTGTCCAACAGAACGCGAATTGGAATTTGTCGGTCTCCGAGGGTGAATTTGGCCAGGTTGGCGTCGACGTCTCCGATAGTGGCGATCTTCACCACGGTGGCGATGCGTTGCACGGAAACGCCGAGTTCGGCGGCGCGTTCGAAATCCGGCGTAATTTGGATTTCCGGCCTCAGTAGGTTGGCGTTGGAGTTCACATTGGCTAAGAAGGGCTGTGTGCGCATGTCGTCCAACACTTTGTCGGCGACGCCGGTGAGAACGTCGGGATGATCTCCGGCTAAAATGATCGTGACTTCTTTCCCGCCGTTTTGTTTTCCGAAGCTGTAGCGAACTCCGGGGATGCGTTGCAGCGTTTCGCCGGTTTCCAGCTCGAATTGCTTTTGAGTGATCGAACGTTCGGCGCGTGG
>CAUYUA010000149.1:0-1712 GCA_963575675.1 Azospirillaceae bacterium
GGGTCGAGGGCGGAGCCCCGATTCTTTCGGAGTTTTTTCGGGTTCTCAATTGGACAGAGTATAACATTTTTTTATTTTCTGTATTTTACTTGCCGTTGTTAAAATCATCTAAGATTTCCGTTCAGACAAAATATAGCGTCACGTCCAAACTGCGCTGTTGGAAACCACAACGGCAAAACGATCCGCCAAAGCCGCCAAAGCCGCGCGCTGAAGAGAAGCCGCCGAGATCACCCCTCCCAAAGGATCAGGAAGATCACGAGTCGCCGTGGCGTTCGCAACTACAGTCGAGCGATAACCAAGATCTAACGCAGCGCGCACCGTAGCGCTTACACACATATGCGTCGCAAAACCAATAACGATCAGTTCTTTGCGCCGCGTTTCTTGAATCTTTGCGTGAAGCTCCGTTCCGGCAAAAGCATTCGGCAGCGTTTTGATGACAACCGCCTCACCCGCACGCGGCGCAAGGTCTGGAATAATCTCGACAAATGGTCCTTGAGGATTAAACAATGCGCCGCCGGGACGACCATGATGAACAATATGAAAAACCGGCGTTTGACGAGCCCGCGCCAAAGACAACATTGCGCGCGCCTCATCCACAGCGCCCCCAATGCCAACCAAAGGAACATTGCCGGAAACATATTCCATTTGGTGGTCAATCAGGAGTAACGCCGAAACATCCAGCGGACTGGGATGATTGGAAGCTCCGGCAAGCTGCAACAGGCTTTTAGGGCGAGTAGGCATAGAGACAACTCCGGCGCAAAAGGGGTTTTACACCAACGAAAATATTTTATTTAAGGAGTCTCGCATCAAAAAACCTAATCCGAGGGATTGTCGAGCGTTGGTCCTTCTGCGGCGGAGATTGCCTCGCGAACCATCACTCCTTTTCGAAGAATATTATCAACCGCGCGTCCCTGAACCAAATGTATCCCTGCGCGACGCGCGTAAACCAAACTGTTAATTTGGTCGCATCGAGCCAATATAAAACGACAACGATTCTGTTCCGAAATTCTTTCTAAGAACACTTGTCGAAACGCCTCATCCATTTCCAACAACTCGTTAGTCCAATATAGCTTTGCATAATCGCACCCGAGATATTCGAAATCAAAATTGGCGATCCAGAAAGGATTAAGACCATCGACGCTAATCTGATAGTCTCGATCGCGCGCAAAATCCGCCACATCATGATAGAGAGAAAGATTTTCCAATAGGTCTACTTTACTGATTTCCAAAACCACATGACCACGAAACTCGGGCGGCAAGCGCTCATCGAACTTGACGAATCCGGTAGACATCGCCGTCGCGAGATTGATGTTGATGCCGATCCGGCGTCCTCGCATAAAAGACATGCCGTGGCTCAGAGCGCGTAAAACCGATTGATCGAGGTTGCTGGTAAAGTAATTGAATAACCATTGATTGCTCGTAATACTGTACTCCGGACACATCCTTTCTTGAAGAAGCCGAATGGAGATATAAAGTTCAAAATATTCGGCCTCATTGACCGCGTCTTCAGCTATGTTGATCACTGCCTGATTGAACAAGAACGGAGAAAGATCTGCTCGCGCCATGGATCGTTCTAAACGCGCCAGTTCTTCCAAAGTCACCGGCGGTTTGGTCTCCTCGGCGATTGCTTGACCTTGACGACGCGCCAGCTCTTCCAAAAAGCGAATAACGCCGGCAAAATTGATCGACAGCTCCATAATAGAGTAAAGGGC
>CAUYUA010000150.1:0-1692 GCA_963575675.1 Azospirillaceae bacterium
CGGGGTCCGTGGTTCGCAACTCATTGCTGTTCAGCCGCGTGCGCGTCAATTCCTACAGCGAAATGAACGAAGCGGTGGTGCTGCCGGAGTGCCTGATCGGTCGCAATTGCAGACTCGACAAAGTGGTCATCGATCGCGGCTGCGTCATTCCCGACGGCTTGGTCGTGGGCGAAGACCCGGTTGAAGACAGTCGCCGCTTCAACCGCACAGAGAACGGCGTCTGCTTGGTCACCGCCGAAATGCTGGCTCGATTGGAGTCGTGATGCGCGTTCTCTTCGTCGCCTCCGAATGCTACCCGCTGATCAAAACCGGCGGATTGGCGGATGTTTGCGCCGCTCTTCCCGTCGCTCTCGGCGGATTGGGCGTCGATGTGCGGATGCTGTTGCCGGGTTATCCCGCCGTTCTCGGCGGATTGTCCGACATTCGAATCGCCCGCCCTCATTGCGAGTTGCCGGGCGGGTTAAGCGGGCGCGTGTTGGCGGGACGGTCTCCCGACGGAGTCGCCACATACGCTCTCGACGCGCCCGAACTCTACAACCGTCTCGGCAACCCCTATCTCAATCCGGAAAACCGCGATTGGGCCGACAATCACCTGCGCTTCGCCGCTTTGGCCTGGACGGCGGCGACCATGGCCGGCGAAACCGCCGGACGACAATGGCGGCCCGATATTCTACACGGTCACGACTGGCAAGCCGGACTCATGCCCGCCTATGTGGCCTTGCGCAACGAGCCGCGCCGTCCCGCAACCGTCATGACCATTCATAACCTGGCTTACCAAGGCCGGTTTTCCGCTCCGATTCTGCCCGTCCTGCAATTGCCGCCCGAAAGCTTCCAAATACAGGGCGTCGAATACTACGGCGGCGTCGGTTTTCTGAAAGCCGGGTTGTTCTACGCCGACAGAATTACAACCGTCAGCCCCTCCTACGCCCGCGAAATCCAGTCCAAAGAGCATGGTTGCGGTCTTGAAGGGTTGCTCTCCGCCCGCACCGACGCTCTGACCGGCATTCTCAACGGAGTCGATTATGCGGTGTGGTCGCCTGAAATCGACCCTCACATTGTTGCGTCTTATGGAGTCGAAACCCTCGACAACAAAGCCGCCAACAAAGCCGCTCTTCAAGCCGAATTCGGACTGGAGCAAAAAGCCGACGCGCCGTTGTTCGCCGTTGTCTCTCGCCTGAACTGGCATAAGGGACTCGATATGGTGTTGGAGGCTTTGCCCGTCATCCTGGAACGCGGCGGACAATTGGCGTTGCTTGGCTCCGGCGACAAATCTCTTGAAGAGGGATTCCGCGCCGCCGCCGCTCTTCATCCCGCCGCCGTCGGCGTCAAAACCGGCTATGACGAAGGCCTCGCCCACCGCATCCAGGCCGGAGCCGACATCGTCATGGTGCCTTCTCGCTCTGAACCGTGCGGGCTCACGCAACTTTACGCTCTGCGTTACGGCGCTCTTCCTCTGGTGCGTCGAACCGGGGGGCTCGAAGACTCCATCAGCGACGCCAACCCCGCCGCTTTGGCCGACGACGTCGCCACCGGATTCGTCTTTGGAGCGCCTTCCGCCACCGAACTTGCTTGGACGGTGCGGCGCGCCGTCGCCGTTTATCGGCGCCCCGAGCAATGGCGAATAATGCAGAAAACCGCAATGACGCGCGACTTCAGTTGGACAAACTCTGCGAGAGCGTATCTGGAACTCTA
>CAUYUA010000151.1:0-1686 GCA_963575675.1 Azospirillaceae bacterium
GAAGGCTGGATCGAATGCCCGCACCGCTATGACGATGGCGGCGTGTCGGGAGGAACGTTGGAGCGCCCGGCTCTGAAGCGCCTTCTGGCCGATGTTGAAGCAAAACTTATTGACGTTATTGTCGTATACAAAGTTGATAGGCTTTCTCGCTCTCTTCTCGACTTCTCAAAACTCGTCGAAACCTTCGAGAACGGGAACGTCTCCTTCGTCAGCATCACTCAGCAGTTCAACACGACTTCGTCGATGGGACGGTTGACGCTCAATATACTCTTGAGCTTCGCTCAGTTCGAGCGCGAAGTCATCGGAGAACGCATCCGCGACAAATTCGCAGCCAGCCGCCGCAAGGGCATGTGGATGGGGGGAACGCCGCCGCTCGGCTACGACGTCGTCAACCGCAAGTTGGTGATCAATAAGACCGAAGCCGATCTGGTGCGCCTGATCTTCCGGCGCTTTCTTGAACTTGCTTCGGTCACAGAACTGATGCGCGAATTGGCGGCTGCCGGACACAAATCCAAATCCTGGACAACGCAGGACGGCAAAAAGCGCCAAGGCGGACCGCTCGACCGAAAGGCGATCTACAACATCTTCGCCAATCGGGTCTATCTCGGCGAAGCGGTTCATAAAGGAGAATCCTATCCCGGCGAGCATGAAGCGATCATCGACGCGGCAACGGAAGCAAACCGCGCGCAGAGTCTCCCGCCCTGCTTAAAGGACTTCTGTTCGGCCCGAACGGCGACGCCATGACGCCAATCTTCACGCGCAAGAACGGCAAGATGTACCGCTATTATGTCAGCCAGACGGCAATCAGAAAAGGCTATGAGGCTTGCCCTTTGCGCACCGTGTCCGCAGGCGTGATCGAAGGAGCCGTCGTGGCGCAACTTCGAGCCTTACTGCGCACTCCGGAAATCATCGTTCGAACCTGGAAGCAGACGGCGGCGGAAAACGGCGAGCGCATCGACGAAAACGAGATATCCTCCACCCTCCGCAACCTTGATCCCCTCTGGGACGCGCTATTTCCCGCCGAACAGGCGCGCTTGGTGCGGCCTTCTCGTCTCTCGCGCCACGGTGAACACGGACGGCGTGCGCATCGACCTCCGCGCCGACGGCTTGGCCACGTTGGCGGCGGACCTTCGCCCCACTCTCGCCCTGGAGGCTCGCCATGACTCGCAACATTGATTTAAGTTCTGATGGTTCAATTCTGTCGATCCAGATTCCGATCAAATTTAAGAAACGCGGCGGGCGCAAAATGATCGTCGCGCCGCCGGACGCTCCCCTCCCCCTCAAAACAACCTGGGCTCCGCCGTCGACCAAAACCGATCCGACGCTGATTAAGGCTGTGGCGCGGGCGTTTCGTTGGAAAAAGTTACTGGATACAGGGCAGTACGCCACAATCAAAGAGCTTGCCGAAGCCGAAGACGTCGATCGTAGTTATGTGGGAGAGATATTGCAGTTGACACTGTTGGCTCCGGACATAATCGAAATGATCCTCGACGGCCGATTGCCGAAAGGCGTCACCCTCGCCCACTTCAGGGAGCCATGGCCCGGCGAATGGGGTGAACAGAGAGAGAAAATACGCCGGTTGGCCGAGGGGGCCGATATGGAGAATGCATATAATAAATAAGTGCAGGCGTATTTTTCTCTTGACACGATTCTCCGAGCCGTTCAATTTTTAGCGACTCGGAGTGC
>CAUYUA010000152.1:0-1686 GCA_963575675.1 Azospirillaceae bacterium
ATCGCCCGTTCCAACAGAGCGGCGCCGTCCATGGATTCGGGTAGCTCCAACCACACGAACATGCCGCCTTGAGGGCGAGTCCAACGCACGGAAGGTGGAAAGAAGTCCGCCAAAGCCGCCAACATGGCGTCGCGTCGCAAGCGGTAAGCGTTGCGCAGACGTTCGATGTGATCGTCATAAATTTCGCGCGCAACTTGCTCGATGACGATTTGGTTGATCGTCGAGCAATGAAGATCGGCGGCTTGTTTGATTAAGACGAGTTTTTGAATCACCTCGGCGGGGCCCACCACCCAGCCGACTCGTAAAGCGGGCGCCAAGGTTTTAGAGAAGTTTCATGCGTAAGTAACCGTATTGGGCCTATAGCCGGACGTCGGGCGTTCGGTTTTCGAAACATCTGTGTCGGAGGCGAGAGCGGCGTCGATCGCCAATAGAGGCGGCAAAGGAGCGCCGTCGTAGCGCAATTGAACATAAGCTGCGTCTTCGATGATCGGAACGCCTGCCGCCGCGCACATCGCTACGACGGGAGCGCGTCGCTCCGCCGCCAGCGTTACTCCATTGGGATTTTGAAAATCCGGGACCAAGTAAAGGAATTTTGGTTTTTGGGCCAGCGCCGCCGCCAGCGACTCCAGAACGACGCCGCCTTCGTCCATCGCCACCATGACGTAGCGGGGTTCGTAGGGCGAGAACGCTTGTAGGGCGCCCAGATAGGTCGGACGCGACACCGCAACCAAGTCTCCGGCCGAGATCAGCAGTTTTCCCAGGAACTCCAGGCCCTGCTGCGACCCGTTTGTGATCATGACATTGTCTGGCGTCGCTCTTAAGTCCCAACGTCGATTCAGTCGTTGGCAAATCCACTCGCGCAACGGCGTATAGCCTTCGCTGATCGAATATTGCAAAGCGACCGCGCGTAAACTGTTGGATTCCAACACGCGATTATAAGCGCGCGCAATCTCTTGATGCGGAAACAGATCGGCTTCCGGCACGCCTCCGGCGAAGGAGATAATATCCGGCTGATCAATCAGCTTCAGGAGTTCTCGAATCTCGGAGGCCTTCATTCCCGCCATGCGACCGGCGAATTGACCCTCCCATGAGATCACCATGGAGACATTCCTCTTTTTTGCGCCTTCGGCGATGTTTTCTTCTTTTCCGACGATGTTTTGCGTCTTGGCCTTGATCTATCGGAAACGACTTTGACTTGCGTGAATTCGGTGGTTCGACCGAAAAACGGTATTAGTTCTTTGGCGGAACATAATCCGGCGGCAAACGCCAGGGCTCTTCGATCGCCATGCGCTGCATGCGGCGAACGTGCATATCTCGGAACATGTCTGTGAACGCCATGCGCACGGCGGCGGGAGTTCCGGCGGAGCCGCGTCGGGAGAGTTCGCTTTCGAGGTTTTTGCGACGATGGCGCTCTTGCTCTAGAGATTGTTGCAATTGCGCTTGCCGTTCGGCGGCTTCGCTTTGCGCTGTGGCCAAGTCGTTCTGCATGACTCGGAGTTCGGCTTCGCGTTGAGCGATGGAGGCCGACAAAACGCTTTCTTTGCGCGCGGCGGAGAGCTGGTGGTTGGATAGCTCGGCCTTCAATCCCTGCAAAGCGATTTCACGTTGAGCCAGTTCTTCTTCTTTTTGCGCGATGGTTCCTGACAGCGCTTGTTCGGTCTGGGTGGCGACGGCGCGTGTGGCGTT
>CAUYUA010000153.1:0-1676 GCA_963575675.1 Azospirillaceae bacterium
CGCAGCCGGAGACGATCATCGAAAATACAACCCATCCCGATTACGGTAAAACTGTTCCCGACCCGTATTATCGCGCCGCTCAAGTTGAGTTCGCGATGATGCTCGGCGACAAGCCTGCCGAAGTCGTGAAGGTCGGGCCGCCGCCGGGCGAGTTCGCCAAGGCTGGAATGACGTGGAACGGCAAGCCGTTCCTCAGCGACGAGTTCCTTATCGAGTGTCCGGACGGCGAGAGCACCGTCAAGGAATACAACACCGAGAAGGAATGGCTCAAAATCTTCTCGCAGGTCGCGCTCGGGTTCAGCACGATCAACCGCCGCAACTGTTTGCTCATTATGTTCAAACGGAAACGCGACATCACCACGTTCCTCTACTAACCGGCGACGCAACATTCAACTTAGAGGATTTCAACTATGAATATCAAATACGCTACAGTTTTGCAGGGTACCCCGCAGGTACTTCTGGCCCATCCGGCTCATGTGGTCCGGTTTCACGTCGAAGGTGCCGATGGACTCATCGTCACGTTCTACGATACGGCCGCGGCGGTTCCGACGCAGGTCCAGCCGGCACTCTTGCTGGATAATCTCGATCCTGCTTTCGTGGGTGAAGAGACTACCTCGACGGACTGCGCCGGAGTCACGCAGATCTATACCCATAATGGTGTCGGTTATGCCGCGCCGACCGATATCGAAGCCGGCACGGCAACGCCCCGCCGGTCGCTGTCGAATACGGTTCTTGCTGTAACAAACGCATGGATCTTGTCCTCGCCCGCGGGCTGCTCGCGGTGTGTCTGGCGGATCCGGTGGAGCCCGATGACGGTGGAAGTTGAGTACTCATGAATATCTCCACGCCGTAAGCGTGGATTTGGTGGTGCCGCCGCGGGTTTGTATTTTACCGCGGCGGCATCATTTGTAGAAAATAACATTTTCGCGGTTATGAATATTCGTACGCTTCTTGGTAAATTTATCCGGCGTGATCCTATAATCAAGCAGGATTGCTGCTCGTGCCCGCCATGCACTCCGCCGGAAATCGCCACGCCGGATCCGGATTTCACTAACATCGTAAACACTTTCTTGGCTACGTTCACGCCGGACTTCACCGGAACTCCCGGTTTGTGGAATGTCGTCAGCGGAACAATTCCCGCCGGAATGTCCTTAAATACGGCAACCGGCGTGATTTCGGGAATCGTGACTGACGATACGCCCGTCGATGTTGTTCTGAGGGTCTCGACCCCGTGCGGCCACGCCACTGTGACAGTCCATTTTATCAACGACTAACATGAATTCATCTCGTATCATCGGCTCCTACCTTCGCCGCGACGTTGCGGAAGGACAAGATGGGTGTTGCTGTGGAGACGTCGTGTCCCCGACAGAATGTGTCGCCGTGGCTTTCGTCGAGACTTCGGTGAATGTTAATGGGACTTACAATGTCCTATTCTCTTACACACCGGTCACGGAGAATACCGTTCCGATTACGTTCGCGATCACTTCCGGATCTCTTCCGCCGGTTGTCAATCTCGATCCTGACACCGGGATTATGTCTGGGCTTCCGTCAACTCCTGGCGTATATGCGTGGACGGTAACGGCGACGAATCCCTGCGGAACGGACACTCTTCCAATGACAAGCACGATTACGAACGGCGCAACTCCCTCCGCCGACAAAATCTACTGGGGTGAATG
>CAUYUA010000154.1:0-1670 GCA_963575675.1 Azospirillaceae bacterium
GACCGGAGCGAAAACAAGAGCGGGCCTACGCTCTTATTCTCACTCGCCGTCGTTGAGGCGAATGCGATACGATGAGCACTACGACCATTTTTATGATGACCGAAGTGAGAAAAACTTAAAAAGATACCTCAATAACTCAAGAGATACCTCAAGCCGATTTCGGGCTCGCAGAATCGACCTAACTATATGATATATATAAATAAATATATATTATAGATAGATACCTCAATACCTCAATATACTCCCCCTCTAACAACTCACTAATTAGATTAAACAAAACACCTACGAAAACCTATTCAGCACCATCTACCTACGACACTATCCCTGCTTGAGGTATTGAGATATTGAGGTATCTCTGCTCCAACACAGCATTCCTATATATATCAATTAGTTATAACGATTTTTTTGTATCAGACCCACTTGAGATATCTCCTCGATATACGAGATACCTCAAGAACCTTGTCGTTATGAACATCCATCAACGGCGCTTAACATTAGAATTGGTCTGGTAGCGGCAGAACGAACATAGGTTTTGATTAACCCTGACTCGATCAACACAGCAATAATTTCGTCACGTTGACGCTTGTCAAGAAACTGGCTACGACGCACAAGATCGTTTTTGGCGACGCCGCCTAAACCGGCGGAACGAATGATTTCCAAGACCTTCTTATGATTGCGTTCTGTTTCATTATCGGCAATGCGTGCCTCGACTTCGTTCATCGTGCGATCCGCACAATTTTTTATAAGAGAGATTGCCCAACCAACATCGTCAACACCGATTAACGGAGCAATCGGATCGAGGGAAACGGCACGGATCAGAGCGACTTTGGCGGCATTTTCAGCAATCCGAGCCAGAATAGACGTAAAGGGCGTGCCTCGCGCTTCACGCAGCTGAACCGTGATCGTGCGCGACAAAGTCCGAAAAGCGTCCTTGGCTTCGGCGTTCATTTTGACCGTCATGGGAATGACTGCTGTGGTTATGTCGGAGGTCAAGCCGCAGAGATTTCCAGACGGAGTATGCCCACCGCCGGAAGCGATCAGATTGAGTGCGTCGAGCAACGATGATGGCGATGTTCGAATGCCTGCGGTTTCATTTTCTTCCGGATAATCGTCTGAACAATGAAGGATGATGAAACGAGCGAGAGAGCCATCGACGACGTTGGCGGACTGAAGCGCGTTCCAGAAGTGGATCGGCGCAGACGTACCATAAACGCAAAGGCAGGGTTGATTGATGTCTCGGCGTTCGTTTTTCCCGTCCAAGTTAGAGTATTCAGCGCCGAGAAAAACTCCGCCTGCTGCGGTGTACAACTCGGTCATATTATCGAGAATGTCGGTGATATGCTTGGGACTACGCCTGCGATCAGCGGCGGCTTGCAAGAACATGCCGAATTCGTCGATTTGCATCAGCAGAGTCGGCTGACGATGGAGAGCGCTCAACAATCCAGCTCCGGACGCAATTTTGTTACCTCCTAAATAGTGCCCGAGACCGGCGGCGATGAACAGCTCATTAATGACTTCACGAGGATGATTCTTACCGGAACCGCTGTCGGCGACCCCGACGATGTAGAGATTGGAGCGGAGATTGGTTTCGGTGCGATATTTGCGCCCCATCAGTGCGCCGAGTGCGCAGAGACCGGCTCCGAGCGCGAGTTCCGGCTGAGGGCGACGGG
>CAUYUA010000155.1:0-52393 GCA_963575675.1 Azospirillaceae bacterium
CGTCAAAGGCCGAGAGCGTAAAGCTCCCGGTTTTTCTGCTTGCAGACGCGGCGTTCTTAAGAAGAGCCTTTGATCATCTTGATGAAGCGTTGGAACAGATAATGGCTGTCTTGCGGTCCCGGAGAAGCTTCCGGGTGGTATTGAACCGAGAAGACCGGGCGGTCGCGCAGACGAATGCCCTCGTTGCTGCCGTCGAACAGAGACACATGAGAGACTTCGACTTCCGGCGGCAGAGACTCGGGCAAAACGACGAAGCCATGGTTTTGGCTTGTGATTTCAACGCGACCAGTGGCCAAGTCTTGAACCGGGTGATTGGCGCCGCGATGGCCGCGCTCCATTTTTCGGGTTTTTCCGCCCAGAGCCAACGCCAGCATTTGATGGCCCAAACAAATTCCGAATAACGGCGTTCCTGAGGCCAACAGTTTTTGAATGACGGGCACAGCGTAGACGCCTGTGGCTGCCGGATCGCCGGGGCCGTTAGAGAGAAAAACGCCGTCAGGCCGGTGTCCCATAATTTCTTCGAAAGAACTTTTGGCGGGGACGACTGTGACTCGGCATCCTGCGGCGGCGAGGCAACGTAGAATGTTGCGTTTGGCGCCATAATCGATCGCCACGATGTGAAAACGCGGCTCCGTCTGTTCGGCGTAGCCCTTGCCCAGCGTCCAAGCGCTTTGAGTCCAAGTCGAGGTTTGGCGGCAAGTGACGTCTTGCGCGAGGTCCATGCCTTCCAGGCCGGGCCAGTCGCAGGCTTGGATACGCAGAGCGTCGAGGTCGAATCGACCGTTGGGGTTGTGGCAGACCACGCCTTTTGGGGCGCCGCCGTCGCGGATGCGGCGGGTGAGGCGTCGCGTGTCTACTCCGGATATTCCGATGAGGTTGGATTCGCGCAACCAGACGTCCAAGTGTCGCGTGGAGCGCCAGTTGGACGGATGGGTGATGGGCGCGCGAATCACCAATCCTCGGGCGGCGGGAGTTGTGGTTTCTATATCTTCGGGATTGGTTCCAACATTGCCGATGTGAGGAAAGGTGAAGGTGATGATTTGTCCGGCGTAACTGGGGTCGGTGAGTATTTCTTGGTAGCCGGTCATAGAGGTGTTGAAGCACACCTCGCCCACGGCGGCGCCGTGGGCGCCGATTCCATGCCCCCACAGGACGGTTCCGTCAGAAAGGACAAGAACTCCGGTCGCCGTTGTTGGTTGGGCGGGCGACGGAGGAGAGGACGCAGGCGAAGAAGCGGGCGGCGATCCGGACATGATGAGAATAACCTTGCTCGGCAGACTGGCGGGACAATATCCGCTTGCGGGTTTCCGGGGCAACTGGCAAATGTTTTTTAAAAAAAATGAGGCCGTGACTCGCTTCGGTTGCGCCTTCGAGAGATTTGGGAATGTTTTAAGGAAAGGTTTGTTACGATGACGCTTCGGGAAACATTGAACGATGTCTTGAAAGAAGCCATGCGGGCGAGAGACAAAAACAAAGTAGGAACTATGAGAATGATTCTTGCCGCATTAAAAGACCGAGATATTGCGGCTCGTCCCAAAGGTCTTGTGGGCGGCGTTGATGAGAGTGAAATTTTTGCTATGCTTCAAAGTATGATTAAGCAGCGCCAAGAAGCGATTGTCCTTTATCGTCAGGGAGAGCGGCAAGACTTGGTGGACAAAGAGTCTGAGGAGATTCGAGTCATCGAATCGTTTTTGCCTCAGGCGTTGTCGGAAGAGGAAGTCCGCGACGCAATTGACGCAGCGATTCGCGAAACTGGCGCTGCTGGAGTGAAGGATATGGGAAAGGTTATGGCTGAATTGCGCGGACGTTATGTCGGTCGTATGGATTTTGCCAAGATTAGTGGCGTAGTCCGTGGATTGCTGACCGCTTAAGCGTTAAATAGAGTGTCGTTTGTGTGTGTTGAAGAATAAATGGGTCCAGGGACTGTGTTCCTGGTCGTGGGGGATCATAAGGGGGGCCCGACGGCCCCTCTTATTCGCGAAGCGATTCTCCTCAGGAATTGCTTAACCTTTACAACGGCCCTCCCTTATGATGAACAGTCCTCCCTTATGATGGAGGAAGATCGCTTCGCGAATAAGAGGGGCCGTCGGGCCCCCCTTATGATCCCCCCGCGACCAGGAACACAGTCCCTGGACCCATTTAATTCTTTGAGGATCAAAAAATTGATCGAAGGCTACATCAAGGGCTGCATCAAGAGCTACATCAAGCAATAATTGCGCCATTTTTATCAAATTCTGGGGCGTTTCTCAGTTCTCCCAACATCTATTTTCGTTCTGTGCATCGGAGAACTGCGCTATGATTCTCGGCGCCGTTTCGGATTCTGCGGTCGGCTCTTTAATCCAAGGCTTTCAATCCCATGGTTAAACCTATTGCCCGTCCTCGGTCCGTTGTCCTCTACGCCATAATTGGCGTTGCTTGGTTGTTCGTGGCCGCTGTGGCTTGGTTTGTGTTCGAGGCGCCTTATGGCGTTGCTGAAACAACAACGTCAACCGTCGTTACAAATGCGGCGAATCCGGCTGCGTCTCCAGTCGCTTCTGCGCCTTTCGGCGGCAAATCGCCGGTTGGAGCGCCGCCGTCTCCAACTCTTTTGGCTGCAAAACAGCGTGGAAAATTGCGCTGCGGCGTCTCATCGGGATTGCTCGGATTCTCCAGTCGCGACGGCGCCGGCGTGTGGTCCGGATTTGATGTTGATTTCTGTCGCGCCCTTGCCGCCGCCGCGTTGGGCGACGCCCGCAACGTAGAGTACATTTCCTCTAATGTGCAGAAAGGTCTGGCGGCGTTGGCGGCAGGCGAACTTGACGCGCTCAGCCGAACCGTCACCATCACCATGAAGCGAGTGACGGAAATAGGCGTTCATCCGGTCGGCGTGAATTTCATTGATGGCCAGAGCTTTTTGGTCAAGCGCAGCGCCAATATCCGCGCACTGCATCAGCTTTCCGGAGTTTCCATTTGTTTCCAAAGCGGAACGACGGCGGAAGACAACCTTAAAGAAGTCTTTTCAGGAAGAAAGGTCTCTTTCAAATCCGTCGCCAAGGCCGAATACCAAGAAATGATTCAAGCCTTCATCAAAGGCGAGTGCGAAGTTCTCTCGGCGGATTCTTCTTCTCTTTCTTCCATCCGCGTTTCTGTTTTGCCTCATCCGGAGCAATACGTTGTCCTGCGCCGCCGCATATCCAAAGAGCCCTTTGGACCTATGGTGCGCAAGGGCGATGATCGATGGCTGGAAATCGCGCGGTGGACGCTGATGGCCATGATGGAGGCCGAAGAATTGGGCGTAAAGAAATCCAACGTCGACGCCATGCGCGCGGGCGATAATCCTCGCGTTCGGCGTTTGCTTGGCGTGACCCCCGGCTTAGGGCAGGCTCTGGGGTTGGATGAGGCGTGGGCATACCGAATCATCGCGCAGGTGGGAAATTATGGAGAGTCCTTTGAAGCCAATCTTGGATACTCCAGTCCGCTGAAGTTGGATCGCGGCTTGAATGATTCGTGGATGCGCGGTGGTTTGATGTTCTCCTACCCGCTGCGGTGATGTTTCCCGCTGTGGTGATGTTTATTGTGGCGATGCGTTCGCTTGCGGTTTTCAATTCCGGGTTTTCATTTCCTTGTGTGCTCGATCTCTGTTCGAAAGACCCCTGAAGATGACCATTCGTTTGCGTTCATACTCGATCCTGGTCGTGATCGCCGTCTTGATGGGGCTTTTGGCGCTCAGCAGCGTCTTTGCCGTAGAGTCCGCCCGATCTTTGGTGAACAGACTGTACGGCAACGCTCTTTTGCCGTCTCTCGCGTTGAAGAACGTCGCTGACGGCTACACCGCCGCCGGGATTCTAACCGCTGTGCGCGTGCGAACCGGAGACGTGTCTTGGGAGGAGGGCGAAGTTCTGGTCCGGCGTTTGCGCGAGCGCTTGAAACCCGCATGGGCCGATTACATTTCTCGTGTGGAAGGTCGCGTCGCAGAGCTGGCCTTGATTCGAGAGGCGGAGGACAAAACCGCCGATGCGGAAGCCGCGCTTGATGAACTCGACGATATTTTGTCGGGTCAAGACGTTGCGGGGCTCACCACATACATCGCGCGCGTGATGTATCCCTCCATCAATCCTTTGCTGTCCGTCATTGAAAACCTTGCTGCGCAACAAGAACGCTCCGGACGGCAAATCTTTGAGGACGCCAACGAGGTCATTCATAAGCAAGAGCGAATTCTGACCATCGTTTTGTCGATTGCCGGTTTAGCGTTTTTGGGCGCTTTTTCTACGGTTCTTGGGCGCGTTGTGCGTCCTTTGGTTGCGATCACGCGCGCCACCTCGGCTGTGGCCGGAGGCGATCTCGATCAAGACGTGCCCTCAACCGACAGAAAGGACGAAATCGGCGCTTTGGCGCAGGCTCTGGAGCGTTTTCGCGATAACGCTCGGCGTTTGAAGCAAATGACCGTCGAACTGAACGAGGCCAAGGAAAAAGCAGAAGACGCGACTCGCGCCAAATCTTCGTTCTTGGCCATGATGAGTCATGAAATCCGCACCCCCATGAACGGGGTTATGTCGATGGCCGAATTGCTTGATCAAACCGAACTCACGGAAGATCAACGCAGCATGTCCGCCGTCATTCGACAATCGGCGGCGGCTTTGTTGACCATCATCAATGACATCCTTGATTTTTCCAAGATCGAGGCCGGGCGGTTGGAGATCGAACAAACGCCGTTCTCGCTGGTTGATCTGGTCGAAGGGACCGCCGAGTTGGTCAGCGCCCGCGCGGATGAACGCGCAATAGAACTTTTGGTCGATCTTGATCCCGCCTTGCCTGATCGCGTCGAAGGCGACCCGACTCGGATTCGGCAAATTTTGCTCAATTTGTTGAGCAACGCCGTTAAATTTACGGAAAAAGGCGGCGTCACTTTGGCCGTCACCAAATCGGAAGATCGTTTTCGCTTCGCCGTCGCCGACACCGGGATTGGCTTGACCGAAGAGCAGCAAGCAAAATTATTCCAAGCTTTCGTTCAGGCGGACACCTCCACTTCGCGCAAATACGGAGGAACCGGGCTCGGACTTTCCATTTGCCAACGTCTATGTCAGCTTATGGGCGGCGAGATCGGCGTGGTGTCCGCGCCCGGAGAAGGGTCAATTTTTTGGTTCGAATTGCCGTTGGTTGTAACGGACTTCGCGCCGCCCGCCTCCAACGTCGATATTTCCGACGCGAGTTTAACGGTCGTCGGTTTTTCTTCGGGGCAGTCCGCCATTCTTGATAAGCTTTTCGCCGCTGTCGGCGTTTCCGATATTGCATGGGGGGCCACTGTCGGCGACGTCGATCTTTCAAACCTCAAAGCCTCATCGACGACGGAAGCCGGTTCTTCTCCGCCGATTCTTTTGATCTCTGCGGGTCTCGAAGACACAGAGCTTCTTGCTTTGGCGCGAAAGGCGGCGGCGTCTTGTCGCGTGATTTTGGTTGCGCCGCGCGCTTTGATTTCCGCCATGCCCGAGGGAGAGCGTGGTCGTTTGTTCGCGCTTTTGACATTGCCGCCGCGTCGTCATCGTCTTTGGCTCTCGGTTGCGGCGGCTCTGGGGCGCGCCGACTTGGATCAGCGCGCCGCCGGCGACGCTCAAACGGCTTGGGCGCCGCCCTCAGAGGATGAGGCGCGCGCCGCCGGAGCTTTGATTTTGGTTGCTGAGGACAACCCCACCAATCAAATCGTGATCAAGCGTTTGTTGTCGCGGTTGGGATATGCGCATTATGTCGTTGCGAACGGTATGGAAGCGCTGGCGGCTTTGGAGCGTCGCGAGGAGTGGGGGCTTTTGCTGACGGATTTCCATATGCCGGAAATGGATGGGTTTCAGTTGACCGCCGCCGTGCGTGAAAACGAGCAAAATAATGGATTTGTGCGATTGCCGATCGTTGCTTTAACCGCCGACGCTTTGTCGGGCGTTGAGCAAGAGTGTTTTGCGGCTGGAATGGATGGCTACTTAACGAAACCGATTGATTCGCGCGCGCTGACTCAGACTTTGGAGAAATTTTTGCCGCAAGCTGCGGCGTTGCGGCGTGTTCCCGACGTTGCGCCGGAGGGGAGCGGCGTCGTTAAGGCGGTTTCAGAGGAAGCGGCGTTTGCCGATATTGACTCGTCTATTTTCAACATTGAGCGTTTGCGTGAATCCTTTGGCGATCTTGGCGCGGACGCGCGTGGGTTTTTGAAATCCTTCCTTGACGGCGCGCCGAAAATGATTGACGTCGTTATCGAGGCTCTTGATCGCGACGCTGCGTCTGAAGCGCGTGATGCGGCGCATGCTTTAAAAGGCGCGGCGGCGTCTATCGGCGCTGTGCGTTTGGGACAGCTTGCCGCTGACGTTCAAGATTGTCTCGACGCCGGGGATATTGACACCGCCAAGCTCATGGCTGGGCTCTTGGCTTCAACCTATGACGAACTGGTTGCTGCGACGATGGCGCTGCGTTGAAGAAGAGGAAAGGGTATCCATGAGCTCTGTTGGCTATAATTACGCCAAGCTTTCGGTTCTGCTGATTGATGACGAAGCTTTTACGCGTCAGTTGATTCGGCAATTGCTTCATCAGGTGGGCGTGAAGGCGATCGCCGAGGCGGCAAATGGCAAGGATGGTTTATTGGAGATTTTGCGGACTCGACCGGATGTTGTGTTTTGCGATGTTCATATGAAGCCGGTGGGGGGGCTTGAGGTTCTTCGACAGCTTCGCGTGGTGAAGCTTCGTGCGATTGCGGAAACGCCGGTGGTGATGTTGACGGCTGACGCTGACGCTGAGACCGTGCAGGCGGCGAAGGAAAACACGGCTAATGGTTATTTGGTGAAGCCGGTCGGGATGCTTCATTTAAAAACGCGCATTGACGCTATTTTGGCGGCGTCGCCGAAATTGGCGGAGAAGTGTCGTTCGATGTAGGTGATATTGATGGCGTTGTTTTGACATTTTCAAATTAAAATCGAAGTCAAAAGGCTCCATGGACTGTTGTTCTTGGTTTTTGGAGATTATAAGGGGGGTGGCGAAAGCCTTCCCCCTTATTCGTGAAGAGATGTTCCTCCTTCGGAGTTTTTTTATTATTTTAATGTTTATATTTCTTGGACTGTTTCAAGGAAATCGAAATCAAAACTTTTTGTTTCTATACTCTGTTCGGTTGAGAACCTGAGAATCATGCGGCCTTCCCGAATTGAAACGACCCACTCTCATCCGGTCGTTACAAACTCCAAGTCATGGTTTCCAAAGGCCTCCCGGCCTTTGGCGGGTCGAGGGCGGAGCCTCGATTCTTTCGGAGTTTTTTTCGGATTCTTAATTGGACAGAGTATATCTTTCTCCGAAGCGTTTCCGTCGAGGAGTTTACTGCTTTTAAAATGCATTTTTATTTCATAAGAAAAAGATCTTTACGTTGGAGGTTCTTGAATGATGACGCCTCGCCATCCGAGGCCGGAGTAGGTCTCATATCCTGGAGTAAGGGCGAATCCGACGATGTTCTTGTTATCGTCCATATAATTTCCCATTTTTTCATGCGTGTTTTCGAGATGAAAGACTTCCTGAAGGAGGCCGTGTTCGTCAGAGGAGGCGATGACTCGGCAATTACTGTCGATAAGGAGGCAGCGGGTGCGGTTGCGCTCTTCTTCGGAGAGTCGAACGCCAGAGATGACGCTTTGGGCTTGAGGTTTCCAGTCGAAGAATATGCCCAGAGCGCCAAGCGGACGACCGTTGTTTTCACCGCCTTCGCGGATGGCGGTGGTGTAAGTGGCGACCACGGCGTTGTTGAGTTTCGGGTTGGTCGAGATGTCTGCGACGGCGAATTCGGTTCCGTCGCGCGTGGCGAGGGCTTCTCGGAACCACGGGGAATCTCCGACATAAGAACCTATAGCGTCCGGGTAGCGGTCGGGGCGACCGTTGGCGACGACGCGGCCTTCGGTGTCGGCAACCCATAGGTCAAGGTAGACGGTGTAGGAATCCAGGATCACTCCTAGGCGTCGACACGCATGGCGAGCGGAGGCGTCATCACGGTGGGAAAGACAATCCACTACGGCGGAGTCGGTGGCCCACCAACGCACGTCGCACGAGCGTTCATATAGGTTGCGATCAATGATTTCGATCATATGCAGCGCCAGATCCGCCAAGCGCGCGCCGCGCACGTGCATGATCATGGTTTCGCCCAATCGCGTCAGCTCTCGGATGTTGTCGGAAAGCTCGGTTTCAAGTTCCCGAGTGATGCCGGAAATGCGCTGGGAAATGCCCTTGACTTCGTTGGCGACTACGGCGAACCCTCGACCGGTTTCTCCGGCGCGGTTCGATTCAATCAAGGCGTTTAGCGCCAGAATGCGGGTGGCGGCTGTGACTTGGTGGATACTGCGGATTTTGTCGCTGGCGACGCCGGAGACCACGCGTAAAAGCTCAACGATTCGTTCTGGTTCGGCCATAGTAAAATATATCCAGGCGAGAGGGGAAAGAAACTCAAGAAACAAAAATATTACGCCAAACGCGCGGAGCGGCTTTTATAGGCCTCTAATCCGGTTGCAATCGAAAGAGCGTGCAGCCAATTTAGAAATTTTTTTACATTATCGCCGCGAAACGCCAAGCCGTGTTGAGGAATAATGCAATCAATCGGCAAGCGGCTGACCATTTCCACCCATGCGTCGCGCGCCGCCGGAGATCCCAGATAGCGTTTGTGGAATATCTCCAGAAACGGCGTATAGGCCGAAAAATTGTCCAGCCATATGTCTTTGGTCATTTCTGGAGGCGCATCTGCGGCGCCGATGTCACTGGAAAACAACATGCGGGCCTGAGGGTCATAAACACAGAATGCGGCAGAGGAATGCATGTAATGCGCCGGGAGCAAGCGTAAGGTGACTTGAGGCGCCAATTCTATGTCGAGTCCTTCGTCGGGGACGGGAGTGAATTTGGCGGCGGCGTCGAAATGAGCAATATAGGGAAGCCACAGGGCGGGCGCATAGATCGCTGCGTTGGGGGCCGCGACTTGTCGCCAGAGCGATAATGCTGAGCCGACGTCCGGGTCTTGGTGTGATAAAAAGATATGTTTGACGGCTTCCATGTCGATCTCATGAACCAGAGCCGCCATCATGGCGGGAAAAATCTCCATTCCGCCGGGGTCCAGTAGAATCACGCTGCGATCCGAGCAAATCACGACTTGATTGGTGTCGACGACATTGTTGTTGCGGGCGGGATCCCGACCAAAGGTTAGCCATCGGTGACGGTTTTTTCCATAAAGTGTAAAGCATCGCATCGCCGGACTCCGTGGATATGTGTTTCAAAATGTCAAAAAGAGTGAAAGGCGTAAAAACCGGATCGTAAGAAAAAATTACAGAAAAGCAGTCAGCTCCGGCCTATTCCACCCTGTTTCCAAAAGAGGGCGTTTAAAGTCATATGATGGTTCGCGTTCTAAATTGACGCTCCAGCGTCACCGCGATTTCGCGCATGCTGTCGCAAGCCTCGGTGGCGCCGCGTAGGCCGCGTGCAGTTTCATCATTCATAGAACGTAACTCTTCCACATACCGGCGCATGGCGTTAGCCACGGCCGTGAAGTCGTTTTCATGAGTTTGGGCGGAAACCGCTTCGGCGGCGATGTTGGTGGCGATGCTTCCGGCTTGAGCCACGATGTCATCGACCACTTGGATCATTGTGCGAAGCCTATGCATTCCATCGGTGAGGCCATGGATGTCGCTCATCATTTCCGTCATATAGCCTTGTCGCGCGCGCTCCAGAGCAATTGCGGCGCTGCGGCCGCGTCCGTCTTGTAGAGCGGAGCCCAGCAGCGCCGAGGTGCTTTCGATTTGGCGTAAGTAACGTAGACAGCGCAATGTGGCGGTGCTCATGCCGTAAAGCGTGCGCAACCCCGTAACGGAGTCGTTGATATCCATCAGTCGTCGGACCAAGCCGCGCGTATATTGAGTTAATGCACGCACCGCTGCGCCGCTTCGTCCGGAGCGTCCGGCAAGAAGCTCGGCGTTTAGGGACAGGATGCGCATGTCTTCCGACAGAGCGGCCAAGCGAGCCGTTGCTTTGTTGGCGCGGTTGATGTCGGGGAATAAGACGTGGAAGCGGGATTCGATCAAGCGTAGAACGCTGCGATAACGCGGCGCGGTTATTGAGCTGGAGAGGGAGGAGGATATTGATGTTCTATTCTGTTCTATGTTCTGTCCGAACGGAGAGGGGGCGTAAAATGAACCTGTGGGGCGCTCCATAGTTTTCCTCTTTTGCACTAAATCTTTACATTAAAGATTGCGTTGAAGCGGCTTTGTCGTGGGCTTTTTTGTAAAGCAATTTACATACCAAATTCTGTGACGTGATAGAATGGCGTTCTTTAATTCTGTGACGTGATGGGGAAGGGGGAAGTTATTATGAGGATGGTGATCTTTTTTGCAGTAAAGTGAGCAAAAAAGGGGCGGGAGTGGCGTTGGCAGGGGGGGGGATGTTTTTCGAAATTTTTATATGAGAGTGTGCGCAATTGTGGTAGCCTCTAAAAAAAGAGCGGATATCTTTTTCAGGCGTCAATGGTTCTTTTTTTCAGGCGTCATTGACTCAAGGCGCTGTTTAAGCGTTCTGGAGCTTTTTCTTTTTGTGATTGAGCACTCTTCTTCGCTTCCTTTTGATAGGGACGCTGAAATCATGATGGGCAATACTTCGTTGAGTTATACGCGAGGGGGGGCGGCTGTCGTTGCCGTTTGTCTGGCGTGGGGTTTCGGCGCGCAATCCGCATGCGCCGAGAAGCTGCTGATCGATCAGAAAGTCGGTCAGAACGAAACTTCGGCCGTCATCGCTCTGCCGGCGTCGAAAGTTCCCACAACCGAAAAAAACCCTCCTTGCGGCGAAGCGCCCAACACCGTCGAAGATATCGCCAAAGCCGTCATCGGATTGGGCAATATCAGCGTCGGCGTGCCTTTGTTGGAGGCCAGCAAATACATCAACATTGATCCGGCGCTCACCAATACGCTGCGGACGCTCACCGGAGCGCTCAATGGCAAAGCCTCTTGCGCGCAAATATGTGTCGAGCTGCCTTTGGCCGTCACAAACGTCGATGTCGATGCCTATGGTCGGAAAGTCGGCGCGCCTGCGTGGAGCAAATTGGAATTCAACGCTGAAGCCTCCATTGGGGCCGCTTTGGTTGAAAAGCCCAAATTCACAAAGGCCGCCAATGGATATGTCATTTGCGCCGTTGCCAAAAATTGGAAGCACGATGAAGAGCGCGATTTCAAATTAACCGTGACTTACGATAAGAAATAAATCAGAAAAATGCGACGTTCTGTGTTTTTGAGTTTTTTCCGCCGATGATGAGCTTTAATAAACTTGTTGTTCTGTGTCTGTTGGTGGCTGGAGCGTGGTTCGGTCTGAAATGGCTGAATCGCGTTGAGCAAGTGCGCCGCGCTCAGAGAAAACAAACCGTTGCTTCTTCGCAAGAGGCGATGACTTTGGTCAAGTGTCGCGTTTGTGGAGTTTATGCTCAGGCGCAGTCGTGTGGTCGTAACGATTGTCCCAATCGCGCCTAGGTTTTTATCTTCCTAGGTTTTCGCTTCATTGAATCGTTGTGGGGAGAGCCTTATGGCTTTTGTCCCCCCCTCGTGGTGTTTGTGGTTTTCCATGCCGATCATCTCTGTCGCCAAGCCCTACGCCTTTTGTTTTCCATTGTCGAGAGTCGCTCTTGTGGCGATTGACTTTCATCGCGACAGTTTGGACGAGGGTGGATACGCTGCTTTACTGGGGAACGATGTTTCTCATTTGCGCGCTTTGATTCCGGTGGCGGAAAAGCTCATCGATGCGTGTCGTTCCGTTGGGTTAACCATCATTCATGTGCGTGAAGGGCATCGCTCTGATCTCAGCGACTGTCCTCCCGCAAAGCGGATACGCGTTCAAGGCGCGCCGCGCATTGGCGAAACAGGGCCTTTGGGGCGGTTTTTGGTGCGCGATGAGTTGGGTAATCAGTTTCCGCCTAAATTGGCTCCGCGCAAGGATGATGTCGTTATCGATAAGACTGGTAAAAGCGCTTTTTACGGTACGGACCTCGACATTCGATTGAGGCGATTGGGCGTTAGTCATTTGTTGTTGGCGGGCGTAACGGCTGAACACTCCGTGTTGGCGACGCTGTTGCACGCCAATGACTTGGGGTATGAGTGTTTGGTGGTGGAGGATGCGGTGGATAGTTACGAGCCGGCGTTGAAACAAGCGGCTTTGGCGATTATTGACGCGCAAAAAGGTGTTCTAGGGTGGCGTGCGCCGTCTCACGCCGTGTTGGAAGCTCTCTTGGGGCAGTGAACAAGAGGGCTGGAAACAGGCTTTCCTATTGGTGGAGAAGATCGCTTCGCGAATAAGGGAGGGACTTTGGCCTCCCCCTTTTTTTATAATACCTTAAGGCCAGGACGCAGTCCCTGACCCCTTTGATTTGATGTTTTTCTTTATTTTAAGAATGCGAGATTGTTCTTATTCATAACGTAATGCTTCGACAGGATCCAAGCGCGCTGCGCGCCATGAAGGATAGAGCGTCGCTGCAAAAGACAAGCCTAAAGCCATTGCCACGACTTGCGTAACTTCTCCCCAATCAAGCACCGCCGGCAGTCGGCTCAGAAAATATATTTCGGCGGAAAACAAATCTGTTCCCGTCAAGCTCTGAATAGCTTGACGGATGCTTTCGATGTTTTGACAAAAGGTCACGCCCAACAAAAAACCGGCAACCGTTCCGATGACGCCGATGCTTGCGCCGCTCAGGAAAAATATTCTCATGACCATGCCTCGCGTCGCTCCCATTGTGCGTAGAATGGCAATGTCTCGGCCTTTGTCTTTCACCAGCATGATCATACTTGAAATGATGTTGAATGCGGCGACCAAGATGATCAAGGTTAAAATTAAGAACATTACGTTGCGTTCGACTTGCAAGGCGGTAAAGAAACTGTTGTTGGACTGTCGCCAATCGACGACTCGGCCAAATCCGGCGGCGGCGGGGAGAATGGCGGCGCGGGTTTCCTGAACTTGGTTTGGGTCGGTGATGAATATCTCTAAAGAATTGACGGCGCTGGGGAGGCGGAAGAAGACTTGAGCCAATTCGAGCGGCATGAAAATAAAGTGATTGTCATATTCGTACATGCCGACATTGAAGATTGCGCCGATGGTGAAGGCGCGCATGCGGGGAACGGCGCCGAAAGCCGTTGTTTTGCCTTGAGGGGCAATAAGGGTGATTTGGTCTCCGGCTTGAAGCCCAAGTCTCTGCGCCATTCGGCTGCCAATGGCGATGTTGTCGTTTCCAAAATTTTCAACGGCGCCCTGAACGATTCCCGAGGAAAGAGTGGGACGGGTTCGAAAGTCTTCGGGACGGACGCCGCGCACGACGGCGCCGGAGGCCGCGTTCCCTTGGGTGATGAGCGCTTGGCCGTCGATGGAAGGAGAAACGGAGATGACGCCGGGGGTGGCGCGGATGCGTTGGGCGAGAGCGTCGTAGTTGTAGAGCGGGCCGGGAGATTCGGAATACACATTGAGATGGCCGTTGAGGCCGAGGATTCGACCCAGGAGTTCTTGTCGGAAGCCGTTCATCACGGCCATGACGATGATCAGAGTGGCCACGCCGAGCGCGATTCCCAGCAAAGAGAATCCTGCAATGACGGAAATAAAACCTTCTTGGCGGCGGGCGCGCAAATAGCGCATAGCCACCATTCGTTCAAACGGCGTGAAGATCATGAAGAAAACCCGGTGTTTCGAGTGCGTTTGCGTTTTAGTCCGTTCCTGCGGGTGAACGGTATATTTTATGATGTCAATATTTCTGAATTTCTGAAGTTGTGGAGCTTTGGACGAAGGAGGCGTCGCCTTGGATATAATCATCTGACGCCCGCCCGCCTCGCAATCAGGGGAAGAGGCTCTTTTTATTTTAGTTTTTGTGGCGGCTCAATGGGTTTTCCTTCTGCCAGGCGTTTGAGCGCTTCGTTCATCAAAGAGAAGCCTATTCCGGTTTTGTCGAAGAGTCCGGAGGTGAATTTTCCCACCAGAAGTCCTGAGAATTTCTCGCTCTGGGTAAAGCGAGTCGCGTTTTTTTCGATTTGCTCCAGCAAGAATCTGTGCTCAACGTCGAAGAGTCCGCCACCCAACCATTGTCCGCGCCAACGCAGCTCTCGCCCGGGTTCGGCGGCCAACACCAATGGATGGAAGGTCATGGCCGCGCCGTTGGGAGGCACCATCACCACGCTGAGTTCCGATCCTGATGCGATTTGGCCGGTAATTCTTTGAATAAACGGGTTCCACTTTGGGTATTCGTGGGTTGCGGTCAAAATTTGCCAGACTCGTTCCGGCGGCGTCGAGATGACGATTGACGCTGATATCTCGCGATCCTGTTGCACTGTTTGCAACACGAAAACCGGCGCCGCTATTGCCGCCATCACAAGCAGCGCCAAACCGGCTATTCTGATCCAGACTCCCACGCCTTATTCCCCGTTGTTTGGTTAGCCTGATGGGTGTTGTCCGATGGAGAACGCCCGCCGATGCGCGTTTTTACGCGCATTTTTTCGCTGTCGAAACCTCTATTCGTGACCGTCGCAGATGTCGAATTAGCGGCGTTCCGTCAGCGGCGAGGGCAAGTTCAGTAGTGTCGTGTTGTAAGTCTGCTGTCAATATTCTCTGTTGCCGCAGCCGAGGTTGACCGACCTTCGGACGATTGATCGCCATTTTCTCAACAGAAATAAGGCGGGGGTATGGCAAGAAGGGGAGGCGCGGCGTCTCTTGTCGTGAGATTTGAGGCGTTGCTGTTGAAATGGCGTCTTTTAGATGTCGCGGAGACGTCTTTTTGCCGCTTAATGAAGTGTGGATCGATAAAAAATCACCTCACTTTCGGTTGTCACAACCGAAAGTGAGGTGATTTTTTATCGATCCACACTTCTTAATTTGATGACATTGACTTCAGGATATCTCAGACTCTAAATCATGGTTTCCAAAACCTGCTCGGTTTTTGGCTGGGCTGCATTTTCTTAGCTTTTGCGTTCTTCGCCGTTTTTTCTTTGGTTGGTTTAGGATGGCAGTTCGATGTTCGATCCGTCTCCCCCGCACGTTCGTTTTTCCTCCACTCCGCGTTTGAGCTTTGTAGCGACTCAAACCGAGCCTGCGCGGGCGGCGCTGGTGCGGTTGGTCCATCGCTATGGGCAATGTTCGCCGTCGCGCGCCGACGTGATTGTGGCGTTGGGAGGCGACGGGTTTCTCTTGGAGACGCTGCACCGAACGCTCGACGACGATCCTCAGAGACCGCCGATTCCGGTGTACGGCATGAATCGCGGCTCGGTTGGGTTCTTGCTGAACCGCTTTAGCGAGGATGAGCTTTTTATCCGAATTATGCATGCGCAGCCTGTGGTTTTACATCCTTTGCGCATGCGGGCGTCCGCCAACAACGGCGAAAAGCATGAGGCTTTGGCGATTAACGAGGTGTCGTTGTTGCGCGAAACCCGTCAGACCGCCAAGTTGCGGCTATCGATTGACGGAGTGGTGCGATTGCCGGAGCTGATTTGTGATGGCGCGTTGGTGGCGACTCCGGCGGGGAGCACGGCTTATAATTTCTCTGCCTATGGGCCGATTTTGCCGCTTGGAGCGAATATTCTAGCGTTGACTCCGATCAGTGCGTTCCGGCCGCGTCGTTGGCGTGGCGCGTTGTTGCCGCATGCGGCGCGGATTAATTTCGAGGTTTTGGAATCGGCGAAACGGCCCGTCAGCGCGGTTGCGGATTCTGTGGAAGTTCGGGATGTGGCGCATGTTTCGGTGGAGGAAGATCGCAGTGTGGGGTTGACGTTGCTTTATGACCCTGAGTTTAATCTTGAAGAGCGGATACTCAAAGAGCAGTTCCAGCCTTAGAGCCTGTCCGGAGGTCAAAGTCGGGAGGTTTTTGGAAAACCATCGCTTGGAGAACTGTGGAGCAACCTTGCCTTGCCTCCTGGAGTCGTCCTCTATATAAAGTCCTAACACTCTAAAATTCCTCTCTTCCCTGTCCATCCAACAGAATTCGAGTGGAAATCTGGATGCGTTTGCACTAAGGATCACTCCTATGGATGCTGATCTTCTTGCCCAATATGATGGATTGCGGGTGCCGCGTTACACCAGCTATCCGACCGCCCCTCACTTCACGCCGACGGTTGACGCCGGGCGTTATCGGGAGTGGCTTGCTTGCTTGCCTTCCGAAGCTCCGCTTTCGCTCTATCTTCACCTGCCTTTCTGCGAAAGCATGTGCTGGTATTGTGGCTGCAACACGCGCGTCGTGGCTCGCTATGAACCGATCGCCGCGTATATGGAGTCTCTGAACCGAGAGATCGACATGATCGCCGATCTCTTACCCCAACGAATGACGGTTCGACACCTTCACTGGGGTGGGGGCACGCCAACCATGGCGTCGTCGAAAGACTTGCGCGCCGCTATGGATCATCTTCGCGCGCGTTTTGATTTCGCGCCGGATTCCGAACGCGCCATTGAAATAGATCCGCGCACTCTGACTTCGGAAATGGTCGTCGCTCTTGCGGAATCGGGCGTCAATCGCGCCAGTCTCGGCGTTCAGGACATCAACGAGGACGTGCAGAACGCCGTCAACCGCATTCAGCCTTTGGACGTCACTGCGAGTGCGGTTAACTCCTTGCGCGCGGTCGGCATGACTGCGGTCAACTTCGATTTGATGTACGGGTTGCCGCAACAAACCGTTGAGCATTGTCGCGCCACCGCCGCCGCCGCCGCCGACTTGCGCCCGGATCGGCTTGCCGTTTTCGGCTACGCGCATGTTCCCTGGATGAAAAAGCACCAAAAACTTATTAACGAAAGCGCGCTGCCCGACGGTCCCGAGCGATGGAGGCAATTCGCCGCCATTGCTGAAGTTTTGACGGCGGCAGGGTACGAAATGATCGGTCTTGATCACTTCGCCAAACCGGATGATCCTCTTGCCGTCGCTCAGCGCGCCGGAAAATTGCGACGCAATTTCCAGGGCTACACCGATGACGACGCCGGAGTCTTGATTGGCCTCGGCGCTTCCGCGATCGGAGCTTTACCCCAAGGCTATGTCCAAAACGCCGTCGGAACCAACGACTACACCCAAGCTATCGCCGAAAATCGCCTTCCTATAGCTCGTGGCTTGCTTCTCTCCGACGACGACCGCATGCGCCGCGACGTCATCATCGAGCTGATGTGCGCCTTGACGGTTGATTTAGAAGACGTTGCAAGGCGTCATCATTGCCCTGATTCGGTTTTCGACGCTGATTTGCCCGGTCTCGATCGCATGGTCAAAGACGGTTTGGCGACGATCGATGGACGACGAATCACGGTTCCACCCGCAGCCAGACCTTTGGTGCGCATCGCCGCCGCCGTTTTTGACCGCTATCTAACGACCAACGCCGACAAACCTCGCCATTCCCGCGCAATCTAAACAGGGCTCCGCCAAACGCGCGTTCTTAATATCCTTCTTCTTTCATGTGTTTTTTACTCGCCATGCCAGACCGCCGCATTTCTCAGCCGCCTCACGCCGAAGAGCCGATTGACGCCATCTGGTTCGATCCGTTCCTCCTCGGATCCAGCGCGGAGTCTCCCTTACTCCTAACGTTCGGCGCACAAGACCATACTCCCGCCGACGAAGCCGAGTGGCCTGGTTGGCCAACCGATGCTCGCGCCCGCGAAACTCTCGGCAATCGCTTGGCTGTTCTTTTGCCCAAACTAGACGTCGCCCCTCTGGATCATTTGCTTTCCCTCGTCATCGCGATCTTAGAGCATATCGCCCGTTCACAAATTTTGCTTACTCGCCAAGCCTTAAACACCGCGCTCAGCGACGTCGTCTGTTTGCCGCCGCAGCATTGCTACCGTCAAGCCAAACAAACCGCGCTGATTCTTGCTGAACCCGCCCTGCATTGTTGCCTCACGCTCAGCGATCAGGATCTGGAGACGTTGATTTCTCGTCATCCCGCCTGCATAGCGCTCACGGGAGCCCCCACAACGTCTCCTTACATCGACGGCGCGCGCCCCTGCGATTGGAGCGCCAACAGCGCCACAGATTACAACCATCGCGCATCGAACGTCACTTTAGACAACCAAGGCGCGATCATTGCCGCCTCTTTTGTGGTCGATCATCATCCACGAGAATCCGAAAATCGAGGAGCGCCTCTACAAGCTTTGGCGCTGCGCCTTTTTCGACTGGTTGATCAAGCCATTCTACAAAATATGCAGGCCGCCGGCGGCGCCTTCGAGTCAGGAGACGTTGCCGACATTCTTGAAGTTGTGCGTCGCCGCGTTTTATGGAAACAAACGGCTCGCCCCGATGAAACGCCGCTTGAACGCGCGCGACGACTACACCAAGAGTGTCGTCTGGACGAACAAGCTCTCGATAACGCATTGTCGTGGAATGAGATGGAGTTCGTCAAAAGCGGTCTTGCTTTGCGTTCACGCATTCGCACCCAGATTATAGATTCAATTTTGAAATCTAAAAATCCGCGTGTGGTCACAGCATTGGCGTGGCGCGCGGGATTGACTATGCGCGCCGCGCGACAGCTTCAGCTTCGAGGAGCAGGAATCCCGCCGCGACAAGTCCTCAATGCCCACAACGGAACGGGGTATCCATTGTCTCCGGTGGAAATGGCGCGACAACTTGAATTATACGAAGCTCCGATCGCTGATTGATAAATTAATGAGACGGAGTCAAGAATAGGGTTTGTTAATATCGACTGCATTAGGCAAAGGCGATTTATTCTGTCTATTCCGTGAAAGGAAATCCGGAGTTTCGACACTTGTATTGCTTAGCGATAGTAAGAAACTCTTCGGCGCTGACGGGGCGGCTGAATAGGTATCCTTGGCCTTCTTGGCATCTGTGCTTGATTAAAAATTGGCGTTGACCATCCACTTCAACTCCTTCGGCGATGATGTCCAAATTCAGACTGGTTCCCATGGCGATTACTGCGCGGGTCACGGCTTCTGCGTCAACGCTGTCTGGAATGTCGGCAATAAACGAACGGTCGATTTTCAGACGATCGATGGGCAAACGACGAATTTGGCTCAATGAAGAATAGCCGGTGCCGAAATCATCGACCGACAACCAGATTCCCATGCTGCGCAACCGATTCAGAGCGGTGATGGCGATTTTTTCGTTCTTGATGAAAAAGCTCTCGCTGATTTCCAGTTCCAGCCGGCGAGCGGCGAGACCGGCGTGTTCCAGACAGAGAGCGACGTTGCGGATAAATTCTTGGTGTTCTATGTCGTTTCCGGCCAAGTTGACGGCAATGCGCGGCAAATAGAATCCATCTTGCTCCCATTCCGTAACTTGGCGGCAGGCTTCGGATAAGACCCATGCATCGATTTGAGAAATAAGGCCGCAGGCGTTGGCGACGTCCATGAACTTGTCCGGAGACAAGAGACCGCGTTGGGGATGTTGCCAGCGGACCAAAGCTTCGGCGCCGGTCAGCTCTCCGGAATCGAGGTGAACAAACGGTTGATAGAAAACGCGAAACTGGTTTTCGCGCAGAGCTTCCTGCAATTCCCCTTCGATCTTGAAGCGCTCCAGAGAGTCCTCGAAGAGTCTTTGCGAGAAAACATAGACGCGGTTGCGACCGGAATCTTTGGCTTGATACATCGCCGTATCGGCGTTGCGCAAGAGGACGTCTATTGTTTCTCCGTCTTCGGGAAACAGGCTGATGCCGACGCTGGCGCCGACATGCATGGAGTGCTCGCCGATCGTCACTGTTGGTTGAATGGCTTCGATGATCTTGGTCGCCACCGAGAGCACGCCTTCTATGCTGGCGACGGGGAATAAGGCGACGCAAAACTCGTCGCCGCCCAACCGAGCGATGATGTCGCTGCTTCGTAGAGTGGATTTAATTCTATGGCCGACTTGTTTCAGCAGCTCGTCGCCGATTTGGTGGCCAAGAGAATCGTTGATTGCTTTGAAGCGATCAAGATCAATAAACAACACGGCGATTTGTTGTTGTGTGCGTTTGGCGGTGTTGATCAGAGTGTCGATGCGGTCCCGTAACAGCTCACGATTCGGCAATCCGGTCAGCGTGTCGTAAAAAGCGAGGTAGTGAAGACGTTTACGGAAATACTCTTGAGTGGCGAGGTCGGAATAAATACAGATTGCGCAATGCTCGTTTTCTTCAATCGACACCATGGAGGCGTGCATCCACTCAGGATAGATCTCTCCATCCTTACGTCGATTCCAGATTTCTCCTTGCCATTTTCCATTTTGGACTAAGTCTTCGTAAATATGGGTGAAGAAATTACTGTCGTGGCGGTCGGAGACCAAAAAATCGGCGGTTTGGCCGACGATCTCGGCGGAAGCGTATCCGTAGGTTCGTGAGAATGAAGGATTGACTGCGATAATACGTTTTTGGTCATTTAACACCATGACGGCGTCCGACATGCTGTCGAACATCATAGAGGCGAGGCGTGATTGTTTCTCGGCTTCTTTGTGAGCGCTGATGTCGGCGTGAACGCCGACGATGCGAGTCGGACGTTCGGCGTGAGAAGGGGAATCAACGCTTTTGCAACGCAAAGAAACCCATAAAAAACGATTGTCTCCGCATCGCAAGCGATGCTCCAGTTCGATTCGGATTTGCGCGCCGCTTAATAAGAGATCAATTTTTTGTCGAAACAGGGGAAGGTCGTGAGGGTGGATTTGTTGCTCAAGGGTTTGGAGAAGCATCGGCGCGGCGCCGGGAGCATATCCCGTCATGATCTCCCAACGTGGACTAAAGTATATTTCGTTGTTGTCGATGCGCCAATCCCAGAGTCCACCTTGCAGAGCGTCCACGGCAAAGCGGAATCGTTCTTCTCCAATCTTAATCTGGTCTAAGGCAAGCTTCAGGCGGGTTTGGCGGTCTTGGAGGCGGCGGTAAAGGCGGATGCGGTTCAAGAGTTGGTTGTCGTCGATCGGCTTGGTAATGTAGTCCACGGCGCCAATGGTGAACCCGTGTTGAGCGAAGTTTTCGGTTTTAAAGAAAGCTGTGACGAATACGATAGGAATTTGTCGAGTCCGCTCGGTCATTTGTAATAAACGGGCGGTTTCAAACCCGTCCATTCCAGGCATTTGAACGTCGAGCAAGATCAAGTCCACCGAATTTTCGATGGTGATTTCAAGAGCTTTTTCTCCGGAATTAGCGACGATGACCGTATATTCTCCGGTTTCTTCTAGGAGGGCGTGTAAGCTGAAAAGATTATTCTGGTTGTCGTCGACAATCAAGATAGTGAATGGTTGCGTCGAGCGGGGCATCGCATCCTCATGATTTTCGACGGTAAACGCGACTGGAAGGCAAGTACTCACGGAACAAGCTTTTGCCGACGTTGGAGATTAGTCGTTCTTGAGGGCCGAGAACCAAGAAGCCTTCCGGGTGGAGCGCGTTGGCAAAGTGTCGCATGATTTTATCTTGTTGTTCCGTATGAAAATAGATCAGAACATTTCGACAGATGATGAATTCAAACTGATTGAAGACTCCATCTTGAACCAATGAATGCTGGTGAAACAAGACTCGTTCGCGAAGGCGTTCCGAAATTTTTAGGAAGAAGTTGTTGTTCGCGACATAATGATCAAAGATGCGTTTGCCGCCGCTTTCCAGGTAATGCGTTCGATCTTGCTCTAAATTCGCTGTCGGAAACAATCCGGCGTAGGCTTGATCCAGAGCGTGAGGGCTGATGTCGGTGGCGAAGATGCGGATTTTGTCGAGCATTCCGAGTTCTTCCAAGATGATCGCCAACGAAAAAACTTCTTCGCCGGTGGCGCATCCCGCCGACCAAATGCGAGGATGTGGAAAACTGTCGAGGTAAGGAAGGATTTCTTCGCGTAATAGACGCAGTTGTTGCGGGTGGCGGAAAAATCGTGTGACATCGATCGACATTTCTAGAAAGAAACGCTGGAAAACGTCGGGGTTGGTGAGAGCGCGGCGTTGGAATTCAAAAAAATCAGGGATTGAGAGCGCGTTCATCACATGCTGAATGCGACGAGCCAAGGTTTTTTCTTGGTAGCCGAGAAAGTCGTACCCGTAGCGGGCGTAGAGCGCCGTCAGGAAATTGCGGATCAGTATTGGAGAAAGCGTATTGTCATGATTGTTTGTGGTTTCTGTTGGCGTGGCCGGAATCGATATGGTTGGAAGTGTGGCTTGAGGTTTGGGAGAGCCGCAGCTTAGGGCGCTGCCGAGGAAGCTGGAAATTTCCGGTAAGGAAAGCCCATTGAAAAAAAGAGCGTCGGCGTGAGGAGGATGAGTGTTTTCGGTCTCGAAGGGAAGACCTGCGTCGGCGTCGATGAGAGCGATTCCTCCGTGGCGCAGCAGTGCGCGAACACCCTCTGAGCCGTCTGTTTTGGCGTGGGCGCCCAGGATGATTCCTATAAGGTGCGCTCCGAATTCCAGAGCCGCCGATTTGAATAGGGCGTCTATGGAGGGGCGGGCGTCGGCGATTTTACGATCGCGGGTGAGGTAGAGGAGGCCATTGGCTATTTTTATGTGGTAGTTGCTCGGAGCGATGTAGATCGTTTGCGGCTGAATCTGCGAAAGCTGCGATGGAATCAGGATTTGGTAGTGGTCGTTGTGGGTTTTTAGAAGCGAATCGAGGCGAAACTCCGGCGTTGTTTGAGCGGCGTTGTTTGAGTGTCGAGCCGTCGGAGGTTGTTGAATGATGAAAAGGGTGGCGTTCGAAGGAGGCAGGGCTTCAATGAGCGCGGCGGTTTTCTCTATGGCCTCGGCTGTTGCGCCGATCAAGGCGATGTGTGTTTGGGGGGAGCGATTGGCGATGGGGCGAGACGCAATCATTGAGACCGGAATGCCCATTCGCACCAAATAATGCGCCAGATAGGGGTGGTAAGTTTGAACTGAAAGTTTCGATGAGTCGCCAAGTAATTTTGACGCCAGCGCCTCAACCACGGCGCAGGGAAGACTCATGGCGTCGAAGAAAGAGACCTCGATGCGTCGAATGTGTTGGGGCGAATGTCGTAGGGCGATAATCAGCGATTCACAACTTGTTCGGGTTTCCAGCTTCCCGATGATCGCAATTCGACGCAAGGCTCCTCGGTCATCAATGGTGACGTTCACCGTCTGCGTCCTTCGCACCAAGTGGCTGCGGTGGAGACTAGAAGTTCGTAGTCAATGGGTTTGGCCAGAAAGTCGTCGGCGCCGGAAATCATGGCTTCTTCACGGTCGGCGCGCATTGCTTTGGCGGACAGAACGACGATAGGGGTTCCCGCTTTCGTGGGCGTGTTGCGAATTCGCCGAATGGTTTCGAAACCGTTGAGATCGGGCATCATCAGATCCATAAAGATGAGGTCCGGGCTGTTGTCGTTCAGATAGTTTAGAGCTTTAGTCCCGCTCAGAGCATTATAGACTTTTGCTCCGGCCTGCTCCAGCGCCGAGGTGATGACGAACAGATTGCGTGGATCGTCATCCACCACAAGAATATTCCGACCAGATAATATCAAGGGGCGGAATTTGTCGAAAGGGGGGAGGCGCGGAGTGTGATGGCGTTCTGGGGGACGCGCTGCGTTTTCTAAAAAATGTTCAATGTTCTCCAGCATTCGGAGTTCAGCGCGCGGCGCGCGAGTGATGATGCTGCTGGTGTACGGCGTCAGAGATAAGGTTTCTTCTTCGGTTAACGGTTTGACGCCGAATAGAATGAGAGGAACATTCGGAGCGACATGGTGAAGGCGTCGGCACGTTTCAACAATGTTCTCATTGCGTTGAAAATCAATGGTGATCAGCGTTGTCGCGCCGGATTGGAGGTGAGACAGCGCTTCATCGACAGAAGAAACCTCGATGACTTTCAAAGAAGCGGGAATGTTTAGCGTTCTGGATGTGTTTTTCAGTAAGGCGGCTCGATTTTTCAGCAACTCGTCGATATCGGAGGCTTTCAAGGCTTCGCCGCTTAGAACCAAAATGACGTGATTTGTCGCTTCGACTTGAGTGATGATGTTTTCAATTGCCGTGGAAAGCTGTTCTTGATCGATCGGTTTATGGAGATACCCAAGAATGTCCTTCGAGTTAAGTGATTGATCTCTGACGCGCCCAGAAATAATGTACACAGGAATGTTTCGTAGGTCGAACGCGGTTTTCAACTCGTGGAGAACCTCGATTCCGTCCATGTCGGGCAGGCCGAGATCGAGAAGGATTCCTTTGGGGCGGTAGGTGCGGGCGAGGTGGACGCCTTCTCGTCCGTTGGTGGCAATTATGGATTTATGGCCGAGCGCGTGGTTCATTTCTGTGACGATGCTGCTGAAGATGGGATCGTCCTCGATGATCAGAATGATGATGTCGCTCGGATGCAGTGTGTTTCGATCATCCTCGGGATGGGGAGTAAAAAAAGGAGCGGGCTTTGGTCCTTGGGGGAGGTAGCCGGAAAGTGTAGGCGGTGGAGGAGGCGCGGTTTCGAGATGGTTGGAGGTTGTTTCAGGCTGATGGATGGCGATAGGCGGTTGGTCTGGCAAGTGGAGAATGAAATTGCTGCCGACGCCCTCTTGGCTTTCAACCATGATGCGTCCGCCTAACAGTTCGGCAAATTTCTGGCTAATGGTTAGTCCCAAGCCGGTGCCGCCGAACTCGCGGGAAACCGAACCGTCCACTTGTTGGAAGGCTTGGAAAATCAATTCTTGTTTGTTGGGCGGAATGCCGATGCCGGTGTCGCGCACAGAGATGCGGATTGGGCGTGGTTCGCCTTCAACGCGCTCGACATGGACAGAAACGCAGCCTTCGCGGGTGAATTTGACGGCGTTGGACAAAAGATTGCGTAGGATTTGTGAGAGTTTATCGTGATCGGTTAGAAACTGTCCTTGCCACATGATTTCAATTCTGAACTCCAGGTTTTTTTCTTGGGCCATGGGTTCGAACATGTAGCGGATTTCGTGGATCAGGACTTCTATTTCAAGCTCTTGGGTGACGATCTCCATTCGTCCGGCTTCGATCTTTGACAAATCGAGGATGTCGTTAATTAAGCGCAGCAACTCCTCGCCGGCCTGAAGAATGATGGAGGCGCGCTTTGTGTCTTCTTCATTTAGCCGCCGATCGTCGTTTACCGCCAGCATTTTGGAAAGCAGGATAATTGAGTTTAGCGGAGTGCGTAGTTCGTGCGACATATTGGCCAAGAACTCGGATTTGTAGCGGCTCGCTGCTTCAAGCTGTTCAGCCTTATGAATTATTTCTTCGTGAGAAGAGATCAATTGCGTATTTCTATATTCCAATTCTTGCTTTTGTATTTCCAATTGGCGTTGTTGCTCTTCCATCTGAGCGTTGGCCATTTGTAGTTCTTCGGCTTGTTGGTGTAGTTGTTGTTGCTGTTCTTCCATCAGGGCGTTGGCGTGAAGCAATTCTTCTGTTTGCCGTTGGAGGTGTTGCTGTTGCGTCTCCATCATGGCGTTGGCTTCATTGGCGCGGCGTGCTTCAGCTTTTGCGGCGTTCAGAAGTTTCTGGATGCGATCGCGTTGTTTGACCGAATAGAGAAACGAGGAGACGACTTCAGTGGCGCGGGTTAAATAGTCTAATTCGTGCTGTTGCAGTTTCTCAAAAGTGTCCAGTTCAATCACGCCCAACAATTCGTTTTCGCGCAACAAGGGATAGGCGTAGATGAAGTTCGGGATTGTTCTTGAGGTTCCGGTTTCAACGGCGGAGTTGGCGTAAGTGTTTTCCGAGCGTAAGCGTAGGATGATCGGCTTCATTTCGTGAGCGACTTGACCTATGGCGCCTTCTCCGAATTGCACGGTGGCGCCAAGGGTGTCTCGTTCATTATGCATATAGCTGCCGATGAGTTCTAGACGTTGTTGTTCAGCGTCGAGGACGTAAAAGACGCCGCGTCCGGCAGAGAGTGTGCGCCCAGTTATGCCGATGGCCGCATCGGCTAAGCGACGCAATGAGAATTCGCTGGAAAGCGTGTAGTTGAGCTGGTTGACGCTGTCTTTCACCCAATTATCGCAAATATCCTTTTGTTTGGAGGCGCGCAGCATGTCGACCATATTGTTGAGCGCTTTCCCGAGGCGATCTTGAGGCGAAAGCAGAGGGACGCGGCGGGATAAATCTCCGTTGGATATTTGGTCGGCGTAGGTGGCGATTCGTTCGATGTTAATCAATAAATGCTCGGTGGAGTCAAGCATTTGACGGATTTCATCATTGCCCTTGTAATGGTAAATGGTGACTCCAACCTCGCCGAGACTGAGACGGCGAAGCTGTTTGGTGACGAAACTCAAGGGTTGAATGGTTTTACGTAAGAAAAGTTGTGTGATGATAATGATCAGAACGCCAACCAAGCCAGAGAGGGCTCGAAACATCCATGTGAATTCGTCAACTTCGGCCAACACTTCATTTTCATCGGCGACGCCGATCAAAACCCAATGTCGTGACGGGTCTTTAATGGAGGGATAGATTTTCTTAAAATTGATGATTTTTCCTTGAATCCACATCAAGCCTTCATTTTCTTTGTCGATTTGATTGGCGGTGGCGGGAAAATCAATGCGGAAATTGGCGGTGTGGTTCAGCAAATGACCAAATGTCTTTTCGGAATTCGGATGAACGAGGTAGTTCCCAGAGGAGTCAATTAGGAAATAGCGTCGGGATTCTGCATGTCGATTGGCGGCGGTGATGTAGTTGAACAGGCGATCCGCAAACACTGTTGCGGTCAATACTCCAAGAGTGGCGTTATTATTTCCTATCAAGGGCGTAGAGAAATGAATAACAGGAATAAATGGCGTTTCAATTCGACCGTTATTTTCACTGAATACAACATCTGATATATAAACTTCTCCGCGTTGGAGATTTTTTGCTTTCAAAAAGAAGTCCGCTTGACTTTGATCGTTCATTCTCTCATCCGGAATGATCTCAGTCTCTCCAGCGTGACGAGGGCGACGAACGCTGATGGCTTCCATGCCTTTGAGATTAATCAAACGGTTCTTATAAACATACGGGTAGGCGTCGCTGAAGTTGCGCAATGTTGCGATGACGTCGTTACGCCAAGTGGCGGCTTTCTCTGGGCTGTCGAAATCGTTCCAATAGGCGTATCTAAGGACATCATGGTTGAAAGTGTGATATTGAGCGTCTTCGCGCGCTAATTCCAAGAATTCTTCGATGCTGCGGGTAATTTTTGCGGTTTCTTGGATTTGTAGTTCTTCGGCTTTGGTGCGATAGACGTGATCTGTGCTTTTGTAGCCGTAATATCCCACGACGGCCATGACGCCGAACGCCACGCCATAAAACAGAAGCGCAAACTTTGTATAAAGATTGAGTTGGTTGAATTTCGGAACACGAAAACGGCTTTGCGTGCGTGAGGACACGTCGCCGACGTCGGAACGAGAAGGGGGGGCGTCGGAGTTGGAGGAATCGGAGTTGGAAGAAAACGTCAATTCTCTCGGCGGCGAGGCGGACAAAAACGACGGAGATGGGAGAAAGCGTTCGTTCTCGTTCATGGCTGCGCCATTTCTCTGAGGGTAATGCGGATTTGGCGAAGTTTTGCGGTAAGATAACCAATCAATCGCAATGTCTCGATGGATTTTTTGTGATCATAGAATTCTGCGGGTGGAGTAATGGTGCGGCGTAGGCCGACTTTCGCTTTAATAGGTTGCATTTCAGCCAGAGCAAGGTTGAGAACGGAGAGAATGTCTCCGACTGTGGCGGAAGTTATGGGATGGAAAGGGGCTATGTCGGGAGAATCGATGCCGAGTTTCAGCTGAATGTGTTCAACTTCGGTCATCATCAGGAATGCGGCGTCGATGATGTCGTTGTAGGTTGGCGCAGAAAGAGGCGTGGGCGGCGGCGCGGTGCGATCGATGATCGCCAAGTGATTGATAATGGCGTCGATGTCGTCGTTCAGTCGCATTGTTTCGGCGAAAATGACGGAAAATCCTAAAACGCCGCTCAGCATAATATCCCATGCGTTTTGGATTTGATGGAGCTTATTAAAAACGTCTATTAATTGTTTCGGAGCATCGGCGTGATTGGGGGAATTGAGGAGAGGAGGAGAGATATCTGCGCGAATTCCTAAAAAACGCCTCAATATCTGCATTTCCGTCAGCATTCTTTGAGTTTGCGCCCAGACATAGATGACTTCGATGCGGGTGGTGGGATAAAGGCCGACGGCGGAAACGGCGGGGATTCTATGGATGCGTCGGAGCGCGTTCATGCGTTCAAAAATAGCGTCAAACTTATACCATAAATGACGTAGATGAAGATCGGTGTTGATTGGGGTGATTAAAGGGGCGGTCGTTTCACCGAAGTGACGCAAAAACAGGTTGGTTTCTTGTTCAATCAAGACGCATTGCGCGTATATTTCGTTGAAAGAGGCGTCTTGAATCTGTTGGCTGACGCGAGTGATTGTAAGCGGTTGGTTTCCCTTGGCGACGGCAATGGACGGAGTTTCGCTGTTGGAGTCCATTGACGGCTTTTCGGTCGCAAAAACGGGCGTCCAAAGTGCGGTGAGAGCAATTGGGGCAGCCAACGCGAGGGAAAAAAGAGTTCGGAAGGAGGCGGTCTTCGTCAAGGAGGCGTTCCGGTAAGTTATGTGCGTTGTGCAAAATTATTGTGCGGAGGACGGATTGGCAGTTTTAGCAGTTGGTGAGTGATTAGGTAGAGTGAGTCATTAGGCAGAGTGAGTGATTGAAGGTATGTTTGACGTATGACGATCTCAAAACGTAACCCATGCGCAAGTTGTGCGCGCAACAAATTCCATTTTTATGAAAACGTATATGGAGGTGTTATCTTTTTATAATTTACCGTTAGGTAGAGCAAGTGTTGTTTTATGATATGAAAAATTACGATAATTATAATATAAATCCTCTTTATTATTGGTAGTAAAAATATAAAGTCGCAGACGAAATTTATTATCGTTGTAGGTTACGATATGTTGCAGAGATTGTATCTGTTTTGCGGAATTGTTTCAATGGGAGGATTGTGCGAAGGCAGGGTTGTATGAAGTTGCATGTTCAAAAAAATTATTCGCAATAATTTGCGATTCCTGCTGAACTCTTTTGGTTTTTGGAGGAGGGTAAGTGAGTCATTCTCCTAATTTATTGAAATTACGGGTCTTTTTTATAAACAGGCTTTGAAGGAAGGGCTTGTGTGGAATTTGTGAGGGGAGCATGTGCGGTTTTTGCATCACAGGGGGCGATGGGTTGTTGTGAGGTGGCGGCAAGAGCTTCGATTAACTGTTGCGCGTCATTCTTGAACACAAGATAATGGGGTGGGTCAAGTTTTAGGGGAGTTTTGAAGTGAAATTCCAATGGAACGGAATTGAAGCTATGACAATCTTTGGGCGCGGGGTGTATGCGCTTTTTTTTTTAGAGATATTCGTGCCGAGAATCCAAAACATGCTTGGTTGTAAATTTAGTTATGAATGTTTGAAATAGAAACACTTTAGAAAAAAATGAGATTAAATACAGGTTGTAGCGTAGAGGTGTGGACAAGTTTCAATTGTTTGTATAATTTTTTAGGAAAAATAAAGGAAATTAAGAAAGCAGGTATTGTTTGTTGCATCGAGTCGATCCTGGTGTGTCGCGATAGATTGTAAATTGATATAAATTGAAGAGGTTGTCGAATGTATGCTAATGGGAAGGCGTTCAGTCTTTGCAGTTTCTCTTGAATCTCTGAACCGATGTAACAACGTATTGCGGTGTGGTGACGACGATGTCCCGTGTTCCCAGTCCTTTTTATGGCGATCGACCGTTCCGGCATAGTCTGGAGGTGGCGCGTGTGGAAGCGTCCCGCCCTTTGTCGCGTGAGGAGGTTTCTGAGGTGATTCGGCAGATCGTCGGCAGTCTCTCCGGCGACCTTTCGGCCACGGACCTCTATTTGTATGGCGAACTCGAAGGGCTCATGCGCTACATCCAGACGGCGCGTGAGGAAATCGCCGCGTTGCGGCCGCAAGAGATTCGCGACAGCCAACTGCCGGTGGCGACGGACGAGTTGGATGCCGTGGTGCATGCCACGGAAGTCGCCACCAATCTGATTATGGACGCCGGAGAAGAGATTCAAAAACTAGCGGAAAAAATCAGCGATGTTGTTGGCGATGACGTCGCCAAAAGCTTGATTGTTCAAGCCACACGCATTTTTGAAGCCTGCAATTTTCAGGATTTAACGGGCCAGCGCATTCAAAAAGTAGTGCGGACGCTGCATTCGGTTGAGAAGAGGGTGGAGGATTTGGTGTCGGCGTTCGGTGAACAAGCCGATTTCGTCGCTAAAAAAGCCGAGGCTTTTTCTCAAGCTGGCGGCGCTATTTGCTATGAAGGAGACTCTGGGGAAGAAAATCGCTTGCTTCATGGCCCGCAGAGACCGGGAGCTGCGATTGATCAAAGAGAGATCGATCGTCTTTTGGCTAGTTTTGATTAGGTTGCGCCGGTTATGGTCGGAATTGCCAAAACATTCGAAAGCGCCAAGACAACGGCGTCCTCCGCCGGGGGGGCGATTCTGCTGTTTCTGTCGTTGTTTTTGTTGTTGCTGGTTTTCTTCATTGTCTTGAACACTCATTCGGCTTTGCGCGGCGATCGTGTAAAAGCGGCGTTGGGAAGCGTTGAGCGTCGGTTTGCCGCGCCGCACGTCGTTATCGCCGGTGGTGAGAGTCGGCGCGACGCCGCTTTGCTGGCGACTGCTGGGGCAACTCTGAAGGCGATCGGCGACGCGCTCGCGGCGCAGTTGCCGTTTGCTCGCATCGATACGCCGGTCGCGGGAAGGCAAATGGCGGCGGTTTTGCCTCTAAACAGCCTTTTTGAGCCGGATGGCGTCGCTTTGCTGAAGGGACGCGAGCGTTTGTTCTTCGATTTAGCGGATGTTTTGCGTAAGAACGCTTTGAGCGCGTCTTCAGGATTTCGTGTGGATTTAGAGATATTTTTGCCGTTGCGCGGCGCTCGTTTGCCGCGTCCCGGACGGGCTCCGGCGTTGTCGGAGTTTTTGCCGCCGCCTGGTTTTTCTGCTCCGATCGCCTCGTTTCCCATGCAAGAGGCGCCGCGTGTCGCAACGCCGTCTTCTCAACCTAAAGCGCCCCAATCTCAAGCGACTCGCGTAACGGAAGAAGTCGAGCCGAATTCGGTTTTGCGCGCAGGACGTTTGGCGCAAGCCTTGATCGAAGCTCAGGCGCCGTCCGGGGCGTTTTCGATTGGTTTGGAGGCTGGAACCCCTGGACTTGCGCGTTTTGTATTTACTGTGCATCAGGGCGGCGCTTCGTTCGGTTCCTCCGTCCGTGGAGGGAAGGATTGATGAGGGAGCGAGCTATGTCGGCACAGGAGCGACTTCGATATTCTCGCGCCGGTTTGTCTCAAAGCAGATCGTTCGATCGGTCGCGCGCGCCTCGCCCTTTTCCGGCGCCGTCTGGTGGAGTTGCTGCTATGGCGCGCGCGCGCGCGTCGCGGAGGTCGGGGGTATGGTTGATCAGCTTCACGGATTTGGTTTGCTTGATGTTGGCCTTTTTCGTGCTGAAGTTCTCCATGACCGAGCCGGATCGGCAGCGTTTGCGCGACATGGCGGGTGCTTTGACCGGGCGTGTTTCTCCAGTTAATGTGATACCTTATGCGGCGTCGTCCCCTGAATCGCCTATTCCCTTGGGTTATCTGACGGCGGTTTTGAATAATCAATTTGCCGGTTTGCAGGGATTTTCTCGCATCGTCGCCGAATATCAAGGCGATCGCGTGGTGATTCGTTTGCCTGGCGATCAAATTTTTACGCCCGGCTGCAGTGATCTCAGCGTTCAAGGCGATCGAATATTGTTCGTGTTGGGTGGCGTATTGGGGCGCATCAATAATCGAATTGAAGTGATCGGCCATGCCGAGGTGTTTCCGGGCAACGACCCTTGGGCCGCCGATCGTTGGGCGTTGGCTCTGGGCCGCGCCGCCGCCACGGCGGGAGAGATGCGGGAAAACGGCTATCGTCGGACTTTGGCTGTGCGCGCAATCGCGGCGACCGCCGCTCCATCTTCAGCAATGTTAGGTCGATCTTCGGCCTCATCGTCTCGTTCTCCTCCTAAGGGGGGCGGTGTTTCCGGAGCTTTGAATGTTCCGTCGCCCATCGATGCCGTTCCTGGCGGGACGAGGCTTAGCCAGGGCGTAATTGAACAACGACATATCGATATTGTTGTCCGCGAACAGGAGGGAGAGTGACATGACGCGTCTTCGGCGGCCGTCGTCGAACGGTTGGGTCATCGCGGCAACTCTGGTTTTCGCCGTTCTTTTTTCTTCGGTCTCAGGAAGAGCTGCTTCCGACGCCGTCGTGAAGGCGCGCGGCGCCAACCATCCCGATCACACGCGATTGGTTTTTGAATGGGGCCGACCGATTAATTACACCATCACTGTGTCGGGCGCCTCTGTCCGGCTGCAATTCGATCAGCCGGGGCAAATCGATGTGTCTGCGATACAGCGCGGAAAGCTTAATAACATTGCCGGAGTCGAAGTTTCGAGCAATGGGCGTTTGGCGGTGACCGTCACCGTTCCGGCAACTTCCGCCGTTCATGATTTCCGCAGTGAACAGAAGATTGTGTTGGACGTTTTTAATCCAGGCACGCGCAAGCCTTCTGTTGACGCTCCTATTACAACACAGACTTCTCCTGCGCCGCCGCCGATGCCGTCTCCTCGTCCTTTGTCTGTAAGCGGCGCGGCGAAACCTGATCTCGTTCACAAGCCGATAGCCATCGACGCACAGTCGCCGCCTTCTTTAACCGTTACCGAAGCGCCGGCGCAGGCCGCTTCCACGTTGGTTTCGACTTCTACGCCTACTGCGGCGACTTCCGTTATTTCGGCGTCTCCAGGCGTTCTTTCCGTTCCTGCGGTCTCGGCGTTGCCGACAGCTCCTTTGTTGCCGCCTGGCGTTGTGGCGTCGCCTTTGGCGTCTACGGTTCAGAGCCCATTACCCGATGTTCCGACGCCTGTGGCTGCTGCGCCTGTTGTCGTTCCGACGGCCGATAGCGCTCCGGTTTTGACTTTTGATCCTGGAGGCCCGGCCGGAGCCGCTTTTTTCGCGCGCAGCGATCAATTCTACGCTGTTTTTGATCGACCGATGCCCGTGGCGGCGGGAGTCTTGGCCAATAATCGCGCTAGAATCGTCGGAGACGTCGAAGCTGTGCCTGCGACGGGCGGCGGCGCGTTTCGTTTGAGGATGAAGCCGTGGTTGCGGCCTTCGATCGATCGGGTCGGGAATCAGTGGCGCGTTCAATTTGTTCCCACCGCTGATCAAGCTCGTTCGCCGTTGCGTGTTGAATCGCAGCCGGAGTTCGCACTGGGCGCGCGGTTGTTAATCAGTGCGCCAGGTCCTGTTTCGGTGATTACAGTCAACGATCTTGATATTGGCGATGCTCTTTATGTTGCGCCTATGGCCGCCGTTGGTCGATACGTTCCTGAAACGCTTTCTTTTGCTCAGGCTGAGCTGATTGAAACTTTTCAGGGATTGGTCGTTCGACCGTTGGCCGATGGCGTGACCGTGCGTCCGGTGCGTGAAGGCGTTGAGATCACCTCCGCCGGAGGAGGCGGCATGATGCTCTCCTCCGTTGATGATTTGCGCGCCGCGCCGCGTCCTGTCGAGTTACACCCTTTAAGCCGATCCTCTGCGGCCACGCCGGGTTCTTCTTCCTCGTCTTCGGGAAACGCGCCCGGAGATTCGGCTAAGCGTCCCTCTTCCGGAATTATGGCCGATACGGCTGGTGGGCGTCCTTTGTTCGATCTTAACGGATGGCAGCGCGGTGGACGTGAAAAGTTTACTGTCGAACGTCAATACCTTCAGCAAGCAATCGTTGACGCTTTGCCCGAGGAAAGAACGCGCGCGCGTTTGAACTTGGTTCGTTTTTATTTTGCTCATGGTTACGCGCAAGAAACTTTGGGATTGTTGGGCATGCTGGCGGCTGAGCAACCCGACTTCAACGGATGGCCCGAGTTCCGCGCCATGCGGGGAGCCGCTATGGTTCTGGCCGGAGACCCCGACGCCGCCATGGCGGATCTGGTTGGGCCCAATCTTGACGACTTGCGCGAAGCGAGTCTGTGGCGCGCCGCCGCCGAGGTTGGTCGTCACGATTGGCACGCCGCTGTGCGTGACTTTAAAAACGGCGATTCAATTATGGCGCAATACCCGGATCCTCACTTTCGCCGGTTGTCTCTGCTTGCGGCGGAGGCTTTTTTGCGCATGAATGATATTGCGCGGGCGGGAAAGGTGATCGATCGTTTGGTGGATCGACCGGGCGGCAATGCGGTTGATTTGCCTTCCGTTCAGTATTTCAAGGGCCTTGTTTTGCGTAGCAAGGGCGAAACGGATGAGGCTATTGAGTCGCTGCGGCGCGCTTACGAAAGCAATGATCGTCTCTATCACGCTCAAGCTGGATTGGCGTTGGTGAATTTGGAGCTGGAGGCTAAAAAAACCGCGCCGGCCACGGCCGCCGACCGTTTGGGGCAATTACGTTTCGCTTGGCGTGGCGACGAGCTGGAGATGGACATCATAGAGCGCCATGGCGAGGTTCAGTGGTTGGCCGGAGAGTATGTCGAAGGATTGAACACATTAAAAGAAGCGGCTGCGTTCTTTCCAGAGGGGCCGCGAGCCGTGGCGATTGCACAGAAGATGTTGAAACAATTCGGAGAGCTTTATCGAGATGGCGCGTCCAAGCTTCCGGCGGTTAGGGCGTTGGCGCTGTTCGATCAATTTCGTGAATTGACGCCTCCTGGAGAGGCCGGTGACGAGGTGGTTCGACAATTGGCTGAGCGTTTGGTTGAAATTGACCTTTTGCCCAACGCTGCGGATTTGTTGGCGCATCAAGTGCGGCATCGCCTGAGCGGTTTATCGAAGGCGGAGGTTGGGGCGCGTTTGGCTTCGATCCGGTTGTTGGATGGCAAGCCTGATTTGGCGCTTGAGGCGTTGGATATGACGGAAATTCCTGGTTTGCCTCAGGAACTGATTGAAAATCGTCGTTTATTCCAGGCGCGCGCGTTGGCTGACCTTCAGCGTAATGAGGAGGCTCTGCGGGTTTTGTCTAAAGATGACACGCAGAAGGCTAATTTATTGCGGGTGGAGATCGCGTGGCGGAGTCAGCGGTGGTTCGATGCGGCGGGGGCTTTGGCGAAGGTGATTGGTCCGCCTCCCTCCAAGGGAGTTAAGCTGAGTGCGGAGACTGCGCAGTTGGTGTTGAATCGCGCTGTGGCGATGGCTTTGGCGGGTGATGTGACGGGGGTTGAGCAGATTCGTTCTGAGTTTGCTGTGGCGATGGCTGAGACTGCGTATGGGCCGGCGTTCCGTGTGCTGACGAGCCCAGAGCAGGTGGGAGGAGGGAGCGCGGATTTAGCTTCGATTAAATCGCGCGTTGCTGAAGTGGACGCTTTTCAGAATTTCTTAAAGAGCTATAAAGGAAACACGCGTCGCGATGCAGTTTCTGCTACAAACTGAAGTAAGAATTAAAATGGGTCCAGGGACTGTGTTCCTGGTCGCTGGGGATCATAAGGGGGGAGCGAAAGCCCCCCTTATTCGCGAAGCGATCATCTTCTAGAATTGTTTGTCTATTTTGCGTGTAAGGAACGTTCCAGGATCCTTTTATTCCACGCTTTTGACGTTGTAAGCGGCGTTGACTGCGCGGGCTAAGCGTTCAATACGGTCATACTGATGAACGACCGGAGCGGGTGAGCCCGACATTGTGCGAACACAATTATGCTCATCGATCCAAATCCCATCCGGAACCCCAAAAGCCAAGGTCGCAACACCATCTCCGTTCTTCGCCAAACGTCCCAGAGAAAAGGGGCCGGAGATTTTCGTTTCTTCACATACACTAGAGGTCGAAGCGTCCAATATCGGTGATTCGGCATAAATCAGATGATTGTGAAGCCCCTGATCAATGCCGGGCACAAAACGCGCATCGCGGCGCATGTCGAGAGCCGCCGCCAGCAAACGCGCTAGATAATATCTTATCCCATCGAAAGAGCCGAATGTGGTTCCAGAGCACACAACGCGACGTCCATGCAACTTCATTAAACGCTCGGAACCGAATCCGGCCTCGATCCAATTTTCGTTGGTTCCGGCGGCGCGAAACACACTGACCGGATGCTCCAACGCGAAGGTCAAAGGAGAAGCGTCTTCTTGGCTGAATGGATCGGCTTGGAACACCACATCGCGACTGTCTGCCAGCAAAACACGGGCCGGACGCAGCGATTCGGGGCCGTAGAAGCGAGATTCCAAATAATCGGCGTAGCAGGCGTAGCGCGCCAAAGACATATGCGCGCCCATCCAGTCAAAACTATCGACCGATGCGAGTTCAACATTGCGGCTGCGTAGGTAGTGTAGAGTCTCGGCGTCGGTGTCGCCGATGAACATGACGATCTCGCCTTGATAACCAACGGCGCGCAGTGATTCCACGAAAGGGCGGAGATGAGAGCTGTGATAGTGAACAGCTAAAGTTAAAATCAGATTGCGGCGACCGGTCGTCGGCGAGGGGGAGGATTTCGTCAGTGCTTGAAGGATCGTTTCAGCGCGTTGAGTCAAAGCGTCTTTCATAACGAGTTCTCGATGACGCATTAGATGGAGAAACGCTCCGGCGTCATTGCCGAGACCTTGTAGTGTTACACCCATGTTATGGTGAACGATGGGATCGTTTGGTCGTAAAGACAACGCGATCCGATAACTGTCGGCGGCGGCGCGAAAAAGGCCTCCGCTCTGTTCCGTTAAGGCAAGATTAAAATGCGTTTCGAAATGATTCGGGCGTAATTCTGCGGCTTGGCGATAGACGTTAATGGCCGAGACGTAATCTTCCGCAGTCGCCAAGGCATTGCCGAGGTTATATAGAATATCCGGATTTTTAGGCGATTCCATCACCGCTTGTCGATACAAAGCGATGGATTCATTTAAGCGGTTTTGTTGGCGCAACACAGAGCCAAGGTTGGCTAAGGCTTCGGCGAAATGCGGAGTGTAGGCGATGGCCAAACGAAAACTCTGTTCGGCTTCGGGTAGGCGGTTCAGTCTCTGTAATGCAGAGCCGAGATTATTGTAAGCGAATGAAAACGCCGGATCAATTGTCGTCGCTCGTTGAAACTGCTCTATGGCTTCTTCGACGCGATTCATTTGGAGCAATGTCAAGCCAAGGTAATTATTAATTTTAGGATCGTTCGGTTGTAGTTTTTGCGCCTTACGATGGAACGACTCGGCAGCGTCGTAGTGTTTCTGATCCAGCAAGCGGCAACCGAGCGTAACGCACTCCATTGCCAAACGATCGGCGACGACGGTGGCTTGCGCTAAATCCGCCAAAGCCTCGGCGTGATCGGGCCAACGCAGCAACATTCCTCGATAGACGCCGATGGCGGGCTCCGGGTGCCCCCATGCTAGCCAAGCTCGGCCCAAATGAAGATGAAAGTCGGGGATGTTCGGATTGCTGTCGATGGCCTGTTTAATCCATCGAATGGCTGCGGGGTAGTCTTTTTGTTGCGCCGCTAAAACGCCCAAAAGATGTAGGGCGTCGGGCTGATAAGGATCGCGGCTCAATATGTCGTGGTATATGGCGGCGGCCTCATCTCCGTGCTCGGCGCGATGCAGCGCCGCCGCGTGGGCGAGGAGGTCTTCAAGGTTTGTGGATGCGTGTGTGGGCGCGGTTGTCATGATGGTATAGTTGTCATGATGGTATAATGGTCTCGCGCGGTAAAAAAAGTAAAACTCTTGAGTGTGAGAAAAAAAGAAAAAAACAAATTCTTGACAGAAAACCTCGTAAAATTACTTTACGAACTGTCTTCCATCGTCGTCGCAGTGTGATTCGATTTCAGAGCGATGGTTCGAAGTTCCTAATATTGTGTCTTGATCGCGTCGCCGTCGTCAAGTTATAAAGCACGTCATTGCTGGTTTCCACATCTTTTTTAGGTGAGGCCATGACGACGGAGAAGAAGCAAGCGGTCGCGCTGTCTTCGGTTTACGCAAGCGCTTTGCTGAGCGTCGCTAAATTGGTGGTTGGCCTGTTGACGGGCAGCTTAGGCGTTCTTTCTGAAGCGGTTCACTCGATGCTTGATTTGCTGGCTGCGTCGTTGACGTGGCTTGCTGTGCGAGTTAGCGACAAACCAGCGGATGAGACACACCACTATGGCCACGGCAAGGTTGAGAGTGTGTCGGCGCTGATCGAAACCGGCCTTTTGTTCTTGACGAGTTTTGGTATAATATACGAAGCAATAAAGAGGTTGTTTTTTGCGGAAGCGCCTGTCGACGTGACTTGGAGCGCGGTTGGCGTCATTTCCATGTCGATTATTGTGGATTTTTCGCGCTCTCGTGCGCTGATGAAGGTTGCCAAAGAAACGCGCAGTCAGGCTTTAGAGGCTGACGCGCTGCATTTCAGTTCGGATATTCTCAGTTCTGCGGCTGTGTTGGTGGGATTGGGTGGCGTGGCGGCTGGATTTGCTCAAGCCGACGCCATTGCTGCTTTAGTGGTGGCTCTCGTCGTTTTTCACGCCGGGTATGATTTGGGACGACGGACCATCGATGTGTTGATCGATGCGGCGCCGGTCGGGCAAGCCGAGTTGGTTCGAAAAATTGTTTATGAGCATAAAGATGTCGCCGGTGTGGAGCGATTGCGGATTCGTCCCGCCGGGAGTCTTACTTTTATTGATTTGAGTGTGCGAATTAGCCGAACGCTTGCGATGGAGCAGGGAACGGAGATTTGTGAAGCGATTTCTCGGCGTATTCGTGAGGAAATTCCTGAAGCGGAGCCTTCTGTTTACGCAGAGCCAATTCAATTATGTAATGAATCTGTATTGGAAACCGTTCAGGTGATTGCGCGGAACTATTCACTTTCATTGCACGATGTCGGCGTCTTGAAGTTCGGGGATCGCTATCAGGTTAGCTATGATTTGGAGGTCGACGAGGACAGCACGATTGGAGAGGCTCACAAGGTCGCCACCAATTTGGAGAAGGCGATTCGTGCAAAGCTTGGCGCCGAAGTCAGTGTTGACACTCATATTGATCCGCGTCGTATGCGGGTGCTGACTGGAGATCCCATTGATGCTCAACAGACGGCGGAGATCATTAAAAAAATTCGCGAGCTTGCTCAATCACTGAGGTCTCCGATAGAGGTTCACAATATTAAGGTTCGTGGTGAGGCTGGGGGCGTTTATTTATCTTGTCATTGTATTTTTAACGAGCAGACGCCGATTCGAAACTGTCATGATCAGACTTTGAGGCTGGAGGCTTTGCTTTGGGAAAACATACCAAAAATTGATCGTATTCTCTTGCATGCTGAACCTTCCAATCATGAAGATGATCCAGTGGATCGCGTGATAGATTAATGTCGATTTCTAATAATAATCATACAGGTCCAGGAACATAGTTCTTGGACCTGTATGATTATTATATCTTATATCGAAGAAAAATTGTTGCCGAGGTAAGCGGCGCGTACTTGAGGATTGCACTGTATTTCGTTTGGAGAGCCTTCCGCAATAATATGGCCATTTTCCATGCAGGCAATGCGATCAACGGCTTTCCATAGAAAGCTCATTGAATGGTCTACCGCTAAAATCGTTAATCCTGTCGCAGCCAAAGCGCGCAAGCGATTCGCCAAGGCTTCTTGCTCAGTGTCGGTCAAGCCAACGGATGGTTCATCGAGCAGCAAAACGCGAGGTTCGCAGGCAAGCGCGCGCGCAATTTCAACTCGACGTAGGATTCCCGGCGAGAGATCGCCGCATCGTTGCTCGGCAACTCCTTCTAAGTACAGAAGCGCTAGGCAAGAACGGGCGATGATTTGGGCGCGGGCCATAGAGCGATCTCGACCGGCGGCGCGCGCAGCGATTACAGCTTCTAATACGGTGTCATCCGCTGAGATCGCAACAGTTTGAAATGTGCGAGCAATCCCGCTGCGTGCGATTTGCTCCGGCGGTAAGCTGGAGAGCGTTTGATTGTCTAGTCGAATATTGCCGCTGTCCGGGCGTTCCATGCCTGTGATTACGTTAATCAGCGTGGTCTTTCCCGAACCATTGGCGCCGATCAAGCCGGTGACGACGCCTGGAGGAAAAATGCATGAGACGTCATCCAAAGCGATTACGCCTCCGAAGCGTTTTTCCACACGGCTTAAAGTTAGAGTTCCGCCCGTGAGAAAAAAGGGAAGGGGAGACGCGGATGCTTTCTGTGTTCGGTGGGGTGGACGACGGCGTCCAGCCAATCCATTCGGTAGCAGTAAAACAGAAAACAATAGCGCTGCGCCGTAAACGATCAGATACCCACGCCCCAAATCGCGCAAGACCTCGGGTAAAGGCACTAAGATCAAAGCCCCGGCTATGGCTCCAAGGACTCTTTGGCGTCCTCCCGTTACAGTCATGGTCAACGCCGAGACCATCACCGGAAATTCTAGGACTTCGGGCGAGACCACACGATGGAGGTGAGCTGTTAAGGCTCCTGCGGCTCCGGCGTATGTGGCGCTAATAATCAGAGCTTCCATTCGCATTCGGCCAAGGTTCAATCCCAGGCTTTTTGCAACCATTGGGTGGTCTCGACTAATTCTTTGTCCGCATCCGTAAAGGCTATCGCCTATTTTCCAAGCAATCGCGCCGCCGATAGCAACCAGGCTCCAAACCAACGTGACGTGTGGCCATCCGCGTTCGATGTGTCGTCCGAATATATTCAAACCCGGAATTCCCGCCAATCCATTTGCGCCGCCGGTTATTTCTTCTCCATGAACTGCCGCAATTAAAAGCGCTTGCGCAATCGCCAGAGTTGCAAGAGAAAAGTAATGTGATTCTAAGCGAACTGTTGGCGCGGCGATGACGACCGCCAGAAGCGCCGGAATGAGCATCGAAAGTAAGAATGTGATCTCAAAGGGCAATCCGTATCGAGTTGATAGTATTCCGGTTGTATAGGCGCCGACGCCGAAAAACGCTCCGTGCGCTAGAGACAGCGCTCCAGCGAGGCCGAAAACGATATGAAATCCAATTGTTGATAGGGCATATACTCCAGCGAGGGTTAAAACGCGCAATCCATATGATCCGTTGAGTGAGCAAGCGCTGACAATCACTCCCAGGATAAGAATTAAAAGGATGTCTCTGCGCACGGTGATCTTTCGCCTTTAGAATAGGAGCGCATTATTTTGTCGAATGGGTTCTAATAGTTGATCGTCGCCGTTGAAGAGAGGCATAGAACGATTTCCCGAGCGTATTTTTAGCATGAAACATTTATGTGTTTCAAGTTATACCAAAGGCCCTTTGAAGCGACTCTTCATGGATTCCAAAAGTGTACTAGATATGGTATAAAGGATGGGAGCATAGGAGAAGAAAGAGATGGCCGGAATAAACGTTCGACGCGATATAACCTCAACAGTGCTAAAGAAGAAAGCCCGAGAAGAAAAGGATGGCAGTCTCTCTATAAGAATGTTGGGAATTGCTCATGTTCTGGACGGAATGGATCGTCAAACAGCAGCAAAAACTGTAGGTGTCAGCAGACAAACACTCCGTGATTGGATTATTCGTTACAACGCCAAAGGAATTGATGGCTTAAGAGATATTCCAAAAGGTCATCCAAAACGAGAATTATCCGTCGAGCAAGAAAAAGAACTTTCAGATATTATTCTAAACGGTCCTCCCAAAGAAGGAAATTTGGTTCGGTGGCGTCGAATCGATTTGAAACGACTAATTGAAGAGAAATTTGGAGTAAGTTATCACGAACGAACCATCGGAAAGATTTTGCATCGTCTTGGTTTTTCACATATTTCCGTTCGCTCGATACATCCCAAAACAAATATAAAATCTCAGGAAGAATTTAAAGATAATTTTTTTTCGTATATTAAGTAAATCCATTCCTGAACATGCTAAATCGAAAACAATTGAGATATGGTTTCAAGATGAAGCGCGCGTCGGTCAAAAAGGAACTATAACACGGATTTGGGCTAAACGTGGAACTCGCCCCAGAATGCGTCGCGACCATCGTTATCTGAACGCTTATATTTTCGGTGCAATTTGCCCATCACGTGATATTAGTGTTTCTCTTGTTATGCCATATGTTAATACTGAAGCTATGAATCTCCACCTGATTGAAATTAGCCGAGCTGTAGATGCCAATGCACACGCTATAGTGATTATTGACGGAGCGCGTTGGCACACATCTCATGATTTAAATATTCCTGATAATATATCAACTCTAATTCTTCCGCCGTATAGCCCAGAATTAAATCCTCAAGAAAACATTTGGCAATATATAAGACAGAATTACTTGGCTGGACGCGTTTATAATACCTACGAAGATATTGTTGAAGCTTGCTGCAATGCATGGAACGCTCTCTCCTCACAGATCGGGCGCATCGCATCTATTGCTTCCTATGGTCAAACGCAATGTAAAGTTTCATAGGGCCTTTGGTATTATGTTATTCCAAGGTCGGATTTGTTAAGCTCTAAAATGTGTTTTGGGGAAGAGTTTTATTTCCTTAATATTCATGCAAAAATAGAATTGCGATCTCTAGAGTGTTATTTGAAGAGGTTGCATTATTTTATTAAAAAATTATTACCGCAACTAAAATCAATTCAAAATATTATTTATTATACAGGATGGGCTCCTTGTATAACGATTGATGCGATTGTTGTTTGGTCGGAGAGAATTCAGGTGGCTTCTTGTCGAAAAATTTAAGATGGGAATGGAGAAAGCTTGTTGTATGGTCTGGAATGAGCTAATTTTGTCGAACTGCAAGCGGAATATTGCGTGCAGTAAGATTTTATTTGAGTTTCTATGAGAAACTCGTTCACGTAGGAGGAAATGATGAAGAACCTGTTGAAAGTGTTCGTATTCGCTTTATTCTTGGTTGGTGTTGCCGTGGCCGCTCAGCCTGCTTTCGCCGGCGCTGATGATGCGAAATGGGTGGCGCAGTGCGTTAAAGATAATTCGGATGAAAAAGCGTCTCCGATGGTTGTCGCCAAGTATTGCGCTTGCATGAACGACAAGATGGACAACAACGAGACCAAGTCGATTTCTGAATGGGAAAAAACGCATACAGCGGAAAGATCGGCTTGCGAGCGTGAGTCCGGGTGGAAGTAAGCATTGCGTCTAGAAATTTTTGTCGTCATATGAGATTGCGACAGGCAAAAGAATAGTTTGGTGGGGGTTCTCCTGGGTGCTGGAGATTTAAAAGAGTTTTCTTATTTGTCTCTGCATCCAGGCGTATCCTTGAATTTTCGTAGCTTGCTTCTGAGTGGGTTTTTGGCTTTTGGAGAAGAGTGATTTTAGTGCGTTTTCGGTTCAGTCCTTGCTGGATGTCCGTCACATCATCAGTGGTTTGATTTATGATATACCGCCCATAATTCTTCGAGAATAAGGGGGAGTTCTTCGCTCTCCCCCTTATAATCCCGAGCGTTCGTTCGGCGGGTCGGTGTTGTATGTTCCGAAAGCGAATGTTTTCTCGGAATGCCTACCTTAAGAAGAGCTTAATTTAGGCCGCCCATGCAGACGTATTTTATCTCTAAGTATTCGTCGATGCCGTAGTGTGAGCCTTCTCGACCAAGTCCGCTTTCTTTAAAACCTCCAAATGGCGCTACTTCTGTTGAAATGATTCCCTCGTTGACGCCGACAATGCCGTATTCCAGGGCCTCAGAGACTCGCCAAATTCGACCGACGTCTCGGCTGTAGAAATAGGCCGCCAAACCGAACTCCGTGGCGTTTGCCAGTTGAATTGCTTCATTTTCGGTATGAAATCGGAACAGCGGCGCGACGGGGCCGAAGGTTTCTTCGCGCGCCACTCGCATGTTGGGTGTTACATCGGTTAGCACAGTTGGCTCATAGAAACATCCGCCTAGAGCATGGCGTCGTCCTCCCGTCATCAGGCGCGCGCCTTTGCTTAAAGCGTCTGCGATATGCTCTTCGACTTTCTCCAACGCTCGATCATTGATCAATGGGCCTTGAGTCGCGCCTTCAGTAAAGCCGTCGGCCACTTTTAATTGGTTGACGGCTTTTGTGAGTTTTTCAGAAAATTCTTGGTAAACCTCGTTTTGCACTAAGAAGCGATTGGCGCAGACGCAAGTTTGTCCGGTGTTGCGATATTTTGAGGCCATGGCTCCTGCTACGGCTGCATCTATGTCGGCGTCATCGAACACAATAAACGGCGCGTTGCCGCCAAGCTCTAGCGATACTTTTTTGACGGTTTTTGCGCAATCAGCTAAAAGTTTCTTGCCGACAGCCGTCGAGCCGGTGAATGAGAGTTTGCGCACCAACGGATTGCGGGTCATTTCGCCGCCGATTGCGTTGGCGTCGCCGGTGACGATCGAGAGAACGCCCGCCGGAATCCCGGCGCGTTCGGCCAGAACCGCCAGAGCCAGAGCCGACAGCGGCGTTGCCGGCGCTGGTTTGACGATCATTGGGCATCCGGCCGCTAAAGCCGGTCCCACTTTGCGTGTGATCATGGCGATGGGGAAATTCCAGGGCGTAATGGCTGCGGCGACGCCGATTGGTTCTTTGAGCGCTAAAATTCGACGATTCGGTAGAGGGCATGGGATGACGTCGCCATATGTGCGCTTGCCTTCTTCGGCAAACCATTCGATGAAAGCTGCGCCATAGGCGACTTCGCCGCGCGCCTCCGTCAGAGGTTTTCCTTGCTCGGCGGTGATGAGGCGTGCGAGGTCTTCTTGGTTTTCGATTATCAAGTCGTGCCAACGGCGCAGAATCCGAGCGCGTTCTTTGGCGGCGAGAGCGCGCCATGCGGGAAAAGCTTTGGCTGCGGCTTCGATGGCGCGTTGGGTCTCGGCGGCGCCCATCAGGGGAACGGTGGCCAGAGGTCGGCGATTGGCGGGATTGACGACCGGCATAATTCCGCCGAGATCGGCGTTGACCCATTGACCGGCGATGAAGGCTTGTGAGCGCAAAAGATCGAACGACTTTAAACCCAACATGGAAACCTCACACATGTAAATATGTTTGAGTAAGGTTCTATTATACCAGTGAATTGAATGATTGACACATGACCTTTGATTTCAAATATAAATAAAAATTGGGAGTCAAAGAAAAGGGATTTCCATCAAGCGTGGGGCGTCGGTCCACAACAAAAGACAGCGAATGGCTTTGTCCGGGTAAATCAAGCGTAAAGCGGCGCGATATGCGGCAAGCTGTTGCCGATACGCCGTCGGAGTTTCTTCCGGCGTCAGCGGCGCTGGACGTTGAGTCTTATAGTCGATAATCCAGACCTCTTTCTTCAACACAAGCAAACGGTCAATTTGTCCCGATAAAGCCCGAGTTCCCGAGCCTTCTCCGATCAGACCGACAATTGGAACCTCGGCTTGGCTGCCCGATCCGAACAGTGGAGCAAATTCAGGATGATGAATGACGGCAAGAACTTCTGCGGTCATTTCGTCTTGTTGTCTGATAGATAAATTATGGCTTGGATTGGCCAACCATCGCCGCGCCGCCGCTTCACGAGCTTCCGGAATCAGGTCGGGAAGAGTCTGCAATAAGCGGTGAATCAGGATGCCGCGTCGATAGCAATAGCCATCATCTTCGCCGACGGGAGAGCGCACGGGCGGTTCGGGATCGTCGGGGCGTGAGGGAACCAATGGGCGCGGAGGGTTGGGTTCTGGAGGCGGCTCTGTTCTCCACCACGGCGGAGGCGGACTCTTGAAGTCGATTTTGGAGGCGGCGGCGAAGTCGTCGCGCGGCGGCGCTTGCTGAGAATCAGACAACACCCACCCGGAGCCGCTCCAACTTCCGGAAACGCGCTCGGAGAAATCAAATGCTTGGGGCGATATTCGCGAATCGCCGCTTTTGGCCAAAGAAAGAGCCCCTGCGGTGACCAAACGATGCCAACAATGATCGGGGGGCGTGCGTTGACCTTGCCAGCCGCAGACATAGAGACGATCTTCGGCGCGGGTGAGAGCGACATATAAAAGACGGCGATATTCTTGATCGCGCCTTTGGTTGGCCGCTCCGCGCGCTTCAATGCATTTGCTTTCTTCTTGTGTGCGTCGCGCGGCGAATAGGGGGATGGGGCGCTGCTCGTCGGGCCACAGTATGCGCGGAGATTGCACAGGAGCCGTCATAGTGTCGGGCATGAAGACGATGGGGGCTTGTAATCCTTTGGCGCCGTGAACGGTCATCACTCGGACTTGTCCGCCGCCTTGGTCCAGTTCACGCTTGATCTCGGATTCTCCTGCCTCCATCCAGTGGAGGAATCCTTGCAGCGCCGGTGGGTGAGTGTTTTCAAAAGAGAGGCATGCAGACAAAAACTCGTCAATCGGGTCGCGAGCGTCGGGCCCTAAGCGGCCGAGGATTGCGCGTTCTCCGCTGATCGGGTCGGCGGGGCAGGATGATCCAAGGATTCCGGCAAACAGCTCGTAAGGCGCAACGAAATCGGCGCGCGCCAAAAGACCGCTCAAGTACTGCGCCGCAGGTTGAAATATTCCTGGGGATTCTTTGGCTTTTTCCAGCAGCGCAGGCCACAGTCTGCGACGGCGGCCATAGGCTAGAGAAAAGAGCTGTTCCTCGGTGATTTTGATCAGCGGTCCTTTCAGCACGGTGGCGAGCGTCAGATCGTCGTCGGGCAGAAGTAAGAACGCCGCCAGCGCCATGAGGTCCATCACCGCCAATTGGCGTGTGAGAATCATTCGATCGACGCCCGCCACCGGAACATTGCGGTCTTTGAGCGCGCGCACCAGTTCCGCGACGAAATTCGTGCGGCGACGCACCAGGACCAACACGTCTCCGGCCTGAATCGGGCGACCGCGTGAGGGTAAGGTCTCTTGATTGGCGATCCAACCGCGAATGGTTTCGGCGATCAGCACAGCCAAGCGGGTGGCGGGAGAATCTAAAGATTCTGTGGCGATAGGCGCTTGCCAGGGAGCAAGTTCGGCAGTTTCGGCGGGGATGGCGGGCGGCCAGATTTCGACGTGTCCGGCTTGGCCGGATCGAAACGCGCGGTGGCGGATGGGCGTCTGAGGGTCTAGGGTGAGGCCGTTGCGGGCCTCCGGATTGGAGAATATCGCATCGACGATCGACAGCACCGCCGGAGTCGATCGGAACGACACATCCAAAGCCACTTGACGCCAAGTGCGTTCAGCGGTCGTGACTCTTTGTTCGAACAAACGGCGTAGGCGACCGAATTCACTGGGATCGGCGCGCTGGAAGCTGAAAATCGATTGCTTCTCATCGCCGACCGCAAAGATCGTGCGGATCACGTCGTCGCGCGCGCCTTGGCCGGCGAAGAATTCTTCGGCCAAACAGGCGACGACTTGCCACTGTTCTGGATTTGTGTCCTGCGCCTCGTCGATCAGGATGTGATCCAGGCCGCCGTCGAGCTTGAACAGAACCCACGCGGCGCGTTGTCCGGCGGTGAGCAGAGACAGAGCGCCCAGAACCAGATCGTCGTAATCCAGCAACGCCCGCTCTTCTTTCAGTCGAGCGTAATGGGTGAGCAGCGCTTCGGCGAATGTGAGCAGCGCTTCGGTTGATGTCGCCACTCCGGCGGCTTTTTGGCGTTTTTGCGCCGCGACGATGCGTTCGCCTTCTTTCTGAAGCGACTCCAACGCCGCCGGATAAAGCGTCGCTGGTTTTTTGGTTAGGAGAGTTTTGCGAATCGACCCTTTCTCGGTGAGGTATAATCGAGCATACTCTTCAAAGTGTTCGGCGCGGATTTCCGGCGGCGCTTCCAGCCACGTTTGCACTCCATAGCCGCGTTCTTGGTCGGCCTCTGACCCGGCCAGCAACACTCGCGTCGCCATTTGCAAACCGGGGTAATCGAAGGCGTCGTTGACGCAGGAATTTTTTATGGCTGAGGCTTCGTCTTCGCCGACGGGAACCTCAAGCCACTGACACAGCATGGCGACGGTTCCATCGAGTCCGCCGAAACGCTCGAATAAGCGTCGTAAGCGTCCGCGTTCCGCCGTCAGTTCTGCGGTAATGGCGCTGAAGGCGTCTTCGTGCAGGTCGGCGGTAAGGCGGGCGAGGGCTTGTCCAAGCGCTTGATCCGGATTTTTTCGGGCTTCGGTGAGTAGTTCGTCACGCGCGCCGACCAGAAGTTCTTTCGAGGTTCTCTCATCCATCACCTCGAAATGCGGAGCAAGATTGGCCTCCAGGGGAAAGCGCCGAAGTAGAGACTGGCAAAAACCATGGATGGTTTGAATCTTCATGCCGCCGGGACAATCGACGACATGAGCGAACAAGCGTCGCGCTTGTTGTCGGGTCTCTTCGTCGGGATGGGCGCCGGTGAGTGCGGTTAGCTCAGCGGTAAGGGGATCGTCGGTAAGCGTGGTCCAACGGCCGAGAGTTCGGCCGATGCGGTTGGACATCTCGGCTGCGGCGGCTTTGGTGAAGGTGAGGCAGAGAATGCGATGTGGCGGCGTTCCGGCCAGCATTAGACGCAGAACGCGATCCGTGAGCACCTTCGTCTTGCCGGAGCCCGCTGACGCGCCAACCCAGACGGAGGCGGTGGGGTCGGACGCAGAACGTTGTAGCGCGTCCGGCGAGAGGGACGGCGGAGCGGAAGGCGAGGAGAAAGAAGCGGGCGTCGTAGCGAGAGGACACATGCGTATTGTGATTTCTTTTTTGGCGTTATTTAAAAAATCTCTTTTTTACTTTTGTTCTTTGGCGTTTTCGTTGACTTGGGTTATGAATTCTCCAAATCCGGTGTCCGTCATAAGAACGTGGGACAATAGCCACGTTTGTAAGAACATCGCCACCTCTGTTGGATCTATGGACGCCTTATCTAAATCACTATGTTCTTCGATGAGTTTTCTTATGAACCATAAATGTTGTTCGCGATGGAATTCGAGTTCAGGGTAATGATTTTGTTCCATCATTTCTTCTTCGAACCGGAAATGATAGCTTGTGTATTGCACAATATGATTCAAAATTTCGATGAGTTCTGTTGTCGTCTTTTTCTGGTTAACTGCTGAGGTGAATTCGTTGATGGTGTCGATGAGGATTCTGTGTTGGGTATCGATTGTGTTTTCTCCAACGATGAATGCTTTCGACCATTGAACCAACGAAAGTTCCGCATTCGGATATTGCTTTGGGATGGCGTTTGGGAAGAGGCCGGCGATAATTTCTCGCGTTTGACGCGGATTAAATTGTTCTTCGGATTCCATGACACACCTTCCCCGGAAATTGTTCTTTCTATATCGCACGGCGCATGAGAGTTTTTTTAATCTGAACTGGAAGCTTCGTCAATCATTCCGTGGGGCTTTATCATCGGTAGTATTGTCCTTCTTTTAGAAGCTATCTGAAGAAGATATCATGGACTTTCTGGATAGGTTTTTAGATAAAATAATGCGCGGCTCTTTTACCGGGCGGCGTGGAGTGGTATGGAAATCTGCGTATGGTGGATGCAATCCGAGAGTTGTTGGAATAAGAGGAGGGCGGGATGAACTTATTGGAGATAGCTGTGTATGCTTTGGTTGTTTCTGGCCAAAACACACCGTTCGCGTGCGCTCCTTATGACGGGAAGTATGTGGCATGCACAAATGGAATGGTTGCAACGACGGATCGAGACAATAATATTCACTTTAAAAACGGCGTCGTCATTACCAAAGACGCCCGTGGTGGAATTACGTTCAGTAACGGAGTGACTGCTCACTTTGACAGCACTGGCTGGGTAAAGTTTTCTAATGGCTATGTGGTGCGCAAGGATTTTAAAAATCGTAATCAGTTCAATTTCAGCAATGGTTTACAGTGTGAGTTGGTTAAAGAGGATCGCGCCGTGTGTCAAACGGGTTCGTCGGGGCGTTGATCCTCGGTTTTAATTATTTTGAGGGAAAAGTTTAAAAGGTCTAGGAGGGGGCGATCGCCAGGAGGGAGCGAAAACTCCCTCCTCCCCTTATTCGCGAAGCAGTCCTCCATAGGAGTTGTTTGTATAATTTCTACTCAGACGCCTTTTGTTTCTCAGATTCCGGAATAGATTTTCGGCGTTTTTCCGCTTTTTGCCGACGTTTTTCAATTTCTTCTTCCAACAACTCTTTACGGGATAATTTTCCGATCATTGTTTTCGGCAATTCCGCTCGAAACTCTATGTGTTTCGGTTTCTCTACCGCAGATAATTTGTCTTCTAAGAATGCATCCAATTCGGCCCGAGTTACGGCGCTTCCTTCTTTCAATTTCACGAACGCTTTCGCCGTTTGTCCGCGATAAGCGTCAGGAACGCCAATCACAACGCATTCGTGAACCGCAGGATGTAAATAAATCGCTTCTTCGATTGCGCGAGGATAAATATTAAATCCTCCACACAAGATCATATCCTTTAAGCGATCGATGATTGAAACATATCCGAATTCATCCATAACGCCGACGTCTCCGGTATGCAGACGTCCATTTCGTAGCACTTGATCCGTCTCTTCCTGGCGCTTCCAGTATCCTTTCATAACCTGAGGCCCGCGAATGCAAACTTCTCCTTTTTCCCCGATCGGAACCAATTGATTGGGATCGTCCAGACTAGCGATCTCAATGATTGTGCCGGGTAGAGGTAAACCAATGGATCCTGGTTTGTTTAGTCCGATTAAAGGATTACATGTCGCAACCGGACTCGATTCCGTTAATCCGTAGCCCTCAGCCAGAGAGCATCCGGTGTTTTTTTCGAACCCCAGCTTAATCTCGACTGGTAAGGCTGCGCCTCCTGATATGCACCAACGGATTGAGGAAAGATCATAATCGGATCGCGCGCGATGGTTGTTGATTGCGGTGTAGATCGTGGGGACTGCTGGGAACAAGGTGGGGCGCCGAGCGTGAATGGTTTTCATAACCTGAATTAAATCAAACTTCGGTAATAAAATAATCTCTGCGCCGATACGGATTCCCAAATTCATAATTACCGTCATTGCAAAAACATGGAAGAACGGCAAAACAGCCAAGACTCGTTCTTCGCCTGGCGTGGCCTCGGGAATCCATTGAGTGGATTGTTCGCTGTTGGCAAACAGGTTGGCGTGAGTCAGCATCGCCGCTTTCGGCAAGCCGGTGGTGCCTCCGGTATATTGTAAAACCGCGATATCCTCGATCGGATTGATCGTGACCGGATTGGGTTTTCCGCCGCTTTTGGCTAATAAACGGCCAAACCGCACATGGCGTTCGTCACGAGGGATCGCGGCGATCTCTTTGTGGCGAAACAGCGGGAACAGCCAGCTCTTAGGAAACGGCAGAATATCGGCCATAGGACAAACGATGATTCGTTTCATCCGGCAGCGACCGAATAACGGCTTCAGCTTTTCGTAGAGAGCCTTCAAATCTAGCGTGACCATTGTTTCGGCCTCGCCATCGTCGATTTGCGCCAAAATTTCGCGCTCGGCGTACATCGGGTTGAAGTTTACAATCGTGGCTCCGGCCTTCAGAGCGCCGAAGAACGCAATCACATAATAAGGGGTGTTGGGGAGAAACAGTCCAATTTTGTCGCCTTTGCCGATGCCCAGGGACTGAAGTCCGGCGGCCATGCGATCGACCATCTGAGCAATTTGGCGATAGGTGTAACTTTTTCCGAGAAAATCTAAGAACGGTCGATCAGGAAACCGAGCGGCGGCGTCATCGAGCATTTGGTGCAGCGGCGCGACAGGAATTTCCGCATGCCAATTTATGCCTGGTGGATAAGAAGACAGCCAAGGAAATTCAGCGCAGGATTTTTTGTTGTTATTTTCCATAAACGTCTCCTCCCAAACATTGTGAAGCGTTGTCTTGTTATAAATATGATTTCGAAGAGAGTTTCAACCAACTCGCTTTTTCCTTACAATATTCTTGTCGCTGAGGCGATGCTTTAACAATTGATGATATTGTATGGGAAAGGATATGGCGTGACAGTTCTTTCGTCTGAAGCGTCGCTCAACTGCGGAGTGATGTGTTGCGGCGCGCGCGCGCGTGGAGGGCGACCGTCGCGCACTGAGACCGAGCGGTTGGAAGAGCGGATTCTGGATGAGGCGACGAAATTGTTTCTTTCGTGTGGGTACGCCGCCGCCAGCATCGAGGCGATTACGCGCAATGCCGGAACCGCCAAACGCACGCTTTATCACCGTTATCCGGATAAGGCGGCGTTGTTTGTGGCGGTGGTGCAGCGTTTGATTGCGCGTTGGGTTGCGCCGTTTCCGGATTTGGAAGCTTCGGCGGCAGACATTGACACGGCGCTATATTTGGTTGGGAAGCAAATTTTGAGTGCGGCGGGCTCTGCGGAGGCGATTGCGCTTCGGCGCGTTTTGTATGCGGAAGGTCCGCGTTTTCCGGAGCTGGCGCGTTTGGTCAATAGTCAGGGGGTCTGTCAAGGATTGCAGGTTTTGGCCGGGATATTGGAGCGGGAATCGGCGCGTGGAGGATGGCGGTTTGATCGTCCGATCTTTGCCGCCACACAGTTTGTTCAGATGATCATTGCAGAGCCGACGGATCGCATGATGGCTGGAGATACGGATCCATTCGCGCCTGGAGACGCGGAGCAATGGTTGCGTGATTCCGTACAATTATTCTTATATGGCGTTGCGGGCGCTCAAAGAAAGTCTTATTCGCTTTAAATTTTGTTCGCTCAAGCTTTTCTTGCAAGTTTTTCTTGCGGTTTCACGGAATTGAAACGGCCCTCGCGCCTTTGATTGTTACAGTCTCCAAGTCATGGTTTCCAAAGGCCTCCCGGCCTTTGGCGGGTCCAGGGC
>CAUYUA010000156.1:0-1624 GCA_963575675.1 Azospirillaceae bacterium
TTGCCGCCGAGGTCGAGGTTTTCGAGACCCGTAAGAGTCATCGCGTCGGCAACGGTCAGGTCTGTCGCGTCTTCTGTAAGAGTAACAGTATCCGCACCTGTCACTGCATCATCGGTCGCGCTTTCGATGATATTCGCTGCAGTGTCCGTGATCGCGTAGGTGTGACCGTTTGCATCGAAGTTTTCGAGACCCGTAAGTGTCGTCGCATCGGCAACAGTCAGGTCGCTTTCGTCAAATGCGAGTTTAACCGCATTAGCGCCAGCCACCACATCACTATCCGCACTGGCAATAATATGCGCAGCCGTATCAACGACATCATAGCTGGTTGCTTCGGCGGCTGTGGTGTTGCCCGTCAAGTTATTGATGACATCAGCAAGGGTCACGGTGTGACCGTCCGCAGTAAAGCCCTCAATACCAGACAGTATACGCGCGCCAGCAACAGACAGACCAGCCACATCCTCGGTTAAAGCGACAACCTCGGCATCCTTAACCACATCGGTGAATGCGCTATTGATAAGGTTAATCGCCGTATCACTGATCGAGTAGGTGTAGTCGCCATCGACATAGTTATCCAAACCGAACAACGTCGAAGCGTCCGAAACCGTCAAATCAGTCGCATCAGCCGACAAACTGACAGCTTCCGCGCCAGAAACCGCATCGGTCTCCGCACCAGCAATGATGTTAGCTGCCGTATCCGAGATTGTGTAAGTATAGTCACCCGCCTCAAAGCCGTCGACCTCGGTCAAGGTCGTCGCGTCATCAACGCTCAGGTCCGTCGCGTCTTCACTAAGAGCGACAACCTCTGCGCCTGTCACGGCGTCACTGTCCGCACTCGCGATGATGTTCTCGGCAGTATCGCTGATCGAGTAAGTGCTATCGCCGAGATCGAAGTTATCAAGACCCGTAAGAGTCGTCGCGTCGGCAACACTCAGATCTGTCGCGTCTTCCGACAGACTAACGCTATCCGCTCCAGTAACAGCATCCGTCTCAGCGCCAGCAATAATATTTTCCGCTGTATCGCTGATTGAGTAGGTGCTATCGCCGAGATCGAAGTTATCAAGACCCGTCAGGGTCGTTGCGTCGGCAACGCTCAGATCCGCCGCGTCTTCTGACAGAGTGACGCTATCTGCGCCTGTGACTACGTCACTCTCAACAGAAGCAATAATATTTTCTGCTGTGTCGCTGATCGAGTAAGTGTTATCGCCAAGATCGAGGTTATCAAGACCCGTAAGAGTTGTTGCGTCAACAACGCTCAGATCCGTTGCATCTTCTGACAAAGTGACGCTATCCGCGCCTGTAACTACGTCACTCTCAGCATCTGCAATAATATTTTCTGCTGTGTCGCTGATCGTGTAGGTGTTGTCACCGATATCGAAGTTATCAAGACCTGTAAGAGTCGTTGCGTCGGCAACGCTCAGATCCGTTGCGTCAGCCGAAAGACTAACCGTAGCCGCACCCGTAACAGCACTATCCGTCGCATTATCGATGATGTTCGCGGCTTCGTCGCTGATCGTGTAGGTGTGGCCGTTTGCGTCGAAATCTTCAACGCCTGTCAACGTAATTGCGTCCGCAACGCTCAGATCCGTTGCGTCAGCCGAAAGACTAACCGTAGCCGCACCCGTAA
>CAUYUA010000157.1:0-1604 GCA_963575675.1 Azospirillaceae bacterium
CGCAGCAATGAAGTCGCCGCCGATGTGGCGTCTGAAGAAAAAGCCGGAACCGCCGTCGCCGCTCAGCGCAAGGTGTTGAACGATCATTTAGCGGCCATAAGCGCAGAAACTGAAAAGAAAATCGAGGACATCTCACTTGACCGGATCGAGAAGATCACTCGCGCCGAAGAAGAGCAAATCAAAAAACTCGAAGGCATGCGCAAGGAAATGTTGGAGCGCGGCGGCGACTCGGACGAGGTGAATCAAGCAATCGATCATCAAATCGAAGCGGTTCATCAACTCTCTCTGGCCGAACGGGCGGCTGCCGAGCCCAAAGAGCATTTGAAAGAGGCGACCAAAGAGCAAGCAGACGCTAATCAAAAGCTGATTGAGGGTATGCAAAAAGAACTCAACAGCTTGCATTTATCGAATCGCGACCGCGCGATCGAGCAGGCGGTGCGGCGTTTGTCGGAGGAGGCGACGGAAGGACAAATTCGAGCGGTTCAAGACCTTGCCGCCGCGCTCTATGATGAGAAACAAGCCATAGAGCAGCACAAAACTGAAACGGAAGGTCTTACTCGGCTCCGTGAAGAGTTGGCCGCAATAACCGATGATCTGTCCGAAGCCGATCGAGCCGCCGCGCAAGCGGTGAAATCACTTGGCGACAATGCTTCGGAAGCCGCAAAGGAAGAAGCGGACGCTCTGGCTCGCAAAATTTCTCTGATGAGGGAAGCGAAGAAATTAACCGACCAATACCAAGACAGCGAGGATAAATTCTCCGAAACTCAAGAGCGATTGAATGAGTTGCTCGAAGAAGGCGCGATCGACGCGGAGACCTACGCCGACGCGATGGAAGACGCCTATCGAAACATGCTTGACGATTCCGAAGAAGCGGAAGACGGGTTGGAGCGCGGGTGGCTCAAATGGAGAGACTCCGCTTACGACAGCGCCAAGCAAGTCGAGCAAATCTTCAATACAACGATGAAAGGTCTTGAGGATGTTTTCGTAAATTACGTCAAAACCGGAACATTGAATTTCGACACATTCACCGACAGAGTTATTGAGGACTTGGCGCGGATATTCTGGCAAAGCCAAGTCATGGGGCCGATCGGAGACACATTGTTCGGAAACAGCAAAAACAGTAATTCGAGAGGATATAATCAAAACCAACAGATCGACTCCTATGATCAGGAAGGGTTTTATTATGGAGACGGTGAAGACTGGGGCGGCGAATATGCCGCCGGAGCGGTGTTCGACGCCGGTCGGGTTACGGCTTTTGCGGGTGGGACGGTAATTGACCGGCCGACGTTTTTTCCGATGGTGGGCGGGATGGGCTTGATGGGCGAAGCCGGGCCGGAAGCGATTATGCCGTTGCAGCGACTTGCGGACGGCAGGCTCGGCGTAACCGCGTTATCGATGGGATCAAATAAAACACAGATGGCGGTGGACGCGCCGACCTACGTCATCAATGTGGACGCGCGCGGAGCAACCGATCCCGGAGCGACGGCGCAACAAGTGCAACAAATCGTCGCTCAGACGCTCGGTCAAATGATTCCTGGAATTGTCGAGAAATCGGCAAGAAAAGCGCAGAAATCGGTGTTTGACTCGATCCAAAGACGAGGCGG
>CAUYUA010000158.1:0-1603 GCA_963575675.1 Azospirillaceae bacterium
CACTTGCTGTCGAACGCTCAGATAAGGCCTTTGGCGATACACCATCCAACGATAACCAAACATCCGAGCGGTCATTTGAGAATCATTAAAAGCTTGGATTTCGTTGTGCAGAGCCTCCGTTTCGCTGATCTCTCCGAAAAGATCGAGTCGCCCGCCTCCAACCACAGGAATTTCAAGTGGAAGCAATTTAATCTCTAGAGAACCCTGCGGTTTGTTGGAACAACGCAGGCGCTCCATCCATAAGCAGGTCCTTTAGAGTAAGATCATAGGCGTGCATCCTCTCTCTCCGATTTCTGCATGCGTGCTCATCAGCGTCAGACGTGACCCCGACTGAGACTCGGCAAGGAACGATCCGGCTGGGTTAACCACGACAAAAGGTCGTGAAGCACGACGTCGGCTTGAAGGTCTCTCATTAACATATGCCAACCATTAGGGTAGGTCACGACGGTTCTTTGAGACTCGGCGCGGCTCTGTTTAGGCAACGTATTGAGAAAGCGAACAATGGGAGCGGGAGGCAAAACCTCCTCATGAGCGCCATAAAGGATAAGTGAGCGACGGTTAAATCGCGGCGCGGCCTCTAAAGCGACGCCCATCAGATCGACCAGGCCATGCATGGCGTCAACGCGCGTTTCCTTGAGAATCAGCGGATCGCGTCCAAGAGCGCGCAACATTTCGATGTTGTCGGATGGACGAATTTTTAACTCTTTGGGGGCGACAAGCTCCATTCCAGGAACAAAATTATAGGCAATCCACAAAGCAAGACGCGGCAGAAGAGCCATGGCTTTACGACCCCACACAGCCGGAGCCGAAAGAATAACGCCTGCGACTCGTTCCGAACTCAGCGGAGGAGGCCCTAAATATGTCGTCGACCATGACGGCGAACGCTCCGCGTAGGCGCTGGTTAGCGCTGCAATCACCACAGCGCCTCCCATGCTCTCTCCCAGCAGGTAAAAGGGCGTTTGAGGATGATTGGCTTGGATCAATCCGGCGGCGGCGTCAAGGTCCGCGACCATTGTTTCAGTGTCGGACCAAACTCCAGGAGAAGAGGTTGCGCCAAAGCCTCTCTGATCATAGGCGTAGACTTGGAATCCATGCTCGGCCAGCCATCCTCCAGGCCCCTCAAAAGCGTTGGCGTAGTCGTTGAAACCGTGCAACGCCAAAATCACGCCGCGAGGCGATTGAGTCGGCGTCCAACGCCGCAAGGGCAGACGATAACCATCAGCGGCAATGATTGCATCTGCGGTCATCACCGGAGACGTCGTTGCCGCCTCCATCGGCTGAAATGAGGCGGCGCATCCGGAGAGCGTCAAAAGCCCCAAAATCACGCTTGTCGAATTCACAAAAAGCGGACGCAAGGCGTTTTTGGGCGCATGAAACCATGATTTTGAAGTTTGTAGAGGCATAACCGTCTCATTTGAGAGCGTAACAAAAACAAATTAGGCGGAGCCGAGACAGAACCCGGGCCTTTCTTTGCCTCCGCATTTTTTTCGGGTTTTTGAGTGGTATGGGGTAGATATAATCCGTCTAATTGAGAACCTAAGAAAGAATTTCCAAAGGAATCGGGGCTCCGCCCTCGACCCGCCAAAGGCCGGGAGGCCTTTGG
>CAUYUA010000159.1:0-1599 GCA_963575675.1 Azospirillaceae bacterium
GCAATCGCAGCGATGGCCGACTCCAGTTGTCCTGTGGCGCCCGCCACGTTGTTGACGTTGACGCTGGCGCGTTCGGTGGCGTCGGAAGCCGAGGCGCTTTCGTTGAGCGTGTCTTCGGCGCGATTCTCCATCTCCGAGACCACTTGATTCACAGTCGCGTTGGCTTGGTTGAGGCATTCAACCTGAGCGTGGACCGTTCTTTCCAAGCGTTCGGCCAAATCAATCATCATTTGGCGCTTTTGCGCTTCTGCGGCCCGTTTCATCTCGTTTTGTTCGCGAGTGAGGCGATCAACCCGCTCGGCGTTTTCGCGAAACACTTCAACGGCGCGGGCCATGGCGCCGACTTCGTCGAGTTGTCGAGTCGCCGGAATGCGGACAAGGAAATCGCCGTCCGCCAGAGTTTTCATCACCTGCGTGAGAGCCGCCACCGGCCTTGCGATCAGGCGCACCACCAAAAGAGCCAAAACAGCCAGGAAAACCAAGCTGGACGCCGTTCCGGATAAAAACACCGCTTGAAACACCGCCCCAAATTCAACGATCTCTGCATAACGCTGAACGACCTGCTTTTTTTGGAGCGTTTGGAACTGATTGACCAAGCCCAAGGCTTTATTGAATTGCTCGTCGTATCCCTTCACGAACGAGGCCGCCGCCACCAATCCACCGCCAGCATGTCGGAGGCGTTGCGTCCCGCTTCGTCGGCTTGTTTCAGCGTGGCTTCGATTCGTTCGGTCAGTTGTCGTTCGTCGTCGGGCAGCGCGGACTTTTCGCGCAGAATCTTCAGCCCATTCGAGACGTGCTGAAGATTCTGTGTGAATCCGGCGAATATGCCATTCTCTCGTTCCGGAGTTTCGCCGATGGCTGTGTAGGCCACCGCGCGGTCATCGAAAGTGCCCGCCAAAGGTCGCTACAGAACTCGGCTGTTGCCTTTTTCTGAAAATTCACCTCGACCGTGGCTTGAATTGCGCCGCGGTAATTGTCGAGAGCCCATAAAACAAACCCGCTTCCTCCGATCGCCAGCAGAGCGGTAATCAGAGGGAATATAAGGATTTTCCAGGAAATCCCAAGATTGCGCAACGCGCTGACCATGTTTTCCCCGCCTTTCTGTCGGATGTCCGGTTGTTCCGGAAATTTTTTTCTGTCGTGGTGGCGGCTGTCGCGCGGGGCTTTGTCTGCCGGAATAGGCTCGAACGTGTTTCAACGATGTTCGCCGGTCGCGATCCGCTTTGGATTCCTGATGCTTTTGATGCGACCCCTCCTCCAGAGGAGGGATCATAACGTCTTCCTGCCTGAGAAGAAATGAGAATTTTATTTTCTCTTATTTTGTTTTTTTGGAAGAATTTTGTTAACGGTTTCTTGTGAATTGAAGGGTGAATGAAATTGAAGCGTGAATAAGAAAGAGTTCTTATGTGTTTGTTGTTGCGATGTGTTTTGAGAGCCTGCCCGGAAAGAACATCAACGTCCCCGGCGGTCATCCATCGGATGCCGCTGGAAACATTGATGTTCTTTCCGGGCAGGCTCTTAGAGAAAATTTATTGCCTAAGCAGGTTCTGAGAAAGCATCCAGACAAAAGTTATGTGGAAAATGCTGAAAACATTGAAG
>CAUYUA010000160.1:0-1581 GCA_963575675.1 Azospirillaceae bacterium
ACTAACCCTGAGAACGCCGCCGACAATGGCCTCACGGAGGGCGTCGCGATGTGCTTCCGTGTACATGCAGCAACTCCAAGCTCAATTTTTTCTCGGAAACGCACTTCCATCGCCGTCACGGGTCGCCGTTCCGCCGGTGTGGTTTTGCCAACGCTCGATCGCGACATCGACATATTGCGGGTTCAACTCGATCGCCGTTGCGCATCGGCCGGTCATTTCAGCCGCAATAATCGTCGTGCCGGAACCGGAAAACGGCTCGTAAATCGCTTGTCCGGGAGAGCTGTTGTTCAAAATTGGCCGCTTCATACACTCGACCGGCTTTTGGGTGCTGTGTCCGGTCTCGATTTTGCGGTTTCGGTATTTGCCACAAGGTTTTTGTTGCGATCACCGCAATAGTGACCTTTCGCTTTCTCCCGGACGGCGTACCAGCACGGCTCATGACGCCAATGGTAGTCCCCCCGCCCGATTACAAAATTGCTCTTCGCCCAAATAATCTGAGAACGGAGCTGAAAGCCGCAGGCTTCCAAGCTGTCGGCGACCGCCCCTGCGAACAATCCGGCATGCCAGACGTAAGCGACGTCTCCCGGAAATAACGCCCACGCTTCGCGCCATCCGCTCGATCGTCGTTCAGGACTTTTCAACAGCGCGGCCACCCATGATCGAGCCGTCCGCACGCACAGCGTTGTTTCGCCAACCGGCATCATACTTCACGCCATAAGGCGGATCCGTCACCATTAAATGCGGCGTGACGCCGTTTAAAACACGCTTGACGGTGTCGGCGTCGGTACTGTCGCCGCAAATCAGCCGATGTCGGCCAAGTATCCACAAGTCTCCCGGTCGGCTGATCGGCTCAACCGGCGGCTCGGGTGCGTCGTCTTCTTCGGACCCACCACCTTCTTCAGTATCCGCAGCCCCAAGGAGATCATACAATTCTTCAGGACTAAACCCCATAATGTCGATGTTGAAGTCGGTTTCCTGAAGTTCTTCAATCTCCAGACGCAACAAGTCCGCATCCCATCCGGAACCGAGAGCCAATTTGTTGTCGGCAATGCGAAGCGCTTTCTTTTGAGTCTCGGAAAGATGCGACAGAATGATCACCGGAACCGTGTCCAGGCCCAGGCTTCGCGCCGCCAGAATCCGGCCATGACCGGCGATTAAAACGCCACGTTCATCGATTAGACACGGATTGTTGAAACCAAACTCAACTCCGCCAATAGATTAACCAGACTCTACAATATCCAGACAAACCCCTTTGTACTTACTCCAAATCATGCTAATGATGTTCGCACCCTTAGTAATTTTCTCAAGGTCATTTCGGTCGAAGACAAGTATAGAGATTCCCCTATCATGAAAAACTTTTAATTGCTCGCGACGAGCATTAGTCTCATTCTTATCGCCGGTAATTCCATTTGAAGAGAAGAGAATCCCTGTTTTCGCCTTTATAGAATCAAGAACTCTACAAAACTTAGCAAATGTGGTAAAATCAGCCGGTTTTTGCCAATCCTTGCATTCGCAAACGACAAATTTTCCAAAACTAAAGCTGAAATCATTAACACCAATAATTTCACAGAGAACATCAAA
>CAUYUA010000161.1:0-1577 GCA_963575675.1 Azospirillaceae bacterium
ACTTAGTCATGGTCGCGTCCTGCGCGACTATGATGAGATCTCATGAGGGCTGCGCGCATCCGGTGAGCAGCGCCGCGTACTCGCCGTGCTTGTCTGTCCTTTTCCACTCGACGGAGCTATCGCCCTTGGCGACGACTGTCACGAGGGGCTCTACGCTCTGGACGGCAAGGTCGTCCGGCGAGAGGTGGGCGATGATGAGGCCCCCCCACTATCAGGGTGAGCCACCCTGACGCATCAAACGGGAGGCCAGCTTGGGCCTCCTGGACCAAGAGGATGTCATACCCCTGAGCCGCCAAGACTTGTGCGGCGCCCAAGGACATAAGAAGGCGCTCGGTGTAGAGAGCGTCCATCTTTCTCTTGTAGATATCAAGGGCTTCCCCTGCGTCGACGACGACGGACTCTGTGCCGCCGCCCTCCGCCCTTTTTTCCCATCGTATCGCTCCGTCATCACCCATTATGGGTGGATTTATCCATGACATATAGTCGGCTCCTCGAGCCCGCGCCCGCGCCAGGACATGGTTGGCCACCACTGAGATATCGGTCTGAGAAAGATACTTCTTAGTCATTTATTCACTCCTTAAGGCCGCACTTGGCGGCATCTCAGGGGCGGGATGCCCCCGATCTCGGTGTATCGACTCACGCCGCCTTCACCAAAAGGCGTTCGGCGTAAGCCGCAGAGAGGTCAATATGCTCCGCGGTCGATGCCCCGATAGTTTGCAAACGAGTCACAAAATTTGTTAACGCCTTGATCGCGCCACCGCTGGCTCCATCCTCTTTGATCGCGCGCAGGGTGTCCGGGCCGTAGGCCGTGGCGAGCACCCTCAAAAAAATGAGATTGCTGTTGCGACAAGACCAGCTCGCTGGTTGCGCCACCTAACCCGGCCATCAACTTTTGCTGAACGGTTCGCAGGACCGAGACCAGCTCATGAACCATGACATCGGGCATGTCGTCCGAGCGTCGCAGCTCTTCATAGGCCGATCGTCGCAGCTCTTCAGTTGCCCGCGCCGCAATCGCAGCGTCGCCGTACCACAAATCGCGGGATTTCCCCATTTTCGTCACAAAGTCGAGTATTCCTACGGAATAATGATGTGAATCGATGGAGCGCATACTCCACGCGGCCATCGCGCGGTCAGGAGAGTCAAACCACTGCGTCTTCAGTCCGCACTCAATGCAAGCGATCCGGTAGCAGCCGTTCTCGCTGCGCCGCCGAGCGGCGCCGCTACAACAAGGGCAGGCGCGGCCTTCGCTTTCGTCAGGCACGCAAGTTGACGGCGACGGCGTAACGGGCGCTGCGTCCGCAGACATCCCCGCCGCTAAATCTAGGTGCTCGGCTAGGCGCCGCATGATGGCGGCAACGGTGGCTGGCTCGAAGTCTCCGAACGGGCGACAGTCGGAGATCATTAAAATCACGTTTTCCGCGTCGTCGTTCAGCCGGACAGTTGGCTTCCCGACCGGCCGCTCGATGCGCTCCGCCGCCTTGCGGAGAGTTTTGGCGAAGTCGTGGGCGTCCATGCGAAGCAAATCGCTGTCCATGGCAAGAACGGTCGCCATTTCCCCAATCAAATCTGGGTCAGAC
>CAUYUA010000162.1:0-1574 GCA_963575675.1 Azospirillaceae bacterium
CTTTCTCGTGTTGCACGCTTCCAAAAATCTTGATGGATCAAACCGCGGCCAGAAAGGGGGGCGCCCCCGAGGAAAGAGACGTCTTAAATTTAATGGAAAAAAGGAATGAAAAAATGTCCTCGCCCGCCTTGATGGCCCCGCCCGCCTCGATGGACCTGCCCGCCTTGATGGTTATTGCTCCCGTCGCCTCAATCCTCCCGGTTACGCAACAGGATTGGCCGAATTGAATATGCCCGTCGAATATGAGATTCCCTTCGATCCTGGATTCCGTGATGACTTTGGTTTTCATTGTAGCCTCCTCGTCAGTCCCCCGTCCCCGGCCGTCCCATCGGCGAGTCCAGCACTCGGACCCGGACCACGGCCAGGCCCGCGACGAGCGCCGCCGCGCACAGGATCGCCGTGAGCCAAGAGAGTTTAGGGTTCATGTCTTTCACCCTTTCCACGACTCCAATATCCGGCGCTCACATTCGGTCCACCCTTTCCGCCTCAGCAGACGCGGGATTTTAGGCCCGATCTTTATGGCGATGTCCCAGTAGCATCCCTCAAGTTTCATCCCTAGTCGGGCCTCCCAGTATTCGCTGGCCTCGGCCGGGGGACAGATGGGGCCTGTGGTGGAAAATGGGGGGGCATAGACGTAGCCCCACGTGGGGGAAATGGCCCCACACCCCTTGCCGAACGAGCACCGCTCGCCGAACGAGCACCGATCCGGGAACGTCGATATCGCAGAGTAGTCCGCGTAACCGGGGCACTGCTTCCGGCCTTCGACGACGGGCAAATTGTCGAATTCCTCTTGCGTCATTTTTCGCATATCAGTACTCCTCCCAGAATGCGCGGACGGCGGCGCGGATGGTCCAAACCTCAGAGATAAACAAAAGCGATTGGACCCCATTGTTACGCCGGATGGCACTTGCCCGGCCCCCCATCGCCTTCAACATCCTGATCGCCGCAGGGTTGGAGGAAAAACAGATATCTCGTTCCTGGCAATGCTCCCCCTCTACCGGAGCCAGGTTATCGCAAAAGGCACATCGACCATGCCACGGGTTGCCCTTGATGATTAGGTGCGGTCTCTGCCACGGCTTGAGGGGCATCATTCCTTCCCCCTTGTCCATTCGACGATGACGGGGCGAACCTCGCAGGTAAACTTCTCGTCTTGGGACGCTTGGATATATAGAAATTCATTCGCTATCCAGGGATAACGAAAGGCACCCAGGACTTGTTTCCCGTCCTTCCTGACCACGGCCCACATACGCCGACGATACTTTTTCACCTTGCTCCCCCAGCCGTCTCTCCGGCCATTTCTAGTTCGCGCTTCTTCCAGACAGCCGCCCGTAGCCATTGATAGCATCCGTCCATATACCGACGCTTGTCCGTAGCCAGAAAATCATTGGCCTTTTTGACGTTGCATTGTTCAAGAATTGCGCGGTAGACTTCCTCTCCCAGGATGTCGCGGCACTCCTTGAATCTGCGCATGGCCTCTGCGAACGGCACGGATTCTTTTTCCTTATCATCATTTGTCAGTTCGACCATTAGAGGCTGGTGAGGAGGGGCGGGCGGAGGTGGGGGCGGTGGCGGGG
>CAUYUA010000163.1:0-1570 GCA_963575675.1 Azospirillaceae bacterium
AGGGCGGGCCGGATGAAGTGGCGCTGATGAAGCCCGGCGCAACTCTGATCGCCATGCTTTCGCCATACCAGGCGCGCGAGCTGGTGGCGGCCTATGCGGCGGCGAAAATCGACGCCTTCGCCATGGAGCTGTTGCCGCGCATCACGCGCGCGCAGTCGATGGACGTTCTGTCGAGCCAGTCGAACCTGGCGGGTTATCGCGCCGTTCTTGACGCCGCGACGGAATTCGGTCGCGCTCTGCCGATGATGATGACGCCGGCCGGCACCATTCCGCCGGCGCGATGCTTGGTGATGGGCGTGGGCGTCGCAGGCCTTCAGGCCATCGCCACGGCTCGCCGCTTGGGCGCCGTGGTGAGCGCAACCGACGTTCGCCCCGCCGTGAAAGAACAAGTTCAGAGTTTGGGCGCAACCTTCGTCGCCGTCGAAGACGAAGAGTTTAAACAAGCCGAAACCGCAGGCGGCTACGCCAAAGAAATGAGCGCCGAGTACAAAAAGAAACAGGCGGCTCTGATTGCGGAGACCATCAAAAAACAAGACATGGTCATCACCACCGCTCTGATTCCGGGCCGCAAAGCCCCGATCTTGGTGACGGCGGAGATGTTGGCCTCCATGAAGCCCGGATCGGTTCTCGTCGATCTGGCGGTCGAGCAAGGCGGAAACGTCGAAGGTTCGAAACCCGGCGAAGTGGTGGTCACCGAGAACGGCGTGAGGATTGTCGGTCATTTCAACGTGCCGAGCCGAATCGCAGTCGACGCCTCGTCGCTTTACGCCAAAAACTTGCTGAACTTCCTTACGCCGTTGATCGACAAGGACACCAAAGCCCTCAAGATCAAGTGGGACGATGAGATCATCAAGGGCACGGCGTTGACCCGCGACGGCAAGGTTGTTCATCCCGCCTTCGCCGACGACGGCGCGAAAGCCTGACGGAGAACTGTTCTATGACGACTTCTACCGATCTTGCCGGCAGTCTCGCCGGTTTGCAGAACGAACTGGCCGAGCTGGCCAAACGCGCCGATGGGTTGGCTGAACAATTGGCTCAAACCTGCGGCTCAATCGCCGCCGGCGGCGGTCACGGCAGCTTCTTCCTGACCGGCTTCACCGTCTTCGTTTTGTCGGTGTTCGTGGGCTATCATGTGGTTTGGCGCGTCACTCCGGCTCTTCACTCGCCCTTGATGAGCGTCACCAACGCCGTTTCCTCCGTGATCATCGTCGGCGCTCTGATCGCCGCAGGCCCCGCCGAGATGAATTTCTCGCAAATCATGGGCTTCATTGCGGTGGTTTTGGCGTCCATCAACATCTTCGGAGGCTTCATCGTCACCGAACGCATGTTGTCGATGTTCAAGAACAAGAAGAAATAAGGCGCGAGGGAGACCAATACTCATGGAAACCATTTCCACTTTGGCCTATCTCTCCGCCTCGGTGTTGTTTATCCTGGCGTTGAAAGGGCTTTCGTCGCCGACCAGCGCGCGCTCCGGCAACATGTTCGGCATCGTCGGCATGGTCATCGCCGTGGTGACCACGCTGTTCCAGCCGACCGTTCATTCTTATCTTATGATCATCCTGGCGATCGC
>CAUYUA010000164.1:0-1565 GCA_963575675.1 Azospirillaceae bacterium
ACGAGACAGGATATGAAGAATAGATCCTGAGAACGATGTTTGTGGGGAACAAACGGGGTTTACTGTTTGGCTGGGCCGAAAAGTTAGGGGCATAGGGGGCGATTGTATCCGGCCCAGTTGCCGAATTACAAGAATGATTCATATTGACCGCGGCAGGATTTAGAGCGGACGCGCCTAATGCTGGCTGAACGAAACTTTCATTCGTGATCGGTGTTTCGGTCGGCGCCTTTGCTCCCCCGGCAAGGCCTGCGACGCCAATACCTAAAGAAGCAAGCTTCATTATTTTATCAAGCGGGTCTTTGTCGTCGCGCTTAGGGGCATTAATTGCTCCCATATGAGCTCCGCTTTCCTGCATCTCCGCCATAACGAGCGGCTTTGCTAGCTCCATTCTCTGCGCTGGATCTTCAATGAACTTTAGAGAATCAATCGAATTTCGAATTTGCATCTGTGGGCCATCGTCGAGAGCGGCTTGACGCCGTTGAAGCGGCCCGGTCAGGATTGCTTCAGGCCCTGGAGCCTGGGGCTTATTCATCATTCCGCCCGCCATTCCTCCAAGCTGCATGCCGATTCCGGCCCCGGCCGGTCCCCCGGCCATAGCGCCAACTCCGGCCCCAGCAAGTGATAAAAGAGAAGACGATGGCCCGCCGCCCGCTTGCGGCTTTGGCATATTAATTCCCATTGAATATTTCCCTTTCATTCAAAAGCTCGAGATAAATGCGACCGCCAAAATTCCAGGTCCCGCACACTCGAAACCCCATTTTCATCGCCAAATGGAGCATGCTGATATTTTCATTTTCAATTCTTGTCGTGATTCGTTTATATCTCTCAAGACACCACGTAACCATATCCATATAACAAGGAACGACTCTGAAGTTTCCTTTGGATTCTGTGAACGCTCCGCCCATTTGCCAATATACAGTTTCTTTATCCATCTCAATGCACTGGACATATCCGGCCATATTGTCGTCAGCGAAACAAACGAGCGCAAAATCTGCAGTTTCAATCCCTCTTGGACGAATCTCTCCAAACGCCGCAGCATGAGCGGCCTCAGAAAACTCTCGTTTCCAAGTAGTGCCGTCAATTTTCTCGGTCGTATATCTCATTTCCCGCCGCCGCCGAAAGCTGTCACGATTGGATTCGCAATTGCTCCTATAATATTTCCATCCTTACCCGCGCCAATGCCGGTTCCTAAGAATCCTTTTTTACCGCCAAGCCCGGTTCCTAAGAACCCGCCGCCGCCCATGAGACCTGGATTCTCTCGACCCGATTCGATCTCTGCCATTCGCTTGTTAAACTCCGTCGTATCTTTGTCAGCAGCGAACTGGCGCTCGGCAAGATCCATCTCTTTTAGCTTGTTTCCTTGCTCGGTATTAAAGAACTCGCGCTTCATTGCTGCATCTTTGTCTGCTAGACCACCTTGGAACTGTCTTCCCTTTTCTGCTTCAGAAGATTGGAAGCTTCTAGCGTCTTGCTGTTCTTGTGACTGCATTTGCGATTGGAGCTCGTCGCCAGTGAGCGAATTAATCGCCTTTTGCTTAGCTTCTGCGACGTCTTTTTGTGCACCT
>CAUYUA010000165.1:0-1545 GCA_963575675.1 Azospirillaceae bacterium
TTCCCCCCGGCAAAGCCTGCTCCCCCGCGCCCTCAAACCCGGACCAGACGCCGCAGACGCCGTCCTTTCCGACGCCGCGTCTCTGCCGCCCCCCCAACGCCCCGGAAAACCTGAAAAACCCGACCGCCCCGAAATACCCGATCTCGGCCGGCGCGTTCTCACCGCCCGCAAACAACCCGCCGTCCCCAGCCCCGACCGCAGCCCCGCCGCACTGTCGGAACTCGTCGAACGCGCCGTCGCCATGGCGCGCGCCGTGCCCGAAGACCCCTATTGCGGCCTTCCACAAGAATCCCTGCTGGCCCGCACATGGCCCGATCTGGACGTGTGCGACCCAACCGAACCCTCGGCCAGCCATCTGATCGAACAAGCGCGCATCGCCGAAGACGCCGCCATGTCCACCCCAGGCGTCACCAACTCCGACGGCGCCGAAGCCTCTTGGAGCCAAACCAGAGCCGCCATCGTCACCTCCAACGGCTTCGCCGGAGCCTTCTCCGTCTCCCGCCATAGCCTTTCGGTTTCGATCATCGCCGGCGCCGGAACCGCTGCATGGCGCGACTATGATTTCTCTTCAAAGGTTTACGGCGACGACTTAACGGAAGCCGCGAAATCGGACGAAAAGCCGCCGAACGCCGTGCGTCGTCTCAACCGCGCAAAGTCAAAACCTGTCAAGTCCCGTGATCTATGATCCCCGCGTCTCCCAGGGACTGCTCGGCCCTTGACCTCCGCCATTTTCCGGAACCGCAATCGCGCGCGGCTCCAGCTTCTTGAAGATCAGCTCAACAAACCGTCTTCCCGAAAACATCACGATTATCGACGACCCCTTCATCCGACGCGGCTTGCGCTCCCGCCCGTTCGACGCCGAAGGTCTCTCCGTGCGGAAACACGCCGTCATCGAAAACGGCCGCTTAACCACTTGGCTGCTGGACCTCCGCTCGGCGCGACAGCTCGGCCTCTCGCCCACCGGGCACGCCTCACGAGGCGCCTCCGGCCCACCCTCACCCTCGCCATCCAATCTCTTTATGGTCGCCGGGAAGAAAACGCCAACGGAACTGATCAGCGAGGTGGCCGACGGATTCTACGTCACCGAGATGCTCGGCATGGGCGTCAATGGAATAACGGGAGACTACAGCCGAGGCGCCGCCGGGTTTTGGATTGAAAACGGTCAATTGGCTTGGCCGGTCAGTGAATTGACTATTGCCGGAAATCTTAAGAATATGTTTATGAACCTCGAAGCAGCCAATAATCTTGAACATCGTTACGGAATCGATGCGCCAACCTTACGCATCGATGGCATGACCGTGGCGGGCCTTTAAACGAGCCTCCAAGACAAAACCTCAACCAGGCCCCCCCAGAAGTCAATGAATTAGGCGAAATGACGCCCATGATCCTCAAAGAGTTCGCTTGACGACATTCACCATCGAATTCTCTTCGATCAGAAACATCATTTCGCCCTATTTATTGCAAAATATGCGGTTATCATACTTCGCCCAACCATAGGAGTCGCTCATGTCGGGTTCCATCGCGCGTTTGTCCGACAAGCGACTT
>CAUYUA010000166.1:0-51478 GCA_963575675.1 Azospirillaceae bacterium
GGTGTTGTTGTAAGGAGTGTGTGTGATGCGTGTTGGTGTTCCTACTGAGGTTAAGAATAGTGAGTTTCGTGTGGCTGTGACGCCGGCGGGGGGTTCTTGGTGGGTTGGGGGTGGGGCTTGGGGGTTGGTTCGCGGCGGGGGTTGGGGGGGGTTGGGGGGGTGTGGGGGGCGATGACTCCGGAAATGGTTGCAACGGCGGGAGTCTCGGGGACGTGTGGGGTGTGTGTTGAGGCGTTGCGATTGTTTTGCGCATTCTTAGGTGGTGTTGCTGGGAATGTGGCGTTGACGTGCGGCGCCCGGGGAGGCGTTTATTTGGCGGGAGGAATTTTGCCGCGTTTTCCGGATTTTCTGGAGCGTTCAGCGTTTTGTGCGCGTTTTGCGGCGAAAGGTCGTTTGAGGCCCTATATGGAGGAGATGTCGATTCGATTGATTACGCATCCATTGCCTGCATTTGTTGGACTTCGGAGCCTTTTGCGGAATGGTTTGTCGTCGTGATTATTCTTAATTTGGTGAATAAAGAGTAAAAAGAACAAGAAAGAACGAAATGACGGGTCCAGGGACTGTGTTCCTGGTCGCGGGGGATTATAAGGGGGGAGCGAAAGCCCCCCTTATTTGCCGTAAGGCAAAACTCGCGCAAGCTGTAAGATGACCGTTCTTTGGGCGAATAAGGGAGGTTTTCGCACCCCCTTGTAATCCCTCCACGACCAGGAACGTCCAAGAACACAGTTCCTGAACCCGTCGTTTTTTTCTTACTGCTATTATTATTCTTTCATTTGTCTATTGCTTGATTTCTGTTTCGCTGATTTGATAAACAACTTCTAATTTTGGATTCTTCCCTATGACCCGGATCAATGTTCCCGGTCCTTGAGGGTTAACTGGAATCTCAATTTTCTCAATCGTTACAGGATCATTCGCCAAAATATTTATAATGAAACCGGCTTCCGAAATTATGTTGACATTCGTCAGAGACTTTCGCTCAACTCGGCATTTCCCCAATAACGGCAAATTATGCTCTGCTGTTGAAAATGGATGCTCGATTTCAACCGCGAAACCATCCTCTCTCACCGTATAGCGCGCTGCGCCCTTCATTTTCGGCCCAGAAATCTCTAGAATCGCTTCTTGCGCGACCTCTGAAGAGCTTCGCAATCGACGTCGATCAAAGAGCGTTTGATACGGCAAATCGGCTGTAATAATTTCCTGTCTTTTCCATAACGTCAACACGTCGTTGGTTAGCCACACATTGCGTCGGTTCACAACCAACGCCGTAATTCCAGCATATCCGGAACAGTGCAATCCCTGGCTCCAGGGGATATGTCCGCCGCCGGAAGTCAACGCCAACTCCACCGACCTGCGTCGCAAAACGCAATGACGGAGCGCGGCGTGTTGATTTGATTGCGTCGGCCGCGTCGGTATGGCGACAAACGATGTTTTTTCTGCGTGCGTCCTTGTTCCGGTAAAACATTCCGTCAGAAATTGTGCGCTCTCCGCCAATAGAAAAGCGCTCAGAGCGCCATATTGAGCGTTGCTGCCGTGCCATCCCATCATCTGTGCGTATTCGACGCGATTCAACGCTGTCGGCCACCAGCCTTCTGCGTCCTGAAAGGCTTCCAACCGAGAAACGACACGTTCTAGGATTGATTCGTGCGGCTGCTCCAACCGAGCGATTCCATAACAGAGAGCGCATGCCAGCGATGCGACGTGGTAGACGTTGTTGGCGCCTCGACCATAATAAGAGGGTTCTCCGTTGGCGAGCGTTTGGCGTGCGCTGTAATCGATGGCTTTAGAGATGATGGCGTCGGCGCGTGGGTTTCTGAGACGCGCGTTGCCTAGGCACAGCATCGCTAAGGCGTACTGATGATAGGTGAGGTCGGTTGAGGCGACCGCGTTGCCGGAAAAATTGTCTTGCAGCAATCCTTGGCGCGTTTGATTTTTCTCCAGAGTGCGTAAAATGAGGGCGATTCGACGTTCAAGCGCCGGCTTTTCTTTGGGCGAGACGCTTTGTGCAAGGAGAGCTTCGTTAAAATATCGTAGGCCGTAGACATTGACGGGATCGTAATTGCTCCATCCCAGCCAAGGCGCGGCGGCTTCGGCGCCGAGAGCCAGAAAGATTGGCCCGAAGTCGAATTCTCGGTGATCGGATTCGAGGCGCTGACGTGGGTGGAGGCGTAAATGGGATAGATAATGAGCAATATCGGCCAACGCTTCGGTCCAGCGTTCGGCTTGTTGGGTGTTTTGGGATCGTTGGGCGAGAAAGTGGAAAACGGCGGCGGCGCAGCTATTGGTGTAAAGATCGGAGCCGACTTGTGAAGGATAGCGCACTGCGTGAGAGGTTAGATAGGTTTCGTAAATTGCGCCGTGATCTGAGCAACGCCAAAGGCCGTCATCGTTTTGCCAAAAATTGACTCCGGGAATCATGCCCCAGGCTTTGTCGGAGCAAGGGGTGGGGGCTCCGAATTCCGGAGCTTGGCGCGCGCGCGCGCGGCTTGCGAGATACCCGAGGATGCGGGCGGACTTATGACGGTCGGGCGTTAAGAGGTAGCGATGAATTTTGCTGTGGAAATTGTTTTTTGCGCGTTGTTTTTGCAAGCGCGCCGTGGTCTCGGCGACGGCTTCGGCGCTGAGGGTTTGGTCATTGTTGAGCCCGATTTTGACCAGCCGGGGAAGGCTCGGGTGATGCGTGATGCGTTCGGGGGATAAACGGCGACCGGATCGCGTAATTGTGCGATTGTCGATTTGCTCCAGGCTATTGAAACCGTCGGGCGCAACAATCTGTGCGGCGTAAAGCGCTTGGCCGAAACGACTTACCATGTTTTCCAAGCGATTGCACAGTGAGCGAACTGGTGTTGTGGGGGGCGCAGGCGGCATTCGGATCAAAGGCGGTGGTGATTACGAATGCGCGATCATTAAAATGGTTTAATGAAAAAAGCAAACCAAAAGCGGAAACCAAGGCGCTTTCGGTTGGAGCGCTATAAATAATCGACTCGGTTTCGTCCGGATTTTTTGGCTTGATAGAGCAGGTGATCGGCCATGTTGATGAGGGTCTCTAAATCGTCGTTGGGCGTTGGAATCAGTGAGGCCACGCCTAGGCTGATGGTGACGAAGGGGATGGCTGAAGAATTTTTATGAGAAATATTTAAGGAAGCGACGGCTTGGCGAATGTTTTCAGCCACGAGAACTGCTTCGGGCGTCGCGGTTTCGGTAAGAAGAGCGACAAACTCTTCGCCGCCATAGCGGGCCACCAGATCTCCCCCGCGTCGAGCCTGGGAGGCAATGGTTTGGGCGACCATTTTTAGGCATTCATCACCAGCGACATGGCCATACAGATCGTTGAATTTTTTGAAGTCGTCGATATCAATGAGAATTAAGGCTATGGAGGTCGCGTTTCTCAGGCTCCGTCGCCACTCTTGAGAGCCTACTTCATCAAAGCGGCGACGGTTGGCGATTCCGGTCAATCCGTCGATCAGCGAGATTTGCTCTAGAATATCGCGTTGTCGTTTGAGTTCAAGGTGATTGCGGATGCGCGCTCTGACGATTGGCGGACTGATCGGCTTTGTCAGATAATCAATGGCTCCGGCTTCCAATCCCCTGGTTTCGTCTTCGATTTCGCCCATGGCCGAAACAAAGATTACGGGAATCGCTTGGGTGCGAGGGTCGGCTTTTAAACGTCGGCAGACTTCATATCCATCCATGTCGGGCATCATTACGTCAAGCAACACCAAATCCGGGCGTTCATGGAGAGCGACGTCTAAAGCGTCGAAGCCATTGGTGGCGACAAAGACGTCGAGTTCATGTTTTAGGATGGAACTGAGAACCTTGATGTTCGATGGAATGTCATCGACCAAAAGGATTTTCTGGCGGGGTTCGGTCACGGAAACCTTCCATAGAGACGAGACGCCAAGGCGTCGTCTTTTACAGGGGCTTTGGTTCGCTGTCTGGGGGAGGGCTTATTGCGCCGGAGTCTATTTCTTCTAGAATAGCCAATGCGCGAGAATAGTTCAATGATGTTATGGCGGTTCGTATATCTTGTGCTCGAATGGCGACGGGAGAGAGCGTTAATGTCGGGTAGAGTGTTTCATAGAAGTCCTCGGCTTCAATTCTCCGGGCGCGCAGTAATGTCTTTAATTCATTAATTCTGACGCGAAGTTCCTCAGAGATGATGTTCGTTCGAGAGGCGTCGGCGGATTCTGACGAGTCTAAAGCGATGGGAGTGGAGGAGAAGGAAGGAGGGGCCGCGTCTGGATTTGAAGAGGAAATGGCGCAAATGGCCAAAACATCCGCCAACGCTTGGCGCACGCGGTTGGTTGCGATCGTCAGGGTTTCCATGGGCTCGCGGTGACGGGCTTGCATCATTAGGTCATGAGCGGCTTCGGAAAGCAAAATGGCGCCGAGGTTTCCCGCCGTTCCTTTTAGTGTGTGCGCCATGTATTCCAGGCTATTCATATCAGAGGCCGCTAGAGCCTTGGCCAAGACTACGTCGGTTTTGCAATATTGGACGGCAAAGGCTTGCAACAATTGGCGCAGTAGCGAGCGGTTTCCGGATAATCTTTTCAAGGCGAGGGTTTCATTCAGCGCCATTTCGTTAATCGGCGTTGAGATACGGGAAGTCTGCGGCGTTGAGGGCGTTATCACCGTTGTTGTTTCTGAGGTGTTTGGCTTCGGCGTGGGAATCCAGTGTCGTAGAGTGGTGATAAGGGTGGAGACCTCAAGCGGTTTGGCGACGTGATCATTCATGCCGGCCTCCAGACATTGCATGCGGTCGGAGGACATGGCGTTGGCGGTCATGGCGATGATCGGTAAATCGGCGAATATGGGTTGGCTTCGAATTTTATGGGTGGCTTCGAAACCGTCCATATCGGGCATTTGGATATCCATCAGGACGCCGTGAATGGAGTTTTTGTATTGTTCTAAGAGCGACAGCGCTTCTATTCCATTGGTTGCGGTGATAACCGAGGCTCCGGCGTTTTCCAGGATTTCGCAGGCCACCACTTGACTAATCACGTTGTCTTCCGCCAGCAACAGTTGCATGCCGGCCAGAGGCGCTAGAAGAGGAAAAGCGGCGTTATTCTCGATATCATACGGCGGCGTGGAGAGAGGAATTGGAGAGGAGTAAGAGACGTGTGTGCAGGTGGAGACCACGAGGTCCAAGAGGCGTGACGGCGTGATTGGTTTGGTGAGAATGCCATCGATGGCGCCCTCGTCTTTGGAATGCGCGATGTTTTCTTGGTCATAAGCGGTGATCATAATAATAGTGGGCGGTGTTTTTCCTGAAAGCGTTTTTAGATGACGGCTGGTCTCGACGCCGTCCATATCGGGCATGCGCCAATCTATGAGGGCGATGTCGTAGGGGGCATGGTTGTTTTCGACGCATAAACGCCATTCTTCCAAAGCGGCGGCGCCGGACTCGACGGCTTTGACTCGCCATCCCAGCATGTGCGCCATTTCGACCAGGATTTCGCGGGATGTGGCGTTGTCGTCGACCACCAGAACTTTCAGAGCCCTCTGCTGTTCTGGAGAACGATGACGATGATCAGATAAAAGAGAAGGAGTTTCCGGAAGGGCGAACGTGGCGGTGAAGGAAAAGGTGCTGCCGTGTCCGGGGGCGCTTTCGATATCGATGCGTCCTTGCATCAAACCGACGAGGCGGGCGGATATCGTCAATCCCAAGCCGGTTCCGCCGAAGCGGCGGGCGGTGGGAAGGTCTGCTTGGCTGAAGGCGTTGAACAGATGGGGTTGTTGTTCTGGAGTGATGCCGATTCCCGTATCGCGGACTGAAAAACGGAGCGTTGCGTGAGTCTTGGAAACAATCACCGGCTCGACGCGCACGGAGATTTCGCCGGATTCGGTGAATTTCACGGCGTTTCCAGCAAGGTTGATCAAGACTTGCTCCAACCGCAGGCTGTCGCCGATCATTTGCGTGGGCGTTTCCGGAGCGATGGAGAAGAGAAGCTCTAGATTTTTTTTTGTGTTTTCGGCGTTCTTTGTGTTTTCGGCGTTCATTGAAATGATTGTCGCCAAATGCGACATGACCTTATCGAGGCGGAATTCGACTTTCTCCAGCTCTAATTTCCCGGCTTCTATTTTGGAGAAGTCGAGGATGTCGTTCAGAAGACAGAGCAGCGATCGAGCGGCTGTGCGGATTTTGACAATATAATCATGTTGCTTGGGTGTGGGGTGTGTTTGATCCAGAAGATGGATCAGCCCCAGAATGGCGTTCATAGGAGTGCGGATTTCGTGGCTCATATTGGCCACGAAGGCGCTTTTGGCGCGGCTTGCGTTTTCGGCTTGGTTTTTCGCGGACTCAAGCGCGTCTTCGACGCGCTTGCGTTCCGTGATGTCGCGCACAGAGACCACGCGCGCCGATTCTCCTTGGAATTCGGCGTTGCGCCCTTGTAGCTCGACGGGAAGCGTAGAGCCGTTTTTGCGGCGCATCACGGCTTCGTAGACGTGATCATAGCCGCTTTCGGCGCGTTGGCGCACCGTGGAGAGAGACTCTGGGGCGGTGATCATGCTGTAATCAGAGCCGATCAATTCGTGGCGCTCATAACCGCATAGAGAGGAAAATGCGGTGTTGACGTCGAGAATTCGGCCGTGAGCGTGAATGATCACGCCTTCGCGGCTGAGTTCTGATAGGCGCGCGTAACGTTGTTCGCTTTTCTGTAAAGCGGCGCCGACGCGCTCCAGGCGTCCCCTGACGAGCAACATGTGCGTCAGGAGTAAGCTTATGATAATTCCGGCGGCTCCCATCGTCCAAGGGTATGCTTGGATGGAGTCGTCGTTTTGAAAATGTTCGTCGGCTTCTAAGGTGAGGCGCCACTTTTGGTCGATGACGACGATTGGGCGATGTTGGATGAAGCGTGGCTGTTGGAGGAGTGCGGCTTGTTCCGGCGCGGAGTCGAATAGAATTTTGTCTGTGGCTTCGTGACGGATGATGAGATGGAGGTGAGATAAGTCTTGTTCGATCATTAACGAGCGCATCAGATCGGAGATGCGAAAAATAATCGAGACTGCGCCGACGTAAGCGCGTCGTCGGTTTTCCAAACGATCGATGAGCGCGTTGGAATGATAGATTGGGATGGATGCGCGAATCGCCAAATCAGGCTCGGATTCAGTCGAGATGTCTTCTTCTTTGGAGAGCAGATAAGGCTCGCTGGCTGCGGGGCGGCCGAGGTCTCGGGCGCGGGATAGGACGCTAAAACGGGCGTCGTCTGTGGACAGATCAAATCCGACCAAAGCTCGGCAGAAGTCGATCGGAGCAAAAAAATCAACCGGGTGGTATTCTGAGCGGTTGCCGGGGGGATAAATAACGGCGTCCTTAAAAAAACCTGCGCCCAGAGTTGTGTCGTCGCGCAGAGCTTGTTCGAAAGCGGCGCGTTCTTCGTTCGGCACGCGGCGTGAGAACTCAATGCCGTGAATGCCGGGATAGCGTTCGAACGCTTTGACTTGATCTATATATCGATAAAACTCCGCGCGATCGATGTGGTCGGAGTGTTGAAAGAATGCGCCGAATCCATGAAGCGCTTCAATATGACTGGATAGCCGGTTTTCAATGGAGCGTTGAATCTGTTCGGAAATTTGTAAGAATTCGAACTCTTGATTGTGTTTCGTCTGCTCTGAAGCCCATTGAAATAATGCAAAAGACAGAGTGATTCCAAGAATCAACACACCGATAGCCTGTCGGCGTCGTTCACAGAATGTTTTTTTCTTTTTCATGTGACGTCCGGTTGTTTAATAGCAAAAATTCTTTTCGGCGCACTGTTGAACAGGTTGCGTGACTGCGGGAAGTTTTTTGCCGTGTTGTTGCTTAAGAAACTTTGTAAATCGACTTTTGTGTTTCTAAACTGTTTTCTTTTTTGAATTTCAACCCTTTTTGCCTAGAGACTGTTTGATGGATTCCGCTTTCTGTAGAATCTTTAGACGCATTCTATATGCGAAATCTTTTTCTGTAAACGGGTAAGTTTGGTTAAGAGTTTGTCTGGGAGAGACGTCTATGTTAGTCTGATGCATTGAGGTTGGGGATGGCGATATGCAGTAGAAATATAGTCAATGGCGTTTATCTGGGGTGGCGTTGATCTGCGTTGATCCGGGGGGGATCTGGAGAGGGGGGCGCGTTTTCTTTAAGTGAGCGGAAAATATGGCGTCCCGGAAAGCATTGAACGCGCGTTTGAAGCAAAGAGTGTTTGAAGCGGTGTTATGGCTTCGTTTGTTGGCGGGCTTTTGTTGGAGGCGGACTGTCGTTTGTTGAACACAGGCGACGTGTGAACTTGTGCTTCGACCCATGGCGACTAACAGTGCGTTGTTTTTTTAGCGTACAATTCGCTTTGCCTCGTATGTGGCGGCGATGTGGCGTATTCGTCGCCGTGGCCGAGATTATGTGTTCGGGCGGCGCTCTTCGGGAGGAATTCGGCGAAGTTGAGACGGATCAAAACGCAGAAGAAACGACTTGATTTGGTAAAGAATAAGGTTAGGAATCTTTGCCGAGCGTAGAAGTCTTCGGTTTTGTGTTTGTGACGACTCCTGAATAGGGGTGGCTCCTTAGTGTAATATCCCTAAGATGTGGAATGCGGAAACTGGGGAATCGGATGAAGATCGGACATCGAATTATCGGCGGGTTCATCGTTGCTTTGGCGTTGGTGATGATCACGGGCGCCGTCGGCTACTTTTCTTTGATGTCGGTGGCGACTCAGGTCGATCTGCTCGACGACTTCATTTTTCCCAAGATCAGAGCGGTGACGCAAGTTGAGCGCAGCGCTTTGGAAACGGGGCTTTACACCCAGATGTTCTTGAACAAGCGCAATGACGTTTCGCGTCAGGCCATGTTGAAGAATTTGGGAGACGTCTATAAAGCGTTGGATGACGTCGTGGCGATCACCAAAAAGTTCAATGACGCCGCCACAACGGAGGCCGCTGAAAAGGCGCGTCGGAATACGACGGAATATAAAGACTTGACCGATCAGGGGTTGAATTTCATCGAGAATAACGAAAAATTGGTCAAGGATTTTCGTCAAAAGGGCCAGGTGGTGGTCAAATTGGCCCAAGAATACGCCAATTCCGTCCAACTGCAATTTAAAGCGGCCATGGACGCAAATGAAAGCGCCAAGTTGGTGATTCTCATCAAGGATTTGCGGGATGTCACCCAAATTGAGCGTTTGGCGCTCAATACTCGAATATTCGAAAAAAATTACATGTTGTGGAAAGAATCCGAAGATTTTGAAGGCTTGAAGCAAAATGTCGCAGGTATTCAGAAGCTTCTCGACGAAATGGAGGCCGGACAAAAAGACCCGGCGCAATTGAGTAAGATTCGTGAAGCTCGCAAAGCCACGACAGACTATCGGGAGGCCACCGCCGCTTGGGTGGAGAATGATCATAAGCTCACTGCCGGGCTGCGGCGCATGGAGGAGGCTGAACGTGCGGTTTCCAAAGCTGCGCGTGACGCTGCGGATTTAGCCGCCGCCGCCGCCAAGCAAGCAGGAGCGCTTGCCAGCAACGCCGATGACACGGCGCGCGCTTTTTTGACGGTTACTGTGGTCATTGCTTTCGGTTTGTTGAGTTTGTTTGCTTTCCTGGTGTCTCGTTCAATCACGCCGCACATTGTCGCCATGACCAAGGTGATGGGACGTTTGGCGGGCGGAGACAACCAAGTCGATGTTCCGAGTCGCGATCGTAAAGACGAAATCGGCGAAATGGCTCAGGCGGTTCAAATCTTTAAGGAGAACGCCATTGAGAAAGTTCGCATGGATAACGCCGAGCGGCGGCGTGTCGAGGAAGACCGTAAAACTTCGGATATGCAGCGTGAACGCGAGAGAGACATCGGCAAAGAGATCGCCACTCTGATCGATGGCGTTGCCGTGGGCGATCTTTCGCGTCGTTTGGAGCTGGGCGACAAAGACGGCTTCTATCGCACCATGAGCGAAGGCATAAACCGTCTGACCGACACCATCGAAGGCGTGATCGCCGAGTTGGCGGGAATGCTCAACGCCCTGGCGGGGGGCGATCTGGACAAACGGATTGTTAAGGAATATCAGGGCGCCTTCCAGCAGTTGAAGACCGACTTCAACGCCACGTCCAACAAATTAGCCGAAATCGTCGGCCAGATCAGTCAAGCGACCGAGGCCATTTCCACCGCCGCCGGAGAGGTTTCGGCTGGAAGCGTCGATCTTTCCGAGCGCACAGAGCAGCAAGCGTCCAGCTTGGAAGAAACCGCAGCTTCCATGGAGCAGCTCGGCGCCACCGTGCGCAGCAACGCCGAAACCGCTCAGCGGGCCAACAAAATGGCTGCCGACGCCAAAACGGCCGCCGAGCATGGCGGTTCCGTCGCCGGATCGGCCATCGAGGCCATGAAGCGAATCGCTGACGCTTCTCGCAAAATCACCGACATCATTAGCGTCATAGATGAAATCGCCTTCCAAACCAACCTGTTGGCTTTGAACGCCGCCGTTGAGGCCGCGCGTGCGGGCGACGCCGGAAAAGGCTTCGCGGTTGTCGCGCAAGAAGTGCGGGTTCTGGCGCAGCGTTCCGCGCAGGCTTCAAAAGAAATCAAGACTCTGATTTTGGCCAGTGACTCCGAAGTGCAGTCCGGAGTGGAAATGGTCAGCAAAGCAGGCGACTCTCTGAACGGGATCGTCGCAGGCGTCCAGCAAGTGGCCGGATTGATCAGCGAAATGGCCGGCGCCAGCCAAGAACAAGCCTCTGCGGTCGAAGAAATCAACGCCACCGTTGCGCAGCTCGACGAGATGACACAGAAAAACGCTGCTTTGGTGGAGCAGACGGCGGCTGCTTCTCAGGCGATGGCCAATCAGTCGGGTGATTTACGGAGTATGATGTCGTTCTTTAAGCTTTCAATCGCGGGGCGTCGGATTGGCGGCGACAACGGAGCTTCTCAAACTCACGCCGTTGCTCCAGCCTACAAAGCGTCTTCCAGACAGACGGCTTCGATCAGCCCCAGAAAAGCGCCGCCGCCGATGAAGGTTGCGCATAAACCCGCTGCTAGGCCCGCAGCTTCGGCCTCCAAGTCTGTAAGTCATCATCCGTCTTCTTCTTATAACGCCGCTCCTGTTTCCGCCAAGCCTGTTGCTCAAGCGGCTCCTTTGAAGCGCGCGGCGGGGAGTGACGACGACGATTGGAAAGAATTCTAAGTTTCTTTTGCTCGATGTGGCGAAAATGCCGAGAAACATGTGTTTCTCGGCATTTTCGTTGTGAAGAGTCGGAAGAGAAGGAAGAAGGTCTCTTGTCGTTTGGCGTCGAAGAACGCCGCCGGGGGAGGCAGGCTCTTCGTTTTTTTATTCGCTTTTTATCGGTTCCAATGAACAACGCGCCTCAAAATCATCGTCACGATTCTCATCCGGAGACTCATGCCGATCACTCCCATCGTCCAGATCATCATAATCCGCATCATTTGGGAGGGCGTCATGGATCATCGCGGTTCCATCGCGAGTGGATTCGCGCCGTCGTGTTGTCGGCGTTGTTGCTGAGCGTGATTTCGGTTGCAATTAAGGCCGTGGCTGGAACTTTGGCGTTTGTCTTGTTGGGAACAATTGTTTTTGTAATTGCGGTTTTTCACCGGATTTTTCCGGGAAGCCATTTCTTCACCTTAGCCTTGGTTAATTTTATTGGAATTTATGCGTGTCTTTTTACTGTAATCGTAGAAAGTCATTTTCCGCACGTTAGCCAACGGGTTCAGGCTTTGGGGTTTGTTTTGCCGTTGTTGGCGTTTTTAGTGGGGGCGTGCTCGCGTGCCCGCACCATTCGCAGCATTGTGGCTTCGAAGCGGTTGCGGCGTCACGAGGCCAATGTGGGAGAGGCGTTTTTGTGGTTGGCTCCATTGGTTGGGATGATTGTGATTACGTTGTTTCTTCCGACTGATGATGAATATGGAGTATTCACTTCTTTCTGGTTTTTGTTGATGATGTTGGGCATCGCAGTGTTTGTGGTGTTTGTGAGCCGGAATATCGCATTATTTTTAGTTGACGCCGGGTTGATGTTTGAGGATTTCTTCCGCGAGGCTGCGCGGATGATTATGCCGGCTTTTGCATTTTTGACGTTTTATTCATTGTTGGTGATAGTGTTTGCCGCTGTTTATGCGTCGATTGAGCGTTTTTCTTTGGGGCATGATTTTATGGTTGATGGTGTTTTTCGGAAGTTGTCGTTTTCCGAGGCGTTGTATTTTTCTATTGTGACTTTAAGCACTGTTGGATATGGGGATATTCAGCCTCACAGTGAGGTTGCGCGTTTGTTTGCGGCGCTTGAGATTGTGATGGGGTTGTTGCTTTTATTGTTTGGGTTTAGCGCGGTGATTCGGTTTACGCCGTCTGCGGATCGTCCGAATCGCAGAGATGAAATATAATACTCTCTATCGAGCTGACGATAAAAAATTATAAAAAAACGGGTTCCAAGGGTGTCCCTTGGCTGGGGGGGCGGGGGGACTGGTCCCCCCGCATTGGTTTCTTAGAGGTTCTTGGGGGGGCTTGTCGCGTCGGAAATTGGACGTCGGAAATTGGACGGGGGCAGCACGACAAATAAGAGGGGCTTTTTTTCACTCCCCCCCTTTTATGATCCCGAGCGACCAAAAACACAGTCCCTGGCTCCATCTAATATTCATCTCTTCATCCGGAAAAATACTAATGGACGAAGCCTGTTCGCGTCCAGATTGAAACCAGATCACAGGCTTGAGGTTGTGGAACCTCTGGATGATGCCACCGAAAGACCGTCAGAGCCGCTTCATATGCAAAGGCGCTCGGTTGTCCTTTTGTCACCAACTCACGATAAACTCGCGTCACGGCGGATCGGCAAAGACAATCTTCGCTTGCCGTTTCGGAGGAACAGGGCGGAGATTCCATCAGACGCTCAACGCTCTTCAGACTTTGCGTCTCGGTCATTTGTCTTTTGGGTCGGAACGCCGTAGAGTTCAAGGCGATGCCCAATCAAGCGGAATCCAAGCTTCTTTGCGATTTCTTCCTTCAAGATTTCCATTTCCGGACTTTGAAACTCAATGACCTCTCCCGTCTGGAGATTGACGAGGTGATGATGGTGATCGGCGCGCGTTTCTTCAAATCGAGATCGCCCATCGCCGAAATCCAACCGCTCGATAACATTGGCCTCTTCGAACAACCGCATGGTCCGGTAAACGGTGGCGATGCTGATTTTTGGATCGAGATCGGCGGCTCGGCGGAAGACTTGTTCTACGTCGGGATGATCGGTGGCGTCGGACAGCACCCGAGAAATCACTCGGCGTTGGTCGGTCATCTTCAAGCCGCGTTCCTGGCAGAGACGCTCCAGCCGCGATATCGTGTCCATAATTGTGTGCTCCGCTTTTACTGTGCGCCGGGGCGAGAGATTGGGAATGGTTGCAGATCACTTTCGAAGACTTTGAAAATTGCTTTTTGAGAGAACTTGTTGGGTGGAGCGCGTCCTGCGAGCTTTTCTTGTTGAAAGAGTTGGCTGACTCGGTTGCTGGCGTAAACGCCGAGATCTATATTGTTGATCACCGGATCGCTTCCGCGTGCGGCGCCGCCGCTGAAGCCGTCACGCAAGGCCAGAGCCAACAAGCCGTGTTCGCTGCCATCGATGGCCTCTTCATAGCTGGAAGACGCCGCCATGATTTCAATGCCGATGTCTGAGCCGATTTTTGCGGCGATTTCGTTGGTGACGCCGCCGCCGGCGTGGCAGGTGTCGAGGAAGAGAATGATTTTTGCGGCGCGCACATTCCCTAAAAGCTCAATAAACTGTTTGTCGGACAAGGATTGGTTGCGCATTTCGGCGAAGGCTGTGGTGTTTTGAGTTATGAAATAATAGCCGTCGACTCCTGCTGCGTAGTATTGTTGTTCGAGTGGGCTTCCTTTGGGACTTCCGTAAACGCCATGCCCGGAAAGATAGATTAGAAAGTGGCTGACGGCTCCGGGAGCGTCTCCTTGAGAGGTTTGAGCCAATTGTTGGAAGACTTTCTCAATATTTGAGCGTGTGGCTTGTTCGTCGTAGAGTTCAAAGACGTCTGTTTGGCGATAGAAAGACGAACTGTATTTTCGCACGTTTTCGACGAAGAGTTTGGCGTCTTTTGCGGCGTTGTTGAGGCGACCATTGCGTGGTTGGTTTGCGATGTTGTAGCGGTCGATGCCGATGCTGAGGACCAACAGACGTGGTTTTTCGGGAATGGGGGCCGTTTCGGCGTTCGAAGGGCGGGAAAACGGCGCGTGTGTGGGAGGAGCGCTGTTGGTGAGCGTGCGTTCGCCGATATTGGCGACGAGAGCGGGAGGAAGAAAAGAGATTTGCCCGGATTCCTGGGACAACAACCCGTCTTCGCGATAAGCGCGAGCTTGAATGACGCCGATTTCTCCGGGAGTAAGGGGGATCACGCGCTCAACGACATAGGATTGGGCGGGAGAGGCGGAAAGCGGGGCGGCGTTGGTTGTCGGCGTGATTGTTGCCGTGGAGTTCGGAGTGACGCGGGCGAATCCGCGTGTGGTGGTTTCACGACCGACCAAACGGGAGTTCAGCAATAAATCGACTGGGCCGACGCCTCCGCCGTTGTCTGTGACGCGGACGCGGACGCGGACGGCGCTGGTTCCCGGAGGCAGGGGGATAGCCGAAGAGGCGTCGCTTGCGACCGGGGACGTCGCGTCGGCGTCTGGAGCGATGCGGGCGAAACCTCGTGTGATTTGGCGCGTGGTGACCGGGGAGCAGGTTTCCGCTGCGATTTGTTGCGGCGCAGCGGGAGGATTGCTCGGCCAAGCGGCGCTGGAGGTTGGCGCGGCGTCCGGAGCGATGCGAGCGAATCCTCGCGAAGCGACGGCGATTGGGCAGTACTCCACCAAATCGACGCCGGGGCGGGGGCGATCGGACAGCATGGCGCGTAGATCTCCGGCTCCGGCGGCGCGAGCGCGGAGTTCGTCTTCGCTGCCTCCGGTCAGTTTTTTGGCGACCAGTTCGGGTGCGTAGAACAGACGATAAGCTTGAGCGAACCCCACCCATTGCGGGGTTTTTCCTTTTCCTTCATTAAGATGGAAGCCGACCAAGTCTTTGCTGCCGCCGAAGTCGGAGTGATCGAAGAAACCTTCGGGCGTCCAGGCGACCCATTTCCCGCCGTCCGCCATGGGATAGAGTGCGGCTGTTTCGTTCAGTTCTTGGCCGACGGCAAGGCTGAACCAGCGAATGGTTCCGTCTCCGAGCGCGGCTGCGGCCAAGCGCGCGTTGCCGGAGATCGCGACTCCCCATACGGCTCCGGAGACGGGGGCTTGAGCGATTTGCAGGCCTTGAGCGTCGTACCAACGAAGAGCGTAATCGGTTCCGAGCAAAAATCCGGTTCCGTTGGGGTGGAGCGCCAAACTGCGGGCGCGTTCATCCGGCTCTAGGATAAGCTTTCGGTTGTTGAGCTTGGGGGCGAGGCTGTCTTTCCAATCGGTGACGCGCAGTGCGTTTGTCGAGGTGGTCAAGGGGGGGGAGGTGACTTGATCGGCTGGTGGAGCGGCGAAGAGGCGACGCGCGCCGAAATCGAAGCGATGGGGGCGCTGTCCTCCCTTGCTGAGGCCGAAATCGATCACCAAACCGTCGTAGGATAGGCCGAAACGTCCCTCGGCGACGTTGCGGAAGTCGGCGGTGACGCCGCCGCGTCGATAGGCGATTTCGCCGTTTGGCCGGATCAATCCCCATTCGGGCGCGGCTCCGGCGAAGATGACGCCGCCGTCGGGCAAAGACTCCAGGGCGGCGATGGTGTCGCGGGAGAGAGGCGCGTCGGTGGGGGCGCCCATGCCGGCGTCGCGCCAGCGGCGTATAATCATTCGACCGTCGGGACCGACGGTTTGTCCCGCCGCGACCAAAGACAAGGAATATCCGTCATGATTCCAGGCGACGGCGTTGAGATTGCCTTGCCGCAGGTCAGAGGCGGCGGGCGTAAAACGCGGTTTCAAATCCAATCCGGACAAGACATCGACGCGAGGTTGGTCTGCGTATCCGACCGCCAGAAGTCCGCCGTCGGGAGAGAACGCGATTGCGTGCGGCTGTTTTCCCGAGCCGCCGGAGCGAGAGGCGATTCTACGGAATGAGGGATCGTATAAGCGAACTGCGCCGTCATAAGAAGCGCTTGCCAAGCGTCCGGCGCGGTCGAAGGCGATCCAGGCGACGCGGCCTCGATAGTCTTTATCTTGAGTGACGAGCTTCCCGTTGGTTGCGTCCCAGACAACCACGCCGACGCCGACGTCGAAGGCTCCGGCGAAGTATCGACCGTCGGGGGACCAGGCGAGGTGATTGGTGATTCCGGAGAGCGGCAAACGCCCCTTGAGGCGTTGTTGTTCGACGTCGAATAGGTAGAGGACGGGCGCGCCGTCCCATAGACCCGTGCGGCCGGACGCGACCAGAGTTTTTCCGTCCGGAGACAGGGCGACGGCGAAAAGAGCGCCGATGTCTCCGGAATCGATGGGGATGCGTAATGTTGTGACCAGAGCGCCGTCGGAGACGTTCCATATTCGGATGGTTTTGTCGTCGGAGGCGGTGGCGACGCGCTTTCCACCGGCGTCAATGGCGATTCTGTTAATGGCGGCGGGGTGGAGGCCGGGCTCGATCCGTAAGAAGGGAGCGGTCGGCGGTTCGCTTTTGGGAGCTGCGTGCGTGGGGGGTTCGCTGGGGGCGGTCATAAACCCGATCAGAGTTCCGGTGAGGACTCTAACGAAGTGCGCCGGAGCGAGCCGGGGGATGATCATATCGCCTCTCCGAAATTAAATAAAGATTTTTCATAAAAAAACAAAGAAATTCAATAGTAAATTACGTCTCGTTTGATCAAAAACCTGAAAAAAACGCGGTGGCTGCATCAGATTGAAACAGCCGTCGCGCCTTCGGTTATCATAATTTCTAGGTCGCGGTTTCCGCGAAAGAGCGAACATCTTGCTGTTTGCGAGAGTTTCGTCTTTCGGCGGAGGGGCCGTCGTTCCTTAATCAGCTCAGGATAAAGCCTTGATTGGCGTCGGTTGAAGCGACTTCGACGCTGTTGTGATAGCTGGTCCGTTTGGCGATGTTCGAAGCGGTTTGTTCGGCCACTCTCGGTTGTTTCGCCGCTTGCTTGATGACGGATTGCGGACGACTTCCGCTTTGCGACGCGCGCGGTTTGGTGGAAGAGCCGCCGGTTTTCGGCGCAGAGACCATGGCGCGTTGTTGTCCCACTTCTTGCACGGCGTCCGAGGTGCCCGGATTGAGCTGCTCGTTTGCGAAGAGGAAGTTTTCGCTGCGTTTTTCGATGTTTTCGTCAATCATGCGCGCAAGTTTGAGGTCGCTTTCGAATTGTTGGCGAAGCGAGTCCATGCGGTCTTCGGCGACGGCGCGGGAGATGCGGTTGGCGCGCAGGTCGTTTTTGATTCTTTTGGCTTCGTTTTTGCGGCAGCCGATGAGCTGGTTGAAAGCGAGCTGCGATTTGTCGATTTGAGCGTTTTCGCGCTCCAGATCGGACAGCACGGTGCGGGTGAGAACCGCTTGGTCTTTTTCTTGTTGTTGCAGGTGCTGCCAATAGCCGCCCGCAGCGCCTAGAGCGGCTCCGGCTGCGGCGCCGATGGCGGCGCTTTTCAGATCGCCTCCGATCAAGGCTCCGGCGAGCGCGCCGCCGATGGCGCCGACTGCGGCGCCTTTCACCATATCTTCTGCAAAAAAGTTTCCGGTCGAATCCAGGGCGACTTTATGGCTGCGGCAAGCGTCGGAGCCATCGTCGGCGCCGATCCGTTCGGCTTGAGTGGTGCAGCCGGCCAGCACCATGCCGCCGATGATCAGCGCGGACACGCGCGACCGCCAAGAGTTGTTCATCATGATTCCCATTCCGCCGCTCCATGGTTTTTGTAAACTATTCATGGGAGTGCTGGCAATGCTACTTCAGATAAAGCGAAAGTGGTATATGAAAATAAGCCGGAGAGGCTGGTTGGGCGGCGTTAAGTCATATTGGGAGAAGCGTGATGGGGGGGGAGGCGAAAAGCGAAAGCGTGACGACGCGAGTGGTGGAGCGGCGTCGAAAGGCGTTCCGGGGTGTGTTGAGCGTGATTGTGATCGCTCTTCTGTGGGCGGACGCAGTTTGCGCGGAGACGTGTGATGAGCTGCGGGCGCAAGGAGAGGCGGCGCAACGCGCAGGACAGACTGCGGTGTTGGAGCAAATTTATGATCAGGTCGCGGCGGCGCTGGATTGCTCCGATGGGTTTCGCGCACAGTTCGGTCGATTGACGGCGCGCGCGATTGAGAAAAAAGTCTATGCGGAGATTTCGACTGGGGCGCCCTTGGAAGCATACGAAACGGCGTTGGTCGGTTCTTTGCGTTACGCTAAATTATGGCGAGTTTTGGCGTGGCTCGGCGATGTCGAGAAAGGACGGCGTCGGTATTCTGCGGCCAGCCTGCGCTATCAAGAGGCTTTGGCGACGATTCAAGACGAAACTCTTACGCCCGCGCCGCCTGCGCCGGAGGTCATCGCTCAAATTTTCCGTCAGGCCGAACAGACGCGATTGCTGTCTGAGTCCTATGTCGCCGCGCCGACGACCCGCGCCGGGATTCCTACGGGATTGGCTGCGGTTCGGGTGCGAGGGTTCGTTCCGACAAAGGTCGCCTTGCCGATTGAGTTCCAGTATAATTCCGTCGTGTTCACCGATAATGGCGCAAGGGCGGTGGAGGATTTGTGGAGTTCTTTGCAGGCGCAGAAAGAACCGAACATTACTTTGGTTGGTCACACCGATCCAATCGGCTCTGACGAGTATAATATCGACCTATCGATACGGCGAGCGGCGGCGGTTAAAAATTGGTTGTTGGCGAAAGGCTATTCCGGAAACATCCAAACGGAAGGGCGGGGAAAACGAGAGCCTCCAGTGGTCGATGACCCGTCTCAATACGACGTTCAGCAGCTTTATCGGCTTTATCGGCGTGTTGAATTGCAACGGTGATCGGCGCGGCAAGGCGCCGCTTTTGTGATTTAAGCGTGGCGTCAACAAGGAGCTGTAAAATGTTTTCTTTCGGAGACGTTGGCGGCAAAGGCGTTGGCGCGCGAGGCGCCTTGATGTTCAAAGACGCGCGAGGCGCCTTGATGTTCAAGGGCGCGCGAGGCGCTTTGGCGTTCAAACGGATAATGCGTGAGAGCGTCGCGGCGGCGGTTGTGGCGTGGAGCGCGGTTGTGTTCTTCTGTGGCGGCGGCGTGGCGTTCTCCGCAGAGATTCATGCTTTGGTTGTTGGCGTCGATGATTATCAACACGTCAGCAAGCTGTCCGGGGCGAGCAACGATGCGCGCGACATCGCACAATCTTTGACTAAAATGGGCGTCAAGGATGTGCGTCTATTGCTTGATAAGGAGGTGACGCGCGACGCCATTCTGAATCACTGGAAAGACATCATCGCCAAAGCGACTCCCGGAAGCACGCTGATCTTTTCCTTTGCCGGTCATGGGAGTCAATCTCCGGAGTTGGTTAAAGGGTCTGAGCCTGACCATCTAGACGAATTCTTGGTCCTTTCCGGATTTGATTCACGTGGAGCAGGGGTTCATGAGCGTTTGATTGATGACGACATCGGCGTTTTGTTGGAGCAGGCTTCGAAATTCAATGTGTTGTTTGTGGCCGACGCTTGCCATTCGGGAACCATGACGCGCGGGCTTGATCCGCGCGGCGAGGCGCATGTCGTGCGCGCTTTGCCGGCCTATGGGCCGCTTGACGATGATCCGGACATTCTGCCCGATCCGCACGCCGCAGCCATCGATATTGCGGCGCTGAAGCATGTAACTTACTTCGGCGCCGTCCAGGATAATGAAGAGGCGCAAGAAGTCAGCATCAATGGACAACGGCGCGGCGCTCTAAGTTGGGCCTTCGCTCGCGCCATCGGCGGCGAGGCCGACGCCAATGGCGACGGCGTGATCTCGAAAGAGGAAATGGAGCGTTTTATTCGCGAAAATGTTCGGATGAAGATGCAAGGGCAACAGCATCCTTCGGTGACGCGCGGCGGGTTGCCGGATGAAGTGGCGATCTCGGTTGCGGCGTCTTCGTCTTCAGAGACTCCTCGCCCCGCCGTTGTGCGCTTGATTCCGTCGCCGCTGCCGTTCCGTTTGCTTAATCTGCCTTCCGGCGTTTCCGCCGTTGCTTTGATGGAGGGGTTGACGGGCGTCAGTGCGGCGGATGCTCAAACGTCCGGGCGTTTTACATGGGATGTCGCCAAAGGCGAAGTGGTGGACGCTTTGGGAGATGTGGTTGCTGAGGTTAAGACCGGCGATCTGGAATCGGAACTCAGTCGAGTGCAGGGCGTGGTTGATAAATGGGCGGCTTTGCGCGCATTGGAGGGACTTGCCGAACGGAGGAGTTTGGTGATGCGCGTCGAGCCTGATGATCGTCGCTATCGGCGGAAAGATCGGGTGACTTTGACGGTTGAAGGCAATCACGGTTTATATTTTACGTTGTTTAACCTCGCGGCTGACGGAACCATCAATTATTTGTATCCGGTGAACGATGGGAAAATCATGGATTCGCCGACGATTCCACCCGGTGGTCCGTATCGGTTGACGTTGGAAGTTACGCCGCCGTTCGGCGCCGATCACTTCGTCGCCATTGCCGCAATTTCTCCGATGGATGGTTTGCAAAAGGAAATTCAGAGACTTGATGGGAAACAAGAGTCTGCGCAAGTTCTCGCCCTATTAAATAAATATCTTTCCGGCGCGACGTTTGAACTTGGTTTGCATGGAGTTTACACCGGGAAGAATTAAAAGGGGTCGGGAGCTGTGTTCTCAATAACTGTGTTCTCAATAGAGGTATGCGGTGTTCTTTGTCCGTCCGGACACATCGAAATCATAAAAAATGTTGCGCATCATAAGGCCATCGCAATCAATAACAAAAGCAAACGATTCCAGAGGAAGATTGCTTCGCGAGTAAGGGGGGGCTCGCTTCCCCTTTATGATCTCCGGCGACCAGGGACGCAGTTCCTGGACTCGTCTAATTTTTAATTTAGAATGCTGGGAAACTGTGTGAGATCAAATTTTCGCCATTTTCTTGGAGCAAAGTGGCTTTCTGAGAACGAGACAGACCCTCCCATTTTCGTCGGCTAACTTCGGTTGACGTTATGCGGTCGCTGCAAGACCCCCGCAGCGACCGTTTTTACGTCAGAAGGCGAGAATCTCGTCGCGCTATTTGATCTCTAAGGCGTACCCGGCGGAACGCACCGTTCTAATCGGGTCGATTTCATCGCCCTCATTGATTGCTTTGCGCAAACGTCGAATATGAACGTCGACAGTGCGCAACTCGACGTAGACGTCATGTCCCCACACCAGGTCCAGCAATTGCTCGCGAGAGAACACGCGAGCAGGGTGAGTCATGAAATGGCGCAGAAGTCGAAACTCTGTCGGTCCTAAATGAACCTCTCGCCCGGCGCGAGTAACGCGACGACGCGCCATATCCAAAGCCAAATCGCCGATTTGAATCGTCTCTTCATCCAAAGACGGCGCGGCGCGGCGTAGAACGGCGCGGATGCGCGCCGTTAGTTCGGCTAAAGAAAAGGGTTTGGTGATATAGTCGTCGGCTCCTACGTTTAGGCCACGCACGCGATCGCTTTCTTCGCCGCGCGCGGTCAACATGATGATGGGGATATGGCGGGTTTTGGCGTTGCGTCGCAATTGGCGGCAGACTTCCAGACCGGACAACAGCGGCAGCATCCAATCGAGCAAGATCATGTCCGGTCGTTGTTCTTCGGCAAGCAACAGAGCTTCTTCTCCGTCTCCGGCTGAGATGACTCGAAAGCTTTCTTTTTCCAAGGTGTAGCGAAGCATGACGATCAGCGCCGCTTCGTCCTCGACGATTAAGATCAAGGGAGAGGATGTGGTCGGCATGGGGAGCGCTTTCGGAATTAAGATATTGTTCGAAGGAGATGCGAAGTTATTCCAATGATTCGGCAATCATTCTTTGGAGGCCTTTGGAAACGCGGATGTTGTCGCCGGAGGGTTTCTAAGCGGGAAAAGGAAAAATTATTTAGATTCGGTGGTGGGAGGGGACGGCTCGCCCGTGTTTACGCCCACAGTAAAGCTGGCGGCGTCGCTTTTGGGTCGCTTGTCGTTTAAGGGCGTGCCGGTGACTTGGAAATGCAGCATTTCCGCGATGTTGGTGGCGTGATCGCCCATGCGCTCCAAGTTTTTGGCCATGAACAGCAAGTGCGCGCAAGGCGTGATGTTGCGCGGGTCTTCCATCATGTAGGTCAAGACTTCACGGAAGAGGCTGGTGTGGAGGTCGTCGAGTTCTTCATCGCGACGCCAGGCCGCAGAAGCGCGAACGATGTCGTGATCGATGTAGGCGTCGATGACTTCCTTCAGTATCTCCTGCACTAGGCGCCCCATTCGGGGAATCGCTGCGACGGGGCGCATCGGCGGCAATTGCGCCAGCGCTATAGAGCGCTTGGCGATGTTGGCGGCGTAGTCTCCGATGCGTTCCAGATCTGCGGCGATTTTGAGCGCGCCGACGATTTCGCGCAAGTCGGAAGCCATGGGCTGACGCAACGCCAACAGCTTGATCGCTTCGGCGTCGATGGCGCGTTCGAAGTTGTCTAGTCGATCGTCGCCTTCCATCACGCGCGCCGCCAAGGCAATGTCGCGTTTGGCCACGGCTTGGACGGCGTCGCTAACCTGAGCCTCGGCGGCTCCACCCATTTGGGTCACCAAATTGGACAGGTGTTGCAGTTCATTGGTGTAGGCTTTTACAATGTGCTTGGTGGTCATGGACGTCTCCGGCTAAAAACGCTTAAAAACACACGCTTTTTTTTGGCGTGCTGGAAACGCCTTAAAACGCGGTTGTTCAGGGAAGCAAAAAAGCCTTGCTGAATGGATCAGCCGTAGCGACCAGTGACATAGCCCAGCGTTCGTTCGTCGCGTGGATTGGTGAAGATTTCTCCGGTGTCGCGGCACTCGACCATTTCGCCCAGATGGAAAAACGCGGTTTTTTGCGACACGCGCGCCGCTTGTTGCATGTTGTGGGTGACGACGACGATGGTGTAGTTCTCTCTTAGTTCGTCGATCAGTTCTTCGATGTGAGCGGTGGCGATTGGGTCCAAAGCAGAGCACGGCTCATCCATCAAGATGACTTCCGGTTGAACCGCGATGGCGCGAGCAATGCATAACCTTTGTTGTTGACCGCCAGAAAGGCCGGTTCCTGGCTCTCGTAGACGATCCTTGACCTCGGCCCATAATCCGGCTCGGGCCAAGCTGTCTTCGACGATTCGATCCAAATCTTCGCGATGATGCGCCATGCCGTGAATGCGAGGGCCATAGACGATGTTGTCGTAGATCGATTTCGGGAACGGATTGGGCTTTTGGAACACCATGCCGACCCGCGCTCGTAGCTGCACGGCGTCTATGGCGCGGTCGTAGATGTTTTCACCGTCGAGTTGGATCAGGCCTTCCATCCTGCATATATCGATGGTGTCGTTCATTCGGTTGAGGCATCGCAGGAAAGTCGATTTTCCGCAACCGCTGGGGCCGATTAACGCGGTGACTTCATTTCGCCCGATATTCAATGATATCTTATTGAGCGCGCGTTTGGCGCCGTAAAAGACGCTGACGTCGCGTGCGACGAACTTGGCTGTCGTGGGGGGCGTCGTGAGGTTGGGGCTGGAAGGCTTTGGTGATGACGCGTGCGTGCGCTGCGAGGCGTCGAAAGACGGCGTCGGCGTTGAGGCGGGAAGTTTCTTTTCTTCTGCGGGGGAGGAGCCGGAAGAGCGTTGCAATCGAGAAAACAGGGAGCGCCAAGCCATGGAGATAATCCTACCACCGTCGTTCGAATTTTCGGCGCAAAACAACCGCAAGGCCGTTCATCGCCACCAGCAGCGCCAACAAGATAAGAATAGCCGCCGAGGTTCTCTCGACGAAAGCGCTTTCGGCGCTTCTGGACCACATGAATATCTGTACGGGCATGACGGTCGCGGGATCGAAAACGCTTTTGGGAATGTCCACGACAAACGCCACCATGCCGATCAGCAGAAGAGGAGCGGTTTCACCCAGAGCGCGCGACATGCCGATAATGGCGCCGGTGAGTATGCCCGGCAACGACAAAGGCAAAACATGGTGCGTCACAACTTGTAGGGGGGAGGCGCCGAGGCCGAGAGCGGCTTCTCGGATTGAGGGAGGCGTTGCTTTGATTGCGGAGCGAGCGGCGATGATGATCGTGGGTAAAGTCATCAAAGCCAGCACGACGCCTCCGACCAGAGGCGCAGAGCGCGGCATGCCGAAAACGTCAAGAAAAACCGCCAGTCCCAATAGGCCGAACACAATCGAAGGAACCGCAGCCAGATTGTTGATGTTGACCTCGATGAGGTTGGTGAAACGGCCTTTTTTCGCGAATTCTTCCAGATAGACCGCAGCGGCGATTCCAATCGGCAAGGCGAGGGCCAAAGTGATGATCAAGGTCAACATCGAGCCGATAATTCCGCCGCCAATGCCGGCTTGTTCCGGTTCTCGGCTGTCTCCGGAGACGAACAACGTGACGTTGAATGCTTGGCGGAGAGCGCCGTCGTTGTTGAGCTGGTCCAGCCAAGCAATTTGCTGATCGGATACGCGCCGATCGGCTTCCGGCGCTGTGCGCGATTGTTTGCCTTTCGCCAGTTGGTCTATATCGCTGCGCGCCGCCAACCAAAACGCTTCGCGTTTGCCGATTAGGCTTGAGTCCGCGCGCACGGCGTGACGAAGCGCGTCTGCTCCGCTTGTGCTGATCATTTCGATCAGTTGACGCTTGTGTTCACGAGTCGAGACGCCTGGGAAACGTGTCTGGAGCGCTTTCCGAACCAACGCTTGATAGTCGGCTTGGCGGAGCGTCTCTGGAGCGCGCGTTCCGGTCGGGTCGATGATCGCGGCGTCGAAAACGATGTCGAGCTTAATCTGTGTTTCCCAGAAACCGGAGTAGCCTTTGATTGCGATGCTGCCGAGCAGCAAAACCAACATGCTCAACGCCAAGCCGATCGCCGCCATTCCGGCTCTGCGGAAGCGACGTTCTGCGGCGTAGCGGCGGCGGAGGCGGTTTACAAAAAGCGCGCTTTGATAAAAAGAAGTTGCTTCTTGTTGGCTGTTCGAGAGTCGCGCAGTGGAACGCGATGGACGTTTATGTTTCTGTGGCGTGGATGAATTCATGATGATGCCGATCGTTAAATTTATCAATATATTATGGCGCGTGTCGCCGTGGTTTGTGTGAATTCAGAACCTCCATGTTGCTCTTGTGCGCCGGAAAATTGCGTTCTCCGGAGTTTGGAGATGAAAGCGTTGTTTGGTTTAGAGCTTATTCGAAGAAAACATCAATGCTTTCAACAGCGTTCGGCGTGTTAATCCATCGAATGTCGTATTTTGCGGTCGTTTGGGCGTTGTTGCAGGATTTTCCGGACAGGATTTTCCGGACAGGTTCTTACACCATGTTATTCACGTCAACGATCAAAGGGAACAATATTTTGGTGGAGGTTTTGCGTTGTTTTTCAGGGGCGGAGGCGTTTGTTCTCATCATGAAATGATTGGTTAAGCTTTGAGGAGAATAGCAGATGTTTGTGATGCATCTATTACGATTATGTTACATTTTTGTGGATATGAGCAATCAAACGTATGATTTGCTATGGTTGACGAGATTGTATTTTTTCTTATAATGCGTGTGGAGAGGGATGGCGCATTTCTTCCAATTGATAAAGTAATAAAAAATAATTTTGATAGGGTTGTTTTTTTGTGCGGGATTTTTGTGCGCCTCAAAAAGTAATTTTTTATAAAGTTTTTGTATGGTAATGGAGAAAAAAATGAAAAGCGATTTCCAGAAGAAAAATTGTATATCGGTTTTGGTTGTTGATAGAAATCGACATTTGCGATTTCTTATAAAAAAATTATTAAATGCTCAAGGGGTAAATAATGTTTTTATGGTGGATGACGCCGCGCAAGCTCTTCAATTCATTAGAGCTGATCTTGTTGATATTGTGTTTTCTGATGATGAACAAGGTGGCCTTGGGCTTCTGGAGATGGTGCGTTCTGGAAAAACGCTGAATCCCGAGGAGGTGTTTAATGAGCGATATAGAGACATTCCGTTTGTTGTCGTGACGTCGCAAACAGAAAAAAATATTGTCGATCGCGCAATTGAATTGGGGATTCATGGTTTCATTGTCAAAAATTCTTTAAGTATAAATTCAGTGAAAGGTGTTATTGAAAGGATAATAGGGTTCCTTGAACGAGAGAATCGCTTGCCTTTCCGCAGGACGGGAGAGGAAAAATTGGTGTGCATTCATAGAGTGTTTGATGATTGTGATGAAATTGAATTTAGTGGGGCGTTCTCTTTGAAGAATATGGAAATAATCAAGGATGTTTTCGATAAAATTGAAAGCTCCACAAATAAACTAATAAAGTTCAATTTTAATTTTATAACAAATGTTGATGAATATGGAATTGGTTGTCTTATGATAATAAATGGAGTGTGCTTGGAGCAAGGAAAAAATCTAAAAATTGAATTAAGAGATAGATATATCATGAAAAGAATGGCCGATATGGGAGTGAATCGCGTTCTTGACATTATGTGCTCTTTCCCCGCTCAAACTCAAATGAATCTTGACGCATCCGGATTTTCAGAGGATGTCGCTGTGGTTTATCAATCCGGATTTGATGAAGGCTACAATAACGGCGTTAAATCTGGCCGCATTATTGGAAGTATTGAAGTGCTGCAAAAGGTGATCCAAGATCGTCATCGTCAGATTCCTCCTGAAAAAATCCAAGCGCGTTTGAGAGAGGTTTCCGAACGTGATATTGAAAGGTTAATCGCGTTTCCTACATCTTATGATTTGATCGATGAGATTGTGCTTGGTCATCGATAACTTCTTTATGGGAGCTGTTAGCTTTTTTTCTTTTCGTCGGTTGCGGTTAAGGTCTCAGGGCGGCGTATTTTTGTTGACGTCTTTGATCGTTGTTGAAGTGGTTATGGTCGTGGTGTTTTTGCAAATTAAGAAAATTCAAGAAAAGGCCGCTCACGCCGGTGTTGGGTTTGACGCGATTCTGGTCAAATCGATTCGCTTGGGCGTGTTTTGGTTCATCGTTTAGCGCGCTTGATCGAGACGTGAGACAAGGGAAGGGCTGACGTGAAAGGGGTGGGGCGTGACGAAACTCCTTCCGCGCCCCCGTGCGGGCCGCGCCTCCGTGTGAGGTCGTGCGGAATAATCCTCGTTTTGATTTTGCGGAGGGATCAAGTCATGAACATGGCCGTCTCTTAAACGACGTCCATGGTCTTGGGCGTCGAGTTCTGTTGGTCCATTGGGGGTTGTGGGGATAGAATCTTTGGCGAAAGAGCTTGAAGTGTTTGCGAAGAACGGTTCGAGTGCTATGCTGTCGGGCTTATCCAATCGTTTGCCGATTTTGTTGGAGCAAACTTTAAAGCAGATTGTTGGGAAGCCGCCTCTCAATTACTCTGTTCCGAGATCGCCTTCGTTCTCTTTGTGGAGAATTGCCAAATGTATAATGTAATGATTGTGGATGACAATCCTACCACTCTTTTGGTTTTAAAGCGTTTGGTGGCGGTGTCCGGTCCAATTGTTCCAATTCCGTTCTCGTCTGCGATTCAGGCGTTCGATTTCTGCTGTGCGTCGCCTCCGGATATTATTCTTGCAGATTATATGATGCCGGAAATCGATGGGTTGGAGTTTCTACGTCGTCTGCGCAATGAGTCCAGTTTATCAGATATTCCGGTCATTATGGTGATGACTGCTGATAAAAAGGAAATTCGTTATAAAGCTCTGGATATGGGGGCATGCGACTTTTTGACCAAGCCGGTTGATCCGCCAGAGCTGACTGCGCGGGTGCGTAATGTGTTGGCTTTGGCTGATGGTCGCAAGCAGCTCAAAAGTCGCGCCGCGACGGAGCTGGTGATGCGGTTGTCGAAGGCGGCGGAGTTTCGGGATCCTGAAACCGGCGCTCATTTGGAGCGCATGGCGCGTTATTCGCGTTTGATTGCTCGACGTTTGGGGTGGTCGGAAGAGGATCAAGAGCAGCTTCAAGTCGCCGCTCCAATGCACGATATCGGGAAAGTCGGTATTCCTGATTATATTTTGTTGAAGCCTGGAAAGCTGACAGATGATGAATTTGCAATTATGAAAGAACACGCCACTCTTGGTTATGAAATTCTGAAAGATAGCGACTCACCATTGATTCGGCTTGCAGCGCAAATCGCGCGGTGTCATCATGAAAAATATGACGGCAGTGGCTATCCTAATGGTGTGGGGGGAGAAGAAATTCCCATTCCTGGCCGTATTGTCGCTGTCGCCGATGTGTATGACGCGCTGACGTCGGAGCGTCCTTATAAAAAGGCGTGGCCGATTGAAAAGGCGGTTGGGTTGTTGAAAGAACAACGTGGCGTTCATTTCGAGCCTCGTTTGGTCGATTTGTTTTTGGAAAGTTTCGATGAGGTTCTGGTCATCGGTCGAGAGTTCCAGGAAAGATCGATTATCATTTAGGTCTATTCGCCCTTTCTTTCTTTCCTTGTGCGCGTCGTCGTCTTCGTTTTTTGTTTGCGCCTTTGTCTTGATTGTGTTTGTCCATGACATTAGAATCCAACGCCCTCGTTGATGTCTCAACAGAATGCGCGCTTGTCACGCTGTCCGCAGGGCCTTTGTCTTGCGTGATTAGTCCGAGATGTGGCGGAGCTGTTGTCGCTTTTTCGCGTCGATGCGAGGACGGGGGGACGCATCCTTTACTGCGTCCGACGGCGCTTCATTCGGAGGGAAAGCTGCCGGATTCTCCCACCGATTTTGCTTGTTACCCTCTGATTCCTTTTTCGAATCGAATTGCGCATGGTCGTTTTGTTTGGAACGGACAAGAAATTTCGATGCCGCATCCGCTCTTCGGCGTGCCTCATGCAATTCATGGTCACGGTTGGTTGGCGTCATGGCGAGTCGTTGCCGTTGACTCCAGAAGTCTGCGTCTAACCTATGTGCATCAACCGGCGGAACAGTCGAGCGACGGGGCGCAAGATTGGCCGTTTGCTTACCAAGCCTTTGAAACCTTTAGTCTGGAGCCGGATGGTTTGACCATTGCGTTGGAATTGGTCAATCAAGGGGAGCTGGCGATGCCGGGTGGCCTTGGGTTGCACCCGTTTTTTCCAAAACCGCCGGGTGCGCGAGTGACGGCGCGGGTGGCTGCGGTTTGGCGGAATGATGCGCTCCATTTGCCTTGCGAGCAAGAGCCGCTGCCGTCGGAGTGGCGATTTCCGTCTGGAGTCGTGATGGATCAGGTCTGTGTGGACCATTGTTTTAGCGGTTGGAACGGTGGCGCCACGATCGATTGGCCGGATCAGGCCTTACGTTTGATGATGACGGCGGATCACCCTCCATTTGGCCATTTGGTGATTTATGCTCCGGCTGGAGAAGAGTATGTCTGCGTTGAGCCGGTGAGTCATATGACGGATGCGGTTAATCGGCTTTCGGTTGCGGCGGATGGTGCGGTGAGTGATTTCCTGGGGACGGGGCTGCGTGTGTTGGCCCCTGGCGAGGCTTTGTCTGGCAGTGTGACGTTTCGGGTCACGACTTTGCCTCAGGAAGGGATGTAATTCTGTAATTTAGAGTAAGGTTATTCGGATGAAAATCAAAGAGCGTCAAGAATACAGTCTTCGGACCTCTTTGATGTCCGTTCTTTGTTTTATTTATACTCTGTCTGATTGAGAATCCGAAAAAAACCGGCAAGGAATCGGGGCTTCGCCCTCGACCCACCAAAGGCCTCCCGGCCTTTGGCGGGTCGAGGGCGGAGCCCCGATTCTTTTGGAGTTTTTTTTCGGGTTCTCAATTGGACAGAGTATATATTCTTTTTTTATTTTGAGTTCTATTCGGAAGATAAGGGTGAGAGAGCGTGAGCGTGACGTAAAACGGCTTCGGCTTCTGGGGTGTAGGCTCCATCTTGTTGATGGAGAATCATACCGAAATCGAGTCGTGCGGGACTGTGGACGTCGCGTCGACCGGTCGCTAATATTCGTCGCGCCGGTTGGCCCAAGCGTGGCCACAGCGGTGTAATGACAATTCCTCCGAATCGGGGACAAAGCAACGCCAAAAGCTCATCGATTCGGTCGGCTCGGTGAATCATTGTAACTGTTCCGCGAGGGCGGACCATGGCGGCGCAGAATTTTATCCAAGTCTCCAGGTCGGCGTCTTCGGTTTCTCCGCGCGCCAGAGCGTTGGCGCTTTCGGCGGCAGGGGTGTGGGTTCCTGGTTTTAGAAAAGGCGGATTCGCCATAACGCGATCAAAGCTGCCGGGGCGTAGTGTAACCGGCGGGTGACGCACGTCGCCTTCAATAAGCGTAATTTCGGTGTGAGGTTTCTCCGCCGGGGCGTTTTCAAGACTCTCGGCGTAGAGAGAGATGTTGCGTGCGCCCAACGCCAGCAGAGCGGGTTGAAGATCAAGTCCGGTAATTTTCAGGTTTGGCGTTCGCGTCGCTAGGCATAAAGCAGCGGCGGCGACGCCGGTTCCCACGTCTAACACGCGCTCTCCCGGGCGGGCCGGAGTCGCGGCGGCGAGAAAAACCGCATCGATGGCGACTCGATAGCCGCGTCGTGGCTGCCAGATGCTGACGCGTCCGTCGAGGAGCCGATCTAAAGTGAGCGAGTCGTTTTCAAGAATGGTCATGGGAAAGATTAAAGGAAGGCGCGAACGACATTTCGGTCATCGAACGCTGGTTTTTATTTTGGAAGGCTCTTAAATATTGGGGGGGGGGGAGCGCACTGTCTTCGCGTGCGGCGCCCTAGAGCCGTTCCGGAAAATATGTTTGTGATATCAATGGCTTTTGATCGTTAGGCCATCGAGATCAAAGTCTGATGATCGTCGCTACGGTTCGTTGGTCGGTTTTGACGAATGGCCGCAGATTTCAAATCGATTGGAATCACGGATGAACTTTCTGAACTGGCCCTCAAGGAGTGAGAGGGGGGGCGTCGATATGACGTTCGGAATATTTTGAGGTCGATTCATGATTCAGTCGTTGGTCTATGATTCAATTGTGGACAAAAGGAACATATGCCCCTATCCCGTTTCTCAGTCTGTTTTATCGGCGCTTGTTTCCTTGGATTTACTCTGCGCCGCAGCGCTGATTCGGGTCAACATCGGTCAATGTTAATCGGTCAATGTTAATTTTGAGGCTTCGGAGCGTGGCTGTGTGATTATCCGAATTCGGCGCGCGAGTTTCGTCGTTTTGTGGTATTGAAGAGCTTCAGCAGGCTTGACCCGGCAAGGGCGAGTGTTGTGTTGTTCCGGCGTCAGGATTTGGCTGGTTCGGATTGCTCGGATCGGCTTTGTCTGTTGCTTCCGTTTTTGTTCGTTGTCACTGTCCATTGTTATTGGAGTTCGAAGTGGCGGTCGTCACCTATCTGGATTCGAAACGCAGCACGTCCGAGTCGACCGCGCTCGATGCGCTCACCGCTCTGGTTGCCGACGACCTGCATGCGGTGAATGAACTCATCGTGCAACGCATGCATTCCTCGGTCGAGATGATTCCGCAGCTTGCGGGTTATATCGTGGCCGCCGGCGGAAAGCGCTTGCGGCCGATTTTGACCTTGGCCGCCGCGCGTTTGTGCAAATACCAAGGCGATCGGCATCACGGGTTGGCTGCGGCGGTGGAGTTCATTCACACCGCCACGTTGCTGCACGACGACGTTGTTGATGAAAGCGACCTTCGGCGGGGAAGAGCTTCCGCCAACGCTGTTTTTGGAAATCAGGCCAGTGTGTTGGTCGGAGACTTTCTCTTCAGCCGCGCTTTTTTGCTGATGGTTGAAACCGGCTCTTTGGATGTCTTGCGCATTTTGTCTCACGCCTCGGCGGTGATAGCGGAAGGCGAGGTGCTTCAGCTTCAGACCACCAACGACACCAGCACCACCGAGCAAGCCTATCTCGACGTGATCAGCGCCAAAACCGCCGCTTTGTTCGCGGCGGCGTGCCGAACCGGCGCCGTGATCGCCGGGCGGCCGGAAAGCGAAGAAAGAGCGCTTGACGACTACGGTATGAATCTCGGGATTGCGTTCCAGTTAGTTGATGACGTGCTTGACTATTCGGCCTTACAGGCTCGATTGGGCAAAACCGTCGGTGATGATTTTCGTGAAGGGAAGATCACTCTGCCGGTGGTGTTGGCTTTCGAGCGCGGGACAGAAGAAGAGCGCGTTTTTTGGCGTCGGGCGCTGGAAGAAATGGAGCAAAGTGAAGGCGATCTTGAACACGCCATCGTTTTAATGAACAAATATAACACTTTGCAGGACACGGTCGCGCGCGCTGTCGAATACGGCGTCCTGGCGCGCAACGCTCTTGCCGTGTTTTCGGATTGTTTGGAGAAGCGCGCTTTGCTTGACGTCATTGATTTCGTCATCGATCGTGAGTTCTAGGTTTCGATATCATTGGCGGGCGTCTTAATTTTCTCAGGCGTTCGTCGAAAGTATTTTTTCTGCAGTATTGTTTTTTCTGTTGCCAGAGCGTTGAGAACGGTGATATATGCTTTGGCCATCGGGGCGGTTGGAAAAGCGCTTCGGTGAAGCAGTCTCAGGAGCCCAGGGTGTAGATTCAGGGGGATGAGGGTGTGGTGGTTAAGGGCGCGTAGCTCAGCGGGAGAGCACTACGTTGACATCGTAGGGGTCACAAGTTCGATCCTTGTCGCGCCCACCATTTATGTCATGTGTGTTTCGGTAAGGAAGAGTTTTTAGAGGGCGCGTAGCTCAGCGGGAGAGCACTACGTTGACATCGTAGGGGTCACAAGTTCGATCCTTGTCGCGCCCACCATTTAGAGAGTTTGGGGAAGTTCCCTGATGATAGGGAATTGAGAGTTTGGTAAGTGGGACGTGGTTGTCTTACGGAAGGCGGCAATGTTTTGTCGTCTATTTTTTTGTCTGCATTCAGGTGGTCTAGAGTTGGCGTATGGCGGTTCTTCATTTATGAAGCGCGCCTGAGAGTTGTGCTTCGCTCTGGTGTTTGGCGCTTTGTCATGATACAGTTCCAGACCTTTAAATTAGGGATTACTCCATAGGAATCTCGGTAGCAACCATGACATTCATTTCATTCTTTCTTCGACGACGTAGTTTCCGGCCTCATGAGGCCGAAGGTGGGCGTGCGCCGAGAAAGCTGAATGGTGTGGTCTGAGAAGAATTTCGAGGATATCTCCACTACGGGCTCCGGTTGCGGTCCATGCCGCGCGCAAGTGATTTCGAATGCTAACCGGATGTTCTAGCCATGGTTATTTTCCCTGAACAAGCGTCGCACGCCGTTATTATTGAGGCTTTGTTGGATGAAGCCTTTGGTAAGGCGCGCTCGACGAAAACCGTGTATCGGTTGCGGGAAGGCGTTTCTCCTGTAACCGATTTGTGTTTTGTTGGGCTCGAAGGTGATCGTGTGGTGGGGGCGATTCGGTTTTGGCCGGTCGTGATTGAAAGTAAGACGCCGGCTTTGTTGTTGGGGCCTATTGTCGTCGCCTCGGATCGGCGGAAGGTGGGATATGGCGGAAAATTGATTCGGTATGGAGTGGAATGCGCCGCTGCATTCAATCATAAGGTTATTTTGTTGGTTGGTGATGTATCCTATTATGAGCGGTTTGGATTTAGTCGTCGGGTGACGCAGGCTTTGTCTTTGCCGGGGCCGGTGGACGAAGAAAGATTCTTGGGGCTAGAGCTGACGCCCGGAGCGTTGACGGGTGTTTCCGGGCGGTTAATGCGTTGGGCGCCGACGGCGTGCGCCGCCTAGAATGGTTTGACTCGCATCAGTAGAGTTGAATGAAAAAATAAGAAGAGCCGGAGACCGAGGGCCGAGTCTCCAGTCGCTCGGGTCAGGGACAAAAGTCCTCCCTATTCTCGAAGCGATCCTCTACTGGAATCGTTTGCCTTTATATCTCTTTGTAGTCCTTGCGGCGTTGTGCCTTGTAACGGTCTATAACGGATAAACAGTTTCAGAGGATAATCGCCTTACGGCGAATAAGGGGGGGGCTTTCGCTTCCCCCCTTATAATCCCCCAGCGACCAGGAACACACTCCCTGGACCCTTTCAATTTTTATTTGGCGTGATGTGCAGCGCTAGGGGAGGCGGAAAAGAGGGGAGGCGGAAAAGCTATTTTATAAAGCTTTTGCGGAAGTGGAAATAAGCGGATCGGATGCGATCCGCTCGCTCGGCTGTGCCCGAGCCGGCTAAAATATCCATCATGACCGTGCCGCTGGGTTCGTCGAGCATGTCGAAGTATTTTTTAAAGAGCGCGTCGAAGAATTCACAAAATTCCCGACCAGAGAAGAGAAAGTCAGAATCACGACATCCTTCAGCCATAATGTAGAGAAATTGGTTGCGCATGGAAAGGAAGTGAGAAAATTTGCTGAGGCACTGTAGAAATAGTTTGTCGGTGGCCGCCGAGACAAGAGTGTTTGTTTCACAAGTCTTCCAGAATTGAGCGTCGTCGTCGGTTTTCGCCATGCCGTAAACAGCCATGACTTGGTCGTTCAGGAGACGATATTCATTTTCGGTGAAGACGGCGTTAACAGCGCGTTGGAAGGCCCCGGCTGTAATGAAGGGATATGGCTTGCTGTTGGGGCCGGTTGATCGAGGTGTAATGGCTGAAACGATACGAGAAAACATTAAGCGCGAAAAATAATCGGTACGTCTTCCATCACGAATATAGACGGGCTCGTGTTTAGAGATGGCGCAATTCGAGCACGTTCTTTTTAAGACTCGTTCGGTTTCGGGCCAGATGTAACGCAGGGCGGAAACGACGTCACTGAAATCTTGAGCGTTTAGTGAGCCCTTCTGAGTGATTCTTTTTCCAATTGTTTCAATTAATGTATCTATAATTGCTTTAGTCGCGCCGATAAGGGCGACGCTTGGCTGTGTTTCGAGTTGTTGCCCATCGTTGTTGGCTTGGGTGGACATCGTGCTTCCCCTGAATTATTGTTTATTATTCGTCCGAAGAGTTTTGATCGGCGAGGCGCCTGCTTGCGTCATGGTAAACAAAAACCTAATTTCTTTTCTTGAGAATAGATGGCGTCGTCCTTCGATTTCATCCACAAATGTCTTACTTGTTATAGGATTTTACACAGAGAGAAAATGAAAAGTAAACATGGAAAGGGAAGAGATAAATCGTGATGTGATTTTTTATAACTCCCCGATAAAGCATAATGCACACCAAAGAATAGAAGATTAAGGGTGGGCATAAAATTCCCGTGTTTTTTTTACAGTAAAAGGCGTCTTTTATGGCTTGCTTGAAAGCCCAAAAAGGACACAAAAAAAGGCCAGGGCTTTACCCTGGCCCCGTAAAGAGCAAGAAGTCTTCGGAACCGATAACCTGGAAATTGCGACAATCAAAGGTGCGAGGGATGTTCAAATCAAAAAAACCGCAAAAGGTTGTAATGACTACGCCGGAAGAAGCGTCAACATTATCGCTCGACACGCACCGGCGGTGGTGAGGCAAGCTGCGATTGACCGTTTTGATATGGGTCCGGCAGTTGATGGCAATCCACTTCTCCCAATGTTCGATAACAGTACACTCCAGATCGATCGACGGTGATGTTTGGCGGGCAATAATGCCCTGTCTGTTCAAAGGTGACGATGCTGCATTCTCGTCCTGTCGCCATTGATAACAGATGATCTGTCGGTAACTTCTTTGTGGCCGACAGGGACCCCAACGTCACGGCTCCCGCGCCTGCTCCAACCGTCTCCCAAAAGCACCCCGAAAGCGCTCCCGACGCCGCAAGCGCAAAAAGCGCCTTGCCCCATACGGGCAGATTCTTTGCACGCCACATGTCGGTTTTTCTCCCCATACGTCGTCACAGCGAAGCATTGCGTCGAACGCCAAATGAAATGTCGGAAGAAATAATAGCGCTTTTATCACCGAAGAAAAAGACGGAAAAAACTGCCCACTTCTTCTCTCTGCTTTGCCTGACGCCAATTCAATGTGCAGGGATTTTTCATAAAAATATATGAAAAATCCCTTGTCTGCTGTCATCGACAAAAGGCGGAAAACAAGAAAGACTCTCGTTTCATTCCTTAAAACGCACGTCAAGTAATGCATCCAAGAGATCAATTGTTTTTATTCAACGCAGCATACTGCATTGGCGGACCCGACACAGCACCAAGATGAACATATCTTTGCTTTTCCCGTCAGAACATTCGACTTTAAACACAGTTTCTCCGTTGCCGCCGGGCACTTGCCGCAGCACCTCGACTTTGCCGGGTTTGCAGTTGGCGGCCAAAGCCGTCGCCTTGGCTTCGGATTCTCCTGCGATCGCCCATGCGGAGCGACTCGAAACGAGGCTGAACGCCGCAACGCCGGTCAACGTGAGCAATCCAATCTTGAGGATTTCCAAAACTGCGTGTGTCTTCACACAGAGCATGGCGCGAAAAGTCTCGCGGAAATTGTTTTCTTTCACAGTCGTTGTTCCTGGAGACGGTGGTTAAGTTCTTGGATTTGTTGGAAAAAATCCATTTAGGATTGCGAATGGATTTTTTCTGGGAGACTCTTGAGAGCGCTTGTCCATCGATAAAAAAAGAGAAGCGTATAGGGCGGCAGCATATCGGAAAGGGCAGAAAAATGAAACGCCAATGAATAAATTGTAAGCCCAGAGGGTTCTTGTTTGTAGGCGTCATAACATTCCGGCGCATTATTTTATCTGCTTGGACAACCACGCGCAGAGCGGCGCAACGAGGTTTCGGAGTCGTCCGAATCTATAGCTTGAGAGGTCCTATCATCCCCTAGATGATCTCCGGGATCGTCACAGCAAAATTTTTGGCCATATTCTTTTCTTACTCGTTCGCCACAGGCGTTGCAGGAACAGACTCGGGAGCATTGGAAGTATCCTGTTGCTGATCCATTCATTTTTTTTCTCTGTGACGAAAAATCACGCCGTTGCCGAACGGAGACCATGTGCTTTTTCGGCAACGAGCGACGAATTGTCTCACCCGTCGGAGCGGGTGGATTGACCGCAGACAATGTGCGCGGGATAGTATCGAAACCACCGGCGGAGATGTCGGCGTTTGACCTTGGTTAAGTTTTGTCGAGTTTGGTTTGTCTTGGAAGCCGCTGGCGCGTCTTAAAGCCAAAGCGAGCGATTTCAGGATGCGTTTTTCGGAGAAAGCTTTTTACGCTGAACGCGCAGACGGGGACAGTTTTGAAAACCAAAGGAGTTTCCATGTCCGGCATAACGACGACGACCGATAAGACAACGGCGCGCCGATCGATGAAGCAGTGGCTGGCGGTTCTTCTGGGCGCTCTGATCGTTGCGGGGTGCGCCGGCGGTCCCAATGGTTCGCGTCGCGCTTCGTTGGAAGATGTCGCCCCGGATTTTCGCACTCTGACGGGCTGGATCGACGACAACCACGCTGAAGCCGTTCCCGCTCTGCGCCAAAGCTGCGTCTGGTTCAACCGAGTTAAGGCCGATCGCGAAATCGGCCCGGGCGGCATGGCGGGGCGAGCGGCGGATTGGCGTCCAATGTGCGCCGCCGCGCGTGACCTATCCGATCAGGATTCCGAAAGCGCGCGCCAGTTTTTTGAGAAATGGCTTGCGCCGGTTTCTCTGGGAGGCGGCAAGGAAGGTCTCTTCACGGGGTACTTCGAAGTCGATTTAAAAGGAAGCTGGAGCAAAACCGCCGAATTCAACGTGCCGCTTTATCGCTCGCCCGGTTCGGGGAGCATGCCGGAGCGTGCGCGCATCGTTGCCGGCGCGTTGGCCGGGCGTGGACTGGAGTTGATGTGGGTCAGCGATCCGGTTGACGCCTTCATTTTGGAAATTCAAGGTTCCGGACGAGTGACCATGCCCGATGGTCAAGTGGTGCGCGTTGGTTACGGTGGTCAGAACGGCCACACTTACTATCCAATCGGTCGTCACCTGATAGATCAAGGTTTCTACCAGCCCGACCAAATGAATTTGCCGGTTATCCGCCAGTGGCTCCATGAGCACCCGCGCGACGCCCAGCGTGTGATGAATCTGAACCCCAGTTATGTGTTCTTTAAGATCGAGCGCGGCGAGGCCGCCAAAGGCGCCGCCAATGTTCCTTTGACTCCCGGTCGCAGCATGGCCGTCGACACTAGTTATGTGCCTTTGGGCGTTCCTCTTTGGCTCGACCTTCGTCAAGCTCCCACATCGAACGGCGTCATCCGCCGTTTGGTTATGGCTCAAGACACAGGTGGCGCTATTAAAGGCGCCGTGCGCGGCGATTTGTTTTGGGGGCGCGGCGACGACGCCGTCGACGGCGCAGGACGCATGAAAGCGCGCGGTCGTTACGCCATGTTGGCGCCGCGCGCTATCGTTGAGCGGAAGTTTACCGCCGCGCGGTGAAGTTGCGCAACAAGCTAAAGCTTTACGATGATTTCTCGCCGCGCGAATAGATTATTCCTGCCTAACCTCGCGTTTTTTTCCATCTGGTCGTCGCTTGGTTCACACATGCTGCTTCGCTTGACCGACATATCTCCGCGCGCTCCTGCGCTCGACGCGCTGACGGAGATTTTTTTTCTGTCATCCAGTCGAGTCGCATTCGATTCGACCGATGACCGCGTTCGTTTTCTAACGCGGTGGACCCAATTCTACATCGATCATCATCCTGAAGATGTTTGGTTTTGGCGTGATGACGATGGACAATACGCCGGGTATCTCACTGGTTGTCGCAACAGCGTTCAAGCAACCTCTCTGGCCAGCGCCATTGCCAGCTATACGGTTTTTGACGATCAGTTCCGCGACTTTCCAGCACACCTTCACGTCAACTGTCGTCCGGATCGACGAGGCGTTGGCGTCGGCGCTCAATTGGTCGAACGGTTCGTTCAGGATTGTTGCGCTGAATCTCTTTCCGGCGTCCATGTTGTTACCGGCGTAAGCGCTCGTAACGTTTCATTCTACGCCCGCCTTGGGTTTAATCACCGGCTTACCCGTCACTGGGTCAGCCATCCATTGCTCTTTATGGGACGGCGCCTGACGGCGCCGCAATGCTCGTGAGCCACAAGCCGTCGCCTGTTGGATCGCTGCTGCTTGCCGCCTGCCTGGTCGCCTTCGGCGCGTTCGCCCCCGGCCCGGTCGCCGCAGGCGCGGCTTCGTCCACTCCTCATCCTAAGCCCGTGCAAGCCATCAGCACGCCATCCCATTCCGGAACTCTCGGCAAAGAGGCGGCGCCCACACCGGTTGGAAAGCCCTCCGCGTCTCGCGATGCGGCCAAAGAAGCTGCGAACGACGTCAAAGAAGCGGCGCCGGTTCCGACTGGGAAACCTTCCGCGTCTCGCGATGCGGCCAAAGAGCCGACGAACGATCCCAAAGACGCCGTCAAAGAGGTTTCAACATCTGAAAAACCTGAAAAAAAAGCCGCCGCTTTACGTATGAAAAGTGCGCGTTACGTTCATGCGCCGCTTATTGCCGGAACTCTTACGCCGGGCGGCTCCGTCGTTCTGTCCGAACGCATTGTGCGTGAAGCTGGAGAAAACATTCTGGCTCTGACGATTGACGATGGTCCGGAACCAATCTACGACACCGAAATTATTCGGATATTGGCGGAACACAATGCTGTCGCCACTTTCTTTTTGGTTGGTCGCAATGCTGCGCGTTTCCCCGAGCTGGTGAAGGCGATGGTTGACGGCGGAAACGAGGTCGGCAATCATAGCTGGAGCCATCCGATGCTGCCCAGCTTGTTGGCGCAAGAGCAAGTCGATCAAATCCGGAAAACCAATGATATTATTTCCACAATAATCGGCAAATCAGTTCGCTGGTTTCGCCCTCCTTATGGCGGTTATGGTAATCAAGTTACGTCTTTGGCGCACGCTGAAGGGCTTGACACCATAATGTGGACGACGGACACTCAGGATTGGACTAACATTTCGCCACAGCAAATCGTTGATCGCGCCGCAGATCATCTTACTCCGGGCGCCGTCATCCTTTTGCACAGCACGCGGCGCAACACTGTCTTGGCGTTGCCGCAAATCATTGAGCAGGCTCACGCCCAAAACTTCCGCTTCGTCACCATGACGGAGTGGAAAAATGTTATGTCGCGTCTTGAACCAAAAGCCATTGCTGCAAACGCTGCAAACAGCGCCGCGACTTCCGTTTCTCCTGTCGCCTCGACGCCTTCGACAACTGAAACCGTTGCCGCCATGCCGCACGCAGAGTATGCGCCAAACGCCATGGGGCCGTTGCCGCTTCAGCAACCGTCTGTTTTCTCCATACGCACCGCGACTCCGATCGTTACTCGCGCGGTTCCCATTGCTTGGGCCATCCGAAACAAAAACGCGAAGAAAAACAATGTTCCGGTTTTTGTTCCGGTTGCATATCTTCAGGCTTCTGCTTTGCCGCCGCCGTCATTGCTTGCGGCGGAAGAGGCGACGCCTGTTCTGTCGGAAAGCATTCTTCCTTCCGGCGCGGCTCCTTTGCCGACGGCGTCGGTTGTTGCTCCTGCGCCTATAACTGATTTGTCCGTTCGATAGAAAATAAAAAGGGTCCGGCGACTGGGAACACAGTCTCTGGACCCTTTTTGTTTTGTTTATTTTGTTGTTATACTTCGTCCAATTGAGAACCCGAGAAAGAGAACGTCTAAAGGAATCGGGGCTCCGCCCTCGACCCGCCAAAGGCCGGGAGGCCTTTGGAAACCATGACTTGGAGTTTGCGACCACCGAATGCGAGTGGGCCATTTTAATTCGGAGAGGCCGCATGATTCTCGAGTTCTCAATAGAACGGGGCATATAGGTTTTTTTATAGAAAATTGTAAGGGTCGATGTCCACTTGCACTCGAACGGATCCAGGCGTCGGGGTTTTTTCCAGCCACTCCAGAATAATCGGCTGCGGTGGGACATTGCGCGGTGTTTTCAACAAGAAACGCCGTCGGTGTCGGTTGCGCAGCAACGCCAACGACGCCGGCGCCGGTCCTAGAGCGTAAATCGGCGGGGTGCGTGGAGCCGTTTTTGCCAATGCTTGAGATGCCGCATTGACTTCATCCTCATCTTCCCCCGATATGATCAATGCCGCCAATCGACCAAACGGAGGTAAACTCGTTTCACGCCGCAGTTCCGCATCCAACATCGTGAATTGATCACGATCTCCCGTCGCCAGAGCCTGCATTACCGGATGATTAGGCATGTATGATTGCAATAAAACTCGACCGGGACGCTCCGCGCGCCCTGCGCGTCCCGAGACTTGGTGCAACATCTGAAACGTGCGTTCTCCGGCGCGAGGGTCGCCTCCAGTTAATCCAATATCCGCGTCAATTGCTCCGACCAACGTCAGTAACGGGAAATGATGGCCTTTCGCCATGATTTGCGTGCCGATGAGCATATCTAATTCTCGCGATGCGACCTTCGCCACCAATTCTTGAATTGCGCGAGGCCCGCTGAGCGTGTCGCTGGTCATCATTGCCCATCGAGCCTTCGGAAAACGGATGGAGACTTCCTCGGCGATGCGCTCCACGCCCGGCCCACAGGCGGTTAACCCTCCCTCTGCGTTGCACTGAGGGCAGGCGCTCGGTTCGGGGATCGAAAGTCCGCAATGATGGCATTGCAATCGATGTTCGCGACGGTGTTCAACCAACCATGCGGTGCAATTGGGACACCCCATGCGGTGTCCGCAGCGACGACACAGAGTCAAAGGCGCGTATCCGCGACGATTGAGAAACAACATCGCTTGTTCGCCGGATTCGAGCGTTTCGGTCAAGGCTTGGATCAGGGGGGCGGAAAGCCAACGACGGGGTTCGAGGCGCTCTTGTCGCATGTCGATGAGTTCGATCGTGGGCATAACGGCGCCGCCGTGGCGTGAGGGCAAATGTAAACAATTATAGCGGTTGTTTTCAACGTTGATCACGGTTTCCAAGGAGGGCGTGGCTGAGGCGAGAACCACAGCGCCGCCGCCGATCCATGCGCGCGCGACGGCCATGTCTCGGGCGTGATAGAGAACGCCTTCTTCTTGTTTGAACGCCGAGTCGTGTTCTTCATCAACCACGATCAACCCAAGCGCGGAAAAGGGCAGAAACAGAGAGGATCGCGCGCCGACCACCACGCGGGCTTCTCCGACGGCGACGGCGCGCCAAGTGCGTCGTCGTTCGGATTCTGAGAGATCGGAATGCCATAGAGCGGGTTTGGCGCCGAATCGCGCGGCGAAACGATCGGGCCATTGGGCGGTGAGGGCGATTTCCGGCAATAGAACCAGGACTTGCCGTTCGGCGAGGAGTGCGGCGGCAATGGCTTCGAAATAAACCTCGGTTTTGCCGGAGCCGGTGACTCCATCGATCAGGGTTGTGGAGTAGCGGCCTTCCGTGGCGTTGAGAACGGCGGCGCGTAGGGACTCGACGGCGTCGGCTTGGTCGGCGGAGAGCGTCGGGCCGGGGTGATGAGGGTTGGGAGCGGGCGGCGCATTCTCATTGACGGATAGAGGGACGATCTCTAAGACGCCGGCCTCGGCCAAGCCGCGAATCACTTCGGCGCTGCACTCTGCGCGTGCAATCAGCGTGGACGCGGTCAGCAGCGTGGACGTGGCCAGTAGCGTGGACGTGGCCAGCAGCGTGGATGCGGCCAGAGCAAGCGGCGCGTCGGAGGGTTGAGCCGGGACATCGTTTTGATCAGAGGAGTCGTTGGTGTTAAGCGCGTCAACAATGGTTTGGTCGGGAGTGGTTTGGCCGGGAACGGTTTGGTCTGGCGCGTCGTCCTGGTCAAAACAGGCTAAAACCCGTCGTCGCGCGGGAGTGAGTCGGAAATTCGGCGGAATTGGTCCGTCGGCGCGTCGATAGGCGAGACGCGGACGTGGGGGCTCCAGTGCGGACGGGACGCTGAGCGCCATACGTAAAACCGCTCCTGGTGGAGAAAGCGTGTAAGAAGCCACCCAATCAATGAACTTTCGGGCGACGTCGGGCATCGGCGGGAGCGGAAATTGGCGCAGAACCCCGCGTAGGCGGGTTTTAGGAGGGATGGGCGCGCCGTAAGTCCAGACTACTCCGGGCATTTTTCGCGGCCCCAGAGGAACTTCGACGTAATCGCCGAGGCTTAGCGTCATTCCCTCTGGGACCAGATAATCATAAGGTCCTGGCAAAGGCAACGGAAGCAAAACGCCGACTCTTCGCTTTCCGTAAGGAAGAGCAGGCGATTCAGAAGGGGGCGGGGGAGGAGCGGAAGTGAAAGAGGATGCAGCCATTCCCGAAGCTCATTTTTCTTTTGATTGATTCGCCGTGAAAACTGGCGCGCGTCTTGGGCATTGGCTAGAGTGTGGACGGCGTCTCGTTGAACCGTCGGACAACGAGGCAGGGACTGTCAAGGGATTGGGTTTAGGAACCGCATCTTTATGAAGTTTTTTATCGATACCGCCGATCTGGCGGAAATCCGTGACTTGGCCGATTCCGGCCTGGTTGATGGCGTCACCACCAACCCCAGCTTGGTCGCCAAGGCGGGGGGGAATTTCCTGCGACTGATCGCCGATATCTGCGAAATTGTCAACGGCCCGGTCAGCGCCGAGGTTGCGGCTACAGATTTTGAAACGATGTTGGCCGAAGGACGACGCCTGGCGGCTATCTCTCCGCGAATCGCCGTGAAGGTGCCGCTGACTCCGGCTGGGCTGAAGGTGTGCAAGGCTCTCAGCAGCGACGGCCATATGGTCAACGTGACGTTGTGTTTTTCTCCGGCGCAAGCGATCTTAGCCGCCAAAGCAGGCGCCGCTTTCATTTCTCCGTTCGTCGGACGATTGGACGATGTCGGATGTAATGGAATGGACTTGATCGCCGACATTTGCCAGATTTATCGTCAGTATCCAGATTTCGACACCGAGGTGTTGGTGGCTTCGGTGCGGCATCCGGCGCATGTGGTTGCTTCGGCGAAGCTGGGCGCGCATGTTGTAACCGTGCCTCCAAGCGTGTTGCGTCAATTGTTCAATCACCCGTTGACCGAAAAAGGTTTGGCGCAGTTCGTGGCCGATTGGAAGAAAACCGGCCAGTCGATTTTGAATTCGGATCGCAACACTTAAAGACTGGGCGTCTCTATTTTGGCGGTTTTGTTCGAGAGAGACGGACAAGAGGGCGCTGCGGTTTTTCGGGGCGATGGCGACGTGTTTTTAAGATCAAACCTTTCAAGGTTGAATATCGAGTTGTGTCTTGAAACGTCGTTTAATTGCTGTCTGTTGGGGCGCGGCGTCAAATGAATAGTTTAGGGTGCGAAGTTTCACGCCAAAAAAGGCAAAGAATACAATGAGCGGCGAGAGTGAGTTGCCTCAGCCCCAAGCGTCGGCGCGAAGCGTGACCGTTGACCAAGTGCGGGCTTTTTTACGAGATCATCCGGATTTCTTGGCGCGCAATCCTGATATGGTGCCTCATCTCTTGCCGCCGAGCTTTGATCGTGGGCAGGGCGTGGTCGACTTTCAGTATTTTATGGTTCAGCGTCTGCGCGGCGAAGTCGGATGGCTCTATGACCAGCAGCGTGAATTGATTGAAACTTCGCGCGCCAACTTGCATAACCAAAATCGTGTTCACGCCGCTGTCGTGGCGTTGCTCGATGCGTTGGGGCTGGAGCGTTTTATCCAGACTCTAACGGTGGACGTTGCGGGATTGTTGGGGCTCGACGTTATCTCTTTGGCGATTGAAACTCCAAACCCGGACGATGCCGAGCGGTTGATCGAGGGCTTGGTTTGGGTCAAGTCAGGAACGGTCGAAGATTGGTTGGGGCGACGTGATGTCGTGCTGGCCGGAGATGTTTCCGGCGACTCTGTAATTTTCGGCTCCGGTTCCGGATTGGTGCGCTCTTACCTCTTGGGGCGGGTGACGTTTGATCCGGCGGGCGCCTCCTGCGCCGCCGGCGTGCTGGAAGACAAATCGTCTCTGGCGGGGTTTGGATCGGTGGGGTTGTTGGCGTTTGGCAGCCGTGATCCTGAAATGTTTTATAACGGCCAAGGAACCGAACTGGCCTGTTTTTTAATCCATGTGGTCGAGCGTTGCTTGCGGCGTTGCATTGTGGGAGAAAGTCGCTTGGAAAGCTCTTTCTTGAAAATTGTTGCTTCCTCAGATCGAGAGGAGAGGGAAGAACGCGCGGCGCAAGAGCCGCTTGAACCGTCTTCAACGGCGGACGTTGAGGCGCCGGTCATTGGCGAGGCGGGGGCTGCGATTGTTAATGAGGCCGCAGTTGTCGATGCGCCCGTAGTCGATGCGCCCGTAGTTGTCGACGAGGCCGCAGTTGTCGACGAGGCCGCAGTTGAGGTGGAAGTGGATCAAACGGCGCCGGAAAATCAGAACGAAGCTTTGGATGGTTAGGACTTGCTTTTTTGTGTATGGCTTATGAGGAAGGAGCGAGAGGGGAAAAATGCACGGAATGGCGATAAAACTGTTTTCTTTTTTGTCATTCTGCGTTAGGGTTCTTCCTGTTGCAGGCGGGTGTTGAGGCCCTTGAGGGTTTTCCCTGCGCTCAGATGTATATTTTTAGGACCCGTAGCTCAGCTGGATAGAGTGCTGCCCTCCGAAGGCAGAGGTCGTGGGTTCGAATCCCGCCGGGTCCGCCAACCTTTTTAGGTATCAGTTTGAAATTCCTGTATCTTTTTCTTTGTCAAATCTCTCAACCAACAAGCTGACCAACAAGTTGGCGGCGGCTAGGGAAAAACAACGGCGAACAATCGTGTCGCCCTATATCCAAAGAGCATCTTTTTCGGCGTCGTTGAGCTTTTCAAAAAGAGCACAGCCGGAGGGTTTGATCCATAAGACAACCTATCCCACGATATCCCGACATATCCCGCGATATCCCGGTGAATTTTCTTTTCAGCCCTCTTTAAACGCCCTTTAAACATAGAGCGCCCCTCGTTTTTCGTTTCAATGATCATATAGTGAAGTGTTCGGCCATGATTTCCGGCAACGCTTGCGGGATACCTCCAAAATTGGTGGGAACTGTGGGAATGATGGGAACTGCGTTGTTCCGGCGTCGTTTTTCCTGTTCCCATTCCGAATTCGAGTGTGGGAATGATGGGAACGGCGGCGCGCTCAATCTCCATCGTCGGCCCCCATGACGGCGGACGTAAGCAGATACACCCAAGCGGGTCCAACGCCCGGCAATCGTTCTTTCTTGGTGAGGCGTTTACGGTCATTGCCTGTGCGCAGAAAGCCCGCGTCTCGGCAGGCGCGAGCGACCTCAACGGCGTCCAGCCCTTTGCAAACCTCGTTTTTCCATGCCAGCGGAAACACCAAATATTCCCACCGTTTCCGTTCGTCCTTTCGCCGAAAACCGACGCAGTTGGACGAATCCTTTCCGGCCTCCGGTTGCCCGCAGTCTTCATAGGTCAGGGTGAAGCGGCTCGCGCCATGCGCCTCGATGAACGCTCGCACCTGAGCAATTCCGACTTCCGTTTCCTGTGCGCCGATCCCGCCGCGACGGTCAAGCCACGCCTGAAAACAGACGGCGGCGGCGTTTTCGACTTCCCCCTCCGGCCAAGGCAACAGACCGGCGGAACGAGCCAAGCATCCGGAGGCGGTGACCAAGGCAAAACGAGACGCCACGCGGCTCACCTGTCCATCCGCGCCGTCGGGAAGATGCGCTTCCAACCATTTCCGCATCGTTTCCTTCAATGCGTCGGCCAAACGAGGCGGATCCTTGGTGATGAAATCCAGAAACCGCCGCATGATGGCCCCTCTTTGCTGTTCGCAGGCCGCGCGCAAGTGGCGGGAAAGCGCATCCCCTCCGGCAAAGCCATTCAGAACGTCGAACAGCTTGAACCCCCGTCCGGCGTCGGCGGGAATTTCAATCATGCGCACGGATTGCCCGGCTTTGCCTTTTTTACCAGCCTCGGCCATCTTCTCCGACAATCCCATTTCGCCGGTAGACAGGAACACCAAGCGCCAAGATGCGGCGGCTTTCATGGTGGCGTCCTTGCGCATCCGGCCTTTGCCTTGCCCGTTTCCCAGCATATAGGCCATGGCGTCGGCGGCGCGTCCGTCCACTTGAGACAGTTCGTCCAACAACAGAAGCCCATCGTTGGCGGCGCGAGCCAAGCCTTCGCCTCCGTTGTCGGTCAGCCGCCATGTGTTGATCGGGCATCCCCAGACACTCGACGCCACCCGAAGCGCCGTGGTCTTGCCGCTGGACGATCCTCCGAAGAAGTGAAAGCCGAAGCTGTCTTCTCCCACCAAGTGAATCATCGGTCCGGCCAGGGCGGCGCAGATCGCCAGGACAAGGCGGGAATTGCCGGAGGCGGGAATGGCGATTTCACGCTTCCAGTCCTCAAGACTGCCCTCGTTGTCGAAGTCGGAAATCGTTCCTTGCGTTTGCAAGGTCAGAAGCTCCCCTCCGGCGTCGCCATAAATGCAGCTTGGAGAGACATAAGCCATGCCGTGCCACCCCAAGATATCGACGCAACGAGCGCGGGCGTCGGTCTTGACCGACAGCAGATATTCCGTCAGCCGGTTTCTCGCCGACTGCGACGGAGCGATGTACAGGCCGCCGCTCATCAAGCGAGCGCGCATTTCCGTGGCGTCTCCGGCCAACATGGCGCGGGGAATCGCCCATTGATGCTCGCGCCCATCGTTGTCTCGCCAACGGATCAGCGCGCCCCAGCTCTCGCCGCATCCGTCGCGAGTCTCGGCCAGCACCTCAAGGGGCCCGGCGACCTTGAGCGACGGTTTTTCCGGATCGTCCGGCGTCCACCACAGCCCGTCTTTCTTCATGCGGAAGGATGAAATATCCTTGGTCGCGTCCTTAGCCTTGGTCGCGTCCTTAGCCTTGGCCGGGGCCGCCGCACTGTGAACAACCGGCTTGGCCTCGCGCAACAGCCGAGTCAGATCATCGGCGGTCGTTCCCACCGGCGGGGCGTCGGCCAAATCCCACTTGGGCGGGAAGTCATTGGGAACCTCCACCACGGCGACCCGCGCGGCTCCTGCGGCCAACGCCAGCCGAGCCACAGCGTCGGCATAGGCCCGGCCTTCCTCGTCATGATCGGGCCAGATCGTCACGTCGCGTCCAGCCAAGGCGAACCAATCGGCCTTGTCGGCCGACTTGGCCCCGTTTGGGCTGGTGATGGCGACGACGTCAGGAAACAAGCTGGCGGCTGCGTCGGCGGCTTTCTCGCCTTCCGTCACCAACACCGGCAAGTCGGCGTGGCGAGCCAGTGCGTCCAGGCGATAGAGCGGGCGCGGCGTCGGCATTCCCCGCCATCGCCATTCCTGTTTGCCGGAGGCGCTCCGGCAAAAGGTCAAGGGCAAAATCGCCTTACCGCCATCCGTGAGATCGAAGCGGCAGACCATCCCCAACAGCGTTCCCACCGCGTCTCGGTAAACCCACCGCTTGGATGGTTTGCCGTGACGATGGCGCGGCGGATCGCGGGGAGCGTCGTTGGGAACCGGCAGAATAGGCGTCCAGACCTCATCGGTTTTCGCGGACGGGCGGACGACGACGCGCTCCGTCGTGGTCAACGGCCGAAAACGGGCTCCATAAGGCAAATCATCCATGATTCACTCCCAGCATATGAGCCAATCCCCGAGCCGCTTCGGCTTGTCCCAGTTCGGCCAAATAGGCCACCAGAGAAATCACGTCTCCGCCTCGGTCGCCGCTGGCGAAATCGGCCCATTTGCCGGTGCGAATGTTGATCTTGAACGATCCAGGCCGGTTGTCGGCGCGGCGCGGATTAAGGCCCGTCCACTCGTTGCCTCGGATGATTCCGCCAGGGGCGAAGCGGTCCAGAATAGCCGGAAGCGCATCAAGAGCGGCAGCGTTGATCCGGTAGAAATCAAGGTTGTTCATGGCTGGTCCTCCACAGCGCGGAGAGTCCACAATCTTCTCTCGCCATGATTCATAGAAGGCGGCGGCTGGCGAACGCGGCGACGGCGAACGATGCGTTCCGGTGGAAAAGGCAAGACATCCGCAGGCTTGATCGGTTTGAAGGCCTCGGCCAAGTCTTCGGAGAGTTTCAGTAATCCTTCAAGAAAGCCCCGCGTCTTCGGATCATTCAGAGCCGAAGCGATTGCCTCCATGTGAGCGCGGAGTTGCTCGGCCGGGTCGTCCTTGTCGCCCTTTTTCCTGCGGCGTTTTTTTGGGGGGGAAGAGCATGTGACGGAGTCCCTTTGAGCGGGCAAAGCGTCATTGCTCGCGCCGTCGTCCATGGCTGCGCTCCTGGTCATGAGACAAGCGGGAAGGCAGAGCGCTTTTCAGGCGCAAGCAGCCTTCCAGGGCTGAGAAACGCGACTACGGAGGCGCGCCCGCATGGTTTTAGGCGCGCGCAAACGTGCGCCCTGGACATGTCCAAGCGGACCCTGGAAGATAATCGGAAATTTTACGCCGTCTCTCGGGTCACGGAAACAACCGCCGTAGTTGCATTCGTCACATAGAGGTTTCTCAGGCCCGTTCTGCGACGTGGTGAGCTTTTCAGCCCCGCCAACAATAGTGCATCGTTCTATTCGCTGCGTCAATGGCGAAGCCAATTGCGAAGCGCGATCGCCCAGGGCTTTTGTTTTCCGGGCCATGAATCAAGCCGCTCCGCCAGACAGCCGAGCAAGCCACGCGGCCGGTTCCGTGGCGAGCACCAGCGTCTTGGAGCCCGCCTTGATGATCTTGATCCGTCCAGCCTTGACCTCTGAATAGAACTTGGTCCGGCTGATGCTGACGGCCACCAGAAATTCCTTCACGGTGATGGCCACCTTCGTAGAGACGCCTTCTTTGCCGGAGACGGACGCGGAGACGATTTCGGGTTTCATTCTTTCCTCACTGTGTTTGCCGATGAACAGCCGCGACATGCGGTGAGCAAGGATGTTTATAAAAGAGCGTCGAGGCGCTCGGTAAGGCGGAACATGATCCGTCTTGACATCTGAGTTTTAGGCTGATGCGGAGACGATTTCGGGCTTCATCTTCCCTCTCGTTGCGCTTGCCGATGAACAGCCGCGACATGCGGTGAACAAGGATATTTATGAAGAAGCATCCTGGCGTTTGAAAAGACTGAACTGTTCCGTCTTGACATCCCAATTTTAGGCTGATGCGGAGACGATTTCGGGCTTCATCTTCCCTCTCGTTGCGCTTGCCGATGAACAACCACGACATGCGGTGAACAAGGATGTTTATGAAGAAGCATCCAGGCGTTTGGGAAGGGTGGCGCGGGTGGCGCCATTGAAGGCGACAGGAGGGCCTTTTCAACCTCTTGAGGCGAATAAGACGGCGCAAACCACAATATATTGAAGGTCACATGGGTGACGCCCTCCAATATATTGATTTCAGCCGAACGACACATTCATTCAAAACCAATGGATGGGCGTTTCCGCTGTTCCCACTCAAAATGCAGTTCTCGCTCATCCGTTAAGGAGGCTCAGACCTCCAATCGGATTGAGGACGCTCAGACGAGCATCGATGAAGCTCTGATGTCTGAAGATCAGATACTTCCAGAAAAACGCGCAGCGACTTTATCAAATTGGGTGTTTTAGGGGGATTTATTGATCGGAGAGCCGGGCGACAACGTGTTTGTGACGCCGCTGGATCACCACGCCTACTACGTCCTCGTGGACGACCTGCGGATCGGCGACGACGAGCTGCTGGCGCGCTATGACGCCTGCCTCATCCAACAGACCTCATGGTCATCCAGGCAGGCCGTCGTCAAGGTCACTCGCGACCTTGACCGGAAGGCCCTCATTCAGCGTTTCAACGTCATCAACAGGGAGATCGGTGACCCGGTTATCACCGGCTTGCGCCATCCGTTCCGGTTGGCGGGTTTTCGGAACATGAAGCCCAAGTACCTCCGAGACGATGGCCTCAGACCATTTGTTCGGCCGACGCACATGGCCAACCGCTACTGTCCTAAGCTTGCCGAGGAGGTACGCTCCATTCAACCGCAGCGCGCTCTCACGCCGTAGGCGAAACGCGTCAGTTCCTTCTTCAGGCGCCTTTGACAAGGCTTGTGAAATCAGACCAGTTTTCAACTTTGAAGGCGCGGATGTCTCGAACAGATGAAGGAAACCACGACAACGCCCGCAGCGCCATGATGGCAGCAAATAGATTAGCCATGTCATCGTTGGGGGTCGTGTATAGACTACCCTGCACTCTCGTGAAATTGAATTGCGCCAACGTGCTGGCGATATCTGTATATGCCTGAGAAACTCCCTTGGAATGGTTCGCGGCTGTATCGGCCACAACCAAGTCAAAGCCGATGGCAAACATCACCGCTCCTTCGGGTCATCCATGATATCAGTCAGCTTGTATGCGATTTCTTCGCCGGTTTCGACCACGCGGACGCGCATGAGGCTGTCTCCGTCCGGAAGGTCTTTCTCCTTTCCCAGGATTTCGTAGACCGGGCCGACTAAACCAAAACGCCGCCACCGTCCGGCACGTTCGTGTTCCAGTTGCATGTTCGCCTCCTCGATGGCGCGTATGATGCGCGCTGTTTGATCCGCCTTCAAGCCCGTCTGTCGCTTTTTCGCCTGAGTGGCGGAGCGGAGCTTGACCAACTCCCCAAGGGGGAGGGGCTAGCCGAGCGGCAATGAGCGTGAGCGTTGAAGCGCCGCACTTGAATTTGCACTCTAAGCAGGTGCAAATTCAAGTGCGGCGCTTCAGTTGTTTTTGTCGGCGGATGAACGGGCTGCGGCGGTCATGGCTGGACGGATCAAGATCATCAAGGCGGGCTCCAAGACGCTGGTGCTCGCCACG
>CAUYUA010000167.1:0-1518 GCA_963575675.1 Azospirillaceae bacterium
CCGAGCCGACAGCAGCCCGCCGCTTCTTCCTCCGCATCGAGTTATGATGCGGTGACGCCTTCCGCCTCTGGCGGGCCTGGGAATGCTCGGCCGGGCAATTCCGCACCTTCCATGCCGGTTTCGCCGGCGGCTTCTCCGCAAGAGCAATACGACGCCGCTTTCGCCTTGTTGCGGCAAGTTGAATACGAGCGCGCGGAAAAGGCGTTCGTGTCCTTCATTGCGCAGAACAAGGAAAGTCCGTTGGTTGGAAACGCGCATTATTGGCTCGGTGAGACCTACTATGTGCGCGGCAAATTTCCCGAGGCTGCCGGAGCTTTTGCGGAAGGGTTCAAGAAAAATCCTAAAGGACCGAAGGCTGCGGACAATCTTTTCAAGATGGGTTTGTCGTTGGCGGCGTTGAATCAGAAAAACGACGCTTGTGTGGCGTTTAATCAGTTGAATATTCAATATCCGGACGCCGCCGCCAATCTGAAGAAACGCGCAGAGCAAGAGCGTAAACGTCTGAATTGTTCATAAGACTAAAAGGGTCCAGCAACTGTGTTCCCAGTTGCTGGACCCTTTTATTTTTTATGAAGAAAATCGCGGGGGAATGTGTTAATCGTTCTGTTCGTTGGTCATGAATGGTTTTCGGGTGCGAACGGTGACGCCGATTGATGATCAAGAATTCGAGCGGTGGATGGCGGCGATTGGCGATTTCGAGCCGAACCCTCGAATTGTCGTCGGCGTCTCCGGCGGCGCTGATAGTATGGCGCTGTGTGTGTTGCTCGATCGTTGGGCGCGTGCGCGGCATGGCGCCGTCTCGGCGCTGACCGTTGATCATGGATTGCGTTCAGAGGCCAAAGCCGAAGCTGCGTTCGTGGCGCAAGAACTCGCAAAACGAGGCGTCTCTCATGCCGTTCTTGCGTGGGAAGGCTTAAAACCCCATACAGGATTACAAGCGGCGGCGCGCGAAGCCCGCTATCGTCTGATGATCGAAAAGTGTCGCGTCGAAGAAATTTTTCATCTCGCCGTCGCGCATCATCAAGAAGATCAAGCCGAAACCGTTCTGTTGCGGCTCGGACGCGGCAGCGGCGTCGATGGATTGGCCGGGATGGCCTCGGTTCGTAACTTGGGCTTCGTCCGCTTAATCCGTCCGCTGTTGTCGGTCGCGCGCGGGCGTTTGGCTGAAACCTGTCGCGCCGCCGGAATTCCCTGGTGCGAGGATCCTTCGAATCGATCTCCAGCGTATGCGCGAGCGCGGATGCGTTTTCCGGAGACGTTGTCGGCGTTGTCGGCGATCGGAGTGACGTCCTTCGGTTTGGCGGAAAGCGCAGCGCGCGCGGCGGCGGCGCGTGCGGTTCTTGACGATCAAACAACGGCGCTGTTGGCCGGAGTCGCGCTTTACCCGGAGGGATACGCTTTTTGGCCGTCGGAGAGCGTCGAGGTCTGGAGGCGGGCGCCGGAGGAGATCAGGGCGAGGGCTTTGGGGCGTTGTCTGCGCACGATTGGCGGCGGGGCGTATCCGCCGCGTCGAGAGCG
>CAUYUA010000168.1:0-1495 GCA_963575675.1 Azospirillaceae bacterium
GTCCCCCCACATATAACGACGGTACCCCGTAAACAACTCATCCCCCCCATCCCCACACAACGCCACAGTCACATGGCGGCGCATCAGCGCAGAGACAAGGTAAGTCAGAATTTGAGAGCTGTCCGCAAACGGGTCATCAAAACAAAACGGCAAGTTCGGTATCACATCGCGAGCTGGTTCCGGAGTCACATACAGTCCAGTGTGTTCCGTCCCCAGGGGCGCCGCAACAGCCCTCGCATGATCCGCCTCATTATAACCAACCTCATGAAACCCAATCGAAAAACTCCGGACAGGACGAAGACTCTGAGACTGCATCAAAGCAACAACCGTCGAAGAATCAATCCCCCCAGACAAAAAAAGCCCCCAACGGAACATCAGAGACCATCTGTCGCCCAATCGCATCCCGCAATAAAGCCTCAAGTTGATCCACAATCTCTTCCGGAGACAAAGAAGACGTCTCGCGAGAAATACGCCCAGACGTCACAACACTGCGCAAATCCCAATAACAGTCGATAATCGGTTCGCAACCTTGTGAAAACGTCATCGCCGTCTCAGGAGGTTGCTTGAAAATTCCCCGGTCAATCGTCCCAGGACCAGGAACATAACTACGTCGCAAAAACCCCGAGGCCGAGTCCCGGTCAAGGACCGCTACACACCCAGAACGCGCCCGGAGCGCCTTCAACTCCGATCCAAACAACAAAAGAGTTCCAAAACGTCGCCAATACACAGGTTTTACGCCAATCTGGTCCCGGATCAAAGTCAGAGTGCGTTCCTCGCGATCCCACAACGCTATGGCGAAAATTCCAACCAAACGACGAACCGTCGCAGACACCCCCCAAAAAGAAAACGATTCCAACATCACTTCCGTGTCAGAATGACCCCGAAAAAAAGCCCCGGACAAAACCAGTTCTCGACGAATATCCTGGAAATTATAACGCGCGCCGCTAAAAGTAATAACACACCGGCCTTCGTGAGAGACTAACGGTTGATGGCCCGAAGGTGAAAGGTCAAAAATCGCCAACCGCCTATGACCAGGCGCAACACCCGCCGCCTCGTCAGTCCACACCCCAGTGCCGTCCGGGCAGCGATGCGTCAATGTCGCCGTCATGGCTTCAATGCCGGAATTAAGGTCGCCGCCGCTTATGTCAACCACTCCGCACATGCCACACACGGCCATTCTCCTTAGGGGGGATAAAGCGCAACATAATTCATATACAGAGACGCAAAATATTATTAAATATAAACCAAAAAAATCACTCCGTAAAATAAGGGAAGGCTTCCTATACCCCCCCCCCCCCTAAAAAACCCCCCACACCCAAAAAAATCAAAACCCGAAACCCCCAACCCCCCCCAGCCCCCCGCATGAACCACCCCCCCAGGACCCCGCCCCCCCAACGAAGAAACCCCCGCCGGCGTCACAGCCACACGAAACTCACTATTCTTAACCTCAGTAGGAACACCAACACGCATCACACACACTCCTTACAACAACACC
>CAUYUA010000169.1:0-1495 GCA_963575675.1 Azospirillaceae bacterium
ATTCCCGGATTCGAAGATCAAGTTATCGGCGTTCGTCCCGGGGACGTTCGGACAATCACGGTTACTTTCCCGGAAGATTACGGGCATCAATCGCTTGCCGGACGTGAAGCGGTTTTTTCAGTCACCGTAAAAGAGCTGCGTCAGCCGGTTCTTTTGGAGATAAACGATGCGTTGGCCGTTTCGTTCGGCCAGGAAAATCTGGAAAAGCTGAAGTCCTCGATTCGTGATCGGGTTCGTCAAGATTATGATGGTCTGTCGCGCACACGCCTCAAACGCGCGTTGCTTGACAAACTGTCTGAAATTCACACCTTCCCGACGCCGCCGACCATGGTCGAAATTGAATTCGACTCCATTTGGAAGCGTCGGCAGGCGGACATCGACGGTGGTCAGATCGACAAGGATGAAGTCGGTCGCAGTGAAGATGATCTTAAGGCGGAATATCGCTCCATTGCGGAACGCCGTGTGCGACTCGGTTTGCTTTTGGCGGAAGTCGGGCGGCGGAATAATATTGCCGTAACCGACGAAGAGCTGAAGAAAGCCATTGTCGCCGAAGCGCGACGTTATCCCGGCTATGAACACAAGGTTCTGGAAATCTTCAACAATCATCCTGAGTCCGCAGATCGTTTGCGCGCGCCTTTGTTCGAAGAAAAGACCGTCAATTTCATTTTGGAACTTGTAAAAACAACAGAGCGGCAAGTCTCCATCGAGGAATTGAGCCGCGAAGCGGATGACGAGGGCAACGCCTCCAAAGAGACGGCCTGAACGTAAATCAAACGCCTTGTCCGAGAACGGCCCTTTTTTTGTTCGCCGCGTCTCGGGCAAAGCGTGGTGAATGGTCGAAAATGCGCTCCTCGATCGAGTCGCTAAGACAACGGTGTGTGTCGCTTAGGTTGCGCCGGAGCGCGCCGATCCGATTGCTGAACGCTCTTGCGTCGGCATCGTTGTTTTTGGCAAGCTGACTCGGCAGAGCGGACGCTCTTTTGCTTGGATTATTCATTAAGACTCTTTGAGCGCAGCGCGCCCCTCAAGACGATTGCTCAATCCGCATGCAACGCGGAAAAGGATGCGGCATGGAATGGCATGAGACTCAAATGAATGCATTGGTCCCAATGGTTATCGAACAAACCAATCGGGGCGAACGTGCATTCGACATCTATTCCCGCCTGTTGAAAGAACGAATCATCTTCTTGGTCGGCGGCGTCAACGATGTGGTGGCGAGCCTGATTTGCGCTCAGCTTCTCTATCTGGAGTCGGAGAATCCCAACAAAGACATCGCGTTCTATATCAACTCTCCCGGCGGCGTCGTTACGTCGGGGTTGGCGATCTACGACACGATGCAGTACATCCGCCCGGACATAACAACCGTGTGCATCGGTCAAGCCGCCTCTATGGGCTCCTTGTTGTTGGCCGCAGGCGCTCCAGGCAAGCGGTTCTCCTTGCCAAACGCCGAGTCATGCTGCACCAGCCTTCCGGCGGAGCGCGTGGCCAAGCTGCC
>CAUYUA010000170.1:0-1484 GCA_963575675.1 Azospirillaceae bacterium
TTCGGTGATTATCGGGCTGGGACGTTTATTCATTTATTTTCTTCGACGAGGACGGCGTGTCTTTGTTGGATATAATCCAGCAGTCCTAGTCCGATATCGATGTATGTCTGCCTGATGAGACGTTTTCCGAGGCGGGGCGTAAAATTGTATGGAGTGTGTATGTAATGCCCGATCATTCCGGTTCCTTTTATGTTTACTTCTATTTCTCCTCCGAATATTTCTCGAATCATTTCCAGCATTTCTCGACTTGTGAGTCTTTCTCTTCCCGTCAGATGGATGATTTGGTCTGCGAATGACGCATCCAACACATCAACGGCCATGGCTGCTGCGTCCAGGACGTGAATATACTCTCTGACCTCATGTCCTGTGCCTGCGTAATCTATTTTTCCATTGACCACGGCTTGAGTGATAAGATCATGAACTGCGTTTCCCGGCCCGGAGCGTGGTCCGTATAACGACCCGAACCGTAAGATTGTGTGCCTTAAACCAAAGCTCTCGCCATAACTGAGAATTAATTGCTCTCCGGCTTGTTTTGAAACGCGATAGAACGAGCCTTGATCGCTGTAGACATAGATCGAACTGGCGAACACGAAGCGCTCTAGAGGAGCGGTTCTTGCGGCTTCGAGCAGATTTAGGGTTCCGAGAACATTTACTTCGATGGTTGGCCGGGGGTTGCGCATTGCGTGGCCGATGTCGGCGATGGCGGCCAAGTGGTAAACGGCTTGAACTTGATGAACCAAGGCCTCCACACGTTCTCGATCCAGCACGCTGCCGACTTCCATGGTCTGATCTGGGCGCGTATAGGGCGAGGGCTGAAGATCAAACAAGATAACGTCATGTCCTGCCTGGCTCAGAGCGTCGGCAATGTGGCTTCCTAGAAAGCCGCCTCCGCCAGTGACTAAAACCCGCACGGGGCGCTCCTTTTTGATCGAATTGGGTGAATGTTTTGAGGACCGGCGTTTTTTTTGCGCCGAATGTGACGTCTGGTTTTATTTCCGGATTTTATTTATTGAGGCGCTGATTTTTTTTCGAGCCGCCGATTTTTTTCAAGCCAATGAATTGCTTGAGGCAACTGCCATTCATAATCCACATCCAAGCCTGCGACTTGCTTCAGAGGATGAATTCGTTGTCCCATCCATTTTTGCGGCAAGAGTCCGTTTTCTAGAAAATCGAGATTGCGTGGACGAACAATTGAAACTCCCATATCGGCGAACCATACATCTCCTTGGGAGTCTCGATCACAGTTGAGCGTCTTGGGGTCTCCGAACGCTTCGAACGGGGTGAAAGGCTCTAACACGCCGTTGTCGGATATTCGACGGGCGCGCAAGGGGCTCCACATGTTGTAGCACGAGACGGTGACTGCGGAATCCAGAGTCTGATCTTGTCTTAATGCTTGGATTCCGTCTTCTATGATCTCTGGTGAAATCGTTGGAGCGTTTGCCATCAGCAGCACGTAGAGTTCCGGCTTTTGTCCTCTCTCTGTG
>CAUYUA010000171.1:0-1481 GCA_963575675.1 Azospirillaceae bacterium
AGATCAGAAGACGATGCATCGACGTTCTGCAAAAAATAGATTAAACGAGTTCAGGAACTGTGTTCCCGGTCGCCAGGGATCATAAGGAGAAAGCGAAAGCTCCCCTTAATTCGCAAAGCAATTTTCCCCTGGATTGTTCGTCTTTGTTGACGATCGATGGCCTCGGTAGGCGGATAAGATAAGAGGATAGATAGACGATAAGATAGATGACGATAAGATAGATAGCGATACGAGAGAAACAGGCAAACAGCGCCAGAAGAGGATCGCTTCGCGAATAAGGGGGGCTTTCGCTCCCCCCTTATGATCCCCAACGACCAGGAACTCAGTCCCTGGACCCGTCTAATTTTTATCCGCATCAACTATGTAGCGCTTCCCACACCGCGCGCGCCTGAGTTGCCGCCTTAACATCATGAACGCGCAGAATCTGAACGCCTTGATTCATTAGCTCCAACGCCGCAGCCAAAGACCCAGCCTCTCGCGCCAAAGGAGGCTCATTTCGACTCAACGCAGCGATATAACGCTTGCGTGACACTCCAAACAACACCGCACACCCCAATCCATGATAAAGCGCGGCGCAACGCATAATATCTATATTGTGTTCCAAGGTCTTGCCAAAGCCGATTCCAGGATCAACGGCAATCCTCTCCAAAGGAATCCCCGCCGACCGACACGCCGCCACACGCGCTTCCAGCCAATCAAACACATCCAACGCAGCGTGCCGATAAACCGGGCACTCCTGCATCATCTCCGGCGTTCCCCGCATATGCATCACCACCACCGGACATCCCGCAGCCGCTGCAATAGCCAAACTATCGCGTTCTCCGGTCAAACCGCTGACGTCGTTAATAATCGCGGCGCCGGCGGCCAAAGCCGCGCGCATAGCCGCCGCGCGGCGCGTATCGATCGAAAGAATCGGCGCCGCGCCAACAGCGGAAACACGCTCACGACTGACAAAATGCAGAATCCCCTGACGTTCAAATTTACTTGTGTCCCGCTGGTTTGTTGCCCGTCGCCGCTTGGAGCGCCGGCGCCGCCGTTCCTTTGGTGGGAGGGCGTTTTTCTTTTGCTATGGCCGAGCTTGTCGTTCGACGTCCTGAAACCGATGTGTTAAGCCGCGCTTTTGCGCCTCTTTCGGAAATTATGGCCTGGGGCTATGAACGGGGGCCGACGGTGGCGCGCCGTTTGGACAATTTGCTTGGTCATTTGACGCGCCGTCGTGCGCCGTTCGCCGGATTGACGCTTGAACGTCCGCGCATGATGGCCGTGTTGAATGTTACGCCCGATAGTTTCTCCGATGGCGGTTGTTTTCTTGATTTCAAATCCGCCACAGAGCACGGCGAGGCCATGTTGGACGCCGGCGCCGATATTCTCGACATTGGCGGCGAATCGACGCGACCGGGCGCCGTTCAGGTTTCGATCGATGAAGAAATTCGTCGAGTCGCTCCGGTTATTCGGCATTTTGTCAGTCGTGAGCGTGTTTC
>CAUYUA010000172.1:0-1474 GCA_963575675.1 Azospirillaceae bacterium
GGTCGCCGCCTCTTAGTGCTTAGCGTTGTGTGCGCTTCCCGATCTCGGGATCGGAGGCGCCTGGTTGGGTAGGTTCCGTGGGGAACTCATGGAGATGAATATGGCCAAAATTGGCTATGCCGTCAAGCGCTTTTTGCGGGGAGCGAGAAAGTATATGGCATGTATTGGCCATCCGAGTTCGCATCCGAGTTCGCAAAGCGCCATACGTTGTGCGCGTCTTATTTTTACAATTTATTACAATGCGTTACCTAACTCGGATGCACCCAAGTTAACTCGGACGCTAGCATCCGAGTTCGCTCCATGAACTCGGATGACGATCCGCTCCTTGTTGGGAGATTGAGGAAGTGTGTGGTTATCGGAAGCGGTGATGAAATGTCCTTAAATCTGGTATTCCGCGCAGGTCAGAAAATTATCTTTCTGGGCGATCAACACCCAAATTAAAGCCACTAATGGCTATAGCTAAAACAGCGGGGGTGCGTCTCGAATGGTTGGCTGCAGGGGAAGGCCCCATGCGCCCCTCGGACGAGTCGCCCGCCCCGAGCGCCAAACAGCCGCCTCCAACGCTCACGCCGCCCTTGGACCACACCCTCTTCGGGCAGACCTACGCAGCAGTAAGGCGACTCTACGACGAAATGCGCGTCCGCATCTCAGACGAAGCCTTCGGAGAACTAGTGCTTGAAATATATGAGGAAATCGTTACGACGTGCGATGCCCCGGACGAGCACAAAGGCGCAATCAAGCACGCCATCGGTCAGTTGCGCAAAAAGTTAATATCTGGAAATGGCCGCACAGACTCTGGGAAACGCTCGGTATCTGGCTAGTCCGCTCCCGAGCGTCCCGACTGAATACAGATGAAATCAATTCATAACAATTCATAGTTTGTATGACGTAACTCAATCACATCAAAAAAATAGCCTTCCTAAAAAAAATCCCCGAATCACCCACCCAGAGACCTCTCCATGCAATCCCCCATAAAAAAAGAGGGCGCGAAGCCCTCTCATTTCCACCCAAATCTCACTCAATCGAGTGCCAAACCACTCTCACTTTCCCTCAATCCGCCTCTATTTTCGCCCATTCCCCATTCGTGCAAGTCATTGATTTACCTTCTCCCCCAGTGTCAAAATGATCAACTCTTCACAGGGGATCATAAGGGGGAAGCGAATGCCCCCCTTATTTGCCGCAAGGCAAAATTTTCGCAAGCTCTGAAGTGTTCGCTTTACGGCGATAAGGGGACATTCGCTTCCCTCTTATGCCCCCCCCGGGCGACCAGGAATACAGTCCCTGAATATATTGAATCTCACACAAGAGAAACTATGCTCCCGCCTGAATTTTTTTGACGATCGACCCGTCTTGCCAAGAACGAAGAGTGTCGGTTATGGCTTTGGCGATTGTCGGCAATTGATCGTCGGCGACGGCGTCAGGAATTGGGTCGGCGCCGATTGACACCAGCATTGCGCCATAGGCGTTCTGAACG
>CAUYUA010000173.1:0-1448 GCA_963575675.1 Azospirillaceae bacterium
GCAACAGTCGATCTTGCGTTTGTTCTAAGATCGGCGACAAAGTTTTTCGTTACAAGGCGGCGGCTGAAAAGTCGCCGCTTTTTTTATGAGAACGCCCATCCATTCGGTCGAGCATCCATTCGGTCGAGTGTCAACAAAAGCACACTTGAGGCTCAAATGCCTCAGAATGAAAAGTTTCACTTTGATTTCATACTCTCGGCCCTTATAATCCATCTTAGTAAGAATTCGAAATTTTGCCGCTCTTGGCAAACTATTGTAATTAGGAAAGACAAGTCATGAATAAGAAACATCTATTGCTGGGCAGTTTGGCGTTATTGCTGTTGCCGGCAGTTGCTCACGCCCGCTCGGAAGGGGTTTACGTTGGCGGTTCGGCCGGAGTGAATTTCACACAAGATTCAAAAACAAATTTTGGCGCCGCCTCCACCACAACAAAGTACGACATTGGCCCGGCTGGATTGATCAGCTTGGGGTATGGGTTTGCCAACGGGTTGCGCACCGAACTCGAAGGTGGCTATCGCCACAACACAGTTCAAGGCGTTAGCAATAATAACTTTGCTATCGTTGGCCCCGGCGGTAAAATTGATACTTGGAGCATCATGGGCAACGTGCTCTATGACTTCAACACCGGAACGCCTTTTACTCCTTATATCGGCGCGGGCGTCGGCATGGGCGTGGTCAGCGCGCGCTTGACCGGCACAAATTTCGCGTCTCCGGTTTATAAGGGCACAGACAGCGACCTGGCCTATCAAGGCATTGCCGGCGCGTCATACGAGATCAACAAGAACCTTAGCCTGACGGCGGATTATCGTTATTTCGCCACCACGGACACTCGGATCAGCGGCAACGCCGGCAAGTGGAAGGTTGAAAACGACAATCATACGGTTTCCGTCGGCTTGCGTTGGACCTTCACCCCACCCGCGCAACCCGTCATCACGCCAACAAAGGAAGTTCCTGCTCCGCGTGTGGTTCCGGAATTCATCGTCTTCTTCGATTGGAACAAGAGCGCGATTACGTCACAGGCCGCCAAGGTTATTTCTGACGCCATTGCCGCAGCAGGCGAATATCATGCGATTGCTCTGAATGTCGTCGGCCATACCGATTCGTCGGGTTCGGCGGGTTACAATCAGAAGCTGTCGGAGAAGCGCGCCTCTGTGGTCAAGCAAGAGTTGATCAAGCGCGGGTTCGATTCGAGCCGCATCGTAACCTCTGGACACGGCAAAAACGATCTTATGGTTCAGACTCCGGATGGCGTTCGCGAGCCGTCTAATCGACGCGCGCAAATCGTCTTAAGCATCCAATAAATTCCAGAAAGTCTCGCTCTAAAGCACAAAAGAGGGCTAATAGCCCTCTTTTTGTTTGTCCTGAATCTGTCATGAGAATGAATCAAAGTTACAAGGGTCCAGGGACTGTGTTCCTGGTCGTGGGGGATTATAAGGGGGGAGCGAAAG
>CAUYUA010000174.1:0-1431 GCA_963575675.1 Azospirillaceae bacterium
GCCTTTGGAAACCATGACTTGGAGTTTGTAACGACCGAATGAGAGTGGGCCATTTTAATTCAGGGAAGCCGCACGATTCTCGGGAGATCAATCGAACGGAGGATACACAAAAAAATCGAGGAACGCTCCTGACGCCGTCGCGCTTATTTCAGCTTGTTGGTATGGTTGCTTTCCCAAAAAAGCCCAGAAGAAATTTGTGAACGGTGATCCATACTTGCTCGCTTTTTTTCGTCCGCGTCAATCCATCGAATCAAATTACGCGCCACCTTGAAACCCCCGCAAGCATCAGAGTAATCTAGTCGAAAAACATGCTGAAAGAGGATGTCATGAGCGATCTCGCGTTGCCCACAGGCGCCGGCTCCACCGTTGGCGCCACCGCAACTGCCGGCGCAACCTTGACGCCTCTCGGTGACGTAACGCTCGAACAACTTCCGTCCCGCCTGCAAAATCTCAACCGAACCATCGTGCTCTCCGGAACAATCGCCGGCCAGACGCCCGAAGGCCAAACCCGCGTGCGAACACAAGTCGGCGACCTCCTCGTCCGCCCGCAGACCCCGTTGCCCGGAGAAGGCGCAATCACCCTGCAAATCGGCCCTGGCCAACCACCAGGACGAGCCGCCGCCTTTAGTTTGGCCGCAGCGTTGTCATCCGCGCAAACACCCGCAAAACACCGCATCCCCCGCTCAACCGCCAAATTCTTGCAACAACGCCGTCATCGTCGCAGCAGTCGCCACCGCCGGAACACAGCACTCAGCTCAAGCAACCGCTCAACCTCCGCCGCAACCACCGCAGCCGCACGACAACGGCATCCTTCCCCAACCAGGAACCATAATTCCTGGTTCTATCCACCCCATCGAGCGCTTCCCCGCCGCGCTTCCCGTTCAAACACTGCCGCTTCAGCCGCGCAACACCATCTTCATCTCCTCTCAGCGCCGACAGCCCCGGCGCCCAACGCCAGCGCGATTGCTTCCCGGAACGCCGCCGAGCCACCAGAACAACATCTTCATAAGCGGCGCGACGCCAGCCCCCGCCTCACCCAGCGCGCGCGGAGGCCTCACGCTCTCCCCGGAGGGCGCCGCGGCTTTCTCCAGCCTATCATCCGCCTCCAGCCTGTCGCCTGCTCTATCCCCAACCGCTCTCGCCGACCCAACCATCCCCGTCGCTTCATCCGGAATAAACGCCGCCCCTCAATCCAACAGCGGAGCCTCCGCGCCTTCTCTCCTTCCCAACGCCGGAATTTCCAACACCGGAATTTCCAACGCCGCGCCAAGCGGCGGCGCTCCCTCGCTTTCGGCGCTGGCCGGAGAACGCGGCGTCATCGCATTGCAAGTGGTGTCGGCGACAACGCCTCCCGAAGGAGAAGCCGCTTTTTCCACCGCCTTACCACAAACATCCATGCAACTCCCTCCCGGAGCCCCAGCCGACGCCGTG
>CAUYUA010000175.1:0-1413 GCA_963575675.1 Azospirillaceae bacterium
ATTAGAACCGGCAATGTTTGGCATCGATAAAGCCCATCCAAAGTTTGATGCTCGCTTAACCTTACGGTCAGAGAACATCCATAGGTGTTGACCGTCAGCTCTGTTTGGGAAAGGCCTCCCGTAGCAGCCGAAGAGAGAGTGACGCTATAGCCGGGCGCGCCCATCTTCCCAGTAATAGAGCCGGTGACAACATCAACCGAATCCAGATTGATCACCAATGGACCAAGGTTGTGAAGAACAGTCGGCGTATCTTTATCTTCTTTGGTGGCGAATAAAAGAACCGGAATGTTTTTCTTGCTGGACAGAAACTTCTTTAACGCAAGGTTCGAAATGATCGCGTCTTTGCTTGCATAGGCCGACTCGAAAGCCATGGCGCGCAAGGCGGAATCGTTACTATTCATTCCGGATTCCAACGCAGCGAGGCGAGCGTTGCGGTCACTCACAGCAAACTGACGACGCAACTTCTCCAGCTCAGCGGCTCTCTGTTCGATCAGCTTCTGCTCGGCGACGATGCGCTCTGCTTCAACCTTGATCACCGAAATTTGACGATTGAGCAACTCTTCTTCACGACTTACGAACAATCTGATTTGCTGCCGTTCTTTCGCTTCGTTTTCAATCTCGGCAAACAACTTGGTCGCATCCGAGGTGCCACGAATCGCCACTCGCCCGGGATACTGATCCAAGGGCTTCCCAATCACATCCACGATGTCGCGATTGGAATATTCGAATCGAAACCCGGGGCCACTGGCTCGGGCGTTTAAACTGACGACGCCGACCAACGCCTTTTTCAGCCCAGATTCGGCCACCGAACGAACTAAAGTAAACGGCCCGTCCTGACGATCAATAACATATGTTGGTTTAGACAACTCCAACAAAGCTGTGAAATGACGACTAACCGGCTGTTCGGCGCTCGGTTTCTTATCCCCCAACGCCTCCAGATCGAAAGCGACGATATGCCAAAACGACGGCAACTCATGCGCCAGAGCCGCCCGCAACTGATCTGTGGGCGCGTCCGCAATCGACACAGCATACGCCGCCGACGCTCCGATCACAAACGAAAGCCCGACGGCGATTATGGTCAACAGAGTAAATTTCACAATTCGTTCTACGACTCGGAAACTCATAGCCGCCTCATGTATTATGGCGGTTCTTCGGCTGATCATGGGCTGATCATGGAGTGCGCCCCGCCTTCTGTCGACAACGAGTACGGGGAATGCCAGAGAAAAGGAAGCCAGATTTGTTGCAACGATCGACTTTGGCGCGATACTAAAAAGATATAGGACTTTTTGCCCGCCAAAGCCACAACAAGTTGTAAAATCCTCTCCTTTCGAAAGGAAACCAACCACGTCACGCCGAATCGTTCTCAACCTCTTCCACGCTCATCGCCCTCCGATTCCCCCGGAGCAAAAACAG
>CAUYUA010000176.1:0-1398 GCA_963575675.1 Azospirillaceae bacterium
CTCAGACCGGACAAGTCATCACTTTCTCACTCACACCGACAACGCCGGCGATTTCCCGGATCAGTTTGCCCGGCAGCAACCTAGAAATTTATGGTAGCGACAGCGCCACTCCATCAGTGTCTGGCGATGGCCGTTATGTGGTGTTCCAGAGCGCAGCCCCAGGATTAATTCCTGACGACGATAACGCTCACACCGATATTTTCCTGCGCGATGTTCAGACCGGCGACACGCGCCTCATTAGTCAGACCACTTCCGGCGTCCTGAGCAACGCCGATAGCGCCAACGCCACGATCTCAGCCGATGGGCGGTATGTCGCCTTTCAAACCGCAGCAGACAATCTGATTGAGCACGATTACAACGCTCATCAAGACGTGTTCTTAATTGAACGTCAAACAGGCGCCATTCAACAAATCAGCCAGTCAACTCAAGGAGAGGCGAGCAATGGCGACAGTCGAAACGTCAGCCTTTCGGCGGATGGTCGTTACGCCGTCTTTGAGAGCGACGCCACAAATCTAGTTGCAGAAGACGTTAATGGTCGCTCTGATATTTTCTTGCGCGACAATCAAACAGGACAAGTATCCCTGTTGTCCATACGGCAAGATGGACTGCAAGGCGTTGGAAACAGCATGAGTCCGATGATTTCGGGCAATGGTCGCTATGTAACTTTCATTAGTGAATCTTATAATCTGGCTCCGGGATCGAACGACACAAACTCCTCGGTTTATTTATACGACATCCAAACCGGTCGAACAACAAGAGTTGGAAATACTTGGGGAAGAACCAACTCGGCAATCTCTGACGATGGTCAGACGGTTGTTTACTCCGTCAATGATTATAACACCATTAACGTCTGGCGAGCGGCGACCGGACAAACGGTGACGATCAACGGGAATCAAGTTTCGTTGTCCGGCGATGGACGTTATTTGGCGTATCGGACTTATGAAAGTCAGACGGCGTCCGACACCAATGGACAACCGGATATCTACGTTCTTGATCTTGTCACCGGCGATCGGACCCGCGTTGATTTATCGGCTGCGGGCGCTCAAACCACTGATGGTTCAACGGATTCTCCCCGCATCTCCCAAGATGGCCGAACCATTGTTTTCAGCAGCAACGCCTCAACATTGGTCGCTGATGACGGAAACGCTCGTTCCGACGTTTTCCGGGTCGGAAACCCGTTGTATCAGGCCAACGCTGCGCCGGTGGCTCAAGGCAATCAAGCGTTCACGGTGCAACAGGATTCCGGAGCATTGTCTCTGAGCGTCACGGCTCCAACAGATGCAAACGGCGATCCGTTAACCATAACCGTCACCGCCACTCCAGAGGGTGGATCTATAAAACGGGCCGATGGCTCCGAAGTGCGAACCGGCGACGTTTTGACTTCGAGTGAGCTGACGG
>CAUYUA010000177.1:0-51327 GCA_963575675.1 Azospirillaceae bacterium
TGATTTTTCTTTAATTAGATTCTGCTCACAACATCGTTTCTCACCATATTTTTTTTTTCTTTTATTTTTTCTTACAAACTATTTTTTCCTTTAATCTACTTAAAATATTCTTTCATTTACATTTTTTTTCTTTTCTTTTTTTTATTCAATTTTCTCATCTAAATAATGGTTATATCTTTTATCTTTTTGTTTTTTTTCGGCCCCTATCCATCCGCCCAGCGTTGTGAAGGCCACAGCCATTGTTCTGGATGGTCGCAAACCAAGGTCTGATCATTTGGTTCATGCAGGTTAGCAACGTCAAAACATCCGTTTCACGATTTCCAGAGTTCGGCAGCGTCAACGGGGGCTCTACTGTCACGCGAAATTTTGCGCCTTCCAAACGCTCAACCCGCGCGGGCAGCAAGGGACATCTGAGCTTCAACGCTAGTTGCGCCGCCGCAGGCGCCGTCATGGCGTCTTGTCCGAAGAAGGGAACGGGAACTCCATCATTCATCTTTTGGTCGATTAACATCGCCACGGCGCCTCCTTTGAGCAAGGCGCTTAAGACAGCTTTGGCGCCGTCTCGGCCTTTGGGAACCAGTTTCCCGGCGCCGATCGGACGAATTTTTAGTATCAAGCGATTGATGATCGGGTTGTTCGGTCGGCGGTACACTGACGTTAAAGAGACGCCCAAGCGTCCGGCGCCGGTAGGCAACAACTCCCAGTTGGCTAAGTGAGCGGAAAACATTAAAAAAGGTTGACCGGATGTTGCGCATTTTTCAAGATGTTCGGCTCCAATCAGTGTTACGCGCCCGTTCTCCGTATTCCATAACGAATTTAGGTGGGGGTACTCTGCCAGAACCCGCCCGAGGTTGTCCCACATGCCGCGTAGGATGTGTCTTTTTTGGTCGTCAGAAAGCTCGGGGAGGGCGCGATCAAGGTTTCGTCGCGCCTTTTTTGAGGCTCCAAGAGCCGGCCCGATGCTGCGCAGCATAGCTCCACCGAAAGCGGAGGCTGCGTCGGGCGGTAGAGCGGCGATGATTTTGAGCAAGGCAAGCGACAAGAGCGCTTGTGTTGGATAAGCGAAATGCCTTCGCCACCAACGTGCGAAAGAGCTATGATGCGCCATTTTCTTTGTTCGTTTGCGGTGCTTGAATTTTGTTCTGCGTCTGAGACGTTAAGTATTTGAATTATGTGACAATGCAGAAAGGCATCCTTTGTCTTCCATTAAGGACAACAATCCCTGTAAGGCTCCGGCGGTCCAGAGCAATCGAACCGACAAGGTCAAAACCATTGGCCGCAGATCTGGACGGATGCGCACTGCATCTTTAGCGGTGGTGACTAAGATGGCACCTGCTTGGCGGGCTCGGTTGGCCAGAGTGACGATTTCTTCCGGAAGATATGGGTAATGATCGGGGAATGAAACGCAGTCGATGAGGCGGGCGCCGGTGGCAGCGCATGTTGCAAAAAATTTTTCCGGATGGCCGATTCCAGCAAAAGCCAACACCCGTTCTCCTTCAAGGCGTTCTTTCAGAGCAGGTTCGGGGGCGATTCGAGCTTTGAAGATCGGAAGGCGACCGGCGACGGTTTTGACGACTCCGGCGCGATCTTCGCCGACCACAATTACGGCGTCGGCGCGTTTCAGTCCGCGCGTAATCGGTTCGCGTAGGGGACCGCTTGGAATTACGCAGCCGTTGCCGAAACCAGTTCCGCCGTCGGCCACAATCAGAGAAGCGGTCTTGGCCAGCCCAGGATTTTGGAAACCGTCGTCTAGGATGATGAGCTTGGCTCCTGCGCACTCGGCGGCTTTGGCGCCGTCTTGTCGCCGATGAGCAACCCAAGTCGGTGCGCGCTCAGCCAAAAGCAGAGCCTCATCGCCAACGTCGACGGCGGAGTGTTGATCGGGATCAACTTGAGTTGGCCCTTTAAGACGTCCGCCATATCCCCTGGTGATAAAATGGACGGGGGTTTGCCCTGTCTCATTGCGTCCGAGCAGGAGTTCAGCCAAGGCCATGGCGACAGGAGTTTTTCCTGCGCCGCCTGCGACCAGGTTTCCGACGCAAATCACCGGGATTTCGGCGGTCCAGGGCTGGGTAATTTTATGTCGCCACCATCCGACCGCGCTGTAAACCGCTCCGATCGGAGCCAGTGCGCGTGCTTTCAGTGTGGGGGGCGAGCGTAGCCAAAACGTCGGCGCCTTCATAAAACACCTCCTGTTTTGACGGAGCTTGGTTCGACAAGGGAGGACGCTGTGTGAATTTTATGATCGTGGAGTGGGTAAAAATCACGCATCAGCGGTTTCAGCGCCTCCAAGACGCGGGCGGCTGCGTCTCGACCGCGTGCGGTTGCGGTCTGCGCGGCGACGCCCAGAGCGGTGCGTTTGGCGGGGTCATGAAGTAACTCTCCGACGGCGTTGGTGAGCTGATCTATCGTGCTTACCGGCAGAGCGGCGTTTGCGGCTTCCAGCTCGGCGGTGATTGCGGAAAAATTGTGCATGTGCGGCCCGTAGACGACGGCGCATCCAAGCTGCGCTGGTTCGATGGGGTTTTGTCCTCCGTGGGCGGCCATGGAGCCGCCGATCCACACGACAGGGGCCAAGCGATACCAAAGTCCCATTTCACCGATGGTGTCGGCGACATAGACGGCGTGTTCAGAGGCGATGGCGTCTCCGGTGGAGCGACGGGCGACGGATAGTTGACGGTTTTTTGCCATCGCGGCAATGGCTGCGCCTCGATGTGGATGACGCGGAGCGATAATGGTCAGGAGATCGGGTGTTGAGGTCGCCAAGGTTTCATGGATGCTCAGGGCGATTTCGTCTTCGCCGGGGTGGCTGCTTGCCAACAGCCAACAAGGGCGGTTTTCGCAGGCGTGTTGCAGCGTCGTTAAAGCGTCGGGATCGACAGGGGGAGGGTCGGCGGAGAATTTCAAGTTGCCAACGCAGCGAACTTCAGGCGCGCCCAGTGCGGTTAGGCGTTCGGCGTCGCCTTGGGTTTGCGCCAGGCAGAGCTGGAATGTGCTCAGAAGATTTCTGATGAAACGTGGGGCGCGGTTCCATCGGCGGAACGAGTCGGGGGACATGCGAGCGTTGATCAGCGCCGCTGGAATATTCTGTTGTTGAGCTTCCCATAATAAATTTGGCCATAGTTCGGATTCGATCCACAGAGCAAGATTTGGTCGCCAGTGGTTCAGGAAGCGTCGAACGTAACCGGGGCGATCAATGGGGATGTATTGGTGGAATGCTTGGGGAGGAAGGCGATGGGCGAGGATTTGGGCCGAGGTGATGGTGCCTGTGGTGATGAGGGCGTGAGCGTCTGGGCACAAGTTTAGGAATTGCTGGAGCAGGGCGAGAATCGAAAGAGATTCGCCGATGCTGGCGCCGTGGAGCCATATCACGGCTCCGGGAGGGCGTGGGCATGAAGGAAAACCGCGCCGTTCGTTGTGTCGGATCGGGTCTTCTTTGCCGGCGGCGCGTCGTCGGGCCATATAGTAGCGTATCGCTGGCCCGCCTAGGTGGGTGAGGCCCCGGTAAACCGTTTGCAGCATTGCCGAATTCAGAAGAAAAAGAGAGGATTTGGAAAACGCTTTTCTTGTAGCACATGAGGCGCAAGGGGCGCCACCTTTGTTTGAAATATAAAGAGTTTGATTTTTGTTTCTTTTTCGCGTCATATTTTAGAGATGGGAGAAAAGATGGATTTCAGGGGGCGGTTGGAGGATATATCAATGTTTCCAACGCTTCCAACGATTGTTTTTTAGGGGTTGGAGTTTGTCCGAAGAAAGGGGCAATGGGCGTGATTCTATGGTTTCTGATTCGGGAGCGTTGATCTTGGTTGGTTTTCGGAAATATTTGGTGTTTCTCTTTGGGCGTCGGCGGGTGAGTCGTGTGAAGAGGCTGCGGTCTGCGTCTGTCTTTGTTTTCGAGGAAAATATTGGGAGAGCGGTCGTGTCGCACAGAATACAATGGCGTTTGCGTGTTTGTCTGTTTGTTTCACTTTTTATGATGTTTTCTTTGCTTTTGTTGCGTTCTGGTTGGAGTGCGACTCTATTGGAGATTGAGGCGTTGTTGCGCAGTCGTCCATGGTGCCATGTTTCGACGGATGCTCAGGGGATGGTTATCGGTTCGGAAAAGGTGGTGTTTGGGGGTGATGGTTGGGTGACGATGACGATGACTTTGCGGAAGGGCGTGGTTGAGATGGATGGCTTTTCGGAAAACGGCGAGCGTGTGGAGCGGGTGCGTTGGAGGGTTGAACCGGGTGCGTTGTCGTTTTCGCAGAACGGGCGGGAGTGGTCGAAGATGTCTTTATTGTCGCGGAGGAACTCTTCGGGGCAGATGGTGATTGTGGTTAATGGTGATCCTTATGCGCCTTGCAAGTGATTGTTTGTGGCTATAGATGAGACGAATTAAACAAATTCAAAGGGTCCAGGAACACAGTTCCTGGACCTTTTGAATTATTGTTCAGGACATTTCTTTACATTTCTTCTGCGATGTCTTGTCGTCTTGATTAGCGTGGCGGCGGCTCTGGTGGTGGTCCCGGCGGTCCACGCCACTCGGCGAGATTGCGGCGGGCTTCAGGCGACATGGCGCTGACGGTGTCAACCAACGCCTTTCCAAGCATCGTTTCAAATCGGTCGCGAGCCGCCATGCCTTCCTGGAGAACCGTTTGTAAATGAGCGACGTTAAGCGGCTCTCGTCGCACGGCGTCGCGAACGCGCTCAGGGAAACTTCTCATAAGAACATGCGCTTCTTCTAAGCGCGGCGCAATAGTGGCAAAATTATCACGGAGAATGCGTCCATCGGCTTCGGGTAATCTTTCGGCGAGGCGGGCGATGTCTTGAGCGAAGTTGTGGTGTGGCGGTCCTCTCCATAGGTGAACTCCAACCACCGAAATCAAGAAGACATTGAGCGCCAATGACGTCGGCAAAACGCAACGACGCAAAAAGGGAGTGCGTAGTTTCATGATTAGAACGACTCCATGGGCACATAGTAGGCGATAAGAGAAGACAAATCAGTCGCCACGTAAGGGTAAAAAACGGATTCAATTGAGTTTGCTCCGAGCGACAGGCCTAAAATTAATCCCAGAAGCGCGGGCGCGCCATAGCGTATGACTCTTGCATTGCCGAATAAGGCGTAAAAGGCGGCGCTTAAAGAATTTCCTGTCTTGAGAGCTTGGTGGGTTTGAGCCGCAATCGCCAGAGTATTCTCTACAATCCTCTCCATCCGTTCCGAGTCTATTGCAGGACTCAAGGGCGTTTGAGCTGATTGGGTCAGCATTGTTTCCAAAGTGACGGCGCGTCGCCATTCGCGTTGAATCTCTTGCGGCGCTGTCGCCAAGAACGACCTTGCTTCGGTCTGAAAAACCGAAGGCCAAAGGTCAATATTTGTTCCTCGGCGCTCCATTAATTTATGGAATTGTTTTGGCGTCATGGCGCACCTCCTATTTCGTCTAAAATCCCCAGCGCCATCAATCGCGCGCGTAAGGCTCGCCGCCCGCGAACCAGTAAAGAATCCAGAGCGGAGACTGATACATTCAACGCCTGCGCAGTTTCTGATCCGCTGAGATCAGAGTAATAGAACAGCGTAATCGCCGATTTTTGCCGCTCCGGCAAAGCGTTCACCGCATCGCTCATCAAACGAGCCGTTTCTTGTGTGGATATTTGGTCAAAACTGTTTGGCGAGGGATCCATTGCATCCTCGGCCTCGTCCAGAGGCTCTGTTGTTTTTTTCCGTTTGCGATCGATGCATAGATTTATCACCACCCGATAGAACCATGTCTTAAACTGAGCCTGACCATCGCTTCGCCATCGAGCCGCTCCCGTCCACACCTTAAGAAACGCTTCTTGAGCGATCTCATCGGCGTCGGTTGGGTTGCCCACCATTCGTTGCGCAACTCCAAGGCTCATCGGCAAATGGCGACGCATCAAAACCTGAAACGCGCGATGATTTCCACCGGAAATCTCTTCGATCAACGCGGCGTCTTCCCAAGCGTCCATCGCCTTGGCGGAGGTCTTTTTGCTCTGTGTTTCGTAAGCCAAGCCGCCTCCTTCCGCCGTTATTTTTTTATTCAAGAGAGTCGAAGGCTATGTGTCGATCATTCAACTCATAGATATTGTACGTTCCATTTCGAGGCTTACTTGCGGAAAAAATGGTGTTGAGCAAAAAATGCCGAGCGGCGAATTTTGCCTATTCGGCGTTCCGATCCGAAGAAAAGCCATAAATGACGGCAAAAAATTCTTAGTGATAGGCAATATTTTCCTTGTTTTATTAAGTCTATTTAAGGGTTTCTTTGTCGTCGTTAGGTTCAAAAAAAATTCTCGATCTTCGAAAATTTTGAAGAAACTTGCGCAAGGGAATTCTCGGTCAATCGTCTAAGGAAAGATTGCGGAGTAGGTTCTTGGAAACCGACCTCGCTATAATACTGGAGACATCCAATGGTAGACGCCTTAAGTGGGAGCAGCGCATCCAACCAAATTCGGTTGCAGCAAGCCCAACAGGCTATGTTCAAAAAGATGGACGTCAACGGCGACAGCAAGGTCGACCGGAGTGAGTTCGTCAGCGCAAAGCCGAAAGATGTTACGGAGCAACAAGCCGGCGCCTTGTTCGATGCTTTGGACTCCGGGAAATCCGGGAGTCTTAGCGCCGACGACATCAAATCCGGCTTTGCGCGATTGTCAAGCAGCGTTAAAAGCACTCTTATAAATGCGCAAGCTGGGGCTCAAGCCGCCGAAGGCGGTCGAGGTGGTCCGCCTTCGGCGGCGGATATGTTCAAAAAATCCGACACGGACGGCGACGGAAAAGTCACCAAACAAGAGTTCGTCAATTCTCGCCCTGATAACGTTAGTGAAGACCAAGCCGGCGCTTTTTTTGATCGATTGGACACACAAAAATCCGGTAGTTTGACCGAAGATCAGATGACCACCGCTCTGCAAAGCGAGGGGCCCGGCGGTCCTCCTCCGGGAGGCGGCGGTCCCGGCGGTCCCGGTGGCGGTCCTGGCGGTCCTCCTCCGGGGGGTGGTCGTGGAGGTCCAGGGGGCGCAGTTGGCGGCGGCGGTCAAAATTCTCAATCGTCTCAGTTGGCTTCTCTGCTTGGGGATTCTTTATCATCATCGTCGGGTTCTTCTTCGGATTCTTCCGATGCCTCAGATTCATCAAAATCTTCGAAGTCCTCGAATGACTCATCGACTGCGGCTCTGTTGGAGACTCTGAAGAGAGCATCGCAGTCCTATGGAAGTTCGAATTACAGTATGCAAGCCTCGATTACTCGTTCATTCAGCGTGTCTTTCTAATATTCTGTCTCCCTTAAAAAAAATAGATAGAGACAAAGACTGCACTTTTGTTGCCTGGGAATGGATGGAAGCTTTCCTTGTTTGCTGAAAGGCGAATCTCCCGCAAGCTGTGAGAGGTTCGCTTTTGGGTAAAATAAGGAGGGCTTTTGTCGTTGGTTTTGCCGACCGGGAACTCAATTTCTGGAGTTGTCTCATTTTTGCTCAGAAGAGTTAAAGAGGGGAGAGCAATTCTTCCGCTTGTCGGCACATTCTTGGAAACCGTCGGAAACATTGATATTCTCTTCTGGCGGACTCTTAAAGTTCGCCTTTTTTTTTAATGGATTCGAAATCCGTTCTAGGATTAGACTACGAAAAAGGCGTGTGTGGAAGAAAAACAGCCAAGCCAAACGGACATAAAAATAGGCGCAGAGCGCAAGGAGACGGTGATGTTTATTGAAAAAGTTCCTGAAAAGTATCAAAAAACATTCACTTGGGTGTTTGTTGGTTCTGGAATGGCGATGGGGCTTTTGATACCGGCGTATTTTTTGTTGTCTTTGGCTCCGCATATGAAGATATGGGTTGATATATTCTTTATTAGCGACTTCATTATTCATTTTGCTGTGCTTATTGATGGTCTTCATTATTTTTGTTTTGTTTGCTTTAAAGATGAAACTCGACAGATGTTCAATATGTTGCGTTATTGGCAACCTGAACCGCCTCAACCATCTACGGCGTTGATTGTTTCTCCTGAATCTGAAACGGGCGTTCTCACCACAACGCAGGCGGTTCCCGTTTCTCCGGGACGATCCCAATTGGTGTATATTCAAAACGGAACCCGAGCGCCGGAAATGGGGGAACCTGAAGGACAGCCTCGGCGCAGTTCTCGGCTTATCGTTCGACGTTTTGACCGTAATTAATTCGGCCTGTTGACATATGATTTCGGATTCTTTTCATAAAAACGAAAAAGGTCTGGAGACTGCATTCCCAGACCTTTTTAATTTTTATGAAAAGAATCGAAAGCATGTGTCAATCATTGGGTTTGTTGGCGTCTTTACAACGTGAACCGGGAAAGAGCAGCGTAACGACGGTTCCTTGTCCTACGGTTGAGTCGATTCTTACTTTTCCTCCATGAAGAAAAGCAAAGCGCTGTACGATGGGCAATCCAAGCCCAATGCCGTCAAAACGACGCTCCAGCGAGGAATCGCCTTGGGTGAAAGGGTCAAAAATTCGCGCCAAAATTTCAGGAGCTATTCCTGGACCGTGATCAATAATGCGAATTGCCACGGCGGAATTGTCGCCCTCAATCGGCGCCGCCAACGCGCCGATTGTAATCACTCCATGAGGATAATTAAATTTAATGGCGTTTTCTAAAACATTCAGCACCATCTCGCGCAAACGCCGTTCATCGGCGAACAATACGATTTTTGATGGCGATGAAATCGAAACAGAAACATCCTTTGCGCGCGTTTTGGGATGAAGCACCATGACGCAAAACTGAATTAATTCATCGAGATCGATCTCACTTTCCTCCAAATCAATCGTGCTTGTCGCGCCGCGCGTGTATTCGAGGATTTTATTGACCATAGACAGTAAATGTCTGCCGTTTTCATTGATCAAAGAAATGAATTCCAGGTAATCAGGGTGCCCCAATGCGCCCATGGCTTGACTGCCGATGACTTCGGCGAAACCGATGATGGCGTTCAAAGGCGTGCGCAGCTCGTGGCTCATTACGGACAAGAAGTCGAGCTTGGCGCGGTGAGCGGAACGCGCCGACTCCAAAGCCACGGATAGCGCGGCGGTTCGTTCGACAACGCGACGTTCCAATTCCTGATTCTGAGCGCGCACCTGCTTATAGAGAATTCGAGTTTGCAACATGTTGCGCACGCGCTGTAATAGCTCCCACGTCACAAAGGGCTTGGTCAAGAAATCATTGGCGCCCGTCTCTAGCGCTTTTCGTCGAGTGTCCTGATCAATCTGAGCCGTCAAAACCAGAATCGGCACATAGTTATCAGCAAAAACCGGTTTCAACGCCTCAATAAGTTGAAATCCGTTCATATACGGCATACGGATATCGATCAGAAGAATATCGAAGGATATGGTTCGACATAAACGCGGCGCTTGGCGTGGGTCGGTGACGCTGTGAATATTGTGATATCCTTGCAATAACAACATCTCTCGCAATAGATCGATGTTGGTCATATTATCGTCTACAATCAAAAAGACGGCGTCTTTGATGTGCTGATCAATAATCTTTTGATCGATGACGGACGGATTTTCAGGAGGTGAGAGATTGGTGTTCATTGGGGCATCAATAAAGAAGCGTCATCGACAGGAAGAGGAAGCAATGCGGCGCTCGTTCAGAATAACAGTCAACGTCTTTAGAAAAGCATCGAAATCCATTGGTTTGGGATGCCAAGCTCGAAAACCTGCGGCGATTCCGCGTTCTATGTCGGATTGACGGGCGTCGCTGCTGAGGGCAATCACTGGAATCGCGGCGACAGAAGGCGTTCGTTGCAGTGTTTCCAAAACCTGAAACCCATCGCTGCCCGAGAGTTGCACGTCAACGGCGATGATGTCGGGTTGGTGGCAAATGGCCAGTTCAATTCCGAGTTCAATCGTCGGCGCTTCTAAGATTTGCGCCTCGGGCAGGTGATCGAACAAAGCGGCCATGACCGCCATGTTGGTGGGATTGCTCTCAATACACAATAAGGAAAAACCGCCCAATTTGGCGCTGATGGATGAGAAGAAACTCGTATGCACAGAATCGAGCGCCTCGTCGTTTTCGACGGGGGGCAAATCAATCCAAAAGACGCTGCCTTGGTCGGGAACGCTGGAGAAGCCGATTTCTCCCTTCATGATCTGAACGAGACGGCGGGTTAGCGCCAAACCGATGCCCGATCCTTGAATCGCGCCGGTTTCTGCGCCTAAACGATTGAAGGGCTGGAATAATTCTTTTTGCCGATGATAAGGAACGCCTCGTCCGGTGTCGGCGACGGAAAGCCGAACCATGCCTGACGGCGCCATGCCTGCGGATAAAATCACGCGCCCGTTCATGCGGTTGTACTTCACCGCGTTGGAGCCGAGATTGGTAAGTATTTGAATCAATCGCGTGCGGTCGGCGTAAACCGGAGACAATCGCTCAAGTGGAGGTTCGAACGAAATGGTTAGGTTCAAATCAGCGCTCAACGACTGAAGATTGTAGTATAATTCTTCCAGTGCGGTGACGACATCGACAGGTTCAGCCAAAATTTTGATTCGTCCGACGTCGATCTTCGCTAGGTCTAGGACATCGTCGATCAATCGTAAAAGATGTTGTCCGCCTTTAATGATGTTTCCAACATAGCTCGCTTGCTTTGAAGACGACGTGGTGTCGTAATGCAGCGCCAGAAGCTGGCTGAATCCTAAAATTGCGTTTAGCGGCGTTCGCAATTCGTGGCTCATATTGGCCAGGAATTCTGATTTTGTGCGGTTTGCGGCGTCTGCCGCCGCCATCAGCGTTCGCGCCAATTCTTCATTGGCTTTCAAACTCTGTTCGGCGGCTTTGATCTCGGAGACGTCTTGGATCGCTCCAATTATGCGAACGGGCGATCCTGCGGCGTTCAGAACCACCTCTCCACGCAACAACACCGCGCGAAGGCCGCCGTTTGGTAATTGCAACCGAAGATCGCACCGGAAGGTTTCGCTTTGTCCCAGAGCCCTCGAAATCGTGTCAAGCGCTATTCCGCGATCGTCCGGGTGGATTACTCCCAACAACGTGGTGTAGCTTGGGGTCAGAGTTTCGGGAGAAGAACCTAGAATCGCATAGACCTCGTCCGACCACGACATTTGGTCGTCATCGACATCCCATTCCCAATTTCCCAGATGGGCGAGACGCTCCGCCGCCGTAAAGTTGGCTTGCGCATGCAACAAGTCATGTTCTTTTTGTTTGCAATCGGAAACATCGATCGCCACTTCGTTCCAAACCGTTTTGTCATGCGGCGTTTGAAACGGCGCGGCGGCAATTTGGATCCAACGCGCGGTTTGTTCGGCGTTTTCCGTCTTCCATCCTTGGGAGTTTACACGCACATCGAGGCGGAAACCGCGCTGAGTTCGAGTCGAGACATGCAAAGCGGACTGATAACGCTTGCGATCGTCCGGGTGTAGGCGTGTGAAAAACTGCTCTGGAGAGGCGAGGAAAGCTTCCGCCGCGCAACCAAAGAGCGATTCAACGGCGCCGCCAACATAGTCGAAACGCATCTCTCCGTCTGCCGACGTCGAACGCCGTAGAAAGACGGCATGAAGCGTTGTTGCGATAACCGTTAACATACGCTCGCGAATCGCCAAAGCGCGCTCGGCGGATTCATTGCGTTGGCCATCACGCAGGATTATGGTGAAGCTCGGTCTTCCGTCGCGCACGGAGCGCACGATGGATCCAATCACCGGAATCTCGCGTCCGTCGCGATGGAGCGCGGTTAGAACTCCGGGTTGCGCTGCGGCGGTTAACAGTTCTGCGGCTTCATCGCCTGTCGCTGTCTGTAATTTCTCAATCGAGCGAAGGAAAAACAGACGTTGTGATTCCGGGAACAGGAACGCAAACGATCGACCAATCGCTTCCGGAGGTTCATAGCCGAGCAATACATGCGCGCCGTTATTGAAGTTTGCGATCTTCTGCGAGTCGTCGATTGTGATCACCGCCGCGAGGGTGGGATCAACGACGCCGGCGTGTGCGCTGAAGTCTCTTCTAGGCGTTGCATCCGCTTCGTTTACAGCGGCGGCGTGAGGGGAAGGGGGAAGAGGTCGAGAGACGCGCGTTATAATCTTTCCCAATAATGTCGCCATACGCGATAAGAAAACAATCTCGACGTCCAGAAAACGACGCGGCTCGCGATAAAAACAGAGAAACGCGCCGATTGCAGAGCCAAGCGAGGAAGAAAGAGAGAGCGTTTCCGATGAAGTTTGAGAAATAAGAATCGGCGCCGCCACGCCGCTTCGAATTTGATGCTCCAGCAATAGAGCAGTGAATGCGACTCGGTTGTTTTCCAGGAAATCTTCAACGGCGATCGGAGCTGCGGTTTTTACGGCCAAAGAGGCTAAAGAATCTTGAATCAAAGGCAGCATGGCGACGCCGGCCACGCCGGAGCGCCAACCAATGCCCGCACGGGTTACAAGATGTCGTCGATCCGGCGTCAACATCACCAATTTTGCAATCTCTGCGCCCAGAGCGCGAGCGGCTAACGTCGTTGCTTGTTGCATCAGGGAAGTTACATTGTCGGAATCCGGAGCCGTCAATGCAAAAAGCGAGAATTCGTTTATGGCGCTTTCAAAACGTAGAAGTCGTTGTAGACTCGCAGTGTCGCTTTCCTCACCGTTTTGGTGAGTTTGAACCAGGAAGGAGTCTGAAATCGCTTGATCGATCATTCGGATCGTGTTCCGCCAAAAGCTGCGCTCTATGAGTTTACGGAGTTTACCCGGCTCGTCGAAGGTCGCCAAGCAGCATTTTTTCTTTATTTTCAGAAGTTCGAACGCCGAAATTACTTTTCTTTATGGGGATTATATAATATAAACTAAACGGGCGCCGAGGCCCTTCGTTTTCGTCGTCCGTTTTCGTTGCGGGAGCAAGGTTGATCGCCCTTACCGCCCTTATCGCCCTTGATCGATCGTCGGTCGTTTTTGTCGTGAAAAATTCCAGTCGCAACTCTGTTTAATTTATATTTAGGAAATACCCGAATTTTTTTTATTTTTTGTCGTTTTGGGAGGGGTTCCCGTGAGCGGTAAGATCGGGTAAAAGCTGGAGCTTCAAGACATCTCGGATCGACGTTGTAAGGAGCGGAGGCGATGGCCGCCTATCAGTATGTTTATGTTATGAAGGGGCTGAGCAAAATCTACCCCGGCGGTCGTAAAGTTCTGGAGAATGTGTGGCTGTCCTTTTTGCCGGGTGCGAAAATCGGCGTTTTGGGCGTTAACGGCTCCGGTAAATCGACGCTGATGCGGATGATGGCGGGGATCGATAAGGATTTCGCCGGAGAGGCTTGGGCCGCAGAAGGCGCAACTGTCGGTTATTTGTCGCAAGAGCCGCAGCTTGATCCCAAAAAGACGGTTCATGAGAACATAATGGTGGCTTTGGCTCCGGTGAAGGCGCTGCTCGATCGCTTTGAGCACGTCAATATGCGTCTCGGCGAGGTCGAAGACCCGGATGAAATGACCGCTTTGATTGACGAGCAGGCCGTTCTTCAAGAAAAGATCGAAGCGGCCGACGCTTGGGAGCTGGATCGGACTGTGGAAATCGCCATGGACGCGCTGCGTTGTCCGTCAGGCGACAGCGACGTGTCGAAGCTTTCCGGCGGCGAGCGTCGCCGCGTCGCGTTGTGCAAGCTCTTGCTGGAAAAACCCGATCTTCTCTTGCTTGACGAGCCGACCAACCACCTCGACGCCGAATCCGTGGCGTGGTTGGAGCAGCATTTGAAGGATTACAAAGGCGCCGTGGTGTTGGTGACCCACGATCGCTATTTCCTCGACAATGTCACCGGTTGGATTCTAGAGCTGGATCGCGGCCAAGCCATCCCTTATCAAGGCAATTATTCGTCTTGGCTGGAGCAGAAGCAAAAGCGTTTGGAGCAGGAAAGCCGCACCGAGGTTTCGCGCCAAAAGACTCTGGCGGCGGAATTGGAGTGGATTCGGCAGACGCCTCAAGCCCGCCGCACCAAAAGCAAAGCCCGCATCGCCGCTTACGAAACGATGTTGTCGCAAAATCGCGATCAAGCCTCGGATCAGGCTCAAATCGTTATCCCGACTCCGCCGCGTCTGGGTGGGGTGGTCATCGAAGCCGAGGGCTTGCGCAAGGGCTACGGCGAGCGGATGTTGATCGAGAATCTCAATTTCCGTCTGCCTCCCGGCGGCATCGTCGGTGTGATCGGCCCCAACGGCGCCGGAAAGACCACCTTATTCCGCATGATCGCCGGTCAGGAAAAACCCGAAGGCGGCGGATTTAAAGTCGGCGAGACCGTTGCTCTCGGCTATGTCGATCAATCTCGCGATTCGCTCAACGCCGTGAAGACCGTGTGGGAGGAAATCTCCGACGGGCTCGACATGATTGATCTCGGCAAGAAAACCATGCCTTCGCGCGCCTATGTCGCCGCTTTCAACTTCCGAGGCTCCGATCAGCAGAAAAAAGTCGGCCAGCTCTCCGGCGGCGAGCGAAACCGCGTTCATTTGGCTAAAATGTTGAAGTCCGGGGCCAATGTGCTGCTGCTCGACGAGCCCACGAATGATCTCGACGTCGATACGTTGCGCGCCCTCGAAGACGCCTTGCTTAATTTTGCCGGTTGCGCCGTGGTCATAAGCCATGATCGCTGGTTCCTTGATCGCATCGCCACGCACATCTTGGCTTTCGAAGGCGACAGCCAAGTGATATGGTTCGAAGGCAATTATCAAGGCTATGAGGTCGAGCGGAAGCGCCGTTTGGGTGCGGACGCCGAACAACCTCATCGCATCCGCTATAAACCTTTGGTTCGTGCGTAAAGAGCGTCGTCAGGTAAAGGTCGGAAGATTCTCCTCCTTCGGAGCCGCTTCGCTTCAAATCCGCTAAAGGCCGTAAGGCTTTTGGAAACGAGAGTTCGGATTTTCCGCGGGCGTCCGAGGGAGGAGGCAAGCTTCTCTGTGGTTGATTTTTCTGAAGCTGACGATGTTTATGTGCCGATCCCCACTTCTTTGGCCGGATTTTTTCTTGGGATGACCAACGACCCGCCGCTCGACGTTTCCGTTGATTCCCTGACGAAACTGGAGCAATTCCTCACCTCCGACCGGGTGCCTGACGGTTGCTTCCGTTTGCCTGAGCTGGACGGATTTCTGACCGGCGTCGTTGTCGGTCCTAAGCCGATTCCCTATGAGGTTTGGCTGCCCTATGTTTGGGGCGACGGCGAACCCGAGTTTGTGGATAAAGATGAAGCGCGGCAGATTTTATCCACGATCATTGATCGTCATAATGATATAATCAGCGTTCTGGAAAACGCTCCAGAACGCTATGAGCCTTTGCTGGGACGCGATCGTGAGGGGTGGGGAAGCGCCAGAGATTGGAGTCGCGGTTTTCTAGAGGCTGTGCGGTTGGCGCCCGCGTGTTGGGCGCAACTTCTCGATGGCGAAGATCAGCACTTGATCTTGCCGATCGCCATTCATTGGCCGCAAGGCGCTCTTGGCCGCCCCGGCATGAGCGCCGAGCCGGAGGTGGTGTGCGCCGCCGTGAGTCAGCTTTCCACCCTATTGCCGGCATGCGTTTTGGAAGTTCACGCCTATTGGACCGCATGTCGAAGCTTCGAGCCGACGGAGCTGACGCTTGACGATACTTCGGTTTCGTCGAATATTCATCAGACTTCGGAGGACGATGTCGAAGTCGCGATCAATGAGGGGACTGGTGAATGAGTAGGATTCTTGCGATAGGAATGGTTGCGGCGACGTTGCTCGGCGCGGCGTTCGGTTCGGCGCGCGCCGCCGAGCCCTTGGTTCTGCGGATCGCCTATGAAGATAAAGAGCAGTTTCCCAATTATCTCGGAGCCTCGACGGCCATTGATCCCGATAAGCCCGGCGTTTCCGTGGAGTTGGTCAAAATGGTCGGCGCCGCTTTGGGGCTGGAGATCAAATTAAGTCGGATGCCTTGGCCGCGTTGTCTCAGCGGGCTGCAAAAAGGCGAAGTCGATGCGATCTTCAATTCTTCTTTCAAGGAAGAGCGTTTGATCAACGGCGCTTATCCGATGAAAGACGGAAAGCTCGACTCTCATCGTCGGATCACCACGATTTCTTATTTTCTCTATCGGCAAAAAGGCGCCGCCATTGGATGGGATGGAAAGGCTTTCGCCAATCTTACCGGCGTCATTGGCGCGCCGCTTGGTTATTCGATTGTCGGCGATCTGAACAAACTCGGCGTGAAGGTGGAGGAAACTCCCGACACTTCCGGGAACTTTAAGAAGCTGCGTCTTGGTCGTTTGGCCGGTGTCGCGGCTCAAGACGTCACCGCCGATCAAATTTTGAAAAAAGGCGGCTTTGCGGATATCGAGAAGGTCGCGCCGTCAATCTCCACGAAGGATTACTTTGTGATGATTAGTCATCCGTTCTTGGAAGCTCATCGCGACGTCGCCGAAGCCTTTTGGACCAAACTTGGTGAAATTCGCGACGCCAAAAGCGAAGAGCTGGTTCATCGTTACGCCGAACCTGTGAACTAACTTCCGGTTGGGTTTCTTTCAAACGGTTTGTGTTTGTTGCGCCTGTTGCGGCAATGAAACAGAAAAAAAGATCACGCAGAGAAGTTGGAATTCATGCTGATCAGTTTTGCGCGGCGTTGTAAAATCCAGTATTTGAAGAAATGTGCAGCGTTGGTGATCTTGCGGCTTTCCTTCTCTGCTTCGTGGTGTGTTGCGCCGTGTTGGGTTGTTTGGTGTTCCGAAGGTGACGTAAGGCGAAAACACGTCCTAAAAAGAGCTTGAGGGAGAAGGCCGATTCCGTAGGAAAGGGAAAAATAATGGAAAAATCATTCGGAAAGGAAATATAGTGGAAATGTTTGATGTGGCGGCTGTTGCCCGCGTTGCTTTTAGGGTGTTTGGTTCCGGGCGTCGATGAGGCGGAAAGTTTTTTGTTGTTTTATGTATTTATTTATGAAGTGGCGACGCCTGGAAGTGTTTGGCGACGCCTATTGCGTAAATTAATGGATGCATGCGACGGATCTGTGGGAGGATATGATTTGGTGTTGATGCTCTGTGGCGCGACAAAGGGGTGAACCGTGTCGCTGATCAAATGGAACGAAGAAAACGGACAAGTTCGGTTGGGCGTGCCTAGCGATCTTGATCTGCCGATGGCGGCGCCGCTGGTCGATAGTTTGCGTCACGCCTTCAACGTTGGTGAGTCGGTTGTTGTTTTGGCTGACGCCGTCGAGCGTGTAAGTTCTGCCTGTATCCAGGCCCTGATCGTCGCTTCTCGTTATTCAGTCGAAAGCGGCCAAAAGTTCAAAGTTCTTTCGCCGTCCGCCTCTTTGGTCGAAGCTTGCGCCGACCTGGGTGTGGCGGACTGGTTGAAACAATGGAGCCAGACGTGAAGAAAAAAGTTCTGACCGTCGATGATTCTCGCACCATGCGTGAGATGGTGTCGTTCACTTTGCGAGGAGCCGGATATGACGTGGTCGAGGCCAATGACGGCCAGCACGCCTTAACCGTCTTGTCCAGCAATAAAGTGGATTTGGTGATTGCCGATCTCAATATGCCGGTGATGGATGGTTTAACGCTTATCCGCAAATTGCGGGCTATGCCGAACTATCGGACTATGCCGATTCTGATGTTGACCACGGAGTCGGATGATAAAAAAAAGGCCGAAGGGCGTTCCGCCGGGGCGACCGGTTGGATCGTGAAGCCTTTCAATCCGGATAAATTGGTCTCTGTGGTGCAGAAAGTTTGTGGTTAAGAGATTGTTCTGGTCGTCTTGTCTAGAGGGGCGGTTTCTTGATTGTTCGGAATGTGCTTCTCTTTGATTAAGAAGGCTTCCTTTATCGGGAAGACGATTGGTGCGATAAGGTTTGCGGCCGCGTTTGAGTTGTAAAGGTTCGTGTTTGGACGGGTTGTGTTGGTCTTTATCGGCGTTGGTTTCTTTTGGTTGTGTCCGGTCTTTTTCTGGTTGTGGCCGGTCTTTTTTGGTGTGTGGTTGTAATTCAAGATCAGTCTTGGCGCTTGGCGGAGGACTCCCCCCTTGGAAGACTTAAGCCGTTTTAAACAGACCTATTTCGACGAAAGCGCAGAATTGCTGGGTGTCGCCGAGGCTGGGCTGTTGCGGTTGACCCCAGGCAACGTCGATATGGATGAGGTCAACGCGATCTTTCGCGCCGTTCATTCGATAAAAGGGGGTGGTGGAGCGTTCGGCTTCATCGAATTGGTGAATTTCGCCCACGAATTCGAAGCGGTGATGGATGGTTTGCGCTCTGACCGCATTCCCGTCACCGCCGAGCTGGTTGATGCGTTGATTCGCGCCAACGACGTCCTCGGGCAGATGTTGGCTCACGCCAGTGATGGAACCGAACCCGATATGGCGACCGCTCATGTCGTCGTGGTCGCTTTGCAGAATGCGGCAAGCGCCGCCGTCAGAGAAAGCGCCGGCGACGATTTTGATTCGGGTGACGTCGATGAGATGAGAAGCCTGTCCTCATCGACTTCGACGCTAAGCGATGATGAGATGGGCGGTGTTTTCGACGACATCGATCTTTCGATCTATCAATCGTCTTCATCATCGCTTCCGGCGGCCGCTGGGTTCGATTCGAGCGCAGGGGGCGCGGGATTTCTCGCTGCGCCTTTGTCGGTGGCCGAAGGCAAGACTCTTTATCTGATCGAATTCTTACCCAAAGCGGATCTGTTGCTCTCCGGCAACGAGCCCGCCTTCATGTTGCGCGCTTTGGCGCGATTGGGGGAGTTCGCCGTCGTTTGCGATCTGACGCATTTGCCGGAGCTTGGGCATCTTGAACCCGAGCTTCTCTATTTAAAGTGGCGGGTCCGTTTGGAGACCGCCGCCGGGCGCGACCAGATCGAAGACGTTTTTGAATTCGTCAGCGACGAATGCGTGGTCAATATCACGGTTTTGGCCTCCAACCCCAAACCTCCCGAGGCTCCCGCCGCGTCCGCCAAATCCGGTGACGCAAAGGCGTCGGAAGCCAAACCTTTTGTTGCGCCCGGAGCCGCTTCAAGTGGGCAGAGCCGAGCGTCGTCATCTCAACCTGCATCTTCCCAACCGGCCGTCGCCGCGTCCCGCGTTCCTTTGCCGTCTGCCGCTCCCGTCGAGGCTGCGTCGTCTCCGCCTGCGTCGCGCTCGGCGGTTCGACCTCCTGCCGCCGCTTCCACAATCAGTGGAGGAAAGGCTGATCCGTCTCACGCCGCGCCAATCGGCGGCCACACCATTCGCGTCGACTTGGATAAAATTGATCGTTTGGTCAATATGGTCGGCGAGATGGTGATCACTCAGGCGATGGTCGCCGAGCATGTGCGGGAATTGCCTCAAGGCGCGTTCCAAGAACTGCTGGAAGGGTTGGAGCAGCTTGCTCAGCACACTCGCGAACTGCGCGAAAGCGTGATGTCGATTCGCGCTCAGCCGGTGAGTTCGGTGTTCTCGCGCATGCCGCGTTTGGTGCGGGAATTGGCGGCGGAAACCGGCAAGGACGTGCAGTTGGTCACCAGTGGTGAAAACACCGAAGTCGACAAGACGGTGGTGGAAAATCTGGTCGACCCGTTGACTCACATGATTCGCAATTCGATCGATCATGGGTTGGAAACTCCGGATGATCGCGCCGCCGTTGGAAAAAACCGCACCGGGTCGGTCCATCTTTCGGCGCAACATCGCTCCGGCCGCATCGTGATCGAGGTGTCCGACGACGGGCGAGGAATCAACCGACCGCGCGTGTTGCAGAAAGCAATGGAAAAAGGTCTGATTCCTCAAGGAGCCAACCTTACAGACGAAGAAATCGACAATCTGATCTTTCTGCCTGGTTTCTCCACCGTCGAAAAGGTTTCCAACATATCCGGACGCGGAGTGGGCATGGACGTGGTGCGCCGCAACATCACCAGTCTCGGCGGTCGTATCGGCGTGTACTCCACCCCTGGCGAGGGATCGCGTTTCGTTTTGTCCTTGCCTTTGACTTTGGCTGTGCTTGACGGCATGGTGATTTCAGTCGGAGAAGAGCGTTTTGTTTTGCCTTTGACCAACATCGTCGAAAGTCTGCGGCCCAAGACCAGCGATCTTCATGGGTTGGTTAATCAATGCGATGTGATTATGGCGCGGGGCGAATATGTGCGATTGGCCTATCTTGATCGCTTGTTCGGCATTCCCGGCGCCGTTGGCGACGCCACCAAAGGGTTGGTGGTGTTGGTTGAAACCGAAGAAGGCGGTCGTTTGGGGTTGGTGGTGGATGAAGTCCTCGGCCAGCAACAGGTGGTGATCAAGAGTTTGGAAGCGAATTATCGTCGACTCGACGGAGTTGCGGCCGCCACCATCTTGGGGGATGGGCGAGTTGCTTTGATTCTCGACGTCGCCGGATTAAAAGAAATGAGCCAACAAGTTGGGCATGTTGGCGCCTCCGTTCGTTCTACGGCGTCATCATCTTCTTTCACTTCTCAACCATCTGCGATCTGAGGCGTATCAATGAGCACTTCGTCCTCTTTGGCCCCGATCGGCGACCACAATGAGGCTTCTCTGTCTGCGTCCGAAGGGCGAGGGAAAGAAGAGCAATACGTCACCTTTACCGTAGGCGACGAAGAGTATGGTGTAAATATTCTTTCCGTGCGCGAGATTCGCGGTTGGACGCCTGAAAGTCGTTTGCCGAACTTGCCGAATTATGTGCGCGGCGTGGTCAACTTACGTGGAATCATCATTCCAATTTTCGACTTGCGTGCGCGTTTCGGTGGCGGAATTACGCAAGTCACCAAAAGGCATGTGGTGGTGGTGGTGCAGGTCGGCGAGCGAACGCGCGGCGTGCTGGTGGATGCAATCTCGGATATCTTGGCGATCTCTTACGATCAGATCAAACCGCCGCCGGATGTTGAAAGCGGCATGGTCGATGCTCGCTACTTAAGTGGGCTCTTCACCGCCCATGATCGCATGGTGACGCTGTTGGATGTGACGCGCTTGTTTGCGGCGGAAACCAGTGAGGAAGACACGCCCGTTTTACAACAAAAACAACCGCCCTTAGCAATTGTGAAGAAGTCGGGATGATGGGCGTCGGAACATCTCGGCGTTTGCGGGCGGTTGTTTGTTGTTGACGCACGCATGATTGTAAAACCGTCTTCCATCGCGCGGCGTTCGCGTCGCGCCAGAGTTTGAGAGCTTCTATGTCTCTGAGCGAAGGTGGCCGTGAAAGTCGGGAGTTTCGTTTCACGCGCGCACATTTTGATTATATCGCCGGTCTTCTGTATCAGCTCACAGGGATTCATCTGGCTCCCCATAAGTTGGAGATGATGTATTCCCGGTTGGCTCGGCGCTTGCGCGAGTTGCGGTTGGCGGATTTTGATACGTATTGCGCGCTGTTGGAAGCTCCGGAAGGGCAGAACGAGATCGGTTATTTGGTCAACGCGCTGACCACCAATTTGACAAGTTTCTTTCGTGAGTCTCATCACTTTGATCATTTGGCGATGACGCTGCTGCCGAAGATTCGAGAGTTGCGGGTGCATGATTCTCCGCCTCGGTTGCGCATTTGGTCGGCGGGGTGTTCTTCCGGTCCAGAGCCCTACACCGTCGCCATGGTGCTGGCTTCGGAGTTTTCCGACCTGAGACGTTGGGACGCTCGGATTTTGGCGACCGATATCGACACTCATATGGTTGAAACGGCGCGGCGCGGCGTTTATTCCAGTGAGAACGCGGATGGGATTCCGGTTGCCGTGCGCGAGCGCTTTACTCGTCGAACACGTGGAGGGAACGGCGAAAGCATGGTGACGATGAGCGATGACTTGCGGCGTTTGATTACCTTCAAGTCTCTGAATTTGTTGGAGCCATGGCCGATGAAAGGGCCGTTCGACGCGATTTTTTGTCGTAATGTGTTGATTTATTTTGATCGGGTCGGGCGTAAACATGTCATCGAAAAGTTTGCGGAACTGTTGCGGGCGGATGGTTTTCTATATTTAGGGCATTCAGAGAGTCTTTATGGCGTGTCGGCGGGGTTTCAGCAGACCGGGCCTACGATTTATCAAAAGGTGTGATGATGCCACCAGATTTCGGGCGGCATTCGGTTGGAAAACAAACGGCGGAGCGGTCTCCGGCCGGAAAGGAAATGGCTGAAAAACGGCTCTCCGGCGCTTATTACCACCCGCATTTCGACGCCCTTACGATCAAGGTGATGCTCGGGCAGCACAGAATAAGCAAACGGGCCGATGAAATGTTGGTGACGACTTTGGGGAGCTGCGTTGCGGCATGCATTCGTGATCCTGTGGCCGCTGTGGGGGGGATGAACCACTTTCTTTTGCCGGAGGTTCCCGAATCTCAAAAGAACGCCTTGGATGAGGCCTCCCGTTATGGCAGCGTCGCTATGGAGCGCTTGATTAACGAGGTTTTGGCTCATGGCGGTCGGCGCGCTCGTCTGGAAGTCAAGGTGTTTGGGGGCGCTAAAGTGATCGATAGCAGTTTCGATGTTGGAGAAAAAAATGGCGCATTTGTTCTAGATTACATCCGTCGCGAGGGGCTGACGTTGGTGGGGCAAGATTTGGGCGGCGCGTTTGCGCGGCGCGTTCATTACTTTCCGATCACGGGTCGGGCGTTGCGGAGAGTATTGCGACCGGAGATTTTGCCGGAAACTTTCAACCAAGAATTAACCTTCATGTCCAGTTTGCGTCGCAAGCCGATTGAAGGTGATGTTGAACTGTTCGGAGAAGAGTAAGATGTCGCGTCCAATTCGCGTGGTCATTGTCGACGACAGCACTTTGATGCGGCAGATTCTTACTGAAACTTTGTCCACGGGTGAAATTGAAGTGGTGGGATCGGCGCGCGACGCCTATGAGGCGCGTCAGGTTATCAAGGCGACCAATCCGGATGTGGTGACGCTGGATATCGAAATGCCGCGTATGGATGGTCTGGCGTTTTTAGAGAAAATTATGTCGCTGAGGCCGATGCCGGTAATTATGGTTTCGAGTCTTACGCGGGAAGGCGCCGACGCCACTATTCGCGCTCTGGAACTGGGGGCGGTCGATTACGTCGCCAAACCGAAGTCCGCTGAAGGTTATGGCATTCAAGACATGCGCAACGAGTTGATTGCAAAAATTAAAGTTGTGGCTCATGCGCGGTTGGGGCGGCGTTCTGTGGTTGCGCCGCCGGTTCTGCCTGCGCCTAAGCGTAAAAATTCCAACCGTTTTATCGCCATCGGCGCTTCAACCGGCGGCGTGGAGCGAATTCGAGACCTTCTTCAGGTCATGCCGGCGGAATGTCCTCCAATTGTTATTACGCAACACATGGGGCCGAACTATTTGCCGAGTTTCGCTTCTCGGCTGGACAATTTGTGTCAACCCAGCATACAACTGGCGACACATGGGGCTCGGCTGCAAACCGGGGTTGTTTATATCGCACCAGGAGATCATCACTTGGCGATCAGCCGCGATGCGCTTGGTTATGTATGTCAGATTCAAGACGCGCCGCCGGTGTCGGGGCATCGGCCTTCGGTCGATGTGTTGTTTCGCTCGGTCGCCAAGGCGGCGGGCGCAAGCGCAGTGGGGGTGATTCTGAGCGGCATGGGGCGTGACGGCGCGGCCGGTTTGTTGGCTATGCGTCAGGCGGGGGCTCACACCGTCGGCGAGCAAGAATCGAGTTGCGTGGTTTACGGTATGCCGCGCGCCGCCAAGGAAGTCGGCGCTGTGGTTGTGGAGATGTCGCTCGGCCAAATCGCCGCCGAAATGTTGCGCGCCGTAGACGCCGTCGGCGAACGGTTGCGTCCGGAATAGGGAGCAGGAGCCATGTTTTTTAATCGGCGCGATTCGTCGCACGGCGGCTCTCCGCATCCGGTCGTCAAGAGTTCCGCTTTTAAAACGGACGAAGCGGATGCGCCGGGACGCGCCGTTCCCACAGCCGCCGCGAGGGTGGATGCGGCGGCGGTTGCTCACGAGACGCTGATCAACTGGCTTGGCTTTGCCGATATTCAGCGTCGCACAATGGAGATTCTGCGCAGCGAGCTGGATCGCACTTCGGTGTTGGTTGAAAACTCGACGTTGGACCTCAGCGCGCGGTTTCGCGATCTTGCCGAATCGGCTCGGAATCAAGCCAGCCAGGTCGAACACATTATCATTATGGCGCGCTCGGTCGAGATCGATGGCGATAAAGTGCCGATCGATCATCTTGTGACCTCGATGCAGGACGCTATTTCTGGTATGATCGACAACATCGTCACTTTGTCGATGAAGGCCATGAATATGGTCTATCTTTTGGACGATGTTCAAAAAGATGTTGAAGACCTCGAAAAATGCATCTCCGACATCGATTCCATTAACCGCCAAACCAATTTTTTGGCTCTAAACGCCACCATCGAGGCTTCTCGCGCCGGAGAGGCCGGGCGAACCTTCGCTGTGGTGGCTCAAGAAGTGCGTCATTTGTCGCGCACCACTTCCGCTCTGGCCGATCGGATGCGCGCAAAGGTTATGGCGGTGGTCAAGGGCGTGCGCGATGGTCACGATATTTTGCGCATGATCGCCAACACCGATATGTCGCCCCAGATGCTCGCCAAAGAGCGGGTGGACAAAACGATGGAGAGTTTGGTCGTGCAGACCAATCATTTCCAAGACGTGTTGGAGGGCGCTGCGGCCTCCTCAGGAGAGATGTCCGCCCATATTAGTCGAATGGTTACCGGCATGCAGTTCCAAGACCTCACAAAGCAGAGGCTGGAGCACGTCGGCGACAGCATGAGCATCATTTCAGCTGGTTTAGAAGAGCTGGTGACGCGGACGCGCGCCGTTCTGCCGACGGATTCTCCGGCGCCCATGCCTCAAGAGTGGTTGGATCATCTGCTTGGTCGTTTTACGCTCAGCGAAATGCGTCAACGGTTTGTGCGTCACCTCTTGCTGGAAGGGACGGCGTTGGATGACCATGGGGCTCTTGACGCAACGGCGGGACTCGATCAGGGCGCGGAAGGCGACATAGAGCTGTTCTAGCGTTTACGTGCTGTTTTGTTCCGAGCCGGTTTTCTTATGTCCGTCGCGGTTCAAGACAGGTGTTGCGGTTGCGAAATCACAGGATACGGATTGTCATGGATTACTCTATCGATGCCAAAGATCATGAAGCCACAGTTCGTCTTTCCGGACGACTGACTTTCAACGATCACGCCAAATTGCGTGCTCTCATTCGAGAAATGTCTCAAAATCACGCTCGGCGGCAGGTTTTGGACCTGAGCAGTCTTGAGTTTGTGGACTCGGCGGGGATCGGAATGTTGCTGATTGCGCGCGAAGAATTAGTGGGGCAAGAAAAATCTTTGGTTTTGCGGCAGCCGGTTGGGCAGGTCAAGCGCGTCTTGTCTGTTGCCCAACTCGGCAAATTAATCTCGATCGAAGAATAAGGTTCGGTAAACGTGGCGTCCGTCCCTGGAACAATTGTGCTAGGCCTGGATATTCCGGCCGACCGTTTGGCGTATATTTCGGCGAAGTGCGGTTTGCCTGCTTGGCTGCCCGATGAGTTCGCCGAAGCGTGGTGGCCGGCTCAGGATGATGTCGTTGGAGATGCTGTCGGGCGGGGCATTGTGTTGTTCGGAGAGAAGCGCATCCACGATGATCGATTGTGGAAAATTTCGCATGCCGCGTGGATCGAGACCACAGACATGTCTGACGACATGATTGTAATGTTGGTGCGGCGTGCGTGTGAAAACACGGTCTTTGCGTTTTTAACCACCACCACCGTCAATCAAGTGGCTCTGGCTTCTTACTTGCTCAGCTCTATTGACAGTATTTGTACGGAAAACAAAGACATTTTCATCGGAGATTGTGTCGAAGGTCAAAAGATCGGCATACCTCCGGATGTGCGCTATGACATTGAGCTGGCGTTGCATGAGGCGATCAGCAATGCCGTGCTTCATGGTAATCTTCAAATTGATGGCATAAAAGGATTGAGCATCGATGCGTTAGAGTATTTCGCCCAAAATCTTGACGCTCGTATTCGAGACCCGGATTTTGCCTTGCGTCGAGTCGAAATCAGCGGCGTTTTGGCGAACAATAGTTTGACCATTAAAGTGGTGGATCAGGGAAAGGGATTTGCGTCTAAGGCGCCGACGGTTTCCGCGCTTGAGAAAAGTGCAAGTGGGCGTGGTTTGGAGTTGATCCGATCAATCGCCCAATCTTGCGAATTGCTTGATGGGGGGCGGTGCATTCGGATGAGGTTTGCGTTGTGACGCCCCCGATTTTTCCGCCGCGCGTGCCGCCTTTTGGTGTCGGGGCGCCGTCTGCTGAGTCTGGGCGTCTGACGCCGTCTGCTCCCGGATGGGCGGGACGGCTCTCCGGCGCCGGAGGGACGTTTGGTTGGAGCGGTGGCGACGCTCCGCGTGCGACGCCTGCTTCGCCGCCGCCGCTTACGTCTTCTTCCGCCGCGCCTTCTCCAACGCCCCCGCCGCCGCGCTTGCCGGTTGGAGACTGCTGTATTTTAGTGGTCGATGATATCGAGACCAATCGATTGTTGATTGGCGCGATATTGGCCGAAGCCGGGTATAAAAATTTAAAATTCGCCAATGACGGCGTTCATGCCTTAGAACAGATTCGTGTCGAGTCTCCCGATATTGTGGTGCTCGATGTGATGATGCCGCGTATGAACGGCTTCGATGTCTGTAAAGCGTTGCGCGCTGATTCGGACTTCGTTGACTTGCCGATTCTGATTCAGACCGCTTTATCCGGCGTGAGTGATCGCAATATGGCCTTTGAGGTCGGCGCCACGGATCTGATCACAAAGCCTATCGACCGCACCGAGTTCTTGGCGCGGGTGCGCATCCATTTGGAAAATCGTCTTTTGATTCGCGATTTGCAGCTCTATCGTTCGCGTTTGGAAGGCGAATTGGCTATGGCGCGCGATATTTATGAACATCTGTTGCCGTCAACCGCCGCCGTGGCGTCGTTGGAGCGCGCTCTTAATGTGACAATTCGGTCGCATATGTTGCAATCCTCCGAAATGGGCGGCGACATTTGGGGCGCCCATATCACCAAAAACGGATGCTTGGGAGTGTACGTTCTTGATATGGCGGGACGAGGCGTTTCAGCGGCGCTCAATGCATGTCGTTTGCATACTTTGGTTCACGAGCTGATCGGAGTCGGAGATGACGATCCGGCTGGGTTTCTTACAGCGCTCAACCAACGCGCCGGAGAATTGTTGGCGCTAGGGGATCAGGCCACGATGATTTATGGTGTGATCGATGTTGAGGCGCAGAATTTTACTTACGCCGCCGCCGCCGCCAGTGCGCCTTTGGTTCTTCCTCCCAACAGTCGCGCGTCTTTTGTGGGGGATGCGTCCGGGGCGCCGCTCGGCGTTACGTCCGACACGCGCTATGAATCGCGCCGTTTGCCGTATCCCAAAGGCAGCGTGCTGGTTTTGTATAGCAATGCAGTGCTTGATACTTTAGAAGCCGTTCCTCCGGAGCGCGTTCTATTGGGCAAGGGGTTGAGCGCCATGATCGCCGGAGCCGTTGCCTGTCACGCCGAAATGAACAAGCCGGGACAAGCGTTCTTGGAGGTCGCCGCCGCCTTGACGGCTTTGGTTGGCGAATCGCCTCACGACGATCACACGCTGGTCTGGATTTCGGCGACCGGAGGTTGCGCATGATCTCGGCACTCTCTGCCCTTAAAAACGTCGAGACTTTGCCTAATGTCGAGTCGGCGTCAGTGATGATCGTCGATGACAACCGCGCCAACCGTCATCTCTTGGCGGCTTTGTTGGAGCGGGGCGGCATTACCAAAATCGAATTGGCGGTCGACGGCGCCGATGCTTTGAATCGAGTTGCCTCGTTTCGACCGGATTTGATGTTGCTTGATTTGATGATGCCCAACGTCGATGGGTTTGAAGTGTGTCGTCGTCTTCGCGCCGACGCGCAGTGGGGTGATTTGCCGATTCTCGTTCAGAGTAGTTTGAATCGCGCCGAAGACCGCGCCAAAGCTTTTTCTGCCGGCGCTACGGATTATGTCAGCAAGCCGATCAATGCTTCGGAGCTGTTGGCGCGGGTCAAAATTCATTTGCAGCATCGCATACTGATTAATGATTTGCAAAAGTTTCGGCAGCGCACTGAAGCCGAGCTGGCTTTGGCGCGTAAAATGCAAGAACATTTGATGCCGGCTGAGGCTCAGATCAACCAGTTGCCGGAGGTGGTGGGCGTGCGGTTAAGCGCTCATTTTGCGCCCTCCTCTGAACTGGGCGGCGATTTCTGGGATATGCGGCGCGATGCAAAGGGGAGATTGATTATTTGGTTGGTGGATTTTTCTGGGCACGGAGTGGGGGCGGCGTTTAATACGTTTCGACTTCATGCGATTTTGAAGAAAGTTACTTTTGTTGACTTTGATCCTGCGGCTTTCTTGGAGGATGTTAATCGGAGGTTGTGCGGATTATTGCCGAGCGGACAGTTCGCCACGATGTTGGCGGGAGTGATTGACGCAGCTCAAGATAAGTTTTTCTATGCCTCAGCGGGGGCTACGAAGCCGATGGCGTGGGCGTTGGGCGCGGTTCAACCGGAGTTGGGAGAAAACAGCGGTTTGCCTCTGGGGTTGACGCGATTGGCGACGTATGAGAATCGGTCAATGTCTTTGACGCCAGGGGGAAGGCTGTTTTTGTATAGCGACGCCGCGATTGAGTTGCCGCTGAACGAGGCCGAGGTTTTGGATGAGGCGGGATTGGTGGAAGTGGTGTCCAATTGCTTGAATGAACGGAGCGATTCGGTGTTTTTGTCTCGTCTTTTGGCGTTGTTGCAGAAAAAAGGCCGCTTCGACGACGATCTGACGGCCTTGTCGTTGACGCGGCTTGTATAGGACTGTTTATGTAGACGGGAAAAAATACTTGATACTCTGTTCGGTTGAGAACTCGAGAACCGAGCGGTTTCATCGGATTGAAACAGCCCACGCGCCTTTGGTCGTCACAGTCTCCAAGTCATGGTTTCCAAAGGCCTCCCGGCCTTTGGCGGGTCGAGGGCGGAGCCCCGATTCTTTTGGAGTTTTTTCTTGGCTCCAACCCATAATTCTTGTGGCAATCGCCCTGTTTGGGCGAGGTTTTGGTGGGGCCAAGGGAAGTTAATTGTTACGCACTTGCCTTAGTTATTACATTCTTGGTTGAGAGAAAAGACGGTTTCTCGTGCTTAAATTCTTTTTTTTTGCGCTTGATGCGTTGAGAGTTAAAGCTCTCCAAGCGCCTGAAGATAAAGAGTTAGCATTTCTTCTTCTTCGGCGCGCTCTTCGCGGGATTTTTTTCTTAGGCTAACGATTTTGCGGATGATTTTAACCTCAAAGCCCATTCCTTTGGCTTCAGAGTAGATGTCTTTTTGATCGTCCTGAAGCCCTTTGATCTCTTCGGCCAAACGCTCAATTCTTTCCACGAAGCTGCGGAGTTGGCCAGCGGACACTCCTCCCACATCCGTTGGCTGAGGAGCGGTTACATCAGGAGCCATGGCTTTACTTTCTCAGAAATTTTTCAGCAATCGATCTTGATCAGGATTTTTTGCGGAAGGCGTCCAGAGCAACGACTTCGCCGCGTTTGGGCGAGTCGACTTTAGCCGAGTCGGAAGACGTCGAATCAGAGGGGGACGCAGGCTTCTGTTCGTGCTCGCGTTCGGGCAGGCGCGCGACATCCTCCGGAAGAGGTTGCTCTTGCACAGCTTCAGATGGAAGCATAACGTGAAATTGCAGAGCAAAATTAACCGAAGGGTCAGCGAAGGTAACGATGGAGGCGAAGGGAATGACAAGTCGTTCGTGAATGTTATTGAAGCTGAGGGTCACAGAGAACCCATCCTCACGAATCTCCAGGCCGTAGAATTGGTACTGGAGGACCACGGTCATTTCATTAGGGTATTGCCGCCGCAGATATGGGGGCATTTTGACGCCAGGGAAGACAGTGCGGAAAGTGATGTAAAAGTGATGATTTCCCGGCAGTCCGCCACCGGCGACCTGTTGCAGGGCGTCGCGCACAACCCCGCGCAGGGCGGCCTCGACCATCCTGTCGTACCGCAAGCGCTGTTTCGGCATGTCCGCTGTTGCCTCCGCCTGACTGAAGAGACCGGATGAACGGTCTTGCATGGGTTGAACATTAGGATAAGAGAGCGTTTTCTGTTTTTTTTTCCGAAAACGCCGGGGCCGCTCAAGGCAGAAACGGCAACCCTGCGAAAAGCGCCTTTGGTGTGTCTGGATGTGGAGGGCTTCTGTTGCCCGGCGCCCTCCGAGCCGCGCTTACCTAATTGCTAGGCAGCGATGGCGACCGGAGTCGCCTGATTGTCGTTGGCATTTATCCAACTGGCCCGATAACGGCGGTACCATGCCGAGCAAAAACTTTGCCTTTACCACGCGCGTCGATCCTATTTCGCCCCCAAAGATGGTGGAGGCGCCGGGCACCGCCCCCGGGTCCGCTACGCTTATTCCACAAAGCGTTTATTACTATAGCCGATTTTCATCGGCAAGGAAGAGTATAGACGTTGTTGGCGGCGGTTGGAAGAGGAGAAATGCGGTAAATTTGCATAGAGGCGGAGACGAGGTTAAATATTAGAAAAATATGCTTTAGGGGAGGGCGATTTCGCGACGCAATTGGGGCCAGAGTTTTTCCCAGCAGCAGCCATGATCGGCGTTCGGAACCGAAATGATTTGGGCTTTGGCGGCGGGGGCGGTTTGTTGGGAGGGAGAAAAGCGTTGATTAAGGAAGCTGTGTGCGATCGTGGAGGGGACAATATCGTCGTTTTCTCCGACAAAGTGCGTTTGGGGGACATGAAGAAGTTTTTCAGAGACGGAGATTGGGTTGAGGGAGCCCGTTAATGGAGAAACGTGGTGATGTTGGGTCCATTTCGCATGATCGAGCACGCCTGCGACGGTGATTAGGGCGACGACCCCGGGTTGTTGAGCGGCGGCCAGCGTAGCGATGGCGCCGCCGCCGGAATATCCAATTAAGATGATTTGGGTGGCGTCGACTCGGGCGCGGGTTTGTTCTATGGCGGAGAGTGTGGCTTTGACGACTTCGGGGGCGAAGCGATGGCTTGACCAATAGCGCGAATCGCACGAATCGGGAGCTTCGACCATGCTGTACTGGCAAGGACGCCCCAGATAGAGAACATGATTTTGGTTTGGCTCTTGCATCGCCAGACGTAAGGCGGTGGGGTTTTTGGGAGTGGGATCGCGGGAGAGCTGGGTCTTGCTGACCCAAGCGAAGCCGTCTCCTTCGATATAGACTGCTAGAACGGAGGGGGATGTTGTTGTGAGTGCGGATTTTCTGAGCCAGCCTGTTAGTTGAAATTGTTCTGTGGAGAAGGTGAGGCGTTGAAATCCGGCGGTGGAGGCGGCGGTGTTTGCGGCTTCCAGGCGCCCGGCTGGACCTAATGCGCACCCGGTTGCGCTGAGTGTCAGAACGAGGACGATAAGCAGAGGCGAAATTGTGCAAGATGGGGCGTTTGGTTTTGAAGCCATTGAGGGGAATGCTCCGGATAATAAAATTCTCTGCATAAAAACTAAAAAATATTCTTGTCTTTGTTGTGGTTAAAACAGAGCGCCTTGAGTCGGAGTTTGTTCGGTGGGTTTGGCTTTTTTCGGCTTCCGTCCGGCGGCGATAAGAGCTTTGACTTCACCGTCATGGAAGGCCAACGTAATTTCTTGTCCTGGTCGGGCCGCCGTCGCCGTTGCAATGGGGCGGCGGTCGGCGTCAAGAGCCAAAGCAAACCCTCGTCCCAACACGCCGCGATAGGAATAACTCTCCAAAAGACAACCTTGAGTTTCAAGGCGCGCGGCCCTTTCGATTAACGCGCGGCGAAAGGCGGCGTCCAAGCGAGGTCCGATGTCGGCCAGACGTCGTTGATGATCGTCCACGCGACGTCGTAATGGAGTCGGCGTAAAACCAAGACTCAAGCGTTCAATGCGGCTTTGCGCGGTCAGCACGGCTTGACGCAAAGCTGCGGCCAATGCTCGTTGTTCTGATTCCAACCGCGCGCGGGCTTGAGCGATCCGTTCGCGTGGGTGGCGCAAACTTGCTCCAAGCTCTGCAACTCTTGTCCCTCGTCGTTCAATCAGTGCGCTCGTCGCCAGAATCAGCCGTTCTCCACGGTCGTCAAGCCGTTGTGCGCGCTCGCCGATCAACGCTTGAGGATCGCCAAGCCCTCGCGCCAGGCCTTCGATCCATCCGCGTCGCTCGCCGATCAGGCGAGTCGCCGCCGACACAGAGCGACGTTGCAAATCCAAAACTTGCGCCTCCAGTTCGGCGCGCACCGGAACCGCCATTTCGGCGGCTGCGGTTGGAGTTGGAGCGCGGATATCTGCGGCAAAGTCGATCAGCGTCGTGTCGGTTTCGTGACCGACCGCCGAGATCAACGGAATGCGACACGCCGCCGCCGCGCGAACGACAATTTCTTCATTGAAAGCCATAAGGTCTTCCAACGAGCCCCCGCCACGCGCCACGATCAGCACATCCGGTCGAGGTGGGGCGAATCGAGCGGCGTTCGGAGTTTCGGCGGGGGGCAGACGTTGAAATCCCTCGATCGCCGCCGCCACTTGCGCCGCCGCGCTTTCGCCTTGGACGGCGACCGGCCATAACAACACATGCCGAGGAAAGCGATCGGCAAGGCGGTGCAGGATGTCGCGAATGACGGCGCCTGTGGGGGAGGTGATCACGCCGATCACATCCGGCAGAAACGGCAAGCGCTTTTTGCGGCCAGGATCAAACAATCCCTCTGCGGCGAGTCGCTGACGTCGCTCTTCCAGCATTTTGAGCAACGCTCCCACACCCGCTAAGGTCATGGTCTCGATAATGAGCTGGTATTGTGATCGTCCCGGGTATGTGGTGAGGCGGCCTGTGCAAACCACCTCCATTCCTTCTTCCGGTCGAATCGGGAGCTTTAACGCTGTTTGCCGCCAGCACACGGCCTCGATGACGGCGCTTTCGTCCTTCAGCCGGAGGTAAATGTGTCCGGAACTATGGCGTTTGGGTTGGGAGATTTCTCCCCGCACGCGCACATAACCATATGCCTCCTCGACGGTGCGTTTTAGAGCGCGGGCAAGGTCGCCGACGGAATATTCCGGAAGATTGGAGCTGGATGGCGGAGTCGACATGCTTTTTATGTTATCGGGATGGATTGGAAGACGTTGCGCATTTTAAATCATCTCGTCGGCGTGCGTTAGCACAAATCTGCTTCTTGAGAGTGCTCTTAATAAACGAAAAGGGGCCAGGGACTGTGTTCCCTGTTGGCTCGGACCACGGACGAAAGCTTTCCTTATTCGCGCCGATTAATAAAATAAGCTCATTTTCGAGCGGCGCCTCATTTTCAAGCGGGAATTTTTCATCCGAAAAAACTTAACCCCCTTGACTGGCGATCATCATTGCTCTAGCATCCCTTTCGTCAACGCTGGCGCGGTGGCAGAATGGTGATGCAGCGGACTGCAAATCCGTGTATGCCGGTTCGATTCCGGCCCGTGCCTCCAGTGGCTTTCCGATATTTTTCTCGGAAGAGTTCCCCGTTGATCAACTCCTCGGAGCCTTTTTGTTGTGCTTGAAACTTCTCACGCTGCGTGTTTCTTTGCTGAATCACGCTTTGGCGAGGCGCTTTGAGCTTCCTCGCCTTAAAATCTCAAACAAAAAAGATCAATCACTCGGTGAATGGTTTCTGTCCGCAGTGAAACCCAATCGCGCCACTTAATATTGTGCTCTGAGTGGTGTTGACGAAACCAAAGGCGGTGAGAACCTCGCTGAGTTCATCCGCAGAGTAGAACAACTTTAACGCCATTACAAAATAGCGGCGGCATTTTAAAGCCGCTTTTCCGCTGCCGAACAGTGCGCTGGTGAAGATCAGACTCAATGAAACGAGATGGTAATAGAATAAAACTACGAGAGGATGCGTCGGCCGCAGCATGTCGCAGTGATAAAAGTGGCCTCCCGGCTTTAGAACGCGCCGAATTTCTTCAAAAACCCGTTTGACGCGCAAGTGGCGAGTGGCGAACTGCAATGTCACCACGTCAAAATGATTATCCGGGAAGGGCAGATCATGAACGTCCCCAATTGTGCTGTTGATGTGGAACCCCAGAGCGCGTGCGTTTTCTTGGCCGACCTCCTGCATTGAGGCGCTGCGGTCCATGGCGTCGACTTTTAAAGTTGGCTCGCGTTTCAATAAAGCGATGCCGATTGCATTGGTTCCGGCGCATACGTCGAGCACGCGCTGATGTGGTTGAATTTTGATCGTTTTCATAAAACAACGCAAAAACCATCCCCAAAGGCCGAAACTGGCGAAGAAATTGGCTTTGTCGTAGTAATGGGCGACGTCAGAGAAGACGGCGTTCAAATCTTCTGTCCAGACTTGCTGAAACGATCGGGCGCGCGCCAATTCGCGCTCTTCTATCGAGGGGGGGATGTTGTTTGATTGCATGAAGGGGGGCTCCCGCGCGAATCGCATCGAATTCCGAGTATACCTCTGATTTGGAGGTTTGGGTATTCATGAAAATCCATATTTTTTTTCAGTTATGGGGTGTGTTGGAGGTTGTTCCGGTCGTCAATCATCTATATGTTATAACATGACATATAGATATTAAGGACGAACATGTTGGCGGCGGGGATAGGGAAAAGAGTGGTGGGGGCGTTGTGTTTAAGCGTCGGATTATGGGCCGTCACGGCTTGGGCGCTGGACTGGTTGTGATCATGGATTATCTGACGCGCTTGGGGTGGCAAAGGCGAGGTGAGAAATGCCAAGTGTAATTCAGCTAGAGAACGTAACATATGGATATGATCGCAACTCTGTGGTGTGGCGTGTGAGTGGAAGTTTTGCGCAAGGCTCCATGACTGCTGTGGTCGGGCCAAATGGCGGCGGGAAGAGCACATTGTTAAAGGGGATAATGGGGTGGTTGCGGGCGTGGAATGGTCGAGTGGTTTGGCAGGGGCTGTCTTTGGCGGATGTCGGATACTTGCCGCAGCGCGTAGAGATTGACCGTTCTTTTCCGATGACGGTGTTGGATGCGGTTTTGCTGGGGTTTTGGCGGCAATGCGGCGGATGGCGCTCGATGACGGCGGCGATGAAGGCTCGCGCGCGGCAGGCTTTGGTTGAGGTGGGGCTGCCGGAGTGCGAAAATCGTTTGATCGGAGGGTTGTCGAGCGGGCAATTTCAGCGGGTGTTGTTCGCGCGGTTGATGGTTCAGGATGCGCGCGTTCTTTTGTTGGATGAGCCTTTTTCTGCAATCGATGCTGGAACAGCCGAGCATTTGTTGTGTTTGGCGCGTCAGTGGCATGTCGAGGGGCGCACGATTATTGCAGTTCTGCATGATTTTGATCAAGTGCGTCGTTTTTTTCCTGAGACGCTTCTTTTGGCGCGGGAGATTATCGGGTGGGGCGCAACCTCTGAGATTTTGATTCCTCCATTTCTGAGTCAAGCGCGTGTGGCGGCGGATGTGTGGGATCAACGCTCGAAAGCCGCCTGATCAATTTCTGAGGAGGGGGATATGCGACGAAGCTTGCTGAGATTGGTGTTATGACGGATATTTTTGATTTTCTGGTCGGACCATTTCTTGAGTTTGGATTTATGCGACGTGGGTTTGCGGCGTGTTTGGCCTTGGCCTTGGGGTGTGGTCCGGTGGGCGTGCTGTTGTTGTTGCGTCGGATGAGTTTGATGTCTGACGCCATGTCGCACGCTATTCTTCCCGGCGCGGCCATTGGCTTTTTCATTGCCGGGTTGTCGCCCATGGCTATGAGCGTTGGCGGCTTTGTTGTTGGCTTGACTGTGGCTTTGGCTGCGGGAGCTGTTTCGCGCGTGACTCTTTTGCGTGAAGACGCTAGTTTTGCCGGGTTTTACTTAATGTCTTTGGCTGCGGGCGTGTTGATTGTTTCTTTGCGTGGCGGAGCGGTGGATTTGCTCCATGTGTTGTTTGGATCTGTGTTGGCGGTTGATGATCAGGCTCTGGTCATGGCTTCGATTATCACCACTCTTACTCTGGTTGTTTTGGCGGTGATTTATCGTCCTTTGGTGGTTGAGTGTTTCGATCCGGATTTTCTACGCGCAGTTGATGGACGCGGCGCTCTTTATCACCACTTGTTTCTTGTTCTGGTGGTTCTGAATCTTGTTGGTGGATTTCAAGCGCTCGGAACTTTGATGTCGGTGGGGTTGATGATTTTGCCTGCTGCTGCGGCTCGATTTTGGGCCCGCGAGGTGTGGTCTTTGGCGGTTGTTGCGTCGTTGTTCGCCTTAATGTCGGGCTATTCAGGGTTGTTGTTCTCTTATTACGTTAGTGTCCCGTCAGGGCCGGCCATTATTCTATGCGCCGGGATGGCTTATGTTGTTTCTATCATCGGTGGACGATATGGAAGTCTGCGAACACGCTATCAGTTGCGCCGGAAATAGATTTTCGTAGAACAGTTACTCTTTCGTAGAACAGTTATAAAGACATGGAACTGAAAAAATTAAAAGGGCTCAGGGATTGCATTCCCGACCATCGGGAATCATAAAAAGGCGGGGATCACAAAAGACAAACATCCCCCCCCTTATATTTACAAAACGCTTTTTCTCTGGAATCGCTTACCCGTCAAAACGCAGTCTCAGAACTCGTCTGATGAGGGCTTTAGAAATCGCTGCATCGTCCTTTGCGTTCCCAGTCGCCGAATCGAGTCGGTTCCGGGCCGGACGGGCCGCCAATTTCTCCAGGCGGTTGAGCCTGCGGGCGCGTCGCGCCGGACGTTTCAACAGAGGGGGAGGCCTCGTCTTTTGAAGACGCGGGCGTTGGAGGCGAGGCGGCGGCGGGAGAAGGGGCGGATGGAGTTTGCATGATGGGGTTGAGTATGGCGCCTTTTGAGCAGGTCGCCAAGTCTCTTGACGGGGCTGAGCGTGGATTTTTTCTGTGCGCGGATTTTGTAAAATGTGATACGTCCAAGCAATCGAATCTCATCTTGCTTCGGGCGCATCGTCATGGCGGTCTATACAGAAATCTCGGATGAAGCGTTAGCCGCCTTTGTGGCTCAGTATTCTTTGGGTGAGGTGGTTTCGTGCAACGGAATTGCCGAGGGAGTGGAGAATTCGAACTTTCACTTGGTTACGGACACCGGCCCTTATATTCTGACGTTGTATGAGAAACGGGTTCGGCCCGATGATTTGCCGTTCTTCCTGCAATTGATGGAGCATTTGGTTCGACAAGGGGTGGAATGTCCTTTGCCCGTGCCGGGGCGGGATGGCGTGGCTTTGCGTGAGTTATGTGGTCGTCCTGCGGTGATTGTGACGTTTTTGAACGGCATGTGGCCGCGACGAATTATGCCGTATCACTGCGCGGGAGTGGGAGAGGCTTTGGCGCGCTTGCATCGAGCGGGTTTGTCGTTTCCAATGACGCGACCGAATAATTTGTCTGTGGCGGGATGGCGGGAGCTATACGAAAAATGTCGGGATCGCGCCGACAAAGTGCAAAGCGGACTTGCGGCGTTCATTTGTGCTGAATTGGATTATCTGGAGGCGCACTGGCCGAAGTCGTTGCCAAGCGGCGTTATTCATGCTGATTTGTTTCCAGACAATGTGTTCTTTCGCGGGCAGTCTTTGTCCGGTTTGATTGATTTTTATTTCGCCTGCACGGATTATCTTGCTTATGATTTTGTAATTTGCCTGAACGCGTGGTGTTTTGAAGTCGGTGGGGACTTCAATGTGACTAAAGCGCGGTTGCTTTTGTATCATTATGAAAAGATTCGGCCTTTCACCATGGCGGAATTGGAGGCGTTGCCGATTCTGGCGCGTGGCGGGGCCTTGCGGTTTTTATTGACTCGACTTTATGATTGGTTAAACCATCCGCCCGGCGCTTTTGTTAAGCCCAAGAACCCGATGGAGTACATTCAGAAGCTTCGTTTTCATCAAAGCGTGCGTGGTTTGATCGACTACGGTTATTATATTGGCAGTGACTATTCTGTGTGATCTTAACGAGTTGAATTTTTGATGGCTTTCGGGCGCCAAGACTATGGCGCCCGTTGCTTTTTGTTTTGTTCTGATTATGCAGAAAGGCGAGAGGCGACGAACTCCCAGTTCACCAAGTTTTCAAGGAAGGCTTTCAAGAAGTCTGCGCGACGGTTTTGGTAATCAACATAGTATGCGTGTTCCCAAACATCCGCTGTGACCAGAGCATGTTGGCCATGCGCCAATGGGCAATCTGCATTTCCTGTTTTGGTGACTTTGAGTTTACCATTCTCCAAGATCAGCCAAGCCCAACCGCTGCCGAACTGAGTCAACCCGGCTTGAGTGAAAGCTTCTTTGAACTGAGTCACTCCACCGAAATCTTCAACGATCTTGGCTTCTAAAGCGCCCGGCATAGCGCCGCCGCCGTTTTTCTTCATGCCTTGCCAGAAGAAAGTATGATTCCACACCTGCGCGGCGTTGTTGAACACGCCCTGACGTGCAGAATCTCCTGCCGTTTCTTTGACGATTTCTTCCAGGCTCTTTCCGGCCAGAGGCGTGTCTTTGACCAGATTGTTCAGATTGGTGACATAAGTCTGATGATGTTTGCCGTAGTGCAGGCTCAGGGTTTGCGCCGACATAAACGGCTCTAGGGCGTCTTGAGCGTAAGGCAGTGCGGGCAGTTCGAACGACATGAGAATTGGCCTCGTTGATGGTCGGAAAGATAGTAACGCCCAAAGGGATCAGAGAGCGGTCAGTTCGACTTGGTCGGACATTCTTAACCCGCGCTTAACCTTTTGTTGGCTGAGCATGAATCCGCTCTGGGGTGTGAATAGAATTCTTCTACGGTTTTGGGGTTTTGGGAAGAGGGGAATTCATGGCAAGCGTGTCATGGAGCGCCGGAGTGTGGCGGCGTGAGGCCTCGCGCGAAGCCGCGCGCAACTGCGAGCAAACGATGATGCGGAGGCAGAATCACGGGAGTGACCATAGGATCAAGACGGCGCAATCTGTGGCTGAGCGTGGTGGCCAATCCCAAAGTCACCGCTGTTTCCAACCGAAGTCCCGCGTGACGCAGTGTGTCGGGCAAAGGGGAAGCTTGCTCTAGAAGCAAATCAAGACGCGCAAGCGCGCGGTTGAAGAGATGGCGTAAGGCGGGATCGCAACGATTTTCGATCAGACGTTCGACGCTGATCTTTTCTTCTTTAAACCAATCCAGAGGAAGAGGCGATCTTCCTAAGATCATCCAATCATGACGGCCGTTCTGAAGGCGGCGCAAGAGGCGTAGAGAGGTGCAAAGCGCGTCGCAGGCATGCGCGTTGGCGCTGTCGGATTCGTCGAGAAGCTCCAGAAGGTAGCGGCCAAGCGGCGCAGCGACGGCGCGACAATGGGTTTCCAGCTCGTCCCAACTTTGGAAGTTGTGGTCGGCGGCTTCGCGGCGCAGAGCGATCAGGGCGTGGCGAACGCAGCGAGCCGATAATCCTGTCGCTCGCAAGCTGTGATGGAGGTCTCGGGCGGGGCGCAGGTGACGTTGACGGGAGCCTCCGTAATCGAGCGCTCGCTCTAAATCGTCGAGACTGGCGACTCGGACTTCGGGAGAAAGATTCGGCGCGTCGGCGATGGCGTTGGCCCAGGTGATGAAGCGGTTTAGAGCGAAGACGTGCGGTCGAATTGGTCGAGGGATCAGAGGCGATCCTACGGGGAACACATCGAGTCCGGCCACGCGACGGGGAGGGCGGCGGAGGTGAAGGGCGGATGTGGGAGCGATGAGAATTTCAGTCATCCGTGGGGCGTGTGGATTTGAGGTGTGGTTTTTCGTGGAATCCTATACTTCGATCCGATCGTTCGTCGCAGGATCGCATGACGGTCCATGTATCCACTCTAGCACAGGAATTGCCGTTTCGTCGCTGTTCTGTGCGTTTGTCGTGAAAGAAATGTCATGAGTTTGGTGCGTGTTGGCGCTTTGCGGGTTCCGTCGCTGAGTTATTGTGGAGAACTCGTTCGCGTTCACGATCGAGATCGTTTTTTGACCTGTCTTTTTGCGCCATTGGATTGTCGAGAAGATATTTACGCTCTCTATGCGCTCAACCATGAGGTGGCGAAAACGCGGGAAATTGTGTCTCAGCCTATTATGGGGCAGATTCGTTTGCAATGGTGGCGTGACGCCATAGACGCTTTATATGAAAATGATGGATCGGTTTCTTCGCACCAAGAGTTATTGGGAGCTTTGTTGGTGGCGATTGGTCGTCACGGTTTGAAACAAGATTATTTTCATCGTCTTTTGGATGCTCGCGAGAGAGATTTACAGGATGATTTTATTGAGACAATTGATGACTTGATTGATTATGTGGATGCGACTTCGGGAAATCTTTGTTTGTTGGCGTTACAGATTCTTGGTGTGCAAGGAGAAGAAGTCGAGAACGCTGGGCGTGTGCTTGGAATGACTTGGGGGTTAATGGGGTTGTTGCGGGCTGTTTCGTTTCATGCGCGGGCGCGGCGTTTGTATCTGCCGAAAGAGGTGATGGTGCGGAGAGGGGGGGATGCGGAGGATGTTTTTGCACAAAAATTTACGCCTGCTTTGGCGGCGGTGGTGCAAGAGATTGCTGAGGCGATTCGAGAGCGTTTGAGTCGAGTTGATCGTATGCAGCGTGATTTGCCGAAGACGATGCGCCCGGTGTTGTTGTTGGCGGTTTTGATTCGCAAGTATTTGGCGCGCTTGGAGAGGTGTGGTTACAATGTGTTTGATTCGAATTTTCAGGAGCCGCTGCATTTGGCTCCATGGTTTTTGTTGTGGGGTGGGCTGATCAAAAAATATTAATGTTTGAATATACTCTGTCCAATTGAGAACCCGAAAAAAAACTCCGAAAGAATCGAGGCTTCGCCCTCGACCCGCCAAAGGCCGGGAGGCCTTTGGAAACCATGACTTGGAGTTTGTAACGACCGAATGAGAGTGGACCGTTTCAATTCGGGAAGTCCGCATGATTCTCGGGTTCTTAACCGAACGGAGTATAGAAAAATTAAAAGGGACCGAGGACTGTTCGTGAATAAGGGGGGGAGTTTTCGTTCTTGGCTTGAGCGATTCGCATTTTGATTCGGACATATCTTTTATGTGAATGGTTCTATTTCTAAATGCGTTGTGATGTCGTCGAGGATTTTAAGGGCGTGCGGAAATTCTAAATGATCAATGGCGTTTTCTAGGCGCGTGACCGGAGCGGCGAGATGAGTTCCTTTTACGGTGGTTTGCAGTGCGGCGCATAAGTCTACAGCGGAAAAATTATTGTCACGCAGTAACAAGCGTAACTCTTCAATCCTTTTCCGCACTTCGTTTTTTTGGTTTTCGGTGTTTAAGGTTGGTTTTGGGGTGTTTTTTCCGGTGGTGAGCGGCGTGTTGGAAGGGGGGGCGTCAAGGAGGTTTGCGCAGATTCTAGGGGTTTCTGCGAGGGTTTTCGTCAGCGTGGCGCGTAAATCCGGCAGGGACTCAAGCACGCGCGTGATGTTTTTCTCTTGGGCGGCGCGTTCAATAACATATGCGGAAGAAGCTAGAGCTTCGGCTCCGATTTGGCGTGCGATTCCTTTCAGTGTGTGCGCTAGGTGTTGGATGCGAGCGATATCGTGGGTTTTGGCGATGTCTGCGATTATTTGAGCGTAGTCGGCGTAGCCGGTGGAGAAATCGCGCAGAATTTTTGCTAAGAATGCTCGGTTTCCGTTGAGTCGCTTCAAGGCGGTTTTGAGATCAATACTCTGGAACGTCGAAATATTTTCGTTGGTGTGGGCGTTTTTCGTCCTCAGAGAGGGATTGATCCATCGCCTCAGAACTTGGCGTAATTCTGCAATATCAAGAGGTTTGGCCAGGTGATCATTCATTCCGGCTTCCAGGCATAGCGCGCGGTCGGAGGCCATGGCGTTGGCGGTGATGGCGATGATTGGCAGGTTTTGATGGTTGGGAAGGTTGCGAATGCGACGTGTTGCTTCACACCCGTCCATTTCAGGCATTTGGACGTCCATAAGCACGGCGTCGAAATTATTGCCGTTTTGTTCAATTCGACGCAGCGCCTCCAGCCCATTCCCGGCGACGTCCACCGTCAATCCCATGGCGCGGAGAAGCTCTTGGCCGACTTGTTGGTTTATTTCATTGTCTTCGACCAACAAGACGCAGACGCCGGAGAACATCCGAGAGTCGTCTTTTGGATAAGAATCATTCTTAAAAGAGTGCGAGATAACAGAGAGTGTTTTGTCGATTGTCGTCGGATTGATTCTGTCCGTATAGATCGAGATTGTTGCGTCAAGGAGAAGGGACGCGGAGATTGGCTTCATTAAGATGGCGTCTGGTGAAACCTTTAGTTGTTTTGCGCGTTGTTTGACGAATTCTTGACCATAGGCGCTGACCATGATCACCACCGGCGGCGTTGATGGCGATAAAGCACGGAGCTTCTGAAGAGTTTCTATCCCATCCATGCCGGGCATTTTCCAGTCCATCAAGATGAGATCGAAAGGATTGTTCTCGCGATTGGCGCGTTCGATTTCGGCCGGCGCTTCTTCGCCTGATGCGATAGCGCATTCGCGCCAGCCCAAGATGCGGGTGTTTTCGATCAAAATCGTGCGGGATGTTGGATTGTCGTCGACGATTAACACCGATCTGATGGGGCTTTTGGATTGAGAGATCGAAGCGCCGATTTCTTGAGGTTTCTCTGTTAAGCAGCCGAGGGTTGTCGTGAAGCAAAAGACGCTTCCCTTTCCGAAGTTGCTGATCACGCGAATTGATCCGCCCATCAATTCAACGAGACGTTGGCAAATCGCCAAACCCAACCCGGTTCCGCCATAGCGACGGGTGGTGGAGCTGTCGCCTTGGCTGAAGGCGTGGAACAAGCGGGCCTGTTGTTCGGGATTGATGCCGATTCCGGTGTCGCGGATTTCGAATTGAAGCGTAATTTGATCGCGCTCTATATGAGCGACCGACACTGAAACCACAACTTCTCCGTGATGCGTGAATTTGATGGCGTTTCCGGCTAGGTTAATCAAAATTTGTTGTAGGCGCAGAGGGTCTCCGATCAATATTTGAGGCGTGTCGGAGGCGATTGAAAATAAAATCTCGATGTCTTTTTCCTGAGCGCTGATGGAGAGAACAGTGGCGAGATCGCTGAAAAGTTTGTCGATGCGGAATGGGACATGTTCTAAATCAATCTTTCCGGCCTCGACCTTGGAGAAATCGAGGATATCGTTCAGGATGCCCAACAAGGATTGCGCTGAAATTTGGATTTTGCGGGCGTAGTCAGATTGCCGTTCAGAGAGCTGTGATTGAAGCAGGAGATGCGTTAGGCCGAGAATCGCGTTCATCGGAGTGCGGATTTCGTGGCTCATATTGGCTAGAAATTCGCTTTTGGCGCGGCTGGCGGCTTCGGCGGCGATTTTGGCGTTTTTCAGAGTTTCTTCAACGTTCTTTTGTTCTGTGACGTCCCAGAAGATCGCTAAAATTCCGATCACGGCGCCGTCGGCGTCGCGAACCGGCGTGCGTAGAGTGTGAATAGAACGAATCTCGCCGTTGGGAGTGATTTGGTCTTCGTCACTTTCTTCCACGCAATCATTATTCATTGTTTGCGTGTCGGCTTCGCGCAGTTTTTGCGCCACATCCGGTGGGTAGAGGTCAAAATCGGTGAGCCCGACCATTTGTTCTGGAGTAAGATTGAAATCATTGGCCAGAGGAGGGTTGGCCACCATAAAAACGGATTGACGGTTCTTATAAAGAATTTTTTGCGGAATGTGGTTAATGAGCGTGCGAAGGTGGTTCTTGCTTTCTCGTAGCGCTTGTTCGGTTCGTTTTCTTGCGGTGATGTCGCGCGCCACTGTGGCGATGAGTCGGTTTTCGGCGTCTCGAATCGGACGAGTTATGATTTCCACCGGAAATTCTGATTTGTCTTTGCGCCGTCCGATGAAGTCGCTTGGTTCTAGGGAAGGAAGCGGTTCTGCGTTCGCTGAAGAAGAGAGACAATGTGTTCGGTAATTTGGAATCAGGAACTCAATCGGTCGACCGAGCACTTCGGAGGGGGAATAGCCGAAAATTCGTTCCGCCTCGGCGTTGGTTTGAACGATTTCAGAGTTTGTGTCTGTGATGATGAAGGCGTCGGTGGTGGAGTCGATCAGCGCGCGCAGTTTGTTTTCTTTGTTTTGCAGCGCCATTTCCGATTGTTGGCGCGCATCGACCATAATGTTGAAGTCATGGGCGAGGCGCGCCAGCTCGATCGGGCCGTGAGGCGTGATGCGGGTGTCGAGGCGCCCTTCGGACACTTGTCGCGCCGCCGCCGAAACCTGTTGAACCGGTCGAATGATGCACATGCCTATGCCGTAGGCCAATGATAAGGACAGCATTATTGCCGCCAGAGAAAGCCCGAGATGTGTAAGAGTGTTGTCGTTAATGTGCTTCAGAACATCGGCTGCGGGGATTCCGGCGATCACGCGCCAGCCGTAGCGCGGAATTTGAGCAAAGCCTGATATTCGTTCTATGTTGGCGGCGCCGACGGTTTTAATTGCTCCTTCGCCTTCGCGCAACACCGCATCGACTAAGGTGGTTCCGGCGAGATTCTTCCCGACCCATTTTTCAGGATTGTCGGATCGTGTGATGACGACGCCTTGATCGTCGATCATCGTAAGGAAAGCGCCGGCGGGCAAAGGAGCGTGGCCGGTTGCAAAGCGCAGGCGATCGAGGTTGATGCGGAACAGCACGATTCCCTGGATGTTGCCGTAATCGTCGAGGATTGGCGTCGCCGCGATCACGACCCAAATGGGAGCGACGATTCCAAGATATGGGTGACTGAGTACAGGTTTCTTGGTTTCCAGCAACCGTTGGAACCACTCAAGTTCGCTGATTTGAAGGGGGGGAGGGAAGGTGGAATTAGGAAGCATGGTTGCGCGGCAGACGAGCGCTCCGTTGGATTGATGGGTGCTGACTCCGGAAAAAGTTGGATGCTGCCACAGGAATTCTTTTATGATAGGGTCGCAGGTTTTGGAGTCCAAGGCGCGCACAAGAGGGCGTTTGCTGAGGGCGTCCAGCAGAGAAAAGGTGTGATCAAGATAGGCTTCAGTGTTGCCGGCGGCGACTTTGGCGATGGCGAGAGTGTATTCTTTGGCGTCTTCGATGTCTTTGTCGGCATGTTGAGTTAGGTCGTAGATGTGTAGGCCGATCAGCGGCAGAGTGACGGCGGTAACCAAACCGACCAGGCGCCAGAGGATCGATAGATTTTTTATCATATTTTTTTAATCGCTTTGTAAATAAAAATTAAAAGGAGCCAGAGAGGCGCCCATTTTCCCATATTACACGAAAATCAAGACACAAGTGACTGTGTTTCCAGTTGCTCGGGCCAAGGACGAAATCTTCCCTTTACTTGGCCCGAGCGACTGGGAACACAGTTCCTGGACCTCGTTGTTTCTTATCGGGTTCTCGGTTAGCGTTCGATCAAGGCGACGTGACGGTTGTACCAATCCATAAATACCGCGATGCCGATGCTGACAGTAAAAAAAGCCGCCATAATCATCGCGACGCCTTCAATCGCTTGGCCGGTTTGGTTGATGATGGTGTTCAGCACTGATACAACATCAGGGTAACCAATGGCTACAGCCAGCGCGCTGTTTTTGGAGAGCTTCAGGTATTCGCTGGTGACGGGGGGAATGATGACGCGCAGGGCTTGAGGCAAGATAATAAGCCGCGTCACTTGTTTGGGCGACAAACCGAGCGCTAAGCCGGCTTCCGTTTGGCCGTGAGACACGGACAGAATGCCGCTGCGGACGATTTCGGCGATGAAACCGGCGGTGTAGACGACAAGTCCAAGCAGCAGCGCCGAGAGTTCAGGGCTAAGCGTTGCGCCTCCGACGAAATTAAAGCCGCGAAGCGTAGGGATTTCAAGAGCGGTCGGGGCTCCGAAGGCGACATAGGCGAGTAAAGGCAAGCCGAGGATCATACAGGCGGCCGTCCAGCCCAAAGGAAAGTAGCGGCCTGTTCGAGCTTGGCGTTTCCGCGCCCAAACGCGCAAGGCGAAAACGCCGATCAGCGCGCCGCCTAAAGCAATCCACGCCGCCGCCCATGCAGGGTGAGGGACTGGGGTCGGGATCATTAGTCCGCGATTGGAAAGATACACGCCCGGCATTAGGTTAAACGCTTGGCGGGAGGAGGGGAGGCCCTCGGTGATTACAGCGTACCAGAGGAACAATTGCAGCAAGATGGGAATATTGCGAACCGATTCGACATAAACGCCGGCGAACTGGGCGACCAGCCAGTTGCGCGAAAGGCGGGCAATTCCAATCGCAACGCCGAGAATTGTGGAAAGAACGACTCCGAACAACGAGACTTTGATTGTGTTGAGCAAGCCGACGACAACGGCTTGGCCGTAGGAATCAGCGGGCGTGTAGGGGATCATGGATTCGCCGATGGCGAAGGAGGCTTCGCGGGCGAGGAAGCCGAACCCTGCGGCGATGTGTTGTCGTGTTAGGTTGTCGAGTGCGTTGTTCACCAGCCAGACGCCGATTCCGATGACGCCGCCAAGAGCCAAAAGTTGAAAGACGACAGAGCGCAACCACAGATTGCCTCTCCACGCGCCGAGCGTCGAGATGTGAGCGGGGAAATGGTTTTTGCGCGTTCCATCGAGCAAATTCGACATTTGCAGATTCCAAAGCGTAAATTTTTACAAGTCAATTAAAAAGGTCGAGCGATCGAAAACTCGGTCTCACGACCTTCTTATTTTCTTAGGGGCTCGTAAAACGATCGAATCGAAAAAACTACCGGATCGGGGGAGAATACATCAGGCCGCCTTTGGTCCACAGAGCGTTGGCGCCGCGTTGGAGCTTCAGAGGAGAGTTGGCGCCGACGTTGCGCTCGAAGACTTCTCCGTAATTTCCGACTTGTTTGACGATGTTGTAAACCCACTTCTCGTCTACGCCTAAGGCTGCGCCCATTCCTGGGGTGACGCCGAGCAGACGCTGGACGGTGGGGGCTTTGCTCTTGAGTTGCTCGTCGAGAGTCTTCGAGGTGACGCCTTTTTCTTCGGCCTCGATCATGGCGTAAACCGACCACTTAACCAAATCGAACCATTGATCGTCTCCGTGGCGCACAGCAGGCGCAAGAGGCTCTTTAGAGATCAGATCGGTAAGAATAACATAGTCGTCGGGCTTGGGGGCGACCGAAGCGCGAACTCCGGCGAGTTGCGAGGTGTCGGAGGTGAGGACGTCGCAGCGTCCGGCGAAGAACGCGGCGTTGACTTCAGCCAAAGCTTCGACCACTACGGGTTGAAAAGTCATGCCGTTGGTGCGGAAGTAATCGGCCAGGTTTAGTTCGGTTGTGGTGCCGGTTTGGACGCAGACGGTCGAGCCGCTGAGGTCTTTGGCGCTTTTGACGTTGAGCGCCTTGGGGACCATAAATCCCTGGCCGTCATAGAAGGTGGTCGGGGCGAAATGGAAACCGTTGGCGGTGTCGCGGGTGAGCGTCCAAGTGGTGTTGCGCGACAACACATCAACTTCGCCGGATTGCAGGGCGGGAAGTCTCTGTTGGGCGCTGAGCGGCGTGAACTTCACTTTGGTCGCGTCGCCAAACAAAGCGGCGGCGACGGCGCGGCAAACGTCAACATCCAAGCCGGTCCAGTGTCCGGCGCTGTCGGGGGCGCTGAAGCCGGCGAGACCGGCGTTGACGCCGCATTGGACAAATCCTTTGGCCTTGACGGCGTCTAAAGTGGCTCCTGCGTTTGCGGGGGGCGCGGCGAACCCGATCGTGGCGACGAACGCGACGGCGGCGAGGGTTTTTCTTGGCATGGTTTTCCTTCCTTGGCGTTTTTTCAGAAAATATTCAACAAATCGGCGTTGTTTGTCGTGCGTCTTGCAAAGACTGCCTGAAGCGGTGGTTGTAAATCAAATGTAAAAAAATGAAGGCGGTGTGACGCCTTGGTTTTGTCCTCGAACGATGATCTTCCTTCTTGACGAAGCGCCATGGAACGCCGCACAATCTTCTTAGAGCCCGTCTGGAGAAAACATCAATGTTTCCAGCGGCATCCTATGGAAACATTGATGTTTTCTCCAGACGGGCTCTAATGGATGAAACAAAGGTCGGTGTGACGACGAACGGTAAGTGAGAACTTTAATTAGAGGATTAATTTAAGTTCGATCAGTGAAATATGCCGAAAGCGTCGAAATGGGAGGAGAGAATGCGTTTTTACGTTGTGGACGATAACTTGGCCGTCGCCGCCACGGTGAAGCATTTGCTGGAAAAGGTAGGTCACGAGGTGACGGTTTCGCCAGGAGGCCGCATTGCGTTGGAGCATATTAAGTCCGTGAAGCCCGATGTTATCGTTCTCGATATTATGATGCCCGAATTGGGAGGGCTGGATTTTTGTCGGCTCTTGCGGAAGGCCCCGGATTTGAAGCAAATGAAAATCGTTATTTTGTCGGGCAAAGCCAACCAAGAAGTCTTCGATCAAGCGATGGCGTTGGGCGCCAATGGTTGTTTGCGTAAGCCGATTGATCCCGCTCATTTCATCGAGCACATTCAAAACATCGTTGGCGTTTGATTCTTTATTTTCCGTGATTTCGGTCACTTGAAAATTCAAGAAAAGATGCAAAGGCAAAGAAAAGAATTAAGAAAAAAGTTTAAGAGAAAGGCCAGGGCTTTGCCCTGGACCCGCCAAAGGCCGGGAGACCTTTGGAAACCACGATTTGGAGGCTGAGGCCAACGAAGGCGCGAGGGCCGTTTCAATCCGGTGAAGCCGCTCGACAAGACGCAACTCGACGGGGCCGCAAAAGGAAAGCGCCGATAAATTTTTCGGACTTCTGGTCGGGAACAAACCGACAAACTGAAAGATCAACCTCTCGCCTGTAAACGGACGGCTTCGTGTCAGAGATTTCTTCGCCTGTTTCACCGATGATGGCCCAGTATCATGACGTCAAACGGGCTCATCCGGGATGTATGTTGTTTTACCGCATGGGCGACTTCTATGAGTTGTTCTTTGATGACGCCGTCGCCGCGTCAAAGGTTCTGAACATCGCCCTCACCAAGCGCGGTCGTCACGAAGGCGAAGACATTCCGATGTGCGGGGTTCCGGTTCACAGCCATGAATCCTATTTGCAACGTTTGATCCGTCACGGTTTTCGCGTGGCGATCTGCGAGCAGCTCGAAGACCCGGCGGAGGCGCGTAAACGTGGCGGCAAGGCGGTGGTCAAGCGTGATGTGATTCGCATTGTCACGCCCGGCACCATCACCGAGGATAGTTTGCTCGACGCCCGCAGCGCGAATTATTTGGGGGCTTTGGCCGAAGCCGGAGGCGGCTTGGGGTTGGGTTGGCTAGACCTCTCGACAGGCGCCGTGACGCTGCAACCTGTGGCTGCGGTTGGGCAGATATTATCGATGGCGATTGCGCGCCTCGATCCGCAAGAGTTGTTGGTCTCGGAAAAATTGATCCAGCGTTCCGAGCTGTTCGAATGGCTCGGCGAGTGGAAAGATCGGCTCTCAGTGCAGTCGAACAGCCTCTTCGACAGCGAGAACGGTCGCTTGCGTTTGCAGACGCTGTACGGAGTTGGAACCCTTGATGCGTTCGGCGCTTTCGAACGCGCTGAAATCGCCGCCGCCGGAGCTTTGGTCGCCTATATCGACCTGACGCAAAAAGGCAAAGTCCCTCGCTTGCAGCCGCCGCGTCGTGTGTCTCCGGGTTCGGCCATGGATATCGATGCGGCCACTCGGCGCAATCTGGAGTTGACAAGAACGCTCAGCGGCGAACGTCGAGGAAGTTTGTTGTCCGCCATTGATCGCACGGTTTTCGGTCCCGGCGCGCGGTTGTTGGCCGATCGTTTGGCCGCGCCGTTGACCGACGTCGTCGCAATCGATGAGCGGCTCGATCTGGTTGAGTTCTTCGTGCGTGAAGAGCGTTTGCGCGTCGATATTCGGGCCGCTTTAAAGGCGACTCCCGATTTGGAGCGCGCCATGTCTCGGTTGAGCCTGGGGCGCGGTGGACCGCGCGACGCCGCCGCCGTGCGCGACGCCTTGATTCAAGCCGAAAACATGCGCGAGGTTTTGTCTCCTTTTTCCGAGACTGCGCCCTTGGATTTGCGGCGTTTGACGCGCAATTTGGGAGAGCATTCGACGCTCGTGCAGCGTTTGAGCGCCGCTCTGGCGTCGGAGCTGCCGATTCTGACGCGGGACGGAGGATTCATCGCGCGCGGCTATTCGTTGCCGCTCGATGAGTTGGTGATGTTGCGCGACGAGGGAAAGCGTCTCATCGCCGGGTTGCAGGCGCGCTACAGCGCCGACACCGGCGTCAATTCGTTGAAGATCAAGTTCAACAATGTTCTTGGCTATCATATCGAAGTCAGCGCTGTTCAAGCCGATAAACTGATGACGGGCGCGCGGCGCGAAACCTTCATCCATCGCCAAACCACCGCCAACGCCGTGCGTTTCAGCACTGTGGAGCTGGCCGATTTGGAACGGAAAATCTCCGAAGCCGGAGACCGCGCCTTGGCCATAGAGCTGGAATTGTTTGCGGTTCTGACGACCGAGATCGCCGGGCGCGCAGAGACGCTTTTGCCGACGGCGCAGGCTTTGGCGGAACTCGATGTCGCCGCTGCTTTGGCGGAGCTGGCGGTCGAACGCGCCTATTGTCGTCCGCAGATCAGCGACGATTTGGCGTTCGAAATTCGTAAAGGGCGTCATCCTGTGGTGGAGGCGGCCTTGGAAGAGGCCGGGGACAGTCGTTTCGTCGCCAATGATTGCGATCTCGGGCCGGAGCGCCGCTTGTGGTTGTTGACCGGGCCGAACATGGCCGGCAAGTCGACTTTTTTGCGGCAGAATGCTTTGATTGCGATCATGGCGCAGATGGGCGCTTTCGTGCCGGCGGAAGCTGTGCGTCTTGGAGTCGTCGATCGGTTGTTTAGTCGCGTCGGCGCGGCGGATGATCTGGCGCGCGGCCGTTCTACGTTTATGGTGGAAATGGTGGAGACCGCCGCGATTCTCAATCAAGCCGGTTTACGCGCTTTGGTGATTTTGGATGAGATCGGGCGAGGCACTGCGACGTTCGACGGGCTATCGATTGCTTGGGCCTGCGTTGAGCATTTGCATGAGCATATTGGGTGTCGTGGATTGTTCGCCACGCATTATCACGAGTTGACGATGTTGGCGTCAAAGCTTCGTCATTTGGCGTGTCACACCATGCGCATCAAGGAGTGGAGCGGCGACGTGGTGTTTTTGCACGAGGTGGCGGTGGGGTCGGCTGACCGCAGTTATGGCGTGCATGTGGCGCGATTGGCGGGGTTGCCTTCTGCTGTGGTGGCGCGGGCGGAGCAGGTGTTGAAGATTTTAGAGACGGGAGAGAAAGCAGCGGGAGTGGCTCGGCTGGCGGAGGATTTGCCGTTGTTCCAAGCGGCGGCCCGTCCTGTTGCTGCGGCTTCGGTCGCGCGAGTTTCTGAGGTTGAGAAAACATTGGCGGATTTAAATCCGGATGACATGACTCCGCGCGCCGCTTTGGAAGCGTTATATCGATTGCGTTCTTTGTTGCCTAAAAACAAATAAAAGAACGCAAAATGATATACTCCGTTCGGTTGAGAATCCGAGAATCATGCGGCCTTCCCGAATTGAAACG
>CAUYUA010000178.1:0-1386 GCA_963575675.1 Azospirillaceae bacterium
GCCACCGGCGTGGCCGCATTTGATCACGTCTTTCGCACCGGGGGCTTGTGCGGGTCGCCGGAATATTTTCGAATGCTGGGTTATGCCGACCCCGTCAATATCTCTCCTTCTTTAAGCCTGTGGCAATCCTTGGTCCATCCGGATGATATCGAAAGCCTCCACCCCACCGGAATCGAGCACACCGGAGACGACGCTCTTGATCAATTCCGCTCCACTTATCGCATGCAACGCGCCGACGGCGCTTGGATTTGGGTTGAGGATATTGGTCGAACATTACACGCGCTTTCGTCTTCGTCATTTTCCTCTGCTTTACCGCCTCCGCATTCCACCTATGGCGTCGCCCCCCACGTTGGCGAGGCGCACATAGAAAACGCCGGCGGCGGCGGCGGCCCCTGTCGGCAAATCGGCATCGTCACCGACGTCACTCGTCGCCGCGCCGACGAAAACGCGCTCAAACAAGCCAAGATCGCCGCTGAAGACGCTTTGAGCAAACTCCGTTCCGCCCAAGAAACCCTGATCGAAAGCGAGAAGATGGCGGCGCTTGGATCGTTGGTTGCGGGAATCGCCCATGAAATCAACACTCCCATCGGAATCGCTCTGACTGGGGCCTCTTTTTTGGCCGGAGAAACCGAATTGCTCCGAAAGAACCTAAACGACAATATCCTCCGCAAAAACGATTTGATCGAATTCCTCAACAACGCCGCCGAGAGCACCCAGCTTATCGTTCTGAACAGCAATCGCGCCGCAGATTTGGTGCAGAGCTTCAAGCAAGTCGCCGTTGATCAAATGAGCGATGATCACCGCGCTTTCGATTTACGCGATTATATTGAAGAAACCTTGCGCAGTTTGGCTCCGCGCATTCGCAAACCTGGCCACAAAGTCGTTTTGGATTGTTCTTCGGGCATTATTGTCGATAGTTATCCGGGGTCTTTGTCGCAAGCCTTAACCAACCTGACGATGAACGCTCTGATCCACGCTTTTGAGCCCAACCATCCGGGACAAATTTCCATCGCCGTGTCTCAACCCGACATCGACACCATAGACATTGTTTTCGCCGACAACGGAAAAGGGATTCCCGCCGAGCACCGCAACCATATTTTCGAACCTTTCTTCACCACGCGGCGCGGCATGGGCGGCAGTGGGCTCGGGCTGCACATTGTGTTCAACATCATTACGCGGCGTTTACACGGACGAATTTCCGTCTTCAGCGAGATCGGACAAGGAACTCAATTTCATTTGCGCTTCCCTCGCGTTTCTCCTGTTGTCGCTCATGGAGAACGAGAGAATTTTGCATCTTGGCGCCGACCGGAAGCAATCAAGTCTCTTCCTGTTGAGACCAACAGGAGCCAATAGAGGCGAATATTGGCTGAATGCTTCAAGAAATCG
>CAUYUA010000179.1:0-1369 GCA_963575675.1 Azospirillaceae bacterium
GTCATCGTTCACGCGGCGCTCGTGAGAATGGGGACCAGATCGCGCTTGTTGGCGGCCAAAGCTACTTTCGCCTTGAAGGCCGGGGTGTGGTTCCGGCGCATTCGTCTCGTCATCGCTCCTCCTGCTCTACGGTATTCTCGCCGCTATCGGGCAGGAAATCCACTTAACCATCTGTCCGAATTTTCCAGGCCACCTCTGTCTAGAAAAATTTACAGAAAAGTTGTTGCACAGCCTGTTTATGGATGTCAGGTTCGACAATGCATTTTTAGAAGTGCCCAAAAGGAAATCAGGCCGGTGCTGATGGCAAACGCCGGTACGGCGGAGAGCGGTAGCGCTGGTGCGGCGACATAATCGCGCGGGCGTCCGGGGGCACGGCAACCAACCGGTATTGATAAATCTGCGGCCGGCGAGTTCTGGGGAAGGGGAGCAAAGTGACCATAGACTTTACCAAAAAGTGGCACGAGTTCAAGCTGTCTCGGCTTGGCAGTTTTACGCGCAGTTACGTTCGGCTCTACTACGTCATGTTGCACGAGTTCAAGCTGTCTCGGCTTGGCAGTTTTACGCGCAGTCCCGTTCGGCTCTACTACGTCATGGAGTATCTGTGGCCGCGGTTGAAGAATGGGCTCATCTGGGCATTCACCAGCAATGAAATTACAAATTTTACGTATGACCTAACCAAGAGAAACAAACGGCATCTTGCCTATGCGGTTGCCGCTGTAACCGGAAAGGGTTGGCAGGAGATCACGGGCTATTTACAGGAAGCCGAAACCGATGAAATGCTGGGGCGGGTCCTGAAGCGGCGAAATCTCGATCATTTTCGAAGGTTTTTCTCCGACGAAAATTTTCAGTTCGGTCGCCGTCTCGCTTGGTACGCCGTGGTTCGGGCTGTCAAGCCAAAGGTCGTGGTCGAAACCGGGATCGACAAGGGTCTGGGGTCAGCTCTTCTGTGTGCGGCCCTGCGGCGCAACGCCGAGGAAGGTTTCCCCGGCCGATACTTCGGAACCGACATCGATCCGAACGCCGGATATCTGCTCGGACCGCCCTATGACGAGTTCGGCGAAATTCTGCGCGGTGACTCGATTGAATCACTAAAGGCGCTTTCGCTGCCGATTGATGTTTTCATCAATGACAGCGATCACTCTCGCGACTACGAGCGCCAGGAATATGACGTGGTTTCGGACAAGCTGACGTCCGCCGCGATCGTCATTGGCGACAACGCCCATGTCACCGATGAACTGGCCGACTTCGCAGAGCGCACCGGGCGACATTTCCTCTTTTTCAGGGAAACTTCGGAGAGCTTCTGGTATCCCGGTGACGGTGCCGGTTTCGCTTACCGGTAGGGCCCTATACCGCCGAAGCTCAGCCGCTC
>CAUYUA010000180.1:0-1339 GCA_963575675.1 Azospirillaceae bacterium
AACCATGACTTGGAGACTGTAACAACCGAAAGCGCGTGGGCTGTTTTAATTCAGTGAAGCCGAAATATTCACAAGACAAAAAAACAACAAATTTTTTCGAGTTCACGCCCCCATAGGATATAATGGAATCCAAAGAGCAGCTCATGTGAACGGAATGAATTCATCTCGACGCTATGAAACGGTCTCGCAACAGAAAGCCGAGGGCGTCGCTTACACGCCCTCTCGTCTGGCGGATTTCGTTGCTGAACGCCTCATTTCCGAGGCGCGCCTGGGTCAAGCGTCTTCTCTGCGCGTCCTGGATCCTGCGATAGGCGACGGCGCGTTGCTGGTCAGTCTCTTGAAGCGTCTGTCGGCGCTCAAAACGATTATTCCGTCATCGATTGAAGTCTTCGGATTTGAAACCGATCCAAAATCTTTAGAAGCCGCTTGCATTCGACTTTCAAGTTGTTTTCCTGATGTTGCTCTTCATCTGGAGCAAAGAGATTTTCTTGATTTTGTCCTGACATGTGAAACATCTGCATCCGTTGAGGATTCGCCGTCGTTCGACATGATTATCGCCAATCCGCCCTATGTCCGCACTCAAATCATGGGAGCCGAGGTTGCGCAACGATTGGCGGCGCGCTTTGGGTTGTCTGGGCGAGTCGATTTAAGTCACGCTTTTCTCATCGGCATGGCGCAGGTTCTTGCATCCCGAAGGCGTGGCGGGGTTTATCGGGTCAAATCGCTTTATGACCACCAAAAACGGCGCTGGGGTCCGCATCGCTCTGCGGGAGCGATTCCACCTACGCCAAGTGTGGGGTTTTGGAGATTCAAAGCTGTTTTCTGCCGCCGTTCTGCCTGTGGTTTTAGTGTTGAACGGTCGGAAAAGGGATGACTTCGAATCATCGGCCTCTGCGGCGAAGTTTTGTTCCGTGTATCAAACCGATGAAATTGATCGAATCGATGCCGCCGATTTGAAATCGAAACCGGAATCTTCGCATGCGGAAGACCCTATCGCAGCGACGCAACATGAAGGCGTCGTCGCGTTGCCCGACGGTCGACGCTTGAGGGTTCGTCATGGCGTTCTAGAAGACGTCAAAGAACGTCAAGACGTTTGGCGTTTGGCCACGCGCGACGGCGCAGCGTGGATGGCGACGGTTGAGGCTTTTCGTTGGGGGCGATTTCGCGATTTGGGAAAGATTCGCGTCGGCGTAAAATCCTGCGCCGACAAAGTTTTTCTTCGCAAAGATTGGAGGTTGCGGAAAGACTTCGAGCCTCCAGAACTTTTGCGTCCCGTCGCCACACACCACGCCGCAGCTCGATTTCGGCCATTGGTTCTGGATACGCCTTATGAGATTCT
>CAUYUA010000181.1:0-1335 GCA_963575675.1 Azospirillaceae bacterium
ATTTTTCTCTTGACACGATTCTCCGAGCCGTTCAATTTTTAGCGACTCGGAGTGCTGATTTAGATCACAGCGCATCACGGAGCGCACCATGCCGGACACCAATCAATCGACTGAAAACAATCTGGTTCCATTCAACTTTGAAGGGAAAGCCATCCGAGCGGTTGTGATCGACGGCGAGCCATGGTTCTCGGCGAGAGATATAGCTCTTGCACTGGATTACGCCAATCCTTCAAAAGCCTACAATGACCACTGTAAGTCTTTGAAAAAACTTAGCTATAACGAATCATTAGAACTGAATTTGCATAATCCAAACCCTCAAGGCGAATACGTCATTCCGGAACGAGACATTTACCGCCTGATAATGAAGTCGGAAAAGCCGGAAGCGGAACGCAAGGAACAAATAATATGAACAACGAAACCGCAGTAATTATTCGTGAGTTTAATGCCATTCAAATCGGACAACGCGCTGATGGATACCTGAATGCTACGGCAATGTGCAAGGCAAATGGAAAGGAATGGTCAAATTACAACCAAATAGGTTCAGCAAAAGAATTTATTGCAACTCTTAGTACGTCTCTTGGTATAACAAGGGACGCATTGATCATATCGGTTATAACCGGCCCAAACGAAGAACGTGGAACCTGGGTGCATCCGCAAGTGGCATATCACCTTGCAATGTGGTGTAGTCCGGATTTTGCCGTTCAAGTCACGGAATGGATTCATGACATTCGTAATAAAGGATACGCCACCGCTCCAGGTGTGATAATCAGTTCTAAAAAATTCCAACACGTAGACATTTCTCACGTTGCAAACGATTTTAAGTGTCTTCGCGACTTCGCGCAAGAAATGTTTGGTTTGGATAAAAACCAAGCAACGCTATCGGCGAACAGAGCCGTCCGTAGCTTAGTCGGCGTTGACCTTATGGTGGCGCTCGGAGTTACGCACCTCACCGCGCCGCAACAGGAAGCCCTCCTAACGGTGACCGACATCGGCGCGCGGATCGGAGGTAAGTCGGCAATCGCCGTTAACGGTTTGCTTCAGCAGTATGGTTTTCAGATCGGTCAACGAGACTCTAAAGAGCGTCGCTATTGGGAGCCGACGAAGAAGGGAGCACCGTTCGCGATTTGGCAGGACACGTGCAAGAAACACTCGGACGGAACTCCGGTGCGGCAACTGAAGTGGTCGACGGGAATTGTGACGGCATTGAAAGAGGAACTTGCATCGCAGACGGAAATGTGACACTTAAGCATGCACAGTTTTTTTACGTTACGAAATACCCGCCATCCTCAAGCATTTTCTTAATCCTGGCGGATTCTTCCAGAGCAATTTATGAAG
>CAUYUA010000182.1:0-1322 GCA_963575675.1 Azospirillaceae bacterium
GGCTTCGACTTTGCATAAAAATTAAGCAAGCTCCGGGATTGCGCTTGCTGTCGTCGGGGCCAAGGACGTCGCCTCTTAAAGCCTGTCCGGAAAGAACATCAATGTTTCCGGACAGGCTCTTGTAATCGCTTCATGACCAGGGACACAGCTCCTGGATCCACTTGATTTTATGGATTCTTACTCGAAGAACGTAAACTGTTCTTTTTTTACTCTTGGTTGGTTGGCGGAGACCACCCCGCCAGGTAAACGACTTCAAACGTGGCGACGATTTGGTGGTCTTCGGAGAATTGTTCGGCGTAGCGATGCGCGGTCTCCAAGAACAGCGCAGGCGGTGGAGTGCGACGGTCGCGTGTGCGCAGAGCGTTTGTTTCTCCCATTCCGCGCAATTCTTTCATAAGCTTGAATGGATCGCGATAGGTTGCGGTGATGACGTCGCGGTCGGCGACCGGCAACAAGAAGCCTGCGCGTTGCAGGAGCCCTGCTGCGTCGGCGAGGTCCGGAAACGGCGAAATGCGTGGAGAAACGCCTCCGCGTAGCTCCAGCTCGGCGTCCATCAGGCTGCGACGCAATTCTCGAAGGGTTTCTCGACCGAATAGAGCCGCCAGAAAAAAACCATCCGGGCGCAAAGCGCGTCGAATTTGAATCAATGCGCCGGGAAGATCATTGACCCAATGTAGGCTGAGGTTGCTGACGACGGCGTCGAAACTGTGGTCGGCGAAAGGAAGGAACTCTTCGTCGGCGACGAGAACCGAACTCGCGGTGTTTGGTTGCGTGGCGTTGAGACTCGCGGTTAGTCGGGCCATGTCCGGGGAGAGGTCTGCCGAAACCAGCCTTTCAACGCCTTTTTTTCCCGCCAGCAACCGACTGACGGCGCCGTCATGACATCCGATATCCAAAACGCGAGGCAAATCACGTTTCAAGTCGAATAGTCGATCAACAAGGCGCTCGGCGATTTCTTCAAAAAGAGCGTTATGATTAAGGAAGCTGTTTTTAGCGGGATTGGGTTTGGTTGGGTCCTGGCGGAACGGGTTTGGTTTGAGCAGACTAAAGCGCGCGGCGCGGTCGCGGTGTTTGCGAACTTGAACGCGATCGAAAATTTGCATTGGATCGGCGTTGGTCATTATGCCGGCGCTCCGGCGTAGGGTTGGGTTAGAGACGCCGTAATCGCTTCTCGGTTGAGGCCACGTTGTCCGATCACCACTAAGCCGCTGCGTCTTGTTTCACCAGGTTTCCAGGGGCGATCGTAATAGCGTTCAATTCGCGTTCCGACGCCTTGCAGGACATGGCGCAGAGGTTTTCCTTCCACTTCCAAAAAACCTTTA
>CAUYUA010000183.1:0-1289 GCA_963575675.1 Azospirillaceae bacterium
TTTCGCTCCCCCCTTATAATCCCCGGCGACCAGGAACACAGTCCCTGGACCCGTCCAATTGTTGTTTAACGCTCTTGCCGATTCAGAGCCCCATTCATGAATGCAATCATCGTCATCCAACTCACTGTAAGCGGCGCTTTAATGGGGTTGGTCTACGCCCTCATTGCTTACGGCTTCCAGCTTACCTACGCCACCAGTCGAAGCATCAATTTCGGTCAAGGCGAATTGGTGATGTTGTCGGCGGGCTTTAGCTTGATGCTGATTACTCAGGGGTGGCCTTTTTGGCTGGTGGCTCCGAGCGGCTTGTTGTTTGGCGCCGCTCTTGGTTTGTTCGTCGAGCGAGTGGGCGTGCGCTTGGCGCTAGAGCAAAAAAGCGAAGGGTGGATACTGCTGACGATTATCTTAGGCTTGTTCGGCTTTTCGATGGCGGAAAATATTTGGGGACGTGATGATCGTCCTTTTCCAACGCCGATTTCTGGAGACCCCATTCAGGTGATGGGCATCGGTGTGACGCCGCTGGAAATTTCGGTGGCGATCGGCGTGTTTGCCGTCATGGGACTGATTGAGCTGTTTAAGCGCCGAACTCTGTTGGGCAAAGCTTTCGAGGCTGTCGCCGCCGATCGCGACGCGGCGGAATTGATGGGAATCTCCGCAAAAAGCGCTATTATGCTGTCATATGGGCTGTCTGGAGTGGTCGCGGCTATGGCGGGGATTTTGGTGTCTCCCATTACGACTGTCGGGCCAACAATGGCGTCTGCGTTGATTTTAAAGGCTTTTTCAGTGGCGGTGGTCGCGGGGTTGAATTCCGGGTTTGGGGTTGTGGCGGTTGGCGTGTTTCTGGGGGCTTTGGAAAGCTTGACCAGTTTTTACCTCGGCAGTGGATGGCGCGAGGCGCCGGGATTGGTTTTGCTCATTCTTGCTTTGGCTGTAAAGCCGAACGGCGTATTTGGTCACGTTGTTATTCGGAAAGTTTGATCGGACGGGCGGTTCATGGCCAATTTTGATTGTCGATCAAAGAAGGCCAAAACCGGCGCGTCAAGATGGTCTTCGGAATACTTTCTTCTTTTCGCCCCATGGGCAAAATTTACGCTTTGGTGTAATCCATGTGGAAACGGTTTATCTTGATTCACGGCGCGGAACTTGTGGCGTTGACGCTGCTGGCCTCTGTCCCATTGGTGGTTCAAAACAGCTACGCCATTGGTTTGCTGACGCTGCTATCAATTTACGTCATTTTGCTGATCGGTTTGGATGTGACCGTTGGTTATTTGGGGCAAGTAAATCTGGCGCAA
>CAUYUA010000184.1:0-1246 GCA_963575675.1 Azospirillaceae bacterium
TTCGGGGTTTCTTCTGATGTGAGGTTAAAAGGCATTTGCCCGCGCCGCTGTGCGGGTTGCGGGGGCGCTAGCGGGGGGAGGCGGGGCGTGGGCGGCCCCCCCGGCAGACCAGGTTGATTTCCGCGTGGAGAAGATAAAAAAAAGGGCCCGACCGAAGAAACTCATTAAGGGCTGCGACAAGGCGAACGCCACAGCCCCCGCCCCCGCCACAGCGCCCACAGGAACGCCCGCAACCATCGCCGACATCGCCGCAGCGGCAACCACCATTCATCAAGTCGCCAAAACAATCCCCGATCTTTTTCCGCCCGGAACCGGCGTCGGCGTCACCGGAAGCGCCGCCAAACTCGAACTGTGGCAACAATGGGATAAGTTCAAGGACTTGTCCGCCGGGCTCGAAAAAGTCAGCGCCACGCTCATCGAAACCGCCGGAAAAAACGATCCCAAAGCCATAGAAGCCGGTTTCGGAGCCGTCGGCAAAGCATGCGGCGCATGCCATGAACTTTATCGTCAGAAAAAAGAGAAAGAATAAGAATCAAACAGAGTTCGTCTTTACGGGAAGACGTCTTTGTTGACGATCCATAGCGGGCCTAAACAAATAAACAATCCCGGTGAAAGATCGCTTCGCGAATAAGGGGGGGGGCTTTCGTCCCTGGCCCGAGCGACTGGGAACTCAGTCCCCGGACCCGTGTCGTTTTTTATTCAAAGCCCCCCATCTTCCCCGCCGACGTCAAGACATCAGCTCACGCACGGCGTTCCTGTGGTGCAACACGGTAAAATGTGGCAGACTGCGCCGGGGTGATGATTGGGGAGCCATAAAAATGCACGACAAACGAGATTTGCGTTTCGCACCACGACGGGCCACGGCGTTAATCCTCGCCGGCGGACGAGGCAGTCGCTTGCATCAATTAACCGACCGCCGCGCCAAACCCGCCGTACATTTCGGAGGAAAGTATCGAATCATTGATTTTGCTCTTTCCAACTGCATCAATTCAGGCTTCCGACGCATCAGCGTCATCACACAGTACAAATCGCACAGTCTGCTCGGCCATATCCAACGCGGATGGGGCTTTTTACGAGGCGAAATGAACGAATTCGCCGACTTACTGCCCGCACAGCAGCGAATCGACGAAACAAGCTGGTATCAAGGCACCGCCGACGCCGTTTATCAAAACCTCGATATTCTGCGGTCCTACGATTCGGAATACATCTTGGTGCTGGCGGGCGACCACATCTATAAAATGGACTA
>CAUYUA010000185.1:0-1217 GCA_963575675.1 Azospirillaceae bacterium
GGATCAAAAATTTTGCGTCCCTTCACTTTTGCCGAGATGTTGGGCAAACCGTTGGGATAGGCGGCGGCGTTCCAGGTCAATTGCGCGTGCAAATAGGCTCGACCGCGCAACCGATGCGCGTTGGTCCATTCTCCGCCGCTGTTGGCCACCAGCACGGCGTCGGCGTTCTGATCCGGAGAACCTAAATGTTTGTAAATCTTGGCGTAATAAGTCGATCCTTTTTTCCAAGGAGAAACGGTCGGATTGCCGTTTGCATCCATTTTGATATCAGTGTTTCCAAAATAAATGGCGGTAATGTCCTGGACTTCGTGAGCCGCGAGGACTTGGACAAGATGGAGGATGTCGCGTTTGTTCGATCCTGACGGCGCTCTGAGGCGCGTATAGACCAAAGGCCCTCCGACTTGCGTTTCACCATAAATGATCCGGTGGGATGTAATCGGTTGCTGCGACATTTGCGTCGGCGACGGATGAATCGCCACCGACGCCGACGCGGACATCGTTGAAAGGAAAGCGGGCGGCGGCGGTAAAGTCAGCGGAGATGCGGAAGGGGTTGATTTATCGGAGGACATCAGCTCGCGAGTAAGGATCGTCGCGCCGATTCCGGCGATTGAGCCTAGTATTGTTCCGCTGAAGATCGAAGAGGCCGCATAACCGGCGACGAGAGGCAAAGCGGCGGGCATGGCAACCTCCAGGCGCAATCAATGGTCAACAATGGTCTAACGCATAATCCCGATGCGCCGACGAATGCGGCGTGAGTTCCGGCACAAATTCCGAGCGACGGGTTGCCGTCATCACGAACGGCGGCGGCGACCGGATCGCCACGCCGCGCCAAGCGAGGCGTTTCAAGCGGCGGCCCCAAGAGAATACTGGCGGCCTCGACCAGTTGAGGCCGCCCGGTTGCTCGATACATGGTTCGGTATGCGCTTCGGTCGTCTTGATATCGACCGCGATAGTCGGCGATCAGATCGCATCCGGTTCGGCGTTTGATCCAGTCGGCGACGAACAGCACGCAGTCGAATTGCCCCCAGGCAAAATGTCGAGACCGACACTCTAAAAGATACGCATCCAGTTGCGCCGCCAAATCCATGTCATGATCCACGTTACGATCCCCACGGCAAAGAGACGTGTTGCATCGCCGGGACGAAGTCGAAGCCGAGATCGCCGGGATATTCAGATTTTTGGTCGGATTCCGTGTAGTTTCTTTCCCGAACCCGTTC
>CAUYUA010000186.1:0-1202 GCA_963575675.1 Azospirillaceae bacterium
GGATTCTAATGCCAAAGAATGGAAGTCATCCATGTCGCCCTCTGTCACGCTCTGCATCGGAGAAGAATACCTGCAGGTCAATCGTAGGGCGCGCGACATTGAGCCGGAGCCCTCCAAAGAACTACTCAACACCCTACAATCGCGTATGCCCGGCCAAATCTCCCCGGAATTCCTGCGCGGCCAACTCGAAGTCGGAACACGGCCTTGCGCCACAGTCGCAGACGCGCGCTCGGAACTGATTCGCATCCGCCGCACCGTCGCCGAATTAGCGGCGACGCATGATCTCGCTCCAATCGCCGCATCGACCCACCCTTTCTCGGCATGGCAGCCTCCTCGCGCATCCCAAAACGATCGCTACAACCTCTTGTCTCGCGAACCCGGAGCCCCCGGTCGTCGATTGATGATTTGCGGCATGCACGTTCACGTCGGCATTGACGACGATGAACTCCGTATTGATCTGATGAATCAAGCGCGTTGGTTTCTACCGCATCTTTTAGCGCTCACTACGTCTTCGCCGTTTTGGCGAGGCATCGATACCGGCAGTCGTTCATGGCGTTTAGCGGTTTGGCGCGAACTACCACGCTCCGGCCTGCCGGAAGAATTCAACAATTTCGGCGAGTATCAAAGCGAGATCAACCAACTGATCCGAGCGGGAGCAATTGAAGATGCATCGCGCGTGTGGTGGGACTTGCGTCCAAGCGCTCGGTTTCCAACATTGGAGATGCGGATTACAGACGTCTGCACACGCATTGACGACGCCGTAACGGCGGCGGCGCTGTATTTATGTTTGGTTCGAATGTTACACCGTCTGAAGCTGTGCAATCTAAGCTGGCGACGGTATCGGTCGATGATGATTGAAGAGAATCGCTGGTTGGCGCAGCGACATGGATTTGACCATGGATTGATCGACTTTGCACGCGGCGAGAATGTCCCGTTCTCTAATTTGCTGGATGAGTTGATCGACTTAGTCCGAGATGACGCGGAAGAAATCGGGTGCCTGGAAGAAATTTTGAACGCCCGAGAAATCGTGCGTCGAGGAACGAGCGCGCATCGTCAAACCAAAACTTTTTATGATGCTTTGACTGGCGGAGCAGAGGAACGGGAAGCGTTTGAACGGGTGGTTGACCAGCTTATCGATGAAACAACGCTCGGCGTTCTTTGCACTATACACTGTGCTGTTGCGACACCCAACACAGACTCCT
>CAUYUA010000187.1:0-1178 GCA_963575675.1 Azospirillaceae bacterium
GCATCCGATTCCCGTTGCCGGATCAAAAAAAGTTACGTCATCGGCCAGGCCATCGATCAAGCCAAAATCTCTCCGAAGAATCACGTCGATCGAGTGTATGATATAGGCAATCGCCGCTGATGGAGTGTAATAAACGCCGCGTCGACTTCTTTGATTGTGATCGTGATCGGCGAGAATCCGTTCAAAATTGAGAAGCTCGGATTCCGTGTGATGGAGACGCTCGAACTTTCTTAAAATGTTGTTCAGCTCCGGCAATGCGCGCGTCGCCGTCGCCAATCGCCGCATCAGGCGACGCAGGTCGTCAAGGTCCGAGTCGTGAGCCTCAGCGATTTGGGCGGAATAAAAAGGCGCGCCGACACACAAAGCCAAAGCCATGGCTTCCGAGAAGTTTTCCGGCTCGACGCGCATCGAGCGATGGCGCGTTTGCTCCCACGCGCGCGCCAGACCGCGAATCAGCGGATGTCGTGCGTATTGATCAAAAAAAACACGCGCCTCGAAAATGGCGTTCGACAAGGGTGAAAGCGGCGCATCCATAACCATGTCATGAAGTTCAAGTTTGTGACTCGCCCTATGGCGAGGGGGAAGGCGACAAAGCCTGCGTCGACCCGTGTATTTTTGTCGATGGAAATATCGCTGCGCTCTTGCTCTTGGCGCAAGAATGACGTATGGTCAACTTCGCGGGGCGTAGCGCAGTCTGGTCAGCGCGCCAGTTTTGGGTACTGGATGTCGGAGGTTCGAATCCTCTCGCCCCGACCAGTTTCATCGGCGTTAGGCGGAGAGCGTCGCAAGATGAATGTCGCGATTTTTCAACCAAGTAAGTCTGCTACGCAATCCGGGCAAGGAAAAACCCATCGTTGGGTGCTCGAAGGCGAGGCGCGCACGCCGCGCACGCCGGATGCTTTGATGGGCTGGACCGGGGCGGGCGACACTGAAGGGCAGATTCGTATGCTTTTCGAGAGTCGTGAGCAGGCGGTGGCGTTCGCGCAATCTCGCGGCTGGAGTTACTCCATCGCAGAGCCTCGGGTGCGGAAAGTTCGTCCTCGCACCGCTATGGATAACTATCGAACCGATCGAATTCGGTTTTAGAAGCGCATTGTGGTCCATGCGAGCGTTCTGTGGTCGCAAGGGGCCGGAGAGTTTCGGCCTTGTTAGGCCGTTCGCCTTTTCGGTCAGGATGT
>CAUYUA010000188.1:0-47651 GCA_963575675.1 Azospirillaceae bacterium
CGCCAAAGGCCGGGAGGCCTTTGGAAACCATGACTTGGAGTTTGTGACAACCGGATGAAAGTGGGCCGTTTTAATTCGGGAAGGCCGCATAACTTTTGGGTTCTCAATCGAACAAGGTATAGAGCCTGTTGCAAGATCAAAAGGATTGCAGAAGAGAATCGCTTCGCGAATAAGGGGCGGGGGGGGGGGGGGAGAATTCTCCCCTTATGATCCCCCACGACCAGGAACACAGTCCTTGGACCCTTTTGATTTTTGCATCCAAACATCAACGCGCCGCAAAGTCGGAGCCGTCGTGCCAACCGCCACCGCCGCTCCACCAATTACATCGCTTAAATAATGCGCATTCACCATAACCCTACTAGAGGCAAAAAATACGGCTCCCCAAAAAAACACAACACGCCAAGAGCGCCAATAATGCCCGGCCACCAAAGCCAAGACAAAGAAAGTATTAGCGTGTCCTGAAGGAAACGAACGATAATCAGCAAGAAAACCAGGCGAAAAAAAACCATATAATCCCAATTGACCCAATAATTCCGCCCCCCCCCCCCCAACAACCCCCTTAATAACGTCGCCCGCTCCCCCTAAAACCGCCATTGCCGCCGTCAACAAACAAGCCGCATAGATCACTTTATTCAAACGTCGCGTCGTCGCTTCGTTTTTAACGCGCCTCCGAATCAACCACAAAACCAGCGCCACCGTCGGCCCAGACATCAAATACCACTGAGCCTCACCAGCAACCGTAATCACACGAAAAAAATCAATAATCGTCTCATCAACGCCACGCAGAAAGCGCGACAATCTCGGATCAATCACCCACATCGAAAAAACACAAAACCCCAACGCAAGCCCCCACCTCCACGTTGAATTCGAATACAAACGCCAAGATCGCCACAGCTTTAACTGAAACGCCTCCATGACTTCAACAACCTCAATTCCGACAACCTCAATCGAGCACATTCTCAATGGACGACGGCTTCAATCCAGAAAAACGCCCCCCGGACGTCGACGCTCGCGAATGCCCCACAACAGTTTGAGAGAGGTCTCCGGTCATCCGCTCGAACCAATCTCCCACAATATCGGCGGCCAACACCACCAACGGCGCCGTAGCTTGGCCGATATAGCACACGCTGGAAAACACAAAAGAAGACGCCGCCGCAGCCTCAAGGATTCGACTCGGAGGCAACGGCCCTTGCAACGCCAAAGCGATCTCGCCCACTCCCCCCATCAAATTCACCAACACCACACCCGTCACCATATTCGCCGCCAAGCACCCCATCGCGCCGATCTCGCTTTCGGTAAACGGCGAGCTTAACTGATCCAACACCGGATGCGACAATGGAGACTGCGCCTCTCCCCGCCCCGACGCCATAACGCTCACCAGAAACACCGCTACAGCCAAAAACAACGTCCAATTTCGCCCCGGCTTCCTCGCGCTCATCGCCACACTCCCTGAAAATCCGACCACAACCTCGAAATCCAAACGCCGCTGAAATCGTCGGCGCACGATCCGGGCAAAGCTTTAAACATTCATTGCTTTCCCCCTCCTTAAATCACGCCACGCGCTCCCGCGCGTCATCCTACGAAGCCCACGCAATTTCTCAAAAGACAAATCGCGACGAACGCTCAAAATCCATGACTTTCCGACAATCGCGGCGTATAACCCACAATCATGGACTGGGGGAGATTCTCATGACGGCGCCTGAAACCAAAACACCCGAAACCACACCCGCGCACGACCCCAAAACCGTGAGCGATCAGAAAACCACACCCGAGAAAAAAGACAACGATTCGCTGGCTCACCTCAAGCGAGTCGAAGTTTTGCTGACTAAAATCGCCACCGACCACTCCGAAGTCCGCAAAGAACGCGTTGACATGCGCAAGGATTTCGCTCACGCCCGAGACGACATCAAAGCTTTAATTTCGCGAATCGACGCTCTTGAAGACCGCATGTCGTTGATTTCAGCCCAATGGAACCGAGGCACCAACATTTTGCTGATTAACGCCTGTCTGGTCGCGTTGTTGGCTGTGGCCGTTGTATTGTTCTGATCTTTACTTGTTCCGATCCATATTGTCCTTTATTGTCCCTTGGAACGCGCCCATCGCCGGAGCGGCGCGGTCCTTAAAGGCCGCTTTTACGATAGAAGCTCTTCCGACAGAAGATGGTGACTCGTGCGATACATCAGCACGCGGGGTTCAGCGCCCGTTTTGGAATTCGAAGACGTCCTATTGACGGGGTTGGCGCGCGACGGAGGCCTTTATGTGCCGGAGTCGTGGCCGACGATCTCCCCCGATGAGCTTCGCGCTCTGCGCGGAGCCTCTTACGTTGATATTGCCACCCGTGTGATGTTGCCTTTCTTAGGCGACTCCATTGACGCCGCAACATTCCGCGCGCTGGTCGCCGACTCCTATTCCGGATTCGGCAGCCAAGCCGTAACGCCTTTGATCCAGCTTGATCATCGCTTGTGGCTGATGGAGCTGTTCCATGGACCAACTTTGGCGTTTAAAGACGTCGCCCTGCAACTCTTGGGACGTCTGTTCGATTTTTTCTTGAAGCGACGCAATCGTCGCGTATGCGTCGTCGGCGCCACCTCCGGCGACACCGGATCGGCCGCCATTGAGGCATGCCGCGACCGCGACGCTATCGATATCTTCATCTTGCATCCGCACGGCCGCACCTCCGAAGTCCAACAACGCCAGATGACCACGGTTCTGTCGCCCAACGTGCGTAATATCGCTGTGCGCGGCACCTTCGACGATTGCCAAGATTTGGTCAAAGCGATGTTCAACGACGCCGCTTTCCGCGACCAACATCAACTCTCTGCGGTCAACTCCATCAATTGGGCCCGCATCATGGCCCAAACCGCTTACTACGTCGCGGCGGCGGTCGCTCTCGGAGCGCCGGATCGTCCGATCGCCTTTTCCGTCCCCACCGGAAATTTCGGCAATGTTTACGCCGCATATTGCGCCCGCGCCATGGGCGCCCCCATCGAACGCCTCATCATCGGCGCCAACAGCAACGACATCCTCGCCCGTTTCTTCCAATCCGGAACCATGACGCCCAACACGGTCACGCCGACCGTCAGCCCCAGCATGGACATTCAAATTTCCAGCAATTTCGAGAGATTGCTGTTCGACCTCTATCAACGCGAAGCCGGATTTCTGACCGAATGCATGCAGCGTTTCCGCGTTCAGGGCAGCTTCTCCGTCACCCCGACCCAACTCGACATGGCGCGAGCGCTCTTTTCCAGCACGCGCGTCGGCGAAGACGAAACCCGCGCCGCCATCGCACAAACGTGGCGCAACAACGCGCAAATCATTGATCCGCACACAGCGGTTGGAGTCGCCGCCGCACGCGCCGCCATCGCAGCGGAAGACGTTCCGCCTCAAACCGCTCTGGTTGCGCTCGCCTGCGCTCATCCCGCCAAATTCCCCGCCGTGGTCGAAGAAGCGACCGGCGTCCACCCCCCTCTGCCGCCCCGATTGGCGGACCTATTGCAAAGGCCGGAACGCTTGGAGATTTTACCAAACGACCTTAACGCCGTTCAGTCTTACATTCGCCAAGAACTCGCCGGACGCGCCTCGCGGGGGACAGCATGAGCCATGTCCTCGACGCCTCAAATCAGACGCAAATCAACACACAAATCTCCTCCAACGTGCGGGTGACGACGCTTCCCAACGGATTGCGCGTCGCCACCGATTCAATGGACGGCGTCGAAACCGTGACGCTCGGCGTGTGGATCAATGTGGGAGCACGCAACGAAACCGCCGCAAACAACGGCGTCGCCCACTTGATTGAACATATGATGTTCAAGGGAACCGAGCGACGTTCGGCCTTCGCAATCTCCGAGCAAATCGAAAACGTCGGCGGACACCTCAACGCCTACACCACCCGCGAACACACCGCTTATTACGCCAAAATTCTGAAAGAAGACGTCGCTCTGGCGCTCGACATCATCGCCGACATGCTGCAATTCTCCGCGTTCGACGAAGAAGAATTGTGTCGAGAGCGCGCTGTGGTGCTCCAAGAAATCGGGCAAGCCTTCGACACTCCGGACGATATCGTCTTCGATTATTTCCAGGCCGCAGCCTTCCCCAATCAATCGCTCGGTCGCCCGGTCCTGGGAGCGCCGGAGATCGTCGGCTCTCTGCCCCGCGCCACCTTGATTGATTATATCGGACGTCACTACCACACTTCCGACATGACGCTGGCCGCCGCAGGACGAATTGATCACGACGCTCTCGTCAGTATGGCGCAAAAGCTTTTCACGAAGATTTCCTCTCACGGTAAAAGCCTCGTCGACCCCGCCCGTTATCACGGCGGCGACTTCCGCGAAGAACGAGACCTGGAGCAACTTCATCTGGTGCTCGGCTTCGAAGGCGTCTCCATTCACGACCCGAATTACTACGCCAATTCCGTCTTGTCCACTCTGGTTGGCGGAGGCATGTCTTCGCGCTTATTCCAAGAGCTGCGGGAAAAACGCGGTCTCGTTTACAACATCTATAGCTTTACAAGCGCCTACTGTGACGGCGGAATCTTTGGAGTTTACGCGGGAACCGGCCCCGAACAAGTCGATGAGTTGATCCCGGTTCTATGCGAACAAATTGTAAAAGTCGCCTCCGACGTCACGGAAGACGAACTTGCCCGCGCCCGAGCACAGCTTCGAGCCGGCGTCCTAATGGCCCAAGAAAGCTCTATGTCGCGTTGTGAGCACCTGGGACAACAATTGCTGATGTTCCAACGTCCCATCCCCGTCTCAGAGATCGTCGACCACATCTCCAACGTCGATCTTTCCGCCGTGCGCAAAGCAGCAAGACGTCTGCGCGCGTCTCGCCCAACAATCACCGCGCTCGGCCCTCTCGACAAACTAGAGTCCTACGAACGAATTGCTCAACGTCTTGCCTAAATTTCTCGCCATGGCACATCGTGCTTTATAATCGAACACGCAGGAAGGAGCCGCTTCCTCCCCTTTTATTATATTTGTGGGCGCCATGATCCGATTTCTTAGCAACGGTCTGCTTGGACAGCCCTCGTCCCAACTGGAGAACGGACGTGTCGTCGTGCGGCCTCCGACCCTTAAAGACTGGCCGGCGTGGTCGTGTTTGCGCGATCAAAGCCGTTCGTTTCTTACGCCGTGGGAACCAACCTGGCCTCCGGACGCCTTGTCGCGTGAGACCTTCATACGTCGATTGCGCCGTCAGGCTCAAGAATGGCGAAATGATAACGGTTACAGCTACTTGATTTTCGACGCCAAGCACAACGTCCTCGTTGGAGGACTGAGTCTGGGCAACATTCGGCGCGGCGTAGCTCAAACCGGAACCATCGGTTATTGGATCGGGCAACAATTCACACGCCAAGGGTTCGCCAATGCAGCCGTGTGCTTGGTTCTCGAACACGCCTTTATGACTTTGGGCCTCCACCGAATTGAGGCTTCATGTCTTCCCTCCAACAACGCCAGTCGAAACCTTTTGCAAAAGGTCGGCTTCGCTTTGGAGGGATGCGCGCGTGGTTATCTACGAATTGACGGCTCTTGGCGCGACCATATGTTATTTGCCATCCTCAAAGAAGATTGGGTTGGTTCTTCCGAACACAAACACGCGCCGATTAGCAATAATCACCCCAATCCAACGGAATTTCTCTATCCGATACAAACCTCGAACGGAAAAAATGGCGTCGTTGTTTAGTTAAAACAATGACATATTTAAAAAAAGGGTTCAGGGACTGTGTTCCTGGTCGTGGGGGATCATAAGGGGGGAACGAAAGCCCCCCTTATTCGCGGAGCGATCTTCTGCTGGAATTGCTTGTCTTTATCGCCCATTATTTTTATGCTTTCCCATGCTCCGCAAAACGTCAAAACGCCGATACCAATAAATGACTCCGGAAGAAGATCGCTTCGCGAATAAGGTGGGGCTTTCTCTTCCTCCTTATCCCCCCACGACCAGGAATGCGGTCACTGGACTCTTTTTAATTTATTATTTTCTTAGTATTTTCTCTGCGCGTTGGTATAATGTATTGAAAGCTGTCGCCCCTATGTTTAAAGGAAGACTCCATGGCAAAAACAGCGCGACGTTCATGGATATGGCGCTTTCCCCAACCACCACAAACCATTTGGTCAATTTTGGCCAATACAAACCACTTCAATGAAATAATTGGCGTCCCAAAACATCAAATCAGTATCTCTCACCACCCCAACGGCGCAACACAACGATTCGCACACGCATCATTACGAGGCGTCCCTCTAGAATGGGAAGAATCCCCTTATGAATGGATCGTCGGACAAAATTTCCGTCAAGAACGTCGGTTCCAAAAAGGCCCTCTCCGCCGCTTAAGCATAACCGTTGACTTATCCCCTGACGACGAAGGCTCTAAAGCGGTTTATACTTTGGAAATCGAATTTTCTCACTGGTTAAGCCGCCTACGCCTATCCGGCTCAACTCTTGACCGTCTTGGCCGCACTTTAGAAACCACAACGCGCGCGCGCGCCGCCGAAACGACCGACGCACAATCAAAAACCACGCTCCCCCCCCCCCCCCCCCCCTCGACGCAACCCGCTCACAGCGAATTAAGGAGATGGTTGAAGCGATTGAAACCAGCGGAAACGGACACGGTCTCGCCCAACGCCTGGCCGATTTCACGCTGACCGGACTTGAATCCGAACTCAGTCGCATCCGACCTCTCACCCTCGCCCGGTCTTGGGCGGTTTCACCGCGCCACGCCATCGAAGCCTGCCTTGGCGCCGTCAAGGCCGGACTACTCGCCATGAGCTGGGACGTGTTGTGCCCACGCTGTCGCGGCCCGAACGCCGCCGTCGCATCGCTTGACCGTTTGCCTCATGGCGTCCACTGCGCCTCGTGCAATGTTCCTTATGACGCCGACTTCTCCCGCAACGTCGAACTGACCGTTCATCCCGCTCCGGCAATTCGACACATCGAACCCGGCAGTTATTGTTCGTCTGGCCCCGGCCTCTCGCCTCACATCTCCGTGCAACAAATCTTGGAGCCAGGAGAAAAACGCATCGTCCCGATCGCGCTGCCGTTTCAAAGCTGGCGTCTCCGCACGATCGAGCCCGGCCCATGGATCGACGTCATCGGCCCACAGCCCGATTACGGTTTGCCGACCGCCATTGCTGAAACTGGATTGATCCTCTCTGGTCCTCCGGCGCCGAGCGGATTCATCGCTTTTGAAAACCACACCGACCACAGGCTCACCTTCCTGCTGGAGGACCGTTCCTGGATTGAGGACGCTTTGACGGCGCACCATGTCACCACTCTTGAAACCTTCCGCGAACTGTTCTCCGACGAAGTGCTGCGTCCGGGCGACGAGGTCGCCATTGGCCGCGTCACTCTTATGTTTACCGACCTTAAGTCCTCCACGGCCTTGTATGGGCGCGTTGGCGACGCTCGCGCCTATCATTTGGTGCGCAGTCACTTCGCCTTTTTGGCGGAACAGATTCGCGCGAATGATGGTTGTATCGTAAAAACCATCGGAGACGCCGTTATGGCGGCCTTTGCCGACCCCGAACACGCCGTCGCCGCCGCCATTGCGGTCCAACGCGACATCGGCCAATTCAACGCTCCACTTGGAGAAGATCAAGGATTGGTGATCAAACTCGGCCTACACGCCGGGCCATGCGTCGCAGTCACGCTAAACGGCCGTCTCGATTATTTCGGCAGCACGGTCAACCTAGCCGCTCGACTTCAGGGCGAAAGCGTTGGTGGAGACATCATCATCTCTGAGTCACTGGCCGCTGATCCGGGAGTCGCCATACGACTGATCGAGCTTTCTTCCACACGCGAAGAAGCTTATGTTAAAGGCTTCCTTCAACCGATCGCTTTTTTGCGAATTCCATCCCAGTCATTCTCATAAACGACGGAGGGGGGACTGCCTCCCAACATTGGTCTCATCGAAATAAAAGACACACAGACAAAGACATAATTTATGCAGCTCGCGCAAGTTTTGCTTTTACGGCAAGTAAGGAAAGGCTTTCGTCCTTAGCCTGAACAACTGGGAACATAGTCCCTGGATTCGTCTATACTCCGTCCAATTGAGAACCCAAGAAAGAGAACGTCCAAAGGAATCGGGGCTCCGCCCTCGACCCGCCAAAGGCCGGGAGGCCTTTGGAAACCATGACTTGGAGTTTGCAACCACCGAATACGAGTGGGCCATTTTAATTCGGAGAGGCCGCATGATTCTCGGGTTCTCAATAGAACGAGGTATAGTTCTTATTTTTGTTCATTCATTTTTCTGTTTTTTTACTTTTTGTTCTTTTTTTACACGCCCCTAAAGCGTTCCAACAGAAGACGCGCCGCCGTCGTCGGAATCATCGTTCCAGAAGCAACCTGCGCCTCAACATCCGAAAGCGCGCCACAAACGCCGGCGTGATGATGAAACGCAAACATCAAGCTTTCATGAATTTCACTCCACAACCAAGCACGCGCTTGCTCGGCGCGACGTCTCGCAAGCCCCCCAGACGCCTCCAGCGTTTCCCGATAACGCAGAATCGTCCGCCACACCTCGTCAACCCCCATCCCCGTCAAAGCCGAACAACGCAACACCGGCGGCTTCCACTCCGGAGCGGCTGGTCGCAGCAAATCCAAAGCATGACGATACTCAGCCGCAGCGCGACGAGCGGCCATCTCCATATCGCCATCCGCTTTATTCACCACCACCAAATCGGCAAGCTCGACAATGCCCTTTTTGATCCCCTGCAACTCGTCGCCGCCTCCGGGCAGCAACAACAGCAAAAACAAATCGGTCATATCAGAGACGGCGGTCTCAGACTGCCCAACGCCGACCGTCTCAATAATCACCACGTTATATCCCGCCGCCTCGCACAACAACATGGCCTCGCGCGTGCGCCGCGCAACGCCGCCAAGCGTGGCCCCCGCCGGAGAAGGACGAATAAAAGCGCTTTCATCGCGAGTAAGTTCGGTCATGCGGGTTTTATCCCCCAAGATCGACCCACCGGTGCGTTGCGACGTGGGATCCACCGCCAACACCGCCACACGCAAGCCCTCGCGAATGACATGCATGCCGAACGCTTCAATGAAAGTGGATTTCCCAACTCCCGGCACACCGGAAACGCCAATCCGCACGGCCCGCCCAGTGTCCGGCAACAGCTCGGCCAACAGCGCCTCGGCCTGAGCGCGGTGATCTAGGCGCGTCGATTCGACCAGCGTGATCGCACGCGCCAACGGCCGCCGTTCGCCGCGCCGAATCGCGGCAGCCATGTCCAAAATAATGCTGGATGTCATGTTTCAGAAACCGCTGAATGAAATTCTTCGACACAAAAGGACGCTGCGCGTTTTTAAAAAACGTCAGGGACCGCTTTGATCTTGGCGCAGCACAGTTCTCCAAGGCGGGAAAACCACCGAAAGCACCGTGCCGCGACCGGACTGATTAGAGAGCGTGACTTTACCGTCATGAAGCTCGGCCAACATCCGAACCAGAGCCAATCCTAGTGCGTTGACGCCCATACGACGCGCGACGGCGTGATGGGAGGAAGCGTGATAGGAAGAGGCTCCCGCCGACATGGTCAGAGTCGGCTGAGGCCGCACATAAGGATCAAGGACTTTATTCAAGTAGTCTTCAGGCAAACCTTCGCCGGAATCCTGAACCTCAATGACGATGGAGCCATTGGATTGCATCAGAGTGCGGCACGTCACCATGCCCCCGTATGGAGTGAATTTGAAGGAATCCGACAATAAATTCAACAGGATTTGCCGAATCGCCCGTTCGTCTCCGCGCAACAACACCGCGCGCGAGGATAAATCCTCCATCAGGCGCAAGCCGGAGCGCTCGGCTTCATTGTGCTCCATGGCGCAGATTTCACCGATCACGGCGCCGATATCAATGACCTGTTCTTCCAACACATAACGTGACGCATCAACCTTGGTGAGGTCCAAAATATCGCTGATCACAGCCAAAAGATGCTCGCCGGAAGTCTGGATGTGATGAACATACTCATTGTACTTACGACTCCCCAGAGCCCCATAAGGTTCAGAACGCATCAACTCTGAGAAACCAATGATAGTGTTGAGCGGCGTGCGCAGCTCGTGCCCGACCGCAGCCAGAAACTCCGATTTAGCGCGACTGGACGCCACCGCTTGATCACGCGACGCCCGCAAGGCTTGTTCCGTGCGACGGAATCGCGTGATTTCCTCAAACGACCACAACGCGAACATCTGTTGTTCCGGCTGCGCATCGGACGCCCGCATGGCGCTGAGACGCAACAACGGTTGAAACCGAATTAAGAAACAACGCTCGCCGCCTACGGCGGAAGAGATGGTCGCCTCGACAGACGCTCCCGGCTTCAGAGTTCGCGGATCCAGGCCGAAAAAACCGACGCGCTCGAACACCGCGCCGATGTCCATGCCAAGCAGCTCACCCGGAGCGACGCCGAACGCTTGCCGAAATATCCGGTTGGACATCATGGTCGGAGCCCGCGTAAAAGAGCCTGCGAACGCCGCAGCCACTCCACCCGTAATTAACAACGGACCGGACCCCAAACTCATCATCGCCCGCATCAGAGCGTTGAAAAAACGCCCCGGAGACGCAAGCTCCTTTAAGTTCAGCATAATGCGCGTCGCAGCGGCCTCGACGGCTCCGCACGCGCGCGCCAAACTCTCCGGCAAGCGCGACCATGCGTCGATTTCCTCCAACGTCCATGGAACACATCGCCCTGCAATGCACTCACGCCACCGCTCAGACAGGACACGCAGAGGTTGTCCTTGCGAAACCTCCAATGCAACGTCATCGATCGCCGTCGGGCGGTGAGGATTGCCCGCCCACACCACTTCAGCCACCGACTCTTGGCGAAACCCTGCAATGACCACCTCGGGCGAGCGGCTGACGATCGCCGCCGCCATTCCCGCCACGCCCCCCAGAGCATCTTCTTCTGATTCGCCCTCTGCCATCGGCGCCATATTCCGGGGATCAAACGCAACAATAGACTCGCACACCATGGCGTCGCCGTTTCGGACGAACAGACCGTTGCCTCCAGACGCGACGCCGACCTCAGACGTGACGCCGACCTCAGACGCGACGCCGACCTCAGACGCGACGCTCGAAACCGCGCGATCCAACAAACGATTAATGCACGCCACGTTCGGCGTTCGGCCAAAAGCCGCCAGAACGCCACCGGCTCGAATCGCCACGCCCTCGATTTCGGTCAAATCAAACAAACCGGGATCGCCGCTCAACAACACCTGCGCCAAATTCTCGGTCTTCGCGCTCATCACTTCGACCGCGCGCAAGCGACAGGCGATCTGAGTTTGCGCTCTCTCCCGTTCACGACGTTCGACACGCTCGATATTGGCGCTCAACGTCGCCGCGACACGGCACAACGCCGCGCGCTCCGCCGGAACGCTGCGGCGTGGATAGTTAAAGTGGCACAGCGCCAATCCCCACAAACGCCCTTCCACCACCAAAGACGCAGACAGCAACGCCTTGACGTTCATCAATCGCAGGTATCTGCAATGCGCCGACGATGGAGCGCGCAACAACGCCGCATCAAGATTAGGCGGAGACGCGCCGACCAGATCCGGAGCAATCCGACGCAAGGGCAACGGCGCGGCGTCAACATCGACGACCATGCGCGCCGACGTCAAAAGCCGCCGCCGCCGCACAACCTCCGGAATGTCCGAGGCAGGGAAACGCAACCCCAAGAAAGCCATAGCCGAAGGGCGACGAACCTCGGCCATGGTTTCGATGCTTTGATCCGGCAAAAATCGACAAACCATAACGCGATCACAGCGAGTGATCTCCGCCGCAGCCTCCGCCCCGGTGCGCACAATTTGCGACGCGGCTTCCAACTGAGACGCCGCTTTGGCGCACACATCCAGGCAAGATGAAAAATCAACCCGCGAGAACAAACGCTCCGGAGCGTCCGGCGGCAAAACAGGCTCGATTTCAAGACACAACACGCCGTCATAACGATGAAGCGTGGCGAACGCCGCAGCCTTCGACGCTTCCGGCAAAACAAAAGTCTGCCCCGGAGGCGTGTTCCCAGACGGCAGCGCCTCCCACGCCGCGCGAACCGCCGCAACCGCAGTCGACGACAAAACCGCCTCCAGAGAAACAGGAGACGAGGAAAACGTCAACGCCGTCTCCGAAGCCGCCCAATCAATGGTTAGCTCAGGCTCGCGTAAAACAAACAATTGCCCGGCCGGCTGAATGGCCATTGTCAAGTCACCAATCGGATAGTGCAGACGCACGGTTTAAACGCAGACGCCGCCGCAATAAACGTCACGAAAATATTCTCACAGAATCTGTCACGACCGCAAGAGAAGGACGCCTCAACAAAACCAACAATAAATTTTATGAACACTCCAACCGCACACAGCGCCGCAACCGGCGCAACGGCCAACGAAACCGCATAAACGACCCAACGCCGACAATCGAATCTTTCCCGCAGGAAGAACCTAAGAAACCTCCGCGATCCGGCAAGAGCCTACCCCGCTCATCAGATTCGACGACGTTGACAAGGGGCAGAGAGCTTGGCAAATCAAAGACATCTCCTAAAGACAGAAACAGCCCAACCGATTCCACGCGCGCCGCAGCCGTTTACGCCGGAATATTGACGATACTGCCGCGCACCGGCATTGCCGGCCCCATGGCTCCGCTTGCAGTGTAACCAAGAGACGCCCCGGCAAAACTGCTGACGACCGGCGTATTAACGGCGCCGGGAACAAAGAACGGCTCTGTTTTTAGAACAATGGGTTCGCTCTTCCCGGACGCTTGCACGCCGAAAGAAGATGATCCAAACGAATCACGAACAGAAGAGCGCCCTCCCTCGATTTGCCAATCGTAACCGGAACCAGAGCCGGACAATTCGCCTGCTTGATCGGAAACGCTTCTGACAACGAAAGCGTTCGGCGAATCTATGTTGAGAGCTTCATTGGGATTGGCGCCGGAAGGAGCAACCTGAACCGGAGACGAGGGTTGCTGAAAAACCGGAGCCTCGTCTTGCGTCCGTTCGGCTTGGCTTTTTTCGATCTGCCGGCGATCGGTGGAATTATCAGTAGAGTCTTCAAATCTCCTCTGACGCGCTTCCCGCTGTTCTTCTTGCCTCCGAACGACCGGAGGAGGCGCCTCTTGATCGGAGGAGGAACGATTCTCAGAGGCGCGACGGCGAGCAAGATTGTTTTCCTCAACGGCGGGCGCGTCTTCCGCAGCAACCGAGGCTTCAGCTTCATCTTTCAACTGCGGCGCAGGGACAGCAACAGGGGGGCGCGGCGTGGCCCTTACGGCGCCGTCGGCGTTCTGCGCAGCCTGAGCGGATTGTTGCGCGACGACTTGGCGAGAAGCCGCATCGGAAACAGCCTGCTTTTGCTTCAGAGACTCCCGAATGGCCTGAGCATGCGCCGCATGCGCTGCTTGAGCGGCGGCGTCGGCTTTGTCCTGGGCCCGATCCTGGTTGGCGGAGCGCTCTTGATTATAATCGGATTTTTGGGCGGCGGCGTCAACCTTGGCGGCGTCGGCTCTGGCGGAAAACTCAACCTTGTCTTGCGCGCGATCATCAACTCCATGAGAGCGCGACGCACTCGACCGTAGCGCAGAACTCTGAGCAACGCCACTTGAGGTTACAGATGAAGCTTCCATAACTCGGCCTCCCCTCTTCTATTAATTGACCGGGCGCAACTCTCTAGGCTCAGTCTCCAGTCTCATCACGGAGAATCGGAATGACCGTCACCTCTCCGACATTGATTGCGCGCCACTCAACAACGGCCGCAGACTCCTTATTTATACAGGGAATAAGATAAATTTGACAAGAAAAATCCAACCAGAATAAAAATTAAACAAGCCTGGCGACTGCGCTCCTCATCGCCGAACATTGAACCTATTTAATTTTTATTTAGGAGACATGCATCACTCTTTTTTGCCTTTTTTTGCCCATCGGCGCCGCTATCAATTCATTCAAAATCATTCAAAACGCCCATAAAGCAGCCAAAGCGAACACCAACCCATGAAACAATTTTGCGACCATCCTGATTGCGGACGCCCCGGCGTTCACCGCGCGCCGAAATCGCCTTTCCTATTGACGGAGTATTACTGGTTCTGTCTGGAGCACGTTCGAGACTATAATAAATCCTGGAATTATTGCGTCGGAATGTCTCAACGAGACATCGAACAGCGAGTCCGCGAAGACGTCACTTGGAACCGCCCGACATGGCCGCTGGGAATGTGGAGAACACAAGAAAACCGATTGCGCGAACGAATCCACCGCGATTTCGCCTCCGCCGCCCCCTTCTCCAAAGCGCGGAGCGACCAATCCTCCACATCCTCAGAGCCCAACGATCCCGCAAAACGACAAACGGAACAAATCATCGAGGCGTTTCTGGCCCTTGACCTGCACCCTCCAGTCGAATTTTCTCAAATCAAAGCACGATATCGGATATTGGTCAAAACGCACCATCCGGACGCCAACGGTGGAGATCGTCAAGCGGAAGAGCGATTGAAACAAATAAACTCAGCCTACACCACGCTCAAAACAATCTATGCGCAATGTCAAGGCGACGATGGATTTTCATATCATTAGAATTTTGGAACTTAAATAAAAATTCGGCGATTATTAAGTTTTTAATGTATGGCAAACGACCTCAATCCTCGCTAAGATGGAAACGTGGCTCTCTCGCGCCCGGCCGAAATCGGATCAAAGTCTGATCCGACGTAAACGCCGAACGTGGCTCTCTCGCACCCGGCCAAAATCCCATAAGCCGGAAAATAATCAAATAACGATGCAATAACGACGAAAATTATGGCGACTCAATCATCCCCCCCCGCCGGCTCGGCGACATTCGATCATGTTCCAGACACGCGGCTTTCCGTGCGGGAAACATTCAAGTTCGAGTCCGACATGGAGGTTCCCGCCTTCAGCGCGCGCACCGAACATGTTCCGGACGTAGACAACGCCTACCACTTTGACCGCGACACCACTTTGGCCATTCTCGCCGGATTCGCCCACAACCGAAGAGTCATGGTGCAGGGCTATCACGGCACCGGAAAATCAACCCACATAGAACAAGTCGCCGCACGCCTCAACTGGCCGTGCATCCGAATCAATCTCGACAGCCACATCAGCCGCATCGATCTCATCGGCAAAGACGCCATCGTTCTACGCGACGGCAAACAAGTCACGGAATATCGCGAAGGCATGCTGCCGTGGGCCTTGCAACACGCCTGCGCCCTGGTCTTCGACGAATACGACGCCGGACGCCCCGACGTGATGTTCGTAATTCAACGCATTCTTGAGGTCGAAGGCAAATTGACTTTGCTCGACCAAAATAAAGTGATTCGGCCTCACCCCTCGTTCCGACTCTTCGCCACCGCCAACACCGTCGGACTCGGAGACGCCACCGGCCTCTATCACGGCACGCAGCAGATTAATCAAGGCCAGATGGACCGCTGGAACATCGTCGCCACGCTTAACTACCTGCCGCACGACGACGAAACAAAAATCGTGCTGGCCAAAGTTCCCGACTACAACACCGACGCCGGACGCAAAGACGTCTCTGCGATGGTGCGTTTGGCCGACCTCACGCGCGCAGGTTTCGTCGCCGGCGACATTTCCACCGTAATGTCGCCGCGCACCGTCATCACTTGGGCGGAGAACACTCGAATATTTAAAGACATAGGTTTTGCCTTCCGCGTAACCTTCTTGAATAAATGCGACGAAGTCGAACGCCCAACCATCGCCGAGTATTACCAACGCTGCTTTGGTCGAGAGTTGCCCGAAACAAAAATCAGAGCAGGCGTTCTTTAAAAGGGCCATTCGAAGCGTTTAAGAGGCTCTCTGAAAAATACGGCAATGCCTCCAACGGTTCCGGGCGAGCTTGGAATTCGTGAAAACCGTTGGAGACATCAATGTTTTTTTAATAAGCTTCAAGAAGAACGCTCTTTTCCCTAACGCCACTGAATTTGACGCCGTAAAATCGCTTTTAACCGCTCAAGGAAACCGTCATGTTGAGAATTTTCTTAGCTTTGATGTTTCTTTTGTTCTTCACCGAACATGGAGCGGCGCAACAACCCCCCTCCTGCTCGGAGCAATCCAAAGGCCAAACCACTTGCCAAGCCGGGGTTATGTGTCGATGCGCCTTCACCGGCGGCTCGATGACCGGAACTCAACCCGGCTATCGCTGGGATTGCAGCCTCGCCTACGGCAATTGTCCGAAAGACGTTCCCGCAACGCTTGAAAACGCCCCCTCACCCTTCACCCCTCGCCCCGAACCGCGCCAAACTTTCGCACCCCCGCCGAATAATCCTCTCGCGTCCCCCATAACCACCACCGCTTCTTCCGCGCCGCGCACGCCCGCTCCCCTCATCATGCACCCCCGCATGCAGATCAAAAACAGCGCGGGCCCCATCATCCGTTTTGAAACCAGCCCCGATCATCGGTTTCTCGCCATTGTCTCCGCCGACAACGTGGCGCGCGTCTGGGATATGGAAAAAGGCCGTCAAGCCAATCAAATCGCCATCGGCGCCGCTTTCGGCTCCGCCCACCCCTTCGCCGTCGGCGGCGACAGACAACGCTTGATCGCGTCCGGAGCCGATGATGGTCGAGTCGTGCTGTGGAACAGCACGCAAAACACCATGCTATGGCAATATCGCGGCCACCAAGGCCCTGTCGCGGCGATCAAAATCGCTCCCAACGCCGCAACGGTCGCCTCCGGAGGCGTCGACCGCGTCGTTCGGCTATGGGACGCAGCAACAGGCCGCCTCTGGCCGTCTTCCTTCGCCGGACTCAACGCCCCCGTAACCGCTCTTGCCTTCAGCCCCACCGGCAAGCAGCTCGCCGCAGCCTCTCGCGACGGCTCCGCCCGCGTCTGGACAATCCCCAACGGCGCGCCTCAATCCACGCTCGCTCCACCGCCCAACGCTCCCACAGCGCCACTCACTGCAATCTCATTCCTCGATGAAGAACGCATCATCGGAGCAACCGCCAGCGGCATGATCCATGTGTGGTCCGCCTCCACCGGAGCGCCTTTGAAATCATGGAAAGCCGAAGACGCTCCCATCACCGGCATGAACATCGGTCAAAACGGCGCCATCATCTCCATCACCGGCGGCGCCGAAGCCCGGTTATGGTCGCCTGACGGCGCTCCGCTCGGAAAAATTCGCGACTCCAACCGCATCAGCACGATCGCCCTGGCGCCCAGCGGCGCGCCTCTCTCCGGCGGCGCAGACGGACAAGTCCGCGCGTGGGATTCCGAATCCGGACGTTTATTGGCGCAAATGATCCTGACAAAAAGCGGTTGGTCGGCCACGGACCCCGACGGGCGTTTCGACGGCAACGAAGAGGGATTGCAAAATCTCTCCTGGAAAGCCGAGCATGATTCTTATGACGTCAGCAATTTCTCCGATCCCTATTATGAACCGGGCCTCTTCGCCAAAGCGCTCAACGCCCCTAAATCCTTGCTGACCACCGGAGCCGCTCCGGTGGAAAAAGGCGTCGGAACGCCGCCTTACGTCACTCTGACGGTGGCGTCGGGAACGACGGTCGCCGTTCCCGGACCCACGACCATCACCATCGCCGCCGAAGACCAAGGCGGAGGCGTCTCTTCCGTCCAATTGCTCCATAATGGAAAATCCGTTTCTTCTCGAACCGCCACAGGAGAACAACGAGTCGATCGCAAACGCATCGTTACGTTCCAAGTCAACCTCATCGGCGGTGAAAATCAATTCCGAGCCCGCGCCTTCAGCGACACCCGCATCGAAGGAAAATCTGCAACGCTGACGGTCAACGTCACTTCGGCGTCGGCAAAACCCACGCTCCATTTCCTGGTGGTCGGAGTCAACCAATACACCAGCCCTGAAATGACGCTCAACTACGCGGTCGCCGACGCCAAGGGGCTTCTCGACTGGGTTCAAAAACAGAACAATCATGGATTCTCCAAAGTAGAAATCCACCCTCTGTTTGATCGCGCCGCCACGCGAGCCGCCATCTTGGATCAATTCACCGTTCTGCAAAACACAAAATCAGAAGACACGATTCTGATTTACTTTGCCGGTCATGGTGAAAACGTCAAAGGAACTTGGTATTTCTTACCCACGGACTTTGACTTAGCCAAAGCTAAATCTATTGAGGCAATCCAATCTTCTAGTTTGTCCTCTCGCATAATAATAGATTCGATCGTGAAGATGAGCGCTCAACGTGTGATCTTACTGATCGACGCCTGCAAGTCCGGAGGCATAAACCAAGCTTTCGCCGCTGACGCCGACCGAAAAGACCTTCACCGTATCGGGAACTCGGCCGGAATCCATGTCCTCGCCGCCACCGACAAAGATCAATTCGCTGTCGAACTCACTCAACTTGGACATGGAGTCTTTACTTACGCTCTTTTGGAAGGGCTTAACGGGAAAGCAACCCCGCCATCCGAAAAATTGATCCGAGCAAAAGACGTCCTTTCCTATGCTGTCCAGACAGTCCCTGCGATTGCCTCCAAATACACCAACGAAGAACAATCTCCCACCATGTTTTCTTTGGGAAACAACTTCGAAATTGTCCAGAAAAAACGATAATATACTTCGTTCACTTGAAAATCCGGAAAAATGCGGGGACAAGAAAGGTCAGAACTCTGCCCAAGCCCCGCCAGAGGCCGGAAGGCGTTTGGAAACACGGAAGCAAAATAACCACCCGATCGCCTTGATCCAAACCGACAATTGCCTGGACCCGTCTAATTTTTAATGTAATTGTGCCATCCTCCGCCTCTCTTTGATTCCCTGTCATGCCTGAAACCCGCATCCCTGACGACGACGACGACCTTCCCCACACATCGCCCTATCGATTTCGGCGCCTGCTGAAGAAGGTTCTGCCACGCACATTATTCGGTCGCTCCCTATTGATTATCGTCACTCCCGTGATTTTAGCCCAAACCATGGCTACATGGATTTTCTATGACCGCCATTGGGAAACCATCACCAAACGCTTAGCGTTCGGCGTGGCGGGAGAAATTACTTTAGCGATCGGCCAGCTTCAAAACGCTCCAGATCCTGTTTCTCAATCTCTAACGATGGCTCTCACCGAGCGCGCCACCGACATCCAAGTACGCATTCTGCCCGATACGGATCTGCCCGAGAAAGACGCGCCAATTGAAGGAACTCTTCCGCGCATCCTAGCAAACGCTTTGACCCAACAAGCCCGTCTCCCCTTCCACATAAAATCCAACTTTATGCCGGAATGGTATGAGATTCGTGTTTTGGTCCCCGGCTTATCCAAAGATGGGACTGCGCGCGTAGTTCAGATTCTTTCGCCGGAGCGACGCCTCTATAGTCCGACAAATTTTATATTCATTCTATGGATGATTGGTAGCTCTCTGGTTTTGTTTACAATTGCAATTGTTTTTATGAGAAACCAAATTCGTCCGATCCGCCGACTGGCGATTGCCGCCGACAGTCTAGGCAAAGGCCGCGACGTGCCTCACTTCAAGCTGGAAGGCGCCACCGAAGTGCGCCAAGCCGCAGCAGCCTTTCTGGTGATGCGAGCCCGCATTCAGCGCCAAATCAGCCAACGCACCGAAATGCTTGCGGGAGTAAGCCACGACCTTCGCACACCTTTAACGCGCATGAAGCTACAACTGGCGCTCTTGGGAGACGGGCCGGACATCGAAGAACTGCGCTCGGACGTGACCGAAATGGAAGGCATGATCGATGGTTACTTAGCGTTTGCTCGTGGCGAGGGATCGGAACAAGTCCGCCCGACAGACCTCGGACGGTTGCTTTTCGAGGTGGCAAACAACGAACGACGCGCCGGAGCGACCGTGACGCTTACGACGACTCCTTCAATGGTGTTGCCCTTGCGCGCGAGCGCATTTCGTCGCGCTTTGGTGAATTTAATTGCGAACGCAAGACGACATGCCTCCCACGTGTGGGTTCGAGCGCAGCAATATCCCTCAATGATTGAAATCGTGATCGACGATGACGGACCAGGAATTCCGGCGGCGCATCGGGAGGATGTTTTTAAGCCGTTTTTTCGGTTAGACACGTCAAGAAATCCGGAAACCGGCGGAGCGGGATTAGGATTGGCGGTCGCGCGTGATGTGGTGCGAGGTCACGGCGGAGAAATTACCTTAGACGACAACCCTCAAGGTGGATTACGCGCTATTATCCGCATCCCAATTTAGCTTTGAATGTATGCCCCGTTCGATTGAAAACTCGAGAATCATGCGGCTTCTCCGAATTAAAACGGCCCACTCTCCTCCGGTCGTCACAAGCTCCAAGTCATGGTTTCCAAAGGCCTCCCGGCCTTTGGCGGGTCGAGGGCGGAGCCCCGATTCCTTTGGACGTTTTCTTTTTCAAATTCTTGATTGGACGGAGTATAGTGTAGAGGAATCCTGTTGCAAGATTTTTGCTCTTGCATTTTGGTCTTGCAACAGTCTCGTAGAGCCGGAAATAAACGGGTCCAGGGTTTAAAATGAACCTATTCGTCACCTCGCCGGACCCAATCGCTTGCGCTCAAGCCCTTGACGACCGCCGTCTGATCAAAGGCGTGCTAGAAACCGCACAATTGCTCAGCACAGCAGGATATGGCCCCTATAAAACGACTCATATCAACCATCCGGTGACGAAATGGGTTTGTCGCTCTCTCGTTCACATTGCATGGACACAACAGCACTTCAACGCACTGGCGCAAGAGTACACATTCCGCTTCGGCAAGATTCACAAAACCGCCGTAGCCACAGCCGAATTCGCCAAACAGTCCGGAAAAACGCCTGTTCCCTTTGAGAACGAACCGCAAGAGTTTCAAAACTCCGCTCGCAACGCCACACTTGGCTTAGATTTCACCAACCGCCCGGTTTTCCAAGCCTATCGCGATTACCTCAACACAAAATGGCGACTCGATGGCGCAAAAGCCCGCTGGACCCAACGTGGCGCTCCGGAGTGGTTTCACGAACAGCATAACGGAGTTCTACCGCCCTCTTAACGCCGCAATATTGGTTGCGTAGTCACCTTTGAACACAGCATTGCCCGCAACCAAAACATTGGCGCCCGCATCGATCAATGCTTGCACGTTAAGAGGCGTTACGCCGCCATCGACTTCCAACTCAATTGGCCGATCACCGATCATGGCGCGCAGACGACGCACTTTCTCGACTTGGGCCGAAATAAAACTTTGACCACCAAATCCGGGATTGACCGACATCACCAAAATCAAGTCCAGTTTATCAAGCAAGTACTCAACACTTGATTCAAGCGTTCCGGGATTCAAAGAAACTCCGGCCTTTTTACCCAAACCACGAATCACTTGCAGCGAGCGGTCAACGTGATAACCGGCCTCGACATGAATGGTGATGATGTCACTCCCCGCCGCAGCAAACGCCTCCAGATAAGGGTCCACCGGGTCAATCATGAGGTGGACGTCAAAGATTTTTTGTGTATGAGGGCGTAAGGCTTTCACCACCGCCGGACCAATCGTGATGTTGGGAACAAAATGGCCATCCATAACATCGATATGGATGTAATCACACCCTGCGACATCGATCGCGCGCACTTCTTCGCCCAAACGCGCAAAATCCGCAGATAGAATTGAAGGCGCAATTTTAACCATTTCCTCTCTCCCACCAGAACAAGGACCAGAATAAAGACCGGAATAAAGAATAAAACAAAGACTGGAATAAAAAAACAATAGTCAATTCAGAATTATTAAGACTCCGAAAGGCGCGCGCCTATCTCTAACGTGAACTGAGCCAAAAATGATCACAATTCCAGGGGAAAATCGCTTCGCGAATAAGGGGGGGCTTTCGCTCCCCCCCTTATAATCCCCCCACGACCAGGAACACAGTCCCTGGACCCATCTAATTTTAACTCAGTCTTTCTTTAACGGCGCTAAGAATTGCTTGAACAGTTATGCCAAAATGGGCGTAAAGCTTATCCGCAGGCGCCGAAGCCCCAAAGCCCGGCATACCGATAATCGCTCCATTCTCTCCAACATAACGCTCCCAACCAAATGGACTCGCAGCTTCCACAGCCACCCGCACAGTCCCTTGCCCCAATACTTGAGCCCGATAAGCAACAGGTTGCGCATCGAACAACTCCCAGCACGGCAAAGAAACGACCGCCGTTCCCACATTTTCTTTATGCAGAGACTCACGAGCTTTCATCGCAAGTTCAATTTCCGACCCGGTAGCGATCAAAGTCACCCGCCGCACGCCCTCGGCCTCGGCCAAAACATAACCACCACGCGCGCACAAGTTCTCTTCTGTGTGCTGAGTGCGAACTGTCGGAAGATTCTGGCGCGACAAAGCCAAAGCACTAGGCCCCTTGTCGTTCGCAACAGCCAAAGCCCAACACTCTGCGGTTTCCACCGCGTCAGCAGGACGAAAAACGCGCAAACGCGGTAAAGCCCGCAAATGCGGCAATTGCTCAATGGGCTGGTGAGTTGGCCCATCTTCGCCTAAACCAATCGAGTCGTGCGTAAGCACATAAATAACGCGCGTTTCGAGCAACGCCGAAAGGCGAATCGCGTTGGCCATATAATCGGCAAAAACCAAAAAGGTTCCGCCATAAGGGATAACGCCGCGATGAAGCGACATGCCGTTCATGATGGCGGCCATGGCGAACTCTCGGACGCCGTAATGAACATGGCGACCAGAGAAATCTCCGGGCTTCACCGGCTTTTGGACTTTGGCGATGGTGAGATTCGAATGTGTCAAATCAGCCGAACCACCGACCAATTCAGGAATTACAGGAGCCAAAACCTCAAGGACGTCCTGAGACGCCTTACGAGTGGCGACTTTCGGCCCCTTGGCGCTGATGTTTTTCTTAAAAGCATTGATGGCGTCGGTCCAACCTTCCGGCAACCGACCCTCTTGCAACCGCCGGAATTCGGAGCCCTGAGCCGCATCCAAAGCCTGCAAGCGTTGCTCCCAGGCCTGACGATCGGCCTTGCCGCGCTGCCCTGCGGCGCGCCAAGCGGAGAGAATCGGCTCGGGAATCTCGAAGGCTCCCCAGGTCCAGCCAAGTTTCTGCCGCATTGCAGCGATTTCATCCGCTCCCAACGGCGCGCCGTGAGTTTTCTCCGAACCGGCCTTGGTGGGAGCCCCTTGACCAATAGTGGTTCGACACGCGATCAACGAGGGGCGATCGCTGCGCCGCGCAACTTCGATCGCCTGAGCAATATCCTCTGGATCATGACCGTCACATGCGAAGACGCTCCAGCCACAAGCACGGAACCGGGTTTGTTGATCGTCGGAAACCGCAACGTCGGTAGGGCCATCGATGGTGATTCGGTTGTCGTCCCACAACACGATCAGTTTATTAAGCCGCAAATGTCCGGCCAACGAAATCGCTTCATGACTGATGCCCTCCATCAAGCAGCCGTCTCCGGCGGCGACGTAGGTGTAATGGTTGACAACGCCGTCGCCGAATTGGGCGGCGAGCATCCGCTCCGCCAGCGCCATTCCAACGGCAGTGGCCAGCCCCTGCCCCAGAGGCCCCGTGGTGGTTTCAATGCCGGGAGCGGCTCCGAACTCCGGATGCCCGGGGGTGCGGCTGCCGAGTTGACGGAAATTGATGATCTGCTCGATCTCCATGCCGGGATAGCCGGTGAGATGGAGCAATGCGTACAACAACATCGAACCGTGACCGGCAGACAACACAAACCGATCGCGATCCGGCCACTCTGGCGCCGAAGCGTCGAACTTCAAAAAGCGCGTAAAAAGCGTGGTTGCGACGTCGGCGAAGCCCATGGGCATGCCGGGATGTCCCGACTTGGCCTTTTCAATGGCGTCCGCCGTCAAGACGCGAATTGCGCTCGCCATGCCGGCGACGGTCGCTTGACCGGTTTCGGAAAGAGGAAGAAGGCTGCTTGCAGCGCTGTTGCTCATCAGATCGATTCCATTTTCAGCGAGCCGCTATCGTTTTGGAAAGTTTCGAAGGGCCGCGCACGGGCTGATCGGCTCTTTGGTGATGAAGGCGAAGAGCCGGTTTAACGACGGGACAACATCCAACCAGCGGGCAAAATCGGTAAAGTGTTAAACAGATAGAGCGCAGGAATAGCCAAAGAAGTTTTATTGGCGACGCCCGAAAGCCCAATGGACAGGCTCTGCATAACAATGACCAAACCGATGGCAACGATCAAACGCATCCCTTGACCACGCCGATTATGCTCGCCGCACAACAAAGAGGCGAGGCTGATCATGGTATAAGCGATGACCAACAGCGGGGTCGAGAAGCGTGTGTGCATTTCTGCCGCGAATTGACGGAGCATGTCGGGATTGCGCTTAACCTCGTTGGGAGGATTGATCAGCTCAGCTAAAGAGCGCTCTCGCGCATCGGGCCATCGATCGCTGGATTTGTCATCGAAGAGTTGAAATTCCAAGACATACGATTCGAAATAGAGTTCAGAAAGACGCCCGGTGGCCAGAGTGAGTTCTTGTCTCAAACCGTTGATCATAGCCATACGAACGCCACCCTCCGTATCAACCATCAGACCGCGTTCGGCCATAATAGTCACGGCTTTTCCCGGCAAACGAATGTCGTGAACCAACAGCCCTTGCATTTCGCCCTTGTCGTTGCGGCTGCGCAAATAGACGGTCAATTTATCGGAAATATTGTTGAAAGCGCCTTCGCGAATCAAAACCGAGGCGTATTCATGTTTTACGGCGTACTGCATCCGCACCAACTCACGGTTGGCGTAGGGACTGACATAGAGATTCAGAATCAGAACCGCACTCATCACCATAAACGCCAGCGTCAAAGCCGGATACGACAAGCGCCACGATCCCAAACCGACCGCACGCATCACCACCAGCTCGCTATCGGCGCTGAAGCGGTTGTAAGTGAAAAGAAGAGCGCCCACCAAAGCGATCGGCATCACCACGCCCAAGAAGGTCGGAACCGAAAGCGCCATAAGATACAGGAACACCAAAAACGGAGCGCCCGCATTGATGACGAACTCGATCATCCGCAACGACTGGGTGATCCAAATCGTCAAGGTCAGCGCCGAGGTCGAGAGAATCGTCGCCACCAACAAATTTCGAAAAAGGTAACGGCTGATGCGAGTCATGTCCGTTTCTGTATTGTATCGGCTTAATAAAAACGAAAAGGTCCAGGGACTGAGTTCCTGGAGCCTTCTCGTTTATTGTTCTTTCTGTGCGTTAATGTGTAGTTTTCTTAACACATCGGCCATCCTCCGGCCTGACGTCCTAACTCGCCCGGGTAAAACGGTGCTGAGATTCGATATAGCGCACAGTCCCGGTCAAAGAACGCATCACCACGGAGTGCGTCGTCGCCCCCCCGGCGAATCGACGAACTCCGCGCAACAAATTCCCCGACGTCACGCCGGTCGCAGCAAACATCACGTCACGACCACTCGCCAACTCCGTCAAAGCATACTTGTGGTTCAAGTCCGTGACGCCAAGCCGATACGCCCGTTGTTTTTCGTCTTCATTGCGAAACAGCAACCGTCCTTGCATCTGGCCGCCAATACAGCGCAGCGCGGCGGCGGCCAACACGCCTTCAGGGGCTCCGCCGGAACCGACATACATATCGACGCCGCTTTCGGGCTGAGTGGTGGCGATCACGGCGCTGACGTCGCCGTCGCTAATCAGCATAATTCTAGCGCCGGTTTCGCGAACGCGAGCAATCAACTCGGCATGACGCGGCCGATCCAAGATGCACACCAAAAGATCGGAGACCTCAGCGCCCTTGGCCTTGGCGAGAGCCTTCAGATTGTTTTCAGGTCTTTCATCCAGATCAACCACGCCTTTAGGCAATCCGGGGCCTATGGCGATCTTGTCCATATAGACGTCGGGCGCGTTCAGAAAACCGCCGGCCTCGGCGAAAGCGATCACCGCCAAAGCGTTGGCCCCCCCCCTTGGCGGTGATGGTGGTCCCCTCTAACGGATCGAGGGCGATATCAATTTTCGGACCATGCCCGGCGCCGACTTTCTCTCCGATATACAGCATCGGAGCTTCATCACGCTCGCCTTCTCCAATCACCACGGTCCCATTAATGTTTAAGACGTTCAACGCGCGGCGCATGGCGTCGACGGCGGCTTGATCGGCGGCTTTTTCATCGCCGCGCCCCACCAACAAAGAGGCAGACAAAGCAGCGGCTTCCGTCACGCGCACAGCCTCCAGAGCCAAATTACGGCCCATGGTGGTCAGATCGACAATTTCCAGAGTCATGCGTGTCCCTTTCGTCGCTCGATGTCGTCGGGAGTCGGCCACCGAAGCTTTAGGTCCATAGGTTACGCTCAATCCGCCCAAACGCCGAGAGTTCTAAAACGCCTCGATTCGAATCATCCGCGTTTCTTTGACGGAGTCCAAAGCTTTGATTTGATCCAGCGCCCGCAACATTGAGGCCTCATCGGCGTCATGAGTGGTCAACACCACAGGCACCGTCTCTCCGGGGGCTCTCTGATCTTGGAAGAACTTGGCGATGGAGACTCCGACGTCGGCCAGTGCGCCCGCAATTCGAGCCAACACGCCGACCTCGTCACGCACCATCAGACGCACATAATAGGCGCCGCAACGCGCAGACATCGGAGCAACCGAGCGAGCGTCCAAACGATCAACCGGCACGCCAAAAGTCGGGGTGCGGCGGTTAAGAGCGATATCAACCAGATCCGCCGCCACCGCTGAAGCCGTCGGCCCGGCGCCTGCGCCACGCCCAACAAAGGTGACGCGCTCAACAAAGTCGCCTTCCGCAACCACGGCGTTGAAAACATCCTCAACGCCGGCAATCGGAGAGGCTTTCGGCACCAAGCAAGGATGCACGCGCTGCTCCAAACGATCCGCCGAGCGGCGCGCGATCCCAAGCAATTTAATACGATAACCAAGTTGATCGGCGTAAGCGATGTCTTGCGCCGAAACGTGACGTATTCCCTCGACATTGGCGGGAGTGAACGTCACCGGCGTTCCGAACGCGACCGCCGTGAGAATCGACAGTTTATGAGCCGCATCGACGCCATCAATGTCGAAGCTCGGATCCGCCTCGGCATAGCCAAGCTTTTGCGCCTCGGCCAAAACTTCGCCGAAATCACGTCCCGTGACGCGCATTTGAGAAAGGATATAGTTGCAAGTGCCGTTCAGAATGCCGTGAATTTCAGACACTCGATTCGCCGCCAACCCCTCGCGCAACCCTTTGATGACCGGAATTCCGCCCGCCACCGCCGCTTCAAAGGCCAAGATCACGCCTTTCTCTTCGGCGGAACGCGCCAAAGCCGAACCGTGATGCGCCAGAAGCGCTTTATTCGCGGTGACGACATGCCGACCGCCGGACAGAGCCGTTTCACAAACGATGCGGGCGGGCCCTTCGGAACCGCCAATCAACTCCACCACGACATCCAGAGAGGAATCGGCGGCCAACGCAACGGGATCGTCACACCAACGCAAATCCGACAGATCGACTCCGCGATCACGGAAGCGGTCACGGGCGCTGACCGCCGTCACGACCAACTTACGACCGCATCGCTCGGCCAGAACGTCGGCTTGCGCCTTCAGAAGACGAACCACGCCCCCGCCAACCGTCCCGAGCCCGGCGACGCCAATTTTTAATGCATCACTCATCAATCTTACTCATCTCTTGAGCCTTAGCTTGCTTTCGGCAACCACGCCTCGCGATGTTGCACGCGCCGGTCCTTTTTCACCGCAACGACAGCCGCTCTTGGCTCTGAAAAAAAACTTTTAAAACCCGTCAGCCTCCCCCCCGACCGCGCCGCCACGACACCGTCTCGGTCCAGACTTTTACGGATTCAGGTTCGCTCCTCACTGCGCTCTTCGACAGAGGCGGCAGCCACGGCGCTGCTGGCGAAGAATTGCTTGATGTTGCGACAGGCTTGGCGAATGCGCTGAACGTTTTCCACCAGAGCCAAACGCACATGGCCGTCGCCATATTCACCAAAGCCGATTCCCGGCGCGACCGCCACCTTGGCCCCGGACAACAGAAGCTTCGAGAACTCTAACGATCCAAGGTGAACGAACTGCGGCGGAATCGGAGCCCAAGCAAACATGGTCGCGGGCGGAGACGGCACGCGCCATCCCGCAACGGCCAGACCATCAATCAGAACGTCTCGACGTTGCTTGTATATGGCGCGCGCCTCGGCGACGCAATCCTGCGGCCCGTTAAGCGCTGCGGCCGCCGCGACTTGAATCGGAGTGAAGGCGCCGTAATCCAGGTAGCTCTTGATTCGACTCAAAGCCGAGATCAGCTTTCGATTTCCCGCCGCAAAACCGATGCGCCAACCGGGCATACTGTAGGTCTTGCTCATCGAGGTGAATTCGACGGCGATTTCGCGCGCTTCAGGGATTTCCAAGATCGAGGGCGGCGGCGGACCTTCGAAGAAAATCTCGGAGTAAGCGAGATCGGAAAGAATGTAAACGCCGTGTTTGCGACAGAACTCAACCACGGGACGATAAAAATTAAGGTCCACCACCTCGGCGGTGGGATTGGAGGGATAGTTGAGCACCAACGCGATCGGCTTCGGCACGCTGTGTTTGACGGCGCGATCCAGATGCTCCAAGAACGAGAAGTCGCGACCGATCGGCATATGGCGAATCGCCGCTCCGGCGAGAATGAAGCCGAACGGATGAATCGGATAGCTGGGGTTGGGCACCAACACAATGTCGCCGGGCCCGGTGATCGCCTGCGCCAGATTGGCCAAGCCTTCCTTGGACCCAATGGTGACGACGACTTCGTTTTCCGGATCAAGCGTGACGTTAAATCGACGCTGGTAATAACCGGCCAGAGCGCGACGAAGGCCGGGAATGCCGCGCGACATGGAATAACGATGCGCCTTGGGATTTTGCACCGCTTCGATCATCTTGTCGACGATGTGTTGCGGCGTCGGCAAATCAGGGTTGCCCATCCCGAGATCGATGATGTCGTCGCCTGCGGCGCGAGCGCGCGCTTTCATGGCGTTGACTTCAGCGAAGACGTAAGGCGGAAGACGCTTGATGCGGTGAAATTCGGAATCGCTCATAACTGCTCCGGAGCCTGGGGCCGCGGGCCCGACACGGACTGGGCCTCTTGTTGTACCGCTCCTGTCGACAATAATCGAGGAAATTTTGTGCCCGTTTTTTTTACCGAAACGAATTCCGGAACGAACGCCTCGATCACCTGAAAAGAGCGTGAAATAATTTCGGCCTTTGAGGGCATGCGCACATTCGACCGACAGAGAGAGGCAAGGGAAAGACAAAAGAAAGGCAAGAAAAAGGCAAAGAACAAATTAGACGGATCCAGAGACCGTGTTCCTGCCCCCATCCAATTTTTATTAAGGAGAGCCGAATCCTAAGAAATATTTCAAAAATCAAGGTTTTGCAGGAATCATGGACGGGGCCTTCGAATCGACCTTAACCTGCCTCGTTTCTTTTTCCTCGACTTTGGTTTTTTCGGTTTTCACGCTCCCCACCTTGGAGGCGCCCGTTTTGGCCAAATCCGGTTTCGCCGGTTTCGCCGGATCAGCCATTTTCGCCGGATCAGGGGGCGGGGGCGCAATCTCTCGCAACAGTTCGTCCGCCAAACGTCCTTGCTGCTGGATTTCCGTTAAGCGCGCAACCTCTTCCTTGTACTCCGAAAGCGTGGGAGGACGATCGGGACGAGTCGGCATCGAATCGAACGTCGGCCATGCCGGATTCTGTTCGCTCATGCGTCGAACCGGCGAAGGAGGTGACGGCGCGGCGATCGTCGGCGTCCCAATCGTATGCTCATAAAGATAACCGAACGTCATTCCGCGATCCAAAGCCTCGTCGCCGCACCCGCTCGCAGCGCCGCACGCGACCAGAACCGCAAAGCTCGCCCCAAAGCGACTCGCGGCCCTAAACCGCTTGATCGCCAACGAAAAAACTCTCCGACCGCGCTCCCCGGCCAACCTCGAAAAGAGCCCTGCATAGACCACCGCCGTCACTCCCGCAGCCACACGCAACTCACGCCTCCACACGCCGCGCCACAAAAAGAACGCGATGAGGTTCGGCGCAGACTTGGTTTCCGATCGCGCTTTCGACCATCCATTGTCTCCACCATCATCTTTGTATCTTTGTTTTCGATTTCTGTCTTGTCGTCCGCGCGCCTCAAGCCCTAAAATTCAGAAGATGAAAAAATCACGCGCGTGTTGTATGAAGGAAGCATGAAGAGAGCTTGGAACATCAAGCGCCCGGTTTGCCGGGGGGCGCCGGAAGAGCGAAGCGCAATGATGTTGCCGCGCTGGCGCGACGGTGTTGTGAAGGGGGAGACGCGCATCGTTGTTTACAAAAGCCGCAGCGCCGTTCACAACACGACAAACACACGGCGCGCCTCCAAGCCATTCCACCGCGCCCTCGTCTGGGCGCGCTCCGGTTTGGGAGCGACTTGGCTTGGAAGCGATTTGGCATAGAATCGCCTCGTTCTTGGTTTGAAACGCGATAAAAGGACCGTACCATGGCCGAAAAGCAGGGGCCTGAAGTGAAGCTACCCGATCCGGTTGAAATGTCTCGGGCAATGGCCCGAATTGCTGAACAGAGCCAACGGCTTGTAACGGAATTCTTGACCCGTCAGGCTGCTGAGGGCATGCGCGGCGGTTCGCCCGACCCTCTCAACATCGGCAACGCGTTCCTGGAAATGACCACCAGGATGATGGCGGATCCGGCCAAGTTGATGCAGGCTCAGATGTCGTTGTGGCACGACTACATGACCCTGTGGCAACGGACGACGCAACGCTTGCTCGGCCAAGCCCCCGAGCCCGTTATTGCTCCGGAAAAAGAAGATCGCCGCTTTAAAGACACGGCGTGGGACGAAAACTCCCTCTTCGATTACATCAAGCAATCGTATCTGTTGGCCGCGCGTTGGCTGCAACAGACCGTGCGCAATGTCGACGGCATGGACGAGCGCACCGCGCGCAAAGTCGAGTTCTACACGCGGCAATTCGTCGACGCCATGGCTCCCAGCAACTTCGTGATGACCAATCCCGAAGTGCTCCGCGCCACGCTCGAGTCGGGCGGCGAGAACCTGATCAAGGGTCTCGAAAACATGTTGAAGGATTTGGAGCGCGGAAAAGGCGAACTCCGAATCAGCATGACCGACTACAACGCTTTCAAGGTCGGCAAAAACATCGCTTGCACCCCCGGCAAGGTGCTCGCCCAAAACGACCTGATGCAGTTGGTTCAATTCAGCCCCACGACTCCGGATGTCTATAAACGTCCGGTCATGGTGGTCCCGCCCTGGATCAACAAATACTACATCATGGACCTCCGCGAGAAAAACTCGCTCATTAAGTGGATGGTCGATCAGGGATTCACCGTTTTCGTCATTTCTTGGGTCAACCCCGACGAAAAACTCGCCAACAAGACTTTCGAAGACTACATGATCGAAGGGCCTCTCGCCGCCCTCGATCTCATCAAGAAAGCCACCGGCGAATCCGACGTCAGCGCCATCGGCTACTGTCTCGGCGGAACCCTCTTGGCCTCGACCTTGTCCTACATGGACAGCAAAGGCGACGACCGAATCAAGAGCGCCACCTTCTTCACCACCATGACCGACTTCACCGACGCGGGTGAACTCTCGGTGTTCATCGACGAAGAGCAGATTTCAATGCTCGAAAAGAAGATGAGCGAGAAGGGATATCTCGACGCCAGCCAGATGGCGACGACGTTCAACATGTTGCGCGCAAACGATCTCATCTGGTCGTTCGTGATCAACAACTACCTCTTGGGCAAGGATCCGTTCCCGTTTGATCTCCTCTACTGGAACAGCGACTCCACCCGCATGCCCGCCGCAATGCACAGCTTCTACCTCCGCAACATGTATCAAAAGAACATGTTGGTGAAGCCGGGTGGAATTTCTTTGTGTGGCGTGCCCATCGATCTCTCCCGCGTCAAAACGCCCTCCTTCTTCTTGTCGACCCGCGAAGATCACATTGCGCCGTGGACATCCACCTACGCCGCAACCCAAATCTTCTCCGGACCGATCAAATTCGTGTTGGCCGCCTCCGGCCACATTGCGGGCGTGATCAATCCTCCCGCCGCTCAGAAGTACCACTATTGGACCAACCCCAAGCTTCCCAAAGATCCTGCGGCTTGGCTCCAAGGCGCCAAGCAAGAGCCGGGCTCTTGGTGGCCGGAGTGGGCGCGTTGGGTCACTGAACTGAGCGCCGAGAAAGTTCCGGCGAGAGTCCCAGGATCAGGGGAGCTGCCAACCCTCGAAGATGCGCCGGGCTCCTACGTCGCCGCCCGAATTTCATAACGATTGTGAATAAGGCGTGAATAAAGAGGGGGAAGCTCCCCCTCTTTTTCATATATACTCTGTCCGATTGAGAATCCGAAAAAACCCGGCAAGGAATCGGGGCTTCGCCCTCGACCCACCAAAGGCCGGGAGGCCTTTGGAAACCATGACTTGGAGTTTGTGACAACCAGAAGTGTAAGGGCCATTTCAATTCAGGGAGGCCGCACGGTTTTCGCGCTCTCAAGGAAGCAGAGTGTAGCTCTTTTTCATATAGGGTTTTTGCCCAAATCAAGTTGAAGGGGTCCAGGGACTGCGCTCCTGGTCGCCGGGAATCATAAGGGAGAAGCGCCCTCCTTATTCGCGAAGCGATCCTCCTCTGAAATCGTTTGCCTTTGTTGACGATCTGATAAATTTATGACGGCTCTATATAAATTTATCGCAGGTCTATACAGATAAACAATTTCAAGAGAATATCGCTTCGCCAATAAGGGGAGAGCGTTTCTCCCTTTGTAATTCCCGGCGACCAAAAACGCAGTCCCTGGACTCTTTTAGTTTTTATTTCAAGAAATTAAAGGCCGTTAAGGTCCACAGACTAATCATTCGCCGATCTCAATCCCGCCAAAACCTTCCAACACCGAGTCGCAACAAATACACCCATCCCCCACAATAAAAACAATCGTCGCCGATCCATGGCTGAAGAATATTCTAGGGATACTGCAAACTTTACACACAAACAATTCCAGAAGAAGATCGCTTCTGAATAAGGGAAGAAGCGCTCCCCCCTTGTGATCCCTCCACAACCAGGAACTCCGTCCCTGGACCATTTTAATTCAATGGTTCGTTTTATTTTATGCGCAAGGACAAAAATGGGACCGATTTTAGATCACGGAGGGTCGTTGACCCAAGCCGAAGCGCGGTTCGGACGACCGAAACAACCATGGGTTGATCTTTCCACCGGCATCAACCCTTGGCCCTATCCCATCGAACAGTTTCCAGATTCTTTATGGGCTCGCTTGCCGGAAACCTCAGCACTCCACGACCTCATCGAAGCAGCAACCTCTTATTATGGAGCGCCCGATTCGTCTCATGTGGCCGCCGCCCCCGGTTCGCAAGCGCTCATTCAGCTATTGCCGAGTCTCTCGTCTCCCGGTCGCGTCGGCGTGTTAGAGCCAACTTACGCCGAACACGCTTTATGCCGTCGTCGCGCCGGATGGGAAACGCTCTCTCTTTCAAGACTGCCAACTCCAGATGAAATCGATAACAACGCTTTATCGACCGTCATCGTGGTCCACCCCAACAACCCCGACGGGCGCCTTTTCACTCCGGAAGCATTAACGGCTCTGGGCGTCGCTTTTGCCGAACGCGGAGGTCTTGTGATTGTAGACGAAGCATTCGCCGACGTAGTCCCCACCCACAGCGTCGCCAATCAAGTCGGCCAAGATAAAGGATTGTGCATTTTACGCTCATTCGGAAAGTTCTTCGGCTTGGCCGGAGCCCGCTTAGGATTTGCGCTCACCGCTCCAACACTCGCCACACAAATCACGGAAGCGCTCGGCCCCTGGAGCATCAACGGCCCAACGCTGTGTCTTGGCCAACGCGCGCTCAGCGATTATTCGTGGATTGCAGCAACGCGCGCCCGCCTTACAGAATCGGCGCAAGCCCTCGACGCCCTACTCCGCGACTGCAATTTAAACGTAATTGGCGGCACATCACTCTATCGACTGATCAAAGACGAACGCGCGCCGAAGCTCTATGAAAGATGCGGACGCGCCGGCATTCTTCTCCGCGCCTTCTCTCAGCAACCGCAATGGTTGCGAATCGGATTGCCGAAAGACGAGCACAGCGCAAAACGCCTCTCAAACGCACTCAAAACCGCCCTTGACGACCAGAAAAAAACATCGCCGACCTCTCTCACGCCAACGATCGCCAATGGATGAATTTTCCAAACAAGCTCTTATCACCACCCTTCCTCAATTTTTTAGAATCTTCCACAACAAGCAGACTTGAGACCAAACCAAGGTTCAGATAATGTCGGCCAGCGACAGGGGAAGCGTTTCGGGAACGGAGACTGAAAAAATTACTTTAAGCTCGTCTCGTTCAGCGTTCGACAACGAAAAAGCATTTCCATATCTGACGCATTTTAGACATATGCAAACCAAAAGAGGTTTGCTGGAACTATCGCGGAGTGGTCGCGAAGTGGAGGTGACGTATGGAATTTCAAACGCGCACATCGCCCGACGCCATTGAGGCGCGGTTATCCGGGCGCCTTGAGTTCACCGATCATGACCGATTGCGCGATATCGTGGCTCTGCTTGATGGCGCGAAAGCCCGTCGGTTCGTCGTCGATGTCTCCGGTCTCGATTTCATTGACTCTGCCGGATTGGGCATGTTGCTGATTCTTCAGGAAGAAGCCGAGCAAAAAAACATCAAGCTTATCGTGCGTGGACCACGCAACGATGTAAAACGCTCGATCGATCTGGCGAAGATCGGAGAGATTGTAACGATTGAGCACTGAGGAGGCTTCATATCCTTAGTCGTGTTGTTGACGTCCGAATCAATCCGAATCCCCGTGAGGTTGATGGTCGGACGGAGGTCCGTTACGAGCTGCTCGCCAATCAGGACCGTACTTCTTCAGAACCGCGCTGTGATGATCTCGCGCGCGCCGATTGTCCCGCCGGTTTCTCTTGCGCAGCCCTTGCGCTTTCGGAGGTGGATCGAGACAAACTCGCCAGTGTGTTGGCGCAACCTTACGCTCTGTTCGTAGAAGAACAGAAAAACTACGGACAAGAAGCCGAAGAGTGGGAAGCGCCTCTTCTTACCAACGGTTTCATGCTTTCTCTCACCACAGCCACCGCCTATCGCCTTCAGAGCCCCGTGTTGCTTTGCGATGCTTTGATCCAACGCGAGGTTCTTTCTTTAGAACGGCGCTCCGTTGTGGAGTTGTGCCTGCATGAAGCTGTGGCGAACGCCATTATCCACGGCAATCTTGAGATTTCCAGTTCGGCCAAAGATCATCCCGAAGGACATCGCGTCTTCAGTCAAATGGTAAATGAGCAGCTTAGAAAACCTGAGCTGTGTCGACGGCGCGTCACTCTGTTCGCCAGTTGGAACGAAGACGGGCTAGAAGTGGGAGTCATAGATCAGGGCCTTGGATTCAATGTTTCAGCACTGCCGACCAGCGCCAACAACAATGCCCGCTCCGGTCGCGGATTTATTTTTATGAAAGCCCTCGCCTCATCTGTGCGCGTCAGTAACGGCGGACGATGCACGACGCTCCGCTTCGCCCCATAAAACCGTCCTCGAAGCGGGGCGCGCCACAGCGGCCCCCTGAGCATTCCAGAGGAGCGTTATGACAATTTCGTTGGCCGAAAGCCGAGTTCTGATTGTTGACGACAACGAATTCAATCGAAAATCTTTAGCGTTGCTGATTAGACGCAGTGGCGTTCAGCATGTGGAGTTCGCCGTCGACGGCCTGGATGGCTTGGCCAAGATCGAAACATTTCACCCGGACCTCGTCTTACTTGACGTCGATATGCCCAATCTCGACGGATTGGAGATGTGCAGACGCCTGCGACGCGATCCTCGTCATACAGAACTGCCTATTTTGTTCCAAACCGCGCTTGATTCCGACGACGAACAAGTCAACTGCTTCAATGCGGGCGGAAACGATTTCATCAGCAAGCCAATCAAACCGGGAGAATGTATAGCCCGCGTCCGACATCAGCTCGAACGCCGAAAGCTCTTCGTCGACCTGAATGCTTTTCGCGACCGCGTTGAAAAAGAGTTGCGCCACGCTCAAGCAATGCAGTTCTCACTGTTGCCGGAATCGCGGCGAATCGCCGCCGTCGAAGAACGCTACGGACTTTCCATCGGCAGTCACTTCGAGACGTCTTCAGAATTGGGTGGAGACATCTGGCACATCATCGAACTTGATGATTTCAACGTCGGATTTCTGATCGTCGACTTTGCCGGACACGGAATCACCGCCGCCATTAACACCTTCCGTTTTCACACTCTGGTTGAACGCACTCCGCCGATTAATATGAATCCGGCGCAATGGCTAGAAATGCTCAACCTGGCGCTGAAAGACGTGCTGCCGACAGGTCAATTCGCCACAGCCTTCTATGGCGTCCTCAACACTCAAACCAATATGCTGACTTATGCCGCAGCCGGAGCCCCCAATCCAGTGCTGGGTATCGGCCAACAACTTGATCTTTTGGATTCAGCGGGTTTCTTGCTCGGCATGACTCGGCGCGCCAAATATGACATCATCGAAACTCCTTGGCCGCCAGGCGGTTTCTTGTTTCTCTACAGCGATGCTTTGATCGAAAGCCCCGATGCTCAAGGAAACACCATCGGCCAAACAGGCATTGCCGACTTAGTCGCCGAAGTGGTCCGTGACGCGCCTCACGCTCCAGTCTCCGAAACGCTCAACCGCTTTTTTGCAAACGGCGTCTCGCGCCCACTGCGTGACGATCTGACTTTGGTGTGGATCGGGCGCAATTCTAAAATTAACTCGTGATTGCCCTGACTCATGACGATCAAACGCTTGACGCTGATTCTGGGAGGAGCGCGCTCCGGCAAAAGCGCCTTTGCCGAGCGCTTGGTTGAAGCGGCCTCCACCACCCCCCTCTACATCGCCACCGCTCACGCCGGAGACGACGAAATGACGGCGCGCATAGAACGTCATCAAAAACGACGAGGCCCAACGTGGCGAACCATTGAAGCGCCCTTGAATTTACCTGAAACCATTACATCTTATGCGAAGTCGAATTGCGTCGTGTTGGTCGACTGCCTGACGCTGTGGGTCAGCAATCTAATGATGGCTGAACGCAACATCGCAGATGAAACATCGCATCTTTCCTCTGCATTGCAAACGTGCGAAGGCGCGGTTGTCTTGGTGTCCAATGAGGTTGGATTAGGCATTGTTCCGAACAACAATTTAGCACGCGCATTTCGCGACCATGTCGGGAACCTGCATCAAGAAATCGCTCGAATCGCCGATTCGGCCTACCTTGTCACGGCGGGGCTTCCTCTTGCTCTAAAGTAAAGATAGAAATAAAGACCGTATAAAACAAGAAACACATATCAAATTAACAAGGTCTAGGGACTGTGTTCCTGGCCCCTTTTAGTTTATTACAACAAAACAAGCAAAAAGTATTCAAATGACACTGCGTAAACGAGAAGCCCATGAAGTCGGATATCCCACTCATCAGGCCGACGTCGCTGATGAAGGCGGGTATTTCGCTCTCTCCAGTCATAAACGCGCCCGCGAAGCTCTTCGCTTCGCCCTCGATATGCCCGGAGTCGGCTACAATAGCTTCGTCATCGGCGAAGACCGCAGTGGTCGCATGAACGCCACTTTGGAACTCCTGCGCGGATACCTGCGAGGCCGTCCTCCTCAATCCGATTGGCTTTATCTGAATAACTTCCGCAAACACCATCGCCCGGAACCACACCATCTTCCCGCCGGAATGGGCGCGCGTTTCCGCGACCGCATGGCCGAATTCTCCGCCAAACTACGCGAGGCCACCCAATCCACAGCGGTCATCCAAGTGGAAACAGCGGTTGCTTTGGCCGACGACATGATTAAAGACTTCGCCGTCGTCGGCGACCTTGCGCGCTGGTTGGAGGCCATGCGACACGACGTCGTCGAACGAATCGCCACCTTCTCCACCGCCGCGCCGGACTCTCTTGACGCCCCCGAACGTCGCTACGCCGTCAACCTGCTGGTCGACCACAGCGACGACGACGCCCCCATAGTCCACATCGAACCCAACCCCACTTACGGAAATTTATTCGGCCGAATCGAATACATACAATCATCAACCGGCCTCGCCACCGACTTCACGATGATCCGCGCGGGATCGCTGCACCGCGCAAACGGCGGAATTTTGGTCCTGCGCGCTGAAGCTCTGGCCAAAGACGCCGCCGTCTGGGAAGCCCTGAAGGGCTGTCTGCGCGACCAAAAAATCCGCATCGAAGAGCCTCATCGCTCCGGCGCCGTGCCTCTGGCCAACGCGCCCCGCCCCCTTTCCATTCCCTTCAACGCCAAAGTCGTCATCGTCGGCGCGCCACGCTGGTACTATGGATGGTTTCTCAACGATCCTGAATCTCGCGTTTACTTTAAAGTCAAGGCCGACATCTGCGACGATCTACGTTGCTCCCCCGAAAACACCGCCGCCTTTGTCGGCATGATCCACCGCATCGCCGAAAAACACGGAGCCTGTTGCGATCCCGACGCCGCGCAGCTTCTGCTGGGAGCCGCCGCCCGCTGGGCCGAGCATCGCCATAAATTCTCTTCACGCCTAGAGCTGCTCGAAGACCTGATCGGAGAAGCCGCACTCATTGGAGGTCGCACCCCAAACGGCGGTCGAATCGCTCGCGCCGACGTCGCGCAAGCCATGGCCGACCGCCGACGCCGCGTCTCTCAGGCCGAAGACCGCCTTCACCGCGCGATCTCTGAAGGAACCATTGCAATCTCCACAACCGGATGGGCGATAGGACAAGTCAACGCTCTAATTGTCTTCAACAAAACCGATCATCAATATGGGAGTCCCTGTCGCGTCACCGCTCGATCTTGGATCGGACGACGCGGCTTGATTAACATCGAACGCGACGTCAACCTCGGCGGCCCGATCCAGCATAAAGGCGTCATGGGACTTCACGGCTATCTCGCCGGGCGATTCGCACGTAAAGCTCCAGTGTCTTTCTCGTGCTCAGTAACTTTCGAGCAAAACTACGGCGGCATCGAGGGCGACTCCGCCTCTTTGGCGGAGCTTCTCGCTATTGTCTCTGACCTTTCCGGCGCGCCTCTACGCCAAGACCTTGCCGTCACCGGGTCCGTCAACCAACACGGCGAGATTCAACCCGTAAGCGGTCTTAACCAAAAAATCGAAGCTTTTTACCGCGCCTGCTTGGCCTTGGGAGGATTAACCGGAACGCAAGGCGTGCTCATTCCTGAAGTCAACCTCATTCATGTTGTGCTGGAAAACGAAGTCACTCAAGCCATTGCCGACGGTAAGTTTCACCTATGGACCGCAACTCACGTCGAATCCGTGGTTGAATTGTTCACAAAACAAACCGCTGACAAGGTCTATGAAAGCGTCGCCACAACCCTGGCCGAGTTCAACCGTCGCATTCCAGAGCAGAATGAACGGTTTTCAATACAGCAAAACGACGAGAGTTAGAAAAGACATTCAATCACGCCCAATCCCCGCCGTCCCAACAAAATAAACCGAAAGATATGCCCAGAACATCAATGGCGCCTCATGCTTTTAAAGAATAGCCGATATTCTCTCAACGACATCGACTTTCTAAAATATGTCGCCATCTCTATTTTCAGAAGCGATCGCGGTAAAGTTCATCGCCTCGATCACCCAGAGCCTCGGAATTCCCCTCCCGTCGCTTTGGGCTCCATAAGGACACAGGAGCTTCCGGCGCCCGATCTCCCCCAGATCGAGCGCCAATTTTTATTATATACTCCGTCCAATCGAGAATCCGAAAGAACCTCCAGAAGAATCGGGACTCCGCCCTCGACCCGCCAAAGGCCGGAAGGCCTTTGGAAACCATGACTTGGAAGTTTGTTGACGACGGATGTGAGTGGACCATTTCAATTCGGAGAATCCGCATGTTTCTCAGGTTCTCAACCGAACGAAGTATAACCTCAATTTATAATATAGAAGTGTTACACACGTTATCTGGATGGTGATTTAAATTCAAATACAGAACCCGACTAACAGGAAAATGCAGCGTTATAGTAGTCCCCTTCCCAAGATCGCTAAAAACATGAAGAGAACCGTTGTGCGCCTCAACCAATCTTTTGGTCAAAGCCAACCCTAAACCACGACCTCCACTTGAACGCCGAAAAATATTTTCCAACTGCCGAAAGGGCTCCACCATTTCGGCGATGCGATCAGAAGGCATCCCAATCCCTGTGTCAGTGACCACTACATCCAAGCTACAATCGTGACGCACAATAGCCGAAACTAGAATCTGCCCATTTTCCGGAGTGAATTTCACAGCATTCGATAGAATATTCATAAGCATCTGACGGAACCGTCTCCGGTCCACGGAAAGCTGCGGCAGATCAAGAGCAATATTTTGTGTAACTTTCAGTTTCTTTAACTGAATCTGGTTAGACAAAGCCTCGATCGTATAATAAACAGAAACAGCAACATCGACCGGCTCTTCATTCAATTCTCCCACGCCGGCGTCAAAACTGGAATAGTCCAGTAAGTCATCAATGATTTGAGAAAGATGGACGCCGCCTTGATGAATTTCACTGAGGTAATCACGATAACGGCTAGAAACCGTCTCGCCATGAGCCCCTTGCATCATCAAATCGCTGAGACCGATAATAGCATTCAACGGCGTTCGCAATTCGTGGCTCATATTAGACAAAAACTCGCTTTTTGCGCGATTAGCCAGCTCTGCTGCTTCTTTAGCATTCAACAGTTCGAGAGCATAATGGTCCTGACGGCGCATCTGCTGAAGCAACAACCACACCATAAAGAAAACAACAAAAGAAATAGCCACCCAATTCAGGAAATTATATTCTAAACGATGCACCCAAGAGCCATAAGTATCCTCCTCAGCCAGAGACACGACGACAAGTAAAGGGAAATTGCGGAGCGTCCGATAGGCGCGTATCCTTTCCACGCCATCAATAACGGAAATATCACGAAAAACATCCTCTACGCCAAGATCAACATGGCTCTTAAACAAACGAGTATTTTTAAAATCACTTCCAAGTAATTTTGGATCAAATGGATTTCGCAACAATAAACGACCATCCGTTCGAAATAACAACAACGTCCCACGAGGTCCAACATTCAAGGATCGCATATAATTCAACAATGCGTCGACATGAACGGCAGCAGCAACGACTCCGGCAAAACGCCCATCACGATAATTCAGCCTTCGACTGAGAGCGATAAACCACGTCCCATTCATGCGCGCCAAATAAGGACGATCGACAAACAAACCAGACGCCGCATTATCACGATGCGCAAGAAAGTAGGGACGATCTGAGAAATCAAATCGTGATCTGTCCTTTCCTTGCTCAATCTTTTCACCGGACAATGTATCATGAATCAATTTCCCGTTCTCGTCCAGAACAAATAATCGCGCAATTTTCTGAATACGCCGTTCTTGCTCTTCCAAGAAGGCGCAAAAATCGGAGTCAAGCGATGGAAGCGATAATCTTTCGTCTTCAACAGCATCTGTAACATTCTCGATCGCACCATCAATCAATAAAAATGTTTGTTCAACATATTGCTCGAATAACCGCACCAAACCCACGACGCGTTCTTCTGCATCAACCTCTGCTTGCGACCGAAAACGCCAGGCATCCAACAGAACCAATACCAAAAAACCTATGATGACGACTCCGCCAAACACCACCACGAGTCGTTTGGGAGAAAGCCACCCAGGACTTAAAAAAAACTTTCGAGGAAAGACCATAATCATCACGTCATTACCTTTGTTTTATACAAAACGGCGTCCGAATGCCTCCATACGCCCCAAACACAAAATTAATATAGACGTAGAATGCCCATAGACCAGATTTCCCACAGCAAATAACTGATTTTTTTACATAAAAACACACATAAAGAGGTGACCATCATTTAGCACAAAAAACCATATTGAAAACTCTCTACACAAACAAACTCTATTTTTACACTTTACGCAACAATCATCACATTCATCAATAAACTTTGCAACATTCTCGAACAATGCTTTCAACCAACCATAGAGATTTTCTTGAAAAAAAACACCCCCGGCAGCCAAAGACGTCCGGGGGCGCTTTTCATTTCCAGAGAACAACTCTGGGGTAGGCGTTTAATGAGACATTATAAGCGACACGCTTACCCATGCGCGACATGCTGATGCACTTGCGCCAAGAATTGATCCCACGGAACATCGTTGAGAGCCGCATAATTTGTTGGATTGTACGAACTCGCCAAGGACCGAGTCGGATCAGGCAGGTAGATATTGAGACCATTACGTGGAATGTTGGCCCCAAATCCAAGCGTCTGATTGCTCACCACGGCGTTACCGAGAGCAGTGCTCACACTCGTTGCCGCCGTCTTAATCTGAGCGTCATTGGCGATCGTAGCAACCGAGTTGAAGAAGCTACGCATGTCACGGTAATCCGCTTCGCCCGGATTAGCCGTCGCCTGCAAGCGGGCCTGTTGGATCTTATGCCAATCGTCATTAAGGTCGGCTCGTGTGTTAACCGTACTGATAAAATTGTTCAAAGCTGCCGAAAGAGCAGTCAAACGCCCAGTATCAACAACCGACATCGTCACCGAAGCCCCCGCCCGAGAGGCATATGCAGCGCGATAAGCTGTCGCCGCAGTCGTAGACAAGTTCAAAGAAGTGGTGATGTTGGCGCTGCTAAGCCAAGTTCTGTAATCCCAACCCTGACCAGACACCACCTCCTGAGAAGAGACGACAAAATCAGCAACGCCGCTGAGGCTGCTTGCATTTTCAAACAAGCCCATCAACGAAGCGTCGAACCCTAACGTGTTGACGTGACGGACATCAGACCTACTAACAGCGGTGCGCACGTCTTCGATGCTCAAATGTGAACCACTGGTGTTATCGAAACACACGCCTTTCAAACCATTGCCGTGATCCCACAAAACCAAAGCATAGTTTGAAGCTTGATAGTTGCTGGTGGACCAATTCACAAAGTCCGTAAGCGACGCTCCAGCCCCCATATTGACTTCACCGATAGAAGTCAGAGGAGTCGCCAATCGGCTTTGATCATTATCCGCAACAACCAAACCACGCCTGGTGTCTGTCCAATTATGTTCATTGATTGAATAATCCGGAGTGCGATCCAACTGGACAACGATATTAACGCGTCTGCCCGTCATCGCCCGAACAGCGGCTTCCATCTCATTGAGATCATTAAGAGCGTCTTGCTCTCTATTATTGTCAGCGTCCATATAAACCATAACAGTCCAATCAGCATTCGCTGCGACGGGAGTCGGCGAAACAGACGGAGTGGCGAGAACGAATTCGTCGGCAACCTGCAAACCGCTTTCATCTCTTGCCTTAACGCGAATGGTGATATCCGGGGAGCCGGTCGGCACAATGCCCGAGAAAGTTTGCGTCACCTGGTCAAAGGTAAGCCACCGATTCGGCAAAGTCGACAACGCCGCGCCACTAGACAATTCCGCAGTATAAGTCAGGACGTCTCCATCGGGGTCTCTAAAGGTTCCCTGCGGAATTTGGAAGAAGAACCGTTGCCCCTCAATCACGGCTTGATCTGAAATTGCGCTATCAACAACAGGCGCCCGGTTGTCCTGAACTTGAGTAAGCGTCACTTGGTAGGAACCGGTGCCTCCTCCATAAGCGCTCGCCGCAATATAGTACGTGCCGTCAGAAGCAACCGTAAAGTTCAGAGTGTCGTTCCGACCCGAACCAGCGTCACGGGCAGAGTCAAACTGATCGGCGGTCAGAATCTGCGTGACGTCGCTTTGCCCACTTTGCTGATAAACACCCGCCAACCGAGGATCGCCAAGCGTTCCGGAGCCACCCGCCATGCCGTTCAGATTGACTGTATAAGTTCCAGCGCGAAGCGTCACTTGGAACCAATCGACATCGCCTTCCTGCTCGATTACACCCGTGGCCGAGCCACCGACCGAAATCGCGCCAAGCCCCGGCGTAGGAGGCGTTGTGTCCGGACTTGGAGCAGAGCGCGTAGACCGGAAATCATCCGCACGCGCTGTGTTAAGAGTGAAATCGACTGAAGTCGACAACCCGCCATCATCTGTGGCGGTGATTCGAATGGGCAAGTTACCGACGTTCTCAGGAATGGCGTTCGCCCACAAACTATGAGTGGCGTCATCAAAGAACAACCAGTTAGTCAACCCACTCGCTTGCGGCGTCGCCAAAGTCGCCTGATACCTCAGCTCTCTCCCCTCAGGATCGACAAAGGTTCCTTCAGGAATGACACAGCTCCACGCCAGGCCTTCCAAAGCCGTCTGATCGGCGATCTCACTCAAAAGAACCGGAGCCAAGTTCACAGTTTCAGTGACGCGCACACGGTAAGTGCCGCCGGAACGATCCGAAGAAGCAACGCCAACGTAGTAGTATCCGCCGGTGTTAATCCTCGGAGTATAGACAACTTCAGAATCGAGGATGTTGTGAGCGTTATCATTCGATGTATTGGCCAGAGGAACCGCCGTTGGCGCCGCCCCTGAAGTGTAAAGCCCGGTAAGCCACGGATCCCGCAGCGTTCCCTCGCCGGATCCAGCTCCGCTCACGTTAATCCTATATTCACGCCCACTCACAAAACGAACTCTAAACCAATCAACATCGTTTCCTTGTTCAATAACGCCACCCATAGCGTTGTTAACAGACAACTCACCACAACCGCTGGCCGCACTGCTACTAAAATCATCCGCCGGCGTCAAAATATCAAATGTTGACGTTGCTGTCAGGCGTTCGAGATCACCAGCATTGGCGCGATCACTCGCGGTAATCGTAACCCGAACATCCTCCGCGCCACGCATATTGGCGCCGCTGGTCGATAACTGCATGCCGCTCCGCGTGATCCACGACGGAGACGAAGTATAGACATCACCGGTGGAGCCATCAGCTCTGATGTGGTTGTAAACCACCGAATAAGACAGAGAGTCGCCGTCTTGGTCGAAGAACAAATTATTCGGAATTGTGATCGAGTTTGCAAGACCTTCAGTCCAAACTTGATTCTGAATCGGCAAGACCTCAACCGGAGCGTGATTTATGCCACGATACTCCAGATTAAGCACATAGCTGCCGACAGAGCTTCCGGCGCCCCCAACCTCGAAGAAGTAAGTTCCAGATGTTGTTGGCGTCCATAACAGCTCTGAATCGAGACTATAGGCGTTATGATCAACATTGTAGCTATCGCCATTCGACAGATTCAGAGCGGTGGTCGTCGTTCCGTTGCTGTTCAACTTATAGATGTTGTACAGAGTAGGATCATCGAGGGTTCCATTATGATAGGCGCTGCCAAGCAAATTGATCCGGTAATGGCTGCCGGCCGTAACCTGAGCACGCAACCAATCACGATCACCGGCGTAGTCAACGTTCCCTTGGAGCGTCCCAAGCACATCGGTTTCATTAACATTTTCAGGAACCAACACCCCCGCCCCATTGACTGCGTTGGCGTAATCATCGTCAACGATTGTCAAATTGAAGGAAGCGCTTGCCGTAGCGTCATGTCCATCATTCGCTGTAATCCGAATGACCGGATTGGAAGCCACAGAATCATCCGCATTATACGGTCGAACGCCGGAAAGCGTGCGGGTCGTCGCATTAAACGACAACCAACTATACCCGGCGTCGCTCAACGACGTCGGAGTTCCGTGTGGATGAGTGGCGTCTATTGGGTGATCCCGATCAACCACCATCACTTCAGCCGTATAAGTCAGCGCATCGCCGTTCGGATCAGAGAAGAGTGTTGGCGGAACGACATAAGAAAATACATTGCCCGTATACGCAATCTGATCAGCAATGCCCCCATTAACAACCGGCGCTATATTTTCCGTTGACGTCACCGTCACAGAATAACGTCCACAACTCTGACCATAACCACCAACCGCAATGTAATAATTTCCCGCTCTGCTGAAACGATAGTTAAGATCAGCGTCTAGACTGAAATTCCCCGAGCTGTCGATGCTGTCGTCAGCCGTCGTACCCGCAAGCAACACGCCTCTCGAATCGTAGATACCGTAGATGCTGGTGTCCTGAAGCGCGCCAAAACCATCGCCAGCACCATAACCACTGACATGGATGTTGTAGACTTGATTGGGATCAAACGGAGGAGCGCCAGAACCACTACGCGGAATAGTGATCTGAAACCAATCAACATCGCCGACACGCTCGATAATAGCGCTGTGGGTAATGTTAGCTTTGTCCCCTGTAACAATGGACGAGATGACGCCACGAACCGTATGGTTGGCGGCGGAAGAAAGCTCCAATGTAATGCGCCCATTCGTGTTGGCCGCCGCAGAGAAATCATCGCCCTGCCGCACATTTATGGCGAAAGTCCCTCTAGAATTAAACCCAGACACCAAATCCCCTTGAGAGTCGACCGTTTGATCGGTCGTATTGCCGTGTGGAGAATCTGCGGCCTGAACGTGAACATAAACCTGATGCTCAGTGGCAAAGGGAGTCCGCCCCGTAAAAGTCAGGGTCGTCGGATTGAAATCAATATATCCATCCTGGGCGCCGATATAATTTCGAATCGTCTGATCACTAGGACTCACACTCGCCAAAGAATAACGAGAAGCGCCTCCGATCGTAACCCAGTCACTTGATCCACTCATAGGAGTGCCTTCGGCGGTGTACTCGCCAACATAAATACTCGCGACGAAGTTTTGAACGGCTCGCCCTTCCGGATCAACGAAGTTCCGACGATCCAAAGCGAACGTAAAATTAGACCTAAAATTAGAAGCCGTTCCCGTATCGTAAAGAGCATGCCCGTCAATGTCTTGTTGTAGAAGTTGGCTTAGAATAACCGGTGGAAGATCCGGAGCATGATCCGACACCGAAATATGATACCGACCGGTGGAATTTCCGAACCCCTTAGCTGCAACGAAATAAACACCGTCAGCCTCAGGACGAAACATCACACGCGAATTAGTGGCGCTCCCGCTATCATCGTCTTTTGTTCCCGGAATGAATCTTCCAGTTGAATCATAAATTCCGTCAATTACTGTATCCGCCAAATACAAGGCTGTCCGCGCGGTATCAGCTGGATTATTATTTGGATCATCTGGATTCCAGTTTGGATCCCAGCCAGTGGGATGGCCTTGCTGAGTGTAATAGGCGTGGTTGCCGTCATCGAGGGCTGTCGGCGCACCTTCGAGGTTAACGTAATATGTGACACCGCGAGTCAACACTACCGAATACCAATCGACGTCACCAGCAAACTCAATGTCCCCCAACCCTTTGCCTTCGGCAAGAAGCGGTACATTGGCATCGCTTACGCCAGACTGATCTCCAACCACAATTACGCCACGCTCCTCTCCAACCACAATGTAACCATCGGTCGCAATATCCGACCGATGGTCATCATACTGAACTCCGATAACGACATCATCATAAGCCGTCCAACCATCCGTATCTGTTGCCGTCACACGAACGGTAACGCTGCCAACACCTCCGCTCGTTTTCGCCACGCCCTCCCAATCATGGGAAGCGATACCTGAAAAACTGCGCGTTCTTCCGTTAAATGAAAACCCATACCACCCCAAGGTTCGCTCTTGATTACTCGTCTCCTCCCCTGCGGGACGAGTGGCCCAGTGAGAGGCATTATAGACCTCGGCAGTGTACCTCAGGGTTTCACCTCTCTGAGGATTATAAAAGATATTTTCAGGGATTTGATATTGGAAGAGACGCCCAAGATAGGCAACCTGGTCCGGCATGGAGTTATTGACAACGATGGCTTCGCCTCTCAGCGGAGCCGTCGCCGATAATTACGTCCGTTTTAGCGTTTTGGGGCGAGACGATTCT
>CAUYUA010000189.1:0-1176 GCA_963575675.1 Azospirillaceae bacterium
ACCTTCGAAAGTTTACGCGGTTTCTCTATTGAAATTTTCGACGAAGCGCATCGACTCGCAGCCCTCGTCGCCGCCTGCGCCATTCTCGAACGAGCGTTGCCTGAACGAGAACCTCACCCCGGCGTCTTTGCCGCCACCTTCGCCTTGTTCGAAACGCTGATCGATTCTCCCTTTTGGGCCGAAGCCTATATTCGCTGGGAACTGGGAGTGTTGGAAGCACTGGGATTCGGCCTCGACCTACGACAATGCGCCGTCACCGGAACAAATGACAATCTGACTTATGTCAGTCCGCGCTCGGGTCGCGCCGTGTCAGAGGACGGCACAGGGCCGTGGCGTGAGCGACTCTTGCCCTTGCCGCAATTTCTAATCGGACACGGATTGAGCGATCACGATCAAATATTGATGGGACTGCGCCTTACAGGATATTTTCTTGAAAAACATGTTTTTTTTCCTCAAGGCGACCAACAACCCGCCGCCCGAGACCTCTTGATCCAGCGCCTCTCGACACAATTCTTTAGCTGAACGCCACAAGATTTAATTGGCTTTTCTATAACCTTGTTGGGTAAACTAAGGCGTCATGCCTCATCGGATGCCCAACACCGAGACCGAACTGAAGCTAACGCTTAGGCCAGAAGACGTCTCGCGCGTGCTCTCGACGCCCATCCTTGCGGACCGCGCCGACAGCCTTCATCGCACGCTGCCCGAAAGCGTGTATTTCCCAAACTTGATCACTACAAAGAAAATCGTTCTTAAGTGCCGCGCCGTGGGAACGAAACCACTTCACGCCCTCAAAATCGGCCTCTTTCCCGAAAACGGTTTGACTGCCAGAATGGAGCAAACAATCGATGGACCAAATCCTTGTCTTGATTCTCTGCTTGCCGATGAAGAAACTCGGCGGCTTCTGACAGGTCTCTCCGTCGAAGACCTGAAACCAATCTTCATCACCACCATAGACCGAATTGTCTTCACGCTCGACGACGGCGCGATCGAATTCGCTCTGGACCAAGGATTCGTGCGTCGCCTACTGGGCCACGAAAACAACGACGGCCCTTCCATCAACCTTTGCGAACTGGAATTAGAGCTGAAACGCGGCTCCCCCGCCGATCTTTATCGCTGGGCTCTCGCCTTGTTCGAAACCGCGCCCTTACAACTGGAACCGCTCTCCAAAGCCGCGCT
>CAUYUA010000190.1:0-1156 GCA_963575675.1 Azospirillaceae bacterium
GATCTTCGGCCTTCATGCCGGGATAAGGTTTGCCGTCAACCGCGCCGTCGAAATCGATGACGACGACGTCGCCGCTTTGAGCAGGGCGATCTTCGGTGATCACCGTCGTTTCTTGACGGCTCTCCGCCAAGCGAGACAGCATTTGGTCGACGACCTTTTCGTCAACCGGAGAGACCAATTTCTCAAGTTCGACGTCGCTGAAATTGCAAGGCTCGATGTCTGGAAGAGTCTCGAAAGCCACAGAAAATTCAAAATCGACGCCGGGTTGGAAGTTCGAGACAATTTGGATTCTGGGCTCGACGGCGGGACGTAGAGAATTATTCTTTATGGCGTCGCGACAACCGCTCTCGACTTGACCTTCGATCACTTCTTTGGCGACGGCGCTGCCATAGCGTTGCCGAATCAGCGAAAGCGGAGCTTTGCCGGGACGGAATCCAGGCAGGCGCGAATCGTGCGCCAACTGGGCCAAGCGATCTTGAACCTGGCGCTCAATTTCCTGAGCGGGAACGACGATTTTGAATTCGCGCCGGAGACCGTCGGCAACGGTTTCGCTAATCTGCATTTCGGGTCAAAACCTGTTCACATCCAAAAGAAAACACGCTCTGCGTCGGCTATGGTGCGGGCGAAGGGACTCGAACCCTTACGACTAGGTCACTGGAACCTAAATCCAGCGCGTCTGCCAATTCCGCCACGCCCGCGATCTTTACAGAAAGGTCTATAGCACATCAGATTTCAGACAGACAGGCAAAATCGGGGGGAAAAATGGGAAAAGGACGTCATAGATATTGATCACATTGCGCATTCGACACAATAAATTAAAAGGGTCCAGGGACTGTGTTCCCAATGGGAACACAGTCCCTGGACCCTTTTAATTTTATTCGTTTTGTCCGGGAGAAATGCATGTTTCAACCAAATCGACGATCGAATAGTACGGAACGCCACTGTGCTCCATCAGCCCTATTTCACAAGTTCTGCTGCTTGAATACCCGGCGCGGCACGCCCCAACCGATGACGCCCGCAAAGCCCGCAAAGCATGAGCGTTGAGAGTCGGCATGGTGAAACCTTTGTCTCCAGCCCAACCGCAACACCCAACGTCAGACGGAAGAATCACGTTTTCGGCGCAAGCTTCAGCCACAGCGCGGAATTTATCGACCAG
>CAUYUA010000191.1:0-1150 GCA_963575675.1 Azospirillaceae bacterium
GTGGCGTAACAAGAATTGTGCGGTTGTTGACGCCAATCAATGAATTGCCAGAACCAAAATTATTTTGGTCATCAAGGGCGATATTAAGCGTGTCAGTTCCATGCCAGCCTGGGTTGTTCAGATAACGAAGAGAGTTGATTGCGTTATTTAACGCCGAAAGCGTTCCCTTGAACGTCATCGTTGAGTCAGAGCTTCCATCACCAGCGATAAAAGTCAATCCCGTCAGCGAATCGAGGCTTAACTTGCCGTTGCTGACCGACAGCGTTACGGCCCACTGTGCGTCGGGGTTACCGTAACGACTGTCGGGGTCATCAAACGTAATGCTGGATAGAGGATTACAGTATTTTCCACACCTTGAGCCAACGGCAGACCAGAACCATAGGAAACATAGCTTCAATTCCTTGTTGAGGAATAGCGTTATTCCCATACGTGCCGGAATCCGTCGAATTTCCGTTAAATCCATACCGAAAGACAAGGTGAGGATCATTCGATCGGAAATGAATTGGTGTCCCTGGCAATAAGTTCCGGGCTGCGGGCGTTGTTCCATAGCTGTACATCATACATATTACCAACAAGATAGAGATCCTGATTCCAATTGCTCTTTCCTAAATAGTTATTAACGCGTTCGACTGCTGGAGTTGCTTGCCATTGAGCGCTGCCGACTAATATACTGTTTTGGTAAAGACATGCGTTGCCGTTGGAATCGATTGTTGCCGCGACCCGAACCCATTGATTCAGAGGCAGTTGGGTTGATGATATAATCTGGCCAGGAGAGTTGCCGCCCTGATAGACCTCAAAGAAGAGGCGTCCTGAGCCCTGGAATTGGCCAATAATAATGTTGTTATTGCCTGCGCCGTTGCCAAAGTCCCAAAGACGAGACCAAGTCGTATAACGGTCAACTTTGACCCAAGCTTCGAATGTAAGAGCGCCTCCTATTGTCAAGGCCGGGCCTTGGAAATATTCTCCAGCCCCGGTAAATGAGGCGACGCCTAACGATGAAGAAACCGTGGGGATGTCATTGACAGGATTGATAGTCACAGAGCCGTTTTTCTGAGCGGCGCTGATTACACCGAATTCTCCGATGCCCAGTGTATTCAGATTATTCCCTTGTTGATTGACACCACTATTACGACTTTGATCCCAAGCTCGG
>CAUYUA010000192.1:0-1127 GCA_963575675.1 Azospirillaceae bacterium
CTCTCGACGCTCACCTGGTCTCGCGGCGCGGCCGGAATGCTCAGGCCGCGCCCCCGGACGTCCGCGAGTTCTTCAGAACTTCGCTCTTGACGAACAGAAAGTTCCAGTCGTCGACGTCGATCAGGGCATAGCCGGCGCGCAGCAGATCGCGGATCAGGCAGGCGATCCACTTATCCAACGCCAGAATCTGTCTAAACAAACCCGGCCACCTCTAGCGCCGCGTGAACGATGACTGCTCGCCCCCTCGCAGGAAACCGAACCCAAAACGATCTTGACCGACGCACAAATCAAAGGTGAGGCCCACGACCTGCTGACCAACTACTTGATCAAGGTCGGGCTCGACCTCGAAACCGCGAAGCTTGCCGCCGATCACGCCGTCGAAGCCCTCAAACCACCCCAAACCACAACCAAGAAACCTCGCGCGGACGGCGGCAAACAGGCCCAAATCATCGAGATGCTCCGCCGCCTGGAAGGAGCCACCATCGCCCAAATGGTCGAGGCCACAAATTGGCTGCCTCACACTTGCAGAGGCGTCCTGGCCGGAGCCCTCAAAAAGCGCCTCGGGTTGACCATCGTCAGCGCTAAAGAACAGGGAAATCGTGTTTATCGGCTCCCCTCTTGAGAAAACTGCTCGAAACTGCGGCCGTCTTCTTCGAGAACGGCCGCTTTTCCGGTTAGGTCTTGCCAGCGCGCTTCACGATGACGTCGCAGTATTTCGGATCAAGCTCGATCAAGCGCGCGCAACAGTTTTGCTTTTCGCAAGCGATCAGCGTCGTTCCGGAACCTCCGAAGGGATCAAGCACAACGCCGCCGTCGCTGCTGCTGTTCACGATCGCCCGCTCGACCAATTCGACGGGCTTCATCGTCGGATGAAGATCGTTGTTCGTCGGCTTATTGATAAAGTGATTTTCGATCAAATCGCCGCGAACGCGAGCGCCGTAACGATCCTCATAGTCGGCGTCCCGAGGCGTTTCTGAGGTGGTCCCCGACGACCGGACAGGTTGGCGGCAAAAATAAGCTTGGCTCAGGTTTGGTTCATGCCACCAAATTTTGGTCGTTAGGTTCTTGGTTTGGTTCTTGTTGGTATGCCTCGTTGGGTGTTTTGGAGCCGAGCGCGGAGTGAGGGC
>CAUYUA010000193.1:0-1121 GCA_963575675.1 Azospirillaceae bacterium
CGCTGATTTCAGAGTCGCAGCGCTCTGGACCGAGCAAATCAAACGCCTGATAATTCGTCCGAGTTCACCCGCTCTGAGCAACGCTTTGAATCGGAGCCACTCTTGGTCGTGGCGTCGTTACGGATGGGCATGGCAGTTCGATGTTGACTTCCAAAGTTGAATAATCTCCGCCTCGATCCAGTTTCACTTCAACTTTATTGCTGTCAATGTCGACATATTTAGCGATGACGGACAAGATTTCTTTTTGCAGCATAGGCAAGTAATCCGGCCCTGTGCGTCCTGCGCGTTCGTGCGCCATAACGATCTGCAAGCGCTCTTTTGCTTGCGCGGCTGAATTGGTTTTAGGGGGAGCCGGCCGGAAGAAGTCGAAAATTCTCATGCCGTTCTCCCCAGGAAGCGCGAGAACAACCCACGGCGCTCCGGCAAGATAAAGCGATGCTCAACTTGCTCGCCCAAGAAACGCGAGACGGCGTCGAGGTAGGCCTGACCGGCGTTGCTCTTGTCATCAGTCCCCGCCGACATGCCGGTGTTGGAAGCGCGAAGCACAGCTGGACTTTCCGGAACCACGCCGAGCAGAGGAATGGCAAGAATCTCTAAAACATCATCGACTCGCAACATTTCACCGCGTTCGACCCGAGCGGGATCGTAACGGGTCAGCAACAAATGTTCTTGAACCGGCTCCAGGTTAAGTTCGGCGCGACGAGAGCGGGCGGCGAGCATGCCGAGTATCCGATCACTGTCGCGCACGGAAGAGACTTCGGGATTTGTAACGACAATAGCGACATCGGCGAAGTACAGCGCCATAAGAGCGCCTTTTTCGATTCCGGCGGGCGAATCGCAAACAATGAAGTCGAATTCTTGGCGCAGCTCTTCCAGCGTGTGTTCGACGCCTTCTTTGGTGAGCGCGTCTTTATCGCGAGTTTGCGAGGTCGGCAGGATGTATAGATTTTCGACGCGCTTGTCTTTGATCAGCGCCTGATGAAGCTTTGCTTCATTATTTATGACGTTGATGAAATCGAAGACGACGCGCCGTTCACATCCCATGACCAGATCTAAATTGCGCAATCCGACATCGAAATCGATAACTACGGTTTCATGGCCGCGCAGGGCGAAGCCGGAGG
>CAUYUA010000194.1:0-1099 GCA_963575675.1 Azospirillaceae bacterium
GTTTCCAAAGGCCTCCCGGCCTTTGGCGGGTCCAGGGCGGAGCCTTGGCCTTTTTCTGAACTTTTCTCTCGGCCATTTTTGCGACCTTACCTCACGACCTTACCTCACGACCTTGATCTCGCGGCCTTATCTCACGGCCTCTCTTACGACCATTCCTTCGGCCCCCCTTTTCTCAATCTCTTTATGCAGAACCGAATAGCGCTTTTGTCTCTTGCCCTTTTGCCGCTTCAGGCTAGTCTAAAGAACGCTTTGCAACTCACGAGACTCTGGACCCATGACGGATTCTGTGCGGCCAGCGCCGCGACATGACTGGACGGTCGAAGAACTGCGGGTCATCTATCAATCCCCGCTGCTGGAACTGGCGTATCGCGCCGGAGACGTCCACAGAGCTTGGCACGACCCAACCGACGTCCAACGCGCCAGTCTTCTCAACATCAAGACCGGCGGATGCGGCGAGAATTGCGGTTATTGCTCCCAATCCGCCACCATCGCGAGGTCGGGCTCAAACGCGAGCCCCTCATGCCCACCGAAAAGGTGCTGAACCGCAAAGACGCAAAGACGCCGGCGCCACGCGGTTTTGCATGGCGCTGCTTGGCGAGAGGTGCGTGACGGCTCGGATTTGGACGCCATTGTCGTTATGGTGCGCGCCGCCCACGACCTTGGCTTGGAGTCTTGCGCCCCCTCCGGCATGCCCAAACAGCCCCAAGCCGAGCGACTCGCAGCCGCCGGCCTAACCGCCTACAACCACAACCTCGACACCGGCCCTGATTTTTACCCTCAAGTCGTCTCCACGCGCACCTACCAGGACCGACTCGACACTCTCTCGACCGTCCGCGCCGCTGGAGTCCAGCTCTGTTGCGGCGGAATCATCGGCATGGGCGAGACTCTTGACGACCGCATGGGCATGCTTAAGACCTTGGCCGCGATGTCTCCCCATCCGGAAAGCGTGCCGATCAACGGACTTGTTCCGGTTCCGGGAACGCCGATGGCGGATCGGCCGCCCGTTGACGCTCTCGATTTTGTGCGCATGGTCGCCACGGCGCGAATCGTTCTACCGACGAGCCGAATCAGACTCAGCGCCGGAAGACGCGAAATGAGT
>CAUYUA010000195.1:0-1090 GCA_963575675.1 Azospirillaceae bacterium
AGCAGGTATTCTTCTTCGATGCCGAGCGTGAAGGAGGGCGACATGGTTGACGTCCATTCTTTGGAATTAGAATCCGTAAAAAGTCATCTGGGCCAAGATGGTCAAGATGGCGTTGCGCAAGAAGAATGACACATGATAGCCGATTTCTCATGGCAAATGAGACGGATTCAAGGAGTGGGGGGGAGAACCCATCTGATTTTTATTCAGAAGACTCAAGCTCGATACGTCAACGATTTAGAGCGGCGACTTCACGCGAGATTTCTAAATTAAGAGGTTGCTGAGGCGCAATTGTGCGTGAAGTTGATTCTGAAGTCGCTCCAAACCATCCGTCGAATTGGATTCGCAACGAATGGTGAGCGCGTCCTGAGTGTTGGAAGCGCGGAGAAGCCACCAACCATCAGGAGTGCGGACTCGGACGCCATCAATTTCAAAGACATCTGCTCCCAGAGTCTTCATGCGCGCCTTAACTTCTTCAACCACGGCGAATTTGCGTGTTTCATCGACCTGGATGCGAATTTCGGGCGTATTGACCATCGAAGGCAAATGATCGCGCAAAGCGGCCAAAGTGCGCCCGGAGCGACCAATCAGAGACGCCAAGCGAATGGCGCAATAAAGCCCGTCATCGAATCCGAACCAACGATCCGCGAAGAAAATATGACCGCTCATTTCTCCGGCCAGAGGCGCTTTGATTTCGGCCATTTTGCCTTTGAGCAGTGAATGGCCGGTCCTCCACATCAGAGGCCGTCCACCGAGCCGGGTGACTTCATCGAAGAGCATTTGGCTGGATTTGACGTCGGCGATGATCGGAGCGCCGGGGTGTTCGGCGAGAACCTCGGCGGCGTAAAGCGCAAGAAGTTGATCTCCCCAAACCACGCGCCCCAGATGGTCGACGGCGCCGATTCGGTCGGCGTCGCCGTCGAAGGCGACTGTTAGGAAATCATCCAACGCCAGCACCGGATCAACTGTAGAAACACAATTGGCGGCAATCTCGGAAAAAGGATGTATCCACGACATTGCCTGAGCAAGATAACCGACTCGATGACCTGCATCGCGCAGATTCTTCGGCAAAGGCCCGAAATAAGAATCATTA
>CAUYUA010000196.1:0-1079 GCA_963575675.1 Azospirillaceae bacterium
CCCACGTGTACCATCCAACACTCGGGACAAAAATAACGCTTTTCCCGTGTCGAGCAAGAAACCGGGCCGCGTTCCCTAAATCGTTGTACGGTTGCACAGCCAGGGCAGCTGAAAGATCCTCATCCACAACCGGCACGGCCTCGCCAGCAAAAATTGCCCGCATCTTATCCCCCGCTCCGGGCAAATCGCGCCGATTGCTGTGCCAGTCGTTCCAATCAGAGCCCTTCTCGTCCGCGCCGAACACTGGCGCAACGATCCTCCCCCCACACAACTTTGCTGCCTCAGCCGCTTTAGTCAGCCCTGGATTGCCTGGAGTGTGCCTGTCGTTGTCTGCCGAAATCACAAAATCAGCTTCTGGGAACTGCTTGCGGGCCAGTGCCGCGACACGGGGAATGTTCCCGGCATCGAAACAAATGAGTACCGGCAGTCCGGTTTGCTCATGGACTGTGGCCGCCGTGGAAAACCCCTCGGCCAGCACGATAGTCGCCGGGCTATCCAGGGAGCCAATCGGATAAAAATGGCCATCTTTCGCCCCGCCAAAAAGAAAATCTTTATCCCTTCCTCGCAGTTCTTCCACGGGCGACGGGAGAATAGCTTGGAGGCTGTGGAGCGTTCCTGCAAAGTCCTGCATGGGCACCAACAAGGGCGAGCAGTTGAATGCCGCCCCTTTGCGCCAATACGTCGTCGCCGTGCGTAGGCCGTGGGCCTGTACGCCCTTGCGCAGAAGATATGGATGATTACCATCGGCGGGTCGCCCCTGGGACCAGAAGAGCGTTCCTGTTTCGCGTGCACGAGTCTGCTTTTCGACTACCGCCGATTCCCGCGCCGTTCGCATGGCATTCATGCGCGCCTTGTACGCCGCATTTTCCTCCGGCGAAAATTCGTGCCCACCACTGTGCCGCCAGTTTACCCAGCCCCGCCCGTCCTGGCGATTCTGAAACCCGCCGCACGGGTGATCATCGGCGTGAAAAATATAAGCACCGTCTCCTTTACCGTTTTTCCCGATCCCGGCCGCATCGCACCGATGCAAACCCACATCTCCGATGATGTGCGGTGGGGGGATCAGCCTTGAATCGGAG
>CAUYUA010000197.1:0-1068 GCA_963575675.1 Azospirillaceae bacterium
TCCGCCGTATTACAAAGCTATTTAGCCGACAAACCTTCCGCCCTTGCTCCACATTTTGCTGTTATGATGGCTCAAGGAGAGCGCAACGCTGTGCTGAACGCCGATCGAATCGGCGTCATGTTGTTCGATCAAAAAAATTATCTTCTGTCCGAGCAGGTCTTTGAAGACGCAATCACGCGAATTGCAGCAGTTTACGCCGATAACGAACACGCGGAAACAGCCCGCAGTTTGTGGAATAAAGAGAGTGTTAAAGATTTCAAAGGAGAACCCTATGAACGCGCCATGACTTATTACTATCGTGGCTTGTTGCATTTACTGAAGAATGAATATGATTTGGCGCGCGCAACCTTCCGAGAAGGCGTGCTTCAAGACGCTTTCGCGGAAGAAGAGCAAAATAGAGCGGATTTCGCTCTTTTAATGATGCTGGAGACCTGGGCGGGCGGGTGTCGCAACGGAAAGGCTCCAACCGAAGCCGATTTGGCGGAGATTAAAAAACTCGATCGTCCGTTCACGCCGCCGGAGCCGAGTGATAACGTTCTGGTGGTTGTGGAAACAGGAAAAGGGCCGGTCAAATTCAGTCAAGGCGACTCCGGAAGCAGTAAGCCTCGATATTTGAAGTTCTCACCCGGGGACTCAAAACCGCAACCGATTCCAAGGTTGATCCTTCCTCATTCCGAGAAAACCAAGCCCTCGGCTCTGACGGAAGATATTTTCTATCAGGCGGTCACTCGTGGTGGACGTCCAATCGACGCAATCATCAACGGAAAAGTGCAATTCAAAGAAGGCGTAAATATTGCCGGAGACGTCATGCTCGTCGCCGGAGCCGCCGTGCTCGATGGAAATCGAAATAACAAAGGCGCCGCGAATGTCGCCGGAGCAGCCTTGCTTCTAGGGGGACTCATCGCCAAAGGAATTTCGGAAGCGGTCGAGCCCGATGCAGATATTCGCTATTGGGATAATTTGCCTGGATACGTTCATCTTCTGACCACAACGGCAAAGCCGGGACATAAACAGGTTGAGTGCGTTCCTGCGCCGCCCAGTTCCTCCGCCGTGACGATTTCATGAGTC
>CAUYUA010000198.1:0-1060 GCA_963575675.1 Azospirillaceae bacterium
CGCTGACGTCGGCGGCCAGAACAGGCACGCCGCTAGTCAGCGTGAGGCGGCCCCGCGGCGCGGGGAACGATGGAGTCGCCGCCGTGGAGTTGAGCGCCGTCCAGACCGCTGTGGATGATGTCCCGGTCGTCGTGCAGGTGTATTCGATCGAGTTGGTGTAATCCCAATACTTCGTCGGCATGACGCCAGACGATCCGGCCGTGCCAGCGACGGAACCATTCGGGTTGCCTGAGCCAACAATCCAGAGCGGGAAACTTGCGAAGTCGCTGGCGCGAACGGGGTCCGCGGTCCAAATGAGGTTGCCAGACGAGTCCTCAAGCGTGACCTTGTAGTCGACCGACTGCAGAAAGATGTTCGTGGTCGGGCGACCAGCCGAATTGAGCGTGTGGGTTGTCGCAGAGCCAGTCGAGAGGGCGGCATCCGTATAATAGGCAAGCGGCGTCGATGAGCCAGTAGCGTAGAACCGCAGCACGCCGCCCGAATATGGCGCGGTCGAGCTCCAGAACTGCGGAAATGGATTGTTGAAGCGGTTGGACATGATTTTCCCAACAAAAAACCGCCCTATGAGGGGCGGCTGTGCTAGATTGACCGGATGCGGCTTGTGTTTACCGTTGCCCTTGCGGGGCTATGGCTGATCCCCGAGTACCCTTGGGGACTCATTCTGTTTGTTGCTGGCGGGTGCTGGTACAGCACCCTGTAGCCGACGGAATAGTTCGTCGATGAGATCGGGCCGCTTGAAGTCGCGGCCGACCGTGGCCGCAAAAATCTTGGCCGTTGCCTCTAGCTTGTTCATGTTCGCCGCGGTCGGCGCGACAGCCGCCTGCTGAGCGGCTTGTGCCCAAGTTGCCATTGCCCGCGCCGGTGCGGGGCGGGCAAGAATATGGGACATAATCCGGCCGCCGACGATTGCCGATACCGTGGTGATGGGCTCAATGAAGCTGCCGGCCAGGAGTGCCTTGCCGACACCAACAGCGGCGGCGCCCCCAGCAAACACTGCGCTATGCTGCGCCGTCCCGCTTGGATTGGCGAATTTGTTGAGTTGCTTGAACCGTTCCGACAC
>CAUYUA010000199.1:0-45125 GCA_963575675.1 Azospirillaceae bacterium
ACCGCCACCAAGACCACCACCACAAAAAAACCCCCCGCCAACAAGAAAATGGGGCCCCCCCCGCCCCACACCATTACAATCACCACCACCCCCGCCGCAATAAAAAACATTGCGTTTCCATAGTCGCCCCGTTGAAACAACACTTCGTCGGGCAGGGGGGGCACTCGTTATTCTTGGGGCCGGGGTGTTCTTTTGGAGAGGTTGCTTTGGTGACGCGCCAGCCGCGTTTTTCGGATGCGCGGGCTGTTGGGTATTGCCATTTGTTGGAGCTTGACGCGCGCGACTTTCATCGATTGGTTGAGCATGATCGCGAGCTTAAGCATCATATCGAGGCCAGCGCGGAGGCCCGGCGTTTGATGATCGAAAAGAGTCGTTGAAGAGAGGCCGGTAAAATTAGCGGATCAACTGAATGGGGGAAGGGGTGTTTTTGTCAACTAATTATGTTGAGCGGCTCGGTATGGAAAATTCGTTGCGTTGCATCAATATTTTTCCGATAGTGATTGTCCAATGTTTGGAGAGGGCGGACAAGTCATGAGTGATCAGCGCGAAATCGGCGCAAGCTTTATTCAGGCTGTGCGTCGGAGTCACAGGGAAGAGCATCCTTATCGGCATTGGCTGTTGGCCGACGTTCTTCCGGAAGACGTTCGCGATGCGCTGTTGACGCTTCCTTTCACGCCGCCCGGAGTTATCGATACCAAAGGCAAACGCGAGACCAATAATGCGACTCGCGTGTATTTCGACGTTGGAAACCGTGAGCGGTTGCCTGTATGTCAAGACGTCGCCGAAGCGTTTCAGAGCCAGGCCGTGACGCGCTTCATTGAAGAGGAATTTCAAATCAATCTGCGCGGAACTTTCTTGCGCATAGAGTATTGTCAAGATACGGAAGGGTTTTGGTTGGAGCCTCACACCGATATCGGTGTGAAGAAATACACCATGCTCCTTTACTTGTCAAAAGACCCCGGTTCTGAGACTTGGGGCACGGACGTCTTGGCCGGACCACTTGATTATATAAAAACTGCGCCGTTCCAAAGCAATGGAGGGTTGATCTTCGTTCCCGCCAGCAATACATGGCATGGGTTTCGTCCGCGTCCGATCAATGGCGTGCGTCGGTCAATCATCATTAACTATGTGACCGACGAGTGGCGGGCTCGGCATGAGTTGGCCTATCCTAGCGCCGTAATTCAATAATTGTTGCGATTTCTCAACATCGCGATTTTTTTGCCTTCGTTTCCTTCTCGACCGGGGAGACGGCTGAATGCCGGACATTATTGACTTGGCGGCTTTGCGTGCGACGCCGCTGTTGACCGATCCCTACGACCATGTGTGTGTTCCCGGCTTTATCCGGAAAGAGCGCTTGGCCGAAATTCACAGCGACTATCCGGCGATCTCTACGCCGGGCAGCATTCCTGTCGGGATTTTTCCGCATGGTCCAATGTTCGAGAAATTGCTGAGCGAACTGCGCGGGCCAGAGATCGAACAGGTGTTTGAAGAGAAATTCAGCGTCGCGTTGTCGCGCTATCCGCGTATGTTTACGGTGCGCGGCATGTGTCGTCACAGCGACGGCGCCGTGCATCCCGATTCGGCTAGTAAGGTTATTACAGTTTTAATCTATATGAACCCGCCATGGGAGGCTTCAGGAGGACGTTTGCGGCTTTTGCGCAGCACTAATTTGAATGATTACGTGTCCGAGGTGCCGCCCGTGGAAGGGACGTTGTTGGCGTTTCGTCGCAGCGACACCTCGTGGCATGGGCACGAGCCGTTCGAAGGCCAACGTCGCGCAATCCAAATGAATTGGGTCAAGGGACGCGTGTATATCTGGCACGAGCAGTGGCGTCATCGTTTGGGCGCGTGGTCCAAGCTGTTGCTTGGCGGAAAAAATCATATGTAGCAGATGAGCCGTTTTTAATAAGCGGAAACATAAAGCAAAAGACTTGGAAATAGGAAAAAAAGGTCACAGACAAAAAATAGAATCCAAGAAAACCAAAGAAAGACGCAGGAGTGAATCCTTTCAGTCAATGCGGTCAAGCGCGGCGTTGCCTCTTGACGCAGACGGGGATACTCTCACACAACCTTCCGCCTCTGGGGTTTCCGATGTCCGATACGCCGAATTCCGATCAGAAAAAATATCGTTTGGTTACGCGCTCTGATTTTGACGGCCTGGTTTGCGCCGTCCTGTTGCGCGACCTTGGTTTGGTCGATGAGATTAAATTTGTTCATCCGAAAGACATGCAAGACGGTAAGGTCGAAATTACGTCGGATGACATCACCACCAATCTGCCTTATGTCGATGGCGCTTATTTGGTGTTCGATCATCATTTGAGCGAGACGCAGCGTGTTGGAAGCAAGCCAAATCATGTCATTGATCCAACGGCTCCTTCAGCCGCTCGCGTGGTTTATCGTCATTTCGGCGGAAAAGAGCGTTTCCGAAGCGTCTCTGATGAAATGATGCGCGCCGTCGATCAGGCCGATTCGGCGCAGTACACAAAAGCCGATATTTTGGTGCCGTCGGGTTGGACGCTTCTGAACTTCATTATGGATGCTCGCACAGGTCTTGGGCGATTCCGTAATTTCCGCGTTTCCAACTATCAGTTAATGATGGAGCTGATTGATTATTGTCGGAATCACACCATCGAAGAAATTCTGCGGCTGCCGGACGTTAAAGAGCGGGTTGATCTCTACTTCCAGCATGAACGCCATTTCATCGAACAACTCGATCGTTGTTCCAAAGTCTTCGGCGGCGTTGTGGTGGTTGACCTTCGGAACGAAGAAACCATTTACGCCGGAAATCGTTTTATGGTCTATGCCCTTCATCCGATGACCAATGTCTCTATCCATGTTTTGTGGGGGTTGAAACAGCAAAACACTGTGTTCGCCGTCGGAAAATCCATCCTCAATCGCAGTTCCAAAGTCAATATCGGCGCGTTGATGTTGCAGCGCGGCGGCGGTGGTCACGAAGCCGCAGGAACTTGCCAAGTCGGAAACGATCAAGCCGAGGCAGTCCTTCCCGAATTGATCAAGTTGCTTCAGGACCAATCATGATCTCTGTGAATGATCGATTTCGGGATGGCGTCGCGTTGTTTGGTTGTTGTTCAACGTGACGACGCTTTCAGACCCGCTCGTCGGCGATGGGGAAACGCCGAGTTCCGATTCCTCGTCGCCCGTTTCTTCGCAGAAACCACATGCCTCGCCTCAGGCTTCGAATCAAAGCGAGGCTCGATTGGCGGCGCTGGAGGTCTTGCGAGTCGTTTTGCGCCGACAAATTCCACTTGATGACGCTCTTGAGCGTGAGCCGGTTTTGGCTCGGCTCTCTGGCCGAGATCGCGCTTTTGCTCGGTTGTTGGTCGCCACGGTTCTGCGTCGTTTGGGGCAGATCGATGAAGTCATTACCGGATTTCTCAATCGCCCTGGCGAGCTGAAGTCAGGAACACAGGATATTTTGCGGCTTGGCGTCGCACAGCTTTTGTTCCTGGAGACGCCGGCTCATGCGGCGGTCGATACGTCGGTTCGTTTGGCGGAGCGTGATTCCAAAACTGCGCCCTATAAAGGGCTGATTAACGGTTTGTTGCGGCATGTTGTTCGCACCGGAGCCGCTGTGGTCTCTCGGCAAGACGCCGGGCGCATGAATACGCCGGATTGGTTGTGGTTGGCGTGGCGAAAGGCTTATGGAACCGGAGCGACTCGGCAAATTGTCGAGGCTCATTTGCGCGAGCCGCCTTTGGACCTTACTTTGCGCGATTCGAGCGAAGGCGCGGTGTGGGCCGAACGTCTGGGAGGGGCGCTTTTGCCCACGGGGTCGGTTCGCTGCTGGGATGCAGGCGCCGTGACGGCTCTGCCGGGATACGAGGAAGGGCGGTGGTGGGTGCAGGACGCAGCGGCGGCTTTGCCGGCGCGATTGTTGGGGGCTCTGGACGGGCGGAGAGCGATTGACATTTGTGCTGCGCCTGGGGGGAAAACAGCGCAATTGGCTGCCGCCGGGGCTCAAGTGCTTGCGGTTGATCGGTCAGAGCCGCGTTTGAAGCGGTTGAGCGACAATTTACGGCGGTTGAGTTTGTCTGCCGAGACGGTTTGCGCCGATGCGACGACTTGGCAACCGGCGGAGTTGGCGGATGTGGTTTTGCTGGATGCGCCATGTTCGGCGACGGGAACGATTCGTCGTCATCCGGATATTCCGCATTTGAAGACCGAGGCTGAGGTGAAGACTTTGGCGCGGGTTCAGCGTCGGTTATTGACGCGGGCGATTCGGTTTGTGCGGCCTGGTGGGGTGATTGTTTATTGTGTGTGCTCGTTGCAACCTGAGGAGGGGGAGGCGCATGTTGAAGCGTTGTTGTCGCCGCCTGGGGGATGGGTCGAGCGGTTTCCGATTGCGTCGGACGAGGTTGGTGGGGTGGCCGAGATCATCACGGAACGTGGTGATATCCGGACTTTTCCGCATCATCTAGCGGAGCAAGGTGGTTTGGATGGGTTTTATATTGCGCGATTGCGCCGTATAGCTTAACGGCGGCGTTTGTGCTGAGCCTGCATTAAAAAAAATGAGAAATTGAAAAATTAGATGGGTCCAGGGACTGTGTTCCTGGTCGCTCGGGATCATAAGGGGGGGAGCGAAAGCCCCCCTTATTCGCGAAGCGATCCTCTCCTGGAAGCGTGTGTTTGTGGGAAAGACCCATTGACCCGTCATAGGCTTACTGGACTCATCTAATATCTAAATATTAAGAAACCAGAAACACCGAGGAACGTCATGGGCGATGTTGTTAACTTGAATCGTCGTCGAAAAGCGCAAGAACGTCTTCGACAGGTGGAGCAGGCTGCGGCTAATCGTGTTTTCTATGGCCAGACAAAAGAAGAGCGACTGCGGCGTCAGAAAGAACAGAGCCGGCTCGATCGTTTCTTGGATGGATGTTTGCAGGATGCGGGTCCATCAAAACAACAATAGTATCCTTTGTTCATTCAAAAATTCGGAAAAAGGCGCGAAGGCGAAAGAAAAGGCCAGTGCTCCGCCCTGGACCCGCCAAAGGCCGGGAGGCCTTTGGAAACCATGACTTGGAGACTGTGATAAACAAAGACGCGAGGGCTGTTTCAATCCGGTGAAACCGGAAAAAACGCCGAATTTTGACCGCGCGTCAGGGGTTATTGTTCGCAGAAGAACATCAGAATTACGCCGATCAGAGAAAAGCATATTGGCCAGATGCAGCCGAATCGTCGATTGCTCTCCGAAGGCAAACGTATTTCTAGCCAGCGCGCCCAGCCGGTTGTCACACTCAAAACGGCAATAGGGACATACGTCAGCGCTGTGAGCGCTTCTTCTTTCGCGTTGGTGAAAGAATGCGTCAGCAGTAGAGCGCCCCCAATTGCGCTGAGCGACGGAAACGCCAAAGAGGCGGTTTGTGACTTCAAGCGACCGATTTGCACATTCCATTCGAAGATTGCGAAACCCACGACGAAGAGCAGATAAATCCGATGTTGTAACGATTTAGGATCGCATATGCTTTCCGTGAGGCCGATTGCGCCGAATGGCCAGGCTTTGGGGGGGGAGCGCACGAGCAAGCAACCCGCCAATCCTAAAAACAGTAATGGCCAGTGTTTCGCCCACAGCGTCCGAGTCGAGCGTTCTATTAAGGCCAAAATTCCCATTCCTAGAACAAACAATCCTTCCCAATGATAATTGAACTCGGGCGGGGTGAAGTCTTCGGCGTCTTGCTTGTCTTTTTGGCTTGGAATCGATATGGAGATTGATGTCGGGAGTTTTAGGTCTGGCCACTTAGGGATATGGCGTTCGGCGATTTCCGCCCAAGTCGCGCGATTGTCTGTGATGTCTGCTGCGGGTGGCAGAGAGGAGAGAGAGGCGGCGATTAAAAAGATGGTGACGCCAACGCCGAACTCGACTTCGGCAAAGCGTCGTAGGCGTAGCACGGAAGTGGAGGCGTTTCGTCGTAATTTCTCGACGGTGCGGAAGTTCATGAATCCTAGGCCAAGCAGAGCAAAGAAGAATATCGCTTTGGTCAATATCGTTACGCCGTAAGTGGTCCCATATAAAGCGTCGAGACTATCGATATAAACCGTTCCCATAATTACGCCGCTGATCACAATCGTCGTGACTGCGCCCATCGACATTAAAGAATAGCGTTTTCCAATCAAGCGCAGAGCGCCGCCTTCGGAGGCTCGCGCCAAAGAAAACAAAAAACAGGGTAGTCCGCCGATCCACACGGCGGCGCCGATTTGGTGCAGAGCATTTGCCAACAGTAGGAGGATTTGATCGTCGAGGCGCGCCGCCGCATGGGAGGCCATCACCGTTGATGTAACGAGAAACAATCCTAGAAACGCTAAAATCCAAGGTTTTTTCTGATCGACGCCCACTAAAATCACGGCAAGAATTGTGATCGCTGTGATTGCCGCAATTATCCCGGCGCGTGCAAAGCTCGCGTCCATTGCGTCGAGCAAGGTGGTCTCAATAGTATTCGCCAAAATCAGAGATTGCAGCATCACGGACGATGCCTTTGTTACGGCCAAGGCGCAAGCGCTCCAGCCGATGAGGCGTCGCGTGTTCTGCACAGTTAAATATCCGGTTTCTCCCAAGATCGTTTCTAGAGGGCGCGCCAGTAACAACAGAAAAGCAATTCCACCCAATATTAAAGCTTGGAAAGTTATGGCGGCTCCGGTCATCAAAATGGACAAGAAGCCGAAAGCGTCAAGAGAAATCTCCATAATGTCTCATTGTTATAAGAACAAAATTATGGCGTCGTGACTGAAAAGGTAATGTCTCCGTGAGAGATGTGTCCATCCATTGCCAGAACTTGCCAGCGCAAACGATATCGACCGGGCGCTATGTCTATGGGGCGAGCCTTCATAATATCCGGCGCGGTTTCTTGAACGATTTCGAGTGTGGTGATTTTGTTGCTCATCGACACCAACGACATGCGAGACTTTTTATGATCGATGCGGGCGTTGAATCGTAAAGAGGGCTCGAAATTTGATCCGACCAAAGTTGCGTTGTTGGCGGGTTTTGCTTCAAGAACAACGGCATGTGCTTCTGCGGAGGTTGTATCGCCTAATATAGCGACGCCTATAGCCATGCTCAGGGCAAGCGCTTGTTTTATTGTGCGTCTTCTGGCGTAAAAGCTGTTTCTCGTCATTTTCCGTTGCTTCATTGTAATTTATGAGGGCATGTTTTCGATCGCGCTTGTTTGTTCACACCTTAAATTCGAACGAATGCACAGCGCTTCCCATTGCCAGGAACATTACTCCTCGATACGATAGGTTAATATCTGCTCTGAGGATACTTTTAAAGTCTAGTGGACACTGAGGGGTTCCATGTTGTTTTGACGAATGGCGGCGACAGCGGTCTCTCTTTCTGTCAGGACGGTGAGAGGGGTGCCGTCGGCGGCGAAGATGCCGTATCCGGTTACGCCACGAATGCGCACCGGCTTAACGAAAGCCACCACATTTAAGCCGAAAGCGACGAACTCTTTAGGTGTAAGCGTTCGTTGGGAAATTTGAATATCCGACATGAGACATACTCGCGATGAAACGGGCCGCGATGAGACAGAAGCATCATCTATACGTTGCATTTGGCGTGCAGAGCGCACTCTGAACGTAAAGAGGTTCTGGCGGATGTCGCTTTTTACGAGGCGGACTGTATTTATGCGCATGATAAGGGCAAAGATACAGAAATCCAACAGGACTCTTTAGGAATTAGTATATCCTGTTTCTGCTTCGGAGCCGACACCGATTGTTTGTGGGGTGAAATTTTTTGCGCTTGTCGCTGATTTTTGAATTTTAATTGTGCGGATTTTTGGTTCGGGCATAGGCCTTTTAAGGTCAATGTGCAATAGCCCGCTATCCAGAGCGGCGCCGACAACTTCGATTCCTTCAGCCAACACGAAACTTCTTTGAAACTGGCGCGCAGCAATGCCTCGGTGTAGGTAGACGCGGGACTTGTCATCGATTTGCCGTCCGCGAATCACAAGCTGATTGTCTTCCACCTGCACGGTTAGATCGTCCATAGTGAAGCCCGCGACGGCTAAAGTGATTCGCAGGCCGTTTTCACCGATTTGCTCGATATTGTAGGGGGGGTAGCCTTCCGCAGAGTTTTTGGCGATTCGATCCAAGGTGCGTTCAAACTGATCAAATCCCAGCAGCAAAGGGCTATTGAATAAAGACAAACGTGTTGTCATTTCTCTCCTCCATTGAGCGAGGGACGTCATTGACGTGATAGAAAGGCGAGTAGGCCTGGATTATTCCAGCACCTTCGTCGCCATAAATTTTCTGACGACAACCGAAATCTACGAGACAACCGAAATCTACGATGCGACCCTGTTCGGCATCTCATCGTTTGTTTAGCTATTAGATAGGAAATTCGAAAACCGAGTCAATGGAGACTCTTTCTATTTCGTAAGGTAATTGCATTATGAAATTAAGAATGATCAGGAATATAGTTCCCAGACTTTTAAGTTTTATGCAAAAAGCGAGGGCGTGCGTCAATCGTTCGTTTTGTTGGTGTAATTCAGTGAGGCATGAAAATTCTTTCACCTTGACATGCGCTTAGAGAATATGCCTTCATCATGAAAGAAGTCACCACCGGATAAAGCCGTCTGTCTTAAAGTCATCTTTGATCCTAAATCAGGATCGCAAGCGCATCTGAAAAAACGCGAGGCAGAAAACTGGCAAGCAATGAGCTGTTTGAGTTCGAAGCGTCATGAATTTCTCTTGTTCGAATCGGCTTTTTTCTTGCAACGCAAAAGAATGATTGTGCGTTGCGGTGCCCATGGCGCAAGAATTCCTTGTTGTTTTTCGTCTATCGTTTGAGTGATGACATAGGGGGTGGAGCAAACGCCATAACAATCAAGGTAATTTGATTGTTGTTTCGGTTTTTCTGTTTGGTGAAATAAAAAAAATTTAAAAAGACCGGCAATCAAAAGAAGCTGGTTTTCGAGGGAGGATGTGTTTTGCAGACTAGAGTGGAACGGGTTTTTTGTAATAATCCCGAAAATATCGATGCAACCTCATGGTTATTTGTTTTCGGAGTCGGAAAACCGCGACCCTTCTAGGGCTGTTTGAAAGGCTGTTCATAAAATTCATTTGTGATTTTAAGCGATCTCGTCTTGGTCGGAAGATCATTCGTCGAATCAAATCCCTTATCTGTGTTTTTGTATTCTTAAGAGGGATTCGACTTTGATCTTCGATGGACGGAGTGGGTCGAAGGTTGCTGAAGTCATGGATGTGTTTTGAGACAGGTTTCAGAAACAATAACAAAATTAATAACAAAATCGTTGAAATGCGGTGTTTGTTCTGCGTTTTGCGTGGTTTTGCGCATGGTTTGCGTAGAAACATTCGAAAACACTGAAGAAACGCCGTAAGGAAACCCAAGGAGAGGCGTATGGCCAAGATTCTAATGATCGACGATGACCCGGATGTAACAGATGCCGGGAAAATGGTTCTAGAAAGACATGGACACACAGTAACTGTGGCCAACAATGTTGAAAGTGGAGCAGAGGCGATTCAAGCTTCGCCGCCGGATTTATTGATTCTTGACATTATGATGGAGAATCCGGACGACGGCATTGTTTTTGCGCGTCGATTGCGCAAAGAAGGGCGACGTTTTCCAATCATCGCTCTGTCAAGCATCGGAAAAGTCACGGGGCGCGATTACGACAAAGACGACGAATATTTGCCGGTGGATGACTTTGTAAATAAACCTGTTTATCCGGCGATTCTGGTGGAGAAAGTCGCTCGGCTGCTTGCGAATGTTGGGAAGGACGCTTGATCATGCTTTTGACCGAACAAGACAAAGAGAAAAAACTGATCTCGGAATTGGCGGCGCAGCACAATTATCAGAGTTCAGCATTAATCCCAATTCTTCAGGCCGTGCAAACACAATCCGGCTATGGGTACGTGTCGCAGTTTGCTATGCAGCATGTTGCCGATTTATTGGGTGTTCACGCTAGCGAAGTCTACAGCGTCGCTACATTTTATCATTTTATTAACACCAAGCCTAAAGGCAAATTCATCATTCGTCTTAGTCGCGACATGCCTTCTATTATGAAAGGCGCCAAAACCGTTGCGCGGCAGTTGGAAAACGATCTCGGCATTCGCTTTGGCGAGACGACGCCCGACGGCATGTTCACTCTGGAGTGGACGAGCTGCATCGGCATGAACTATCAAGCGCCGGCAATGATGATCAACAATGAAGTGTTTTCAAACCTTACAGCGCAACGCGCTCATTTGATCATTGAGGACTGTCTGCAAGAATTCCGATCACACCGTCCCACCATCGGAAAAATTAGCGACACCTTCACCAACAAGCTCACTTATTCCGAGCACAAAGCAAATGATGGTCTACGCAAGGCTCTGGAGATGAGCCACAGCGAAGTCATCGGCGAAGTAAGCGACTCCGGCATTCGCGGACGCGGCGGCGCAGGATTCCCCGTTGGATCGAAATGGAATCTTGCCGCTGCCGCTAAGGGCGCCACTAAATATATTGTGTGCAATGCAGACGAAGGCGAGCCCGGAACCTTCAAAGACCGCATCATTCTTTCTGAATACACTGATTTGGTGTTCGAAGGAATGACGATTGCCGCCTATGCCGTGGGAGCAAATGAAGGCGTTATTTACCTTCGCGCAGAATACACATTCTTAAAACATCAATTGGAAACGACGATAGAGGCGCGTCGTAAAGAGAACTTGCTGGGACAAAACATCCTTGGAAAGGAAGGATTCAATTTCGACATTCGAATCCGCATGGGCGCAGGAGCCTATGTGTGTGGTGAAGAAACTGCACTGATTGAATCCTTGGAAGGGCATAGGGGAGAGCCGAGAAATCGTCCTCCGTATCCTGTCAACACCGGGTTCAACAATATGCCGACTGTAGTCAACAATGTCGAAACCTTGGCTTCGATATGCTGTATTTTGGCTCGCGGCTCTAAATGGTTCTCAAGCATCGGCACGCCTAAATCCAAGGGATTTAAACTATTCAGCGTCTCGGGCGATTGCAAAAAGCCCGGAGTCTATGAGTGGCCGTGGGGAATCACCATTCAGCAATTGTTGGAAAATGTCGGAGGACTCGGCGCTAAAGCCGTGCAAGTTGGTGGTTATACAGGACAATTGGTTCCTGCGTCTCATTTTAATCGAGTTCTGGGATATGAAGATTTAGGGATCGGAGGTTCGATTATTGTCTATGGTCAAGAGCGCGATATGTTGGAAATCGCCGAGAATTACTTTGAATTCTTTGTCGATGAATCATGTGGACAGTGTACACCTTGCCGTGACGGCAACGTAAAATTGTTGGAGGGAGTGCGTTTGCTGCGACAAGGCAAGTGCTCCACGCGATACCTTAATGAGCTGATTGATTTGTGTGAAACCATACAATTGGCTTCAAAGTGTGGGCTGGGGCAGTTGAGTCCTAACGTGCTTATTGCAATCAATGAGTATTTCCGTGATGAAATCATGGCGCGCCCGGTGGTAGGCCAAATCCAATAAATCCACCAAAAATAATAATCGGAGGAACTGCTCATGTGCAATAAATCATTAAGCGCAGATTCGGCGGGGCGCGCGCCTCTGAGCGAACGCGCTCATCGAATCGATGTTGAAGCCAGTGATGCTATTGGCTCCACCACCACCGTTAATATCGATGGCGTCGATGTAAAAGTACCGTTGGGAACTACAATTTTAAATGCCGCGCGTAAAATCGGTGTCCGCATTCCAACATTGTGCCACCACGACGATCTTTGCGTTGCCGGCGTGTGTCGTATGTGCGTAGTACACGTTGAAGGATTTCGGACTCTGCAAGCGGCGTGTGCTTATCCCATTACTCAGCCAACTAAGGTCAATACGGCGACGCCGGCTGTGCGCAAGGCGCGACGCCATATCCTCGATTTGCACTTGGCAAATCACTATGGCGAGTGTTACACCTGCAAACGCAACAACAATTGCGAGTTGCAGTCTTTAGCGAAAGAATACGGAGTCGATTATTTCCGTTTTGGGCATCCCAAAGAACCAAGATACGAAATCGATCATAGCAGCAGCTCCATTGTTCGCGACATGAACAAATGTGTGTTGTGTCGTCGCTGTGTGCGCACATGTAATGACTTGCAAGAAGTCGGGTGTTTGACCGTAGAAGGACGCGGAGCGGATTCTCAGATTACAACTTTCGCCGATAAGCCGTTGGCTTCGGTGGTGTGTATTAATTGTGGCCAGTGCATCAATCGTTGTCCGACGGGGGCGCTCAGTGAGCAAGACCAAACGGACGATGTTTGGCGAATGCTTGACGATCCCAGCAAACATGTGGTGATTCAGACGGCGCCGGCTCCGCGCGCTTCAATCGGAGAGTGCTTCGGTTTGGAACCCGGCACGCCGGTTACCTTCCAAATGAACACGGCATTGCGTCGCATTGGCTTTAACGCGGTTTTTGATGCAAACTACACTGCCGACCTTACAATTATCGAAGAGGGAACTGAGTTAATCATTCGCCTTTATAAGGCTCTGGTTAACAAGGATCCATCAGCGGTTGTTCCGCAATTCACGAGCTGCTCGCCGGGATGGATTAAGTATCTTGAGCATTTCTACCCAGAGATGATTCCAAATCTCTCCTCGGCCAAAAGCCCGCAACAAATGTTTGGCGCTCTGATAAAAACTTACTACGCCCAAAAGAAAGGAATTGATCCCAAGGATATTGTTGTCGTAGCGTTGATGCCATGCGCAGCCAAGAAGTTCGAGTGTAATCGCCCGGAAATGTGCGACAGTGGATACAAAGACGTTGACTTCGGTTTGACTGCGCGTGAATTGGCAAAAATGGTGACAGAGGCGGGAATTGACTTGCCGAAATTACCAAAATCTGACTTTGACGACCCGTTCGGCACAGCCACGGGCTCTGGCGTGATCTTTGGAGCGACCGGCGGCGTTATGGAAGCGGCACTGCGCACGGTAATCGAGTTGGTTACCGGCAAAAAGGTTGAAAACTTCTACGAGCACGCCAACATTATTCCTGTGCGTGGATTTGAAGGCGTGCGTCTGGCTGAAATCAACATTACGGAAGTTGGCCCGGTTCCGGACTTGATCAAACATTTGGTTCCGAATTGGGATTGGCTAAAAGGCGCTACTTTGAAGGTTGGTGTTGCGCACGGCACAGCCAATGCGCGAAGAGTGGTTGAGGATATCAAAGCGGGTGGCCCATTTAGTCAATGCCACTTTATCGAATTCATGGGATGTCCAGGGGGATGCCTGGGGGGCGGCGGACAACCGATTCCGACCAGCGCAGCCATTCGAGCAAAACGAGCGCAGGCAATCTATGCGGAAGATGCGGGATATAACGTGCGCAAGTCTCACGAGAATCCGGCCGTGCTGAAACTCTATGAAGAGTTTTTGGTGGATGGTCCATGTGGCGGCAAGTCGCATCATTTGTTGCATACACACTACACGCCTCGCGGGAAATTTATCGCGTAATTTCTCAATGCGAGAAAGTAACGTAGAATAAGGTGATTGCCTTTTGTGGTAATTATGAGAATAAAGAGGGAGGGAATGCGTCTTCCCTCTTTAGTTCTATAGTAAAGGCAATCACCTCCCGCAAATAAAAGGAGTGTGCGTCGATGGGAGCGTCTGAAACATGGCTGACCGGGTTAATTCACGGACTTCCGGTTCCAACCTTTGTTCTTGACGCTGAACATCGTGTGATGCGCTGGAATCACGCATGTGAAGTATTAACAGGCGCTTTGGCTGTGGACATGCTGGGAACGAAGGAGCCCTGGCGAGCATTCTATACGGAGCCGCGTCTGATTTTGGCAAACTTGGTTTTAAATAGCGCAAATGAAACAGAAATTAAAAAGTTATACGGAGATAAATTCCGTCCGTCTTCACTGATTAAAGGCGCATGGGAGGCTGAGGACTATATCGTTGGCTGTCCTGGAGGTCCGCGTTGGTTGTTGTTTACTGCCGCTCCATTGTTTGACGAAAGTGGAAAAATGGCAGGTGTCGTGGAGACATTGCGCGATATTACCGAACGAAAAAACGCAATGATTTCCTCCCGTCTTTACGAACATGTTGTAAGTCCAGTTGAATTTGAAATTATTCGTGAAGTCAATCGCTTTGTTTCAGCGGCGAACTCAATTGAACAATTGGTTGATTTTGTTTTTGAAAGAATTTCTCAATGCGTCCCATGCGATCGAATCGGCATCGCGTTTATTGAAGAAAAAGGACGGCGTTTGGTTGCTTACTATGCTGTGGCTCGTTATGAGACGTTGTATTTAAAAAAAGGATTCTCTCAAGACATTGCCGGAAGCACGCTTGAATCTGTAATTCGTCAAGGTCAACCAAGGATTATCAATGATTTGAGCGCCTATTTAGAACTTCATCCTAAAAGCGTTTCAACTTCTTTGATGTTACGCGAAGGCGTGTGTGCGTCTTTGACATGCCCACTTATCGTTGATGATCGTCCAATCGGCGTCTTGTTTTTCAGCGCATGTGAGCCCAACGTTTATGCCGAACACCATGCGCGTCTGCAATGGGCGATTGCGGAGCGTTTGTCGCAAGTCGCTGAAAAAGCCTATCGTATTGAGCAATTGGAGAACATAAACCGCGCTTATCATGAAGTAATGGGATTTGTCGCACATGAACTAAAGAATCCCGTGGCCTCTATGGTGACCAATGCGCGACTGCTTGCTGACGGCTATTTAGGAGATATTACGCCTCAGCAACGTCAGAAAATTGAACGTATTGCATTCAATGGACAACATTTAATTGGGTTTGTCGAAACCTATCTTGACCTTGCCAAGGTAGAAAACGCGGAGCAAGCGCCAACATTGGAAGAGGTCGAAGATGTTGTCGCCGAATCTGTTGAGCCTGCAATTGATTTATTGGAAAATCAAGCGAATTCTCGACGTATGACGCTGGAAATAAATCTTCCTAAAAATGCATGTCGAATACGTTGTAGTTCTGAATTGTTAAGAATTGTTATGGTTAATCTTATAGGGAATGCAATTAAGTACGGTAAAGAATGTGGGCTTATTCGCGTTTCTGTGCATGAAGATGAAAGTGATCTCGAATTTTCAGTTTGGAATGAAGGATATGGATTTCCCCCGGAAAAGCGTGGTGATCTCTTCAGGCGTTTTTCGCGGCAAAATACGCATGATCTCATTCGTAAGAAGGGAACAGGTCTTGGACTATACACCTGTTGGAAGATCGTTCAGATGCATGAAGGGCGCATTTGGGCGGAGTCGGAATTAGGAGCGTGGGCCAGTTTTACGTTCCGCATTCCCAAAGAAGCAAAAACGATCGTTTGTGAAGCAAAGTGACGACGTTTGAATGATGCGCCTTTAATGCGAGGTGGGCCATGAACGAAAAAACTGTATTCGATATCGACGAGGCCTCAATTTGGAGTAGTCTTGCCGCAGCCGCTCAGCCAGAAATTGGTCGAGTTCGCGAGATTCTCGCCAAAGCGCGTCTTTTGCAAGGAATCTCCGTAGACGAAATCGCCGTTCTTATGTCGGTGACGGATGTTGATCTTACGGCTGAAATGTTTGAAACGGCTCGGTATGTAAAAGACACAATTTATGGAAAGCGTCTGGTGCTGTTTGCGCCGCTCTATATTTCAAATTTGTGCGCCAATGAATGTGTTTATTGTGCTTTCCGAGCAAAAAATCTTGAGGTTCGACGTCGGTCTTTGTCTCAAGAAGAGATTGCTCGTGAAACTCGAATTTTGATAGATCAAGGACATAAACGAGTTTTGCTGGTGGCTGGCGAAAGCTATCCTGAGCAAGGATTCCAATTTGTTCTTGACGCCATTCAAACTATCTATTCCGTTAAGAATGGAAACGGAGAAATTCGTAGAGTTAATGTCAATATAGCTCCATTATCCACAGAAGAGTTTTCTCTTCTTAAGCAATCTCATATCGGAACGTATCAACTTTTTCAAGAAACATATCACCGTGAATCTTATAAGAAAGTACATCTTTCTGGAAAAAAAGCCAATTACCATTGGCGTCTTTCGGCAATAGACCGCGCTATGGTTGCAGGTATTGATGATTGTGGAATTGGCGTCTTGTTCGGATTATTTGATTGGCGTTTCGAAGTTTTGGCGCTGATGCAGCATGTGCGTCATTTGGAAGCGGCCTTTGGTGTTGGGCCACACACAATTAGTGTGCCGCGTTTGGAGCCTGCAACCGGATCCGATCTTGCCGAGGATCCTCCCCATCCTGTAAGCGATGTTGATTTCCGTAAAATTGTTGCGATTTTGCGTATGGCGGTTCCTTATACCGGAATGATTATGTCTACGCGTGAAACTCCTGAAATGAGGCGTGAAACTTTTGCGCTCGGTGTCTCTCAGATTTCTGCGGGGAGTCGCACCAACCCCGGAGGATATGCTGAAAGTGCGCGAGATGATATGAGCCAGTTCTCTTTAGGAGATCATCGTTCTCTTGATGAAGTGATTTGCGATGTAACAAAATTGGGGTATGTTCCATCATTTTGCACTGGCTGCTATCGTTTAGGGCGAACTGGCGCTGATTTTATGGATTTGGCGCGTCCGGGGGATATTAAAGAGCATTGTGATCCAAATGCCGCTTCCACCTTTCAGGAGTATTTGGAAGACTATGGCACGGATGCGTCGCGGCAGGTTGGAGAGAAAGCAATCGAAACATTTATTAATGCAATGGATGCAGATTCTGAGCGTCGCTCTCGAATCATGGTCGCGAAAGTAAAGCAGGGAAAACGTGATGTTTACCGTTGATAGAACGGTATTTCTCTTGTAATAAAGAAATCATGAAGCCAGAACTATGGCGTTAAAATTTTTCTCAAAAATATACGCCATTGTTTTGGTTTGAATGATATATTGTGATTTTGGAGTTTTGGATGCGATGTGAAGCGGATTTATTGGGTGAACGACTTCTACCCAAAGATTGTCTTTACGGAATACACACGCAAAGAGCATTGGAAAATTTTCCAATCTCTGGTCGTTCCTCGCATCCGGCGCTTATTCATGCGTATGGATTAGTAAAACTAGCGGCGATTCAAACGATTCACAATTTAGGTGGATGGCGTGACGCTTCCGAGAATTTTAGAGCGATAGAACGCGCATGTTTGGAAATGTCAGAGGGAGTTCTAGATCAATATATTATTGTTGATGCGCTACAGGGCGGCGCCGGAACCAGTCTTAATATGAATATTAACGAAGTGATTGCTAACCGTGCATTGCAATGTTTAGGTATTTCTCTTGGAAGTTACGAGATTATTTCTCCATTGGATGATGTTAACCGCTATCAATCAACGAACGATACTTATCCGACAGCTTTACGATTGGCCGCGATTTTTCAGATTCGGCGTTTGGAAGAATGTTTGGTGCAGCTTCAAGAAAGTTTTCAACAGCAAGAAAAATGCCTCAGAGATGTCGTAAAAGTCGGTAGAACTCAATTCCAAGATGCAGTGTTAACAACGCTTGGCCGTGAAATGAGTGCTTACGCCGAAGCGATCAATCGAGATCGCTGGAGGGTTTATAAATGTATTGAGCGCTTACGAGTAGTTAATCTCGGTGGGACCGCGATTGGAACAGGAGCAACTGCGCCGCGTCAATATATTTTCCGCGTGGTTGATCGTTTGCGAGAATTATCTGGGATTGGTTTGGCTCGTGCGGATAATTTAGTAGAAGCTACTCAAAATTGCGATGTTTTTGCGGAGGTTTCAGGAATATTGAAAGCATGTGCTGTTAATTTGGTAAAAATTTCGGGAGATCTGCGATTGTTGTCTTCTGGTCCAAACGCTGGATTTGGAGAAATTCGTCTACCTTCGCGCCAAGCCGGTTCTACGATCATGCCGGGAAAAATCAATCCGGTGATTCCTGAGGCTGTGACTCAAGCCGCGCTTTTGATGTTTGGTTATGACCAAACAATTACTTCCGCTGCGGCTCTTGGTTCCTTAGAATTGAACCCGTTTTTGCCGTTAATAGCGGATTGCTTGCTAAATGGTGTTGATCTTCTGGCTAATGCTTGTGATGTCATGGCGCGTTATTGTGTTCAGGGCATTGAAGCGGATACGGAACGATGTCATCTCTTTGTAGAAGGCGCTACGGCTGTTGCAACTGCTCTTGTTCCGGCAGTCGGTTATCATTCGGCGACGCAAGTTGCGGTCGAAGCAACTAGAACGGGTAGAACCGTGCGCGAAGTAGTTCTTGCGCAAGGATTGCTTGACGACGTTACGTTTGATTCTCTTATTTCTCCCGAGGCGGTGTGTCGCCTTGGTAGCCCGGAGCTTCCGCGATGATGCAAAATGCCCCCAGAGGCATGCGCCTGCATATAGGGTTGTTTGGTCGGCGCAATGTCGGTAAATCGAGTTTATTAAATGCGATCACGCATCAACATGTTTCGATTGTTTCCGACTTGGCGGGGACAACCACAGATCCTGTGGAAAAACCAATGGAGCTTTTGCCGGTTGGTCCGGTTCTGTTTATCGATACTGCGGGAATTGATGATGAGGGCGTCGTTGGAACGTTGAGAGTTGAAAAAACGAAGACGGTTTTTGATCGCACTGATCTTGGAATTCTTGTAACAGACGGAGTATGGGGAGACTATGAGATATCTATTATTAAAGAATTTCATCATAGAAAGACTCCGGTAATCGTTGTCATTAACAAGAAAGATGTTATTAACCCTTCTCCGGAAATTTTTGCCGCTTTGGAGAGTCAAAAAATTCCCTTTGTTGAAGCGGCGGCCGTATGCGGTGATGGGATTCTTGCTCTTCGTCAAGCGATTGTCGATCAATGCCCTCCCGATTTTATAGCCAATCCCGATATTGTCGGCGATTTAATTGGTCCAGGCCATATGGCTGTTCTGGTGGTTCCGATCGACAAGGAAGCGCCCAAAGGTCGTTTAATATTGCCGCAGGTGCAGACTATTCGTGATTTGCTTGACAATGACGCCTATTGTATGGTCGTAAAAGAGCGTGAGTTGCGCTCGGCATTGGATCAGCTAAAATATCCACCGAAATTGATTGTAACAGATTCTCAGGCTTTTTTGAAAGTTGCCGCAGATACGCCGCCGGATATTCCTTTGACGAGTTTTTCTATTTTATTCTCACGATTCAAGGGAGACCTTGTCAGTCAAACTCTTGGCGCTATGGCAGTTGATACGCTGAAAGCCAATGATCGCGTTCTAATTGCTGAAGCTTGCACTCACCATCCTATTGGCGAGGATATTGGACGTGTTAAAATACCTCGTTGGTTGACTCAGTATGTTGGAAGCAAGCTTGATTTTACGATTGCTGCCGGGCGTGATTATCCTAGCGATATTTCGTCTTATAAATTGGTGATTCATTGTGGAGGATGTTCAATTAATCGGAGAGAAATGTTGAATCGGATACTTCGTGCAAAAGCGGCGGGCGTTCCTATCACCAACTATGGGTTGGTTATTGCCTTCAGTTTGGGTATTTTTGAACGCGCCTTGCAACCATTTCCCGCAGCCTATGAGGCATATCTTAGTGCAAGGAGTTGCCCGTTATGAAATCACTTGATGCTTTGCTCGCGAGCACGTCATTTTCTGACGAAGAAATTGTTTATTTGCTTTCTTTGGCGCTTCCCAGTGAAGTCCAAAAGCTACAGCGGGCTGCTTATAATGTCGCCACGGATGAAATCGGAGAAACGGTTTATTATCGCGGTTTAGTCGAATTTTCGAACATTTGTGCGATGGATTGTCACTATTGTGGAATTCGCAAGAGTAATAGAAATATCGAACGTTATTGTTTGACACAAGATGATGTTGTTGAGTCTGCTTTGTGGTGTGCGCGTGCCGGATATGGGTCTTGTGTTCTTCAATCCGGAGAGCGACATGATCCACGTTTTGTGAGGTTCGTTGAAGAGTGTATTAAAGAGATTCGCCGAAGTTCGGTTTCTGAGGCTTTGCCGCAAGGACTAGGGGTAACGCTCTCTTTGGGAGAGCATCCTTTAGAAGCCTATCAAACGTGGCGGAATGCAGGCGCTCATCGTTATTTGCTTCGTATTGAAACGACAAATCAAAAAATTTTCGAGAAAATACATCCTTCAACACAACGATTTGAAGAAAGAATCTTAGCGTTGCGTAATGTTAGAGAGGCAGGTTTCCATGTTGGAACCGGCGTGATGATCGGGTTGCCGGAACAAACGCTCGAAGATTTGTGCGCCGATATTCGATTTTTTGTCGAACAAGATGTCGATATGATCGGTATGGGGCCTTATATTGTGTCGCAAGGTGGGGCCATGATTGAGCGCGGCATGATGGACAAAGAACCTCTACTTCAGCTTGCGTTGAATATGATTGCTGTGACGCGCCTTGTGCTGCGCGACGTCAATATTGCCTCGACGACGGCGTTGCAAGCTCTGACGCATGATGGTCGTGAAAAAGGGATATTGTATGGAGCAAATATTATAATGCCGAATATTACACCGAGAGATGTTCGAAAGAATTACCAGCTCTATGAAGGAAAACCATGCCTTGATGAAGGGCGCGGCGAATGTCGTGGGTGTCTTGAGCGGCGTGTAATTTCTACTGGACGTTGTGTTGGTTGGAATGAGTGGGGTGATTCTCGACATTTTCGTAAACGAACTGTCTCTTAAAGAGCGCGTCTTAAAAATATCTACATTATTGTGTCTGAAGGAAATGAAGTGAGTAGACTAAATAATTCCAGGGGAAATCGCTTCGCGAATAAGGGAGAGGGCTTTTGCATCCATCCCTTATGGTCTCCTACGATCAGAAACCTGGTCTCTGAGCCCCTTTGATGCCCCCCCTTTGATACCTATGCAGAGTTGAAGCTCATATATCAATCGTTCGGTTCATTGGTGTTAGAAACGACTCTGTTGCGCCAGGTCGTGCTCTAAATCCTTCAGCACTCGCGCTAGAGCGGTTTCATATGACTCCAAAGTCTTTTCGATTTCCAGACTTTCCGTCGGCGTAACGACCTCATAAGAACGATTGGAAAGCACGCGGTCATCTTTCGTGCGTAGCGCTGTTATACTCATTCGCAGCACAATCTCCGATTTCTTTTCGTCGACTCGTTGCTCTAAACTTTCCAGAGTTCCTTCCAATGTGACGTCGGCCAGAATATGACGGTCACGCCCGACCACATTTCGAAAACGACCACTCTCCTGCAAAAAACGCGCGACGCGATCCCGGATCATGACCGCAGGTTGTTCTTCCCAGAAATAGCGAGGGTAGGTTCTGGTCTCATTGGCGACGCGCATGTCGCGATATAATAGATTTCGTTCAGACGCCAATATGCCGCTGGCGTGAAATGGTTCGACCATCACCGTCAAATCCGAAGACGCTTTTTCGCGTATCCCTTCCGATATAGGCCCGATAAGCCGAAAATACCGATCGCGCAATTCGGGACCGCTCGAACAAGCCGTCGTCAACAAACACAAAAGACCACACGCCCAAAAGCGTCGGAAAGAAAAGGAACTATTTTGCGACCGAAGGTCGGCCTTCCGGAGTGGCGTCATCAGATTTTTTCCTGCCGAAGAGAAGGTGACTCGGGTCTTCGCGCATCTCGCGCGCAAGCTCCTTGAGGTGGAAGGTGGCGGCGTTTAAATTTTTCGAAAGACCATCTATGTCTCTGGCGAGTGTTTTGAAGATATATTGATTATCGCTGGTGATGTGTTTAATATCTTGACTGCTTTCTTTGATCAAGACCGATATTGAAACAATCATTTTGGCGGTGGCTTCCACGGCGTCGCGTGTTTGGTCGAGCGTTTTAGTCGCTGCGCCTGCAATATCACTGACGACGCGGGCAAGTTTGGCGCGTTCGATTTCCTTGTGCAAGTCGTCTATGGTTTTCTCTATAGAACCTGCGGCGGTTTGCACGCCGCTGAAAGCGGCGCGCAAAGTTCCTTGCGCTGGAGGTGTTTTTCCATTGTCTCCGACGGCTTTTACAAGAGAGTCAATCAATCGATTGGCGTTTTCCAACAGTTTGTTGGTCTGATCAAGAGTTCCTTGCACCATAGTGAGAGTGTCGGAAACTTTGTTCATAACATGAGTTGCTTTGTCGACGACCTCGGTGACTTTGGGGCTGATTTCGCCGATGGCGTCCAACAAACCCGGAGACGGTGGCGCAACGGGAATGACTTGGCCGGAAATTAAGGGAAGATTTGCAGTTCCAGGTTGAATTGCCAAACGCATCGTATCTATGGGACTGCTCTGATAGGTTGCGATTTTGCTGTCTTTTGGGATTTCAAAATTCTGATCCAGCCGCATTAATACTTCGAAGGATTGTGCGCGGCGGTCGACGGCATGCACGGTGACGATGTGGCCGATCGACATTCCATTCATTAAAATTTCCGTGCCCGGATGTAATCCAGAGACATTAAGAAGATAAGTCTTTAGAAACAACGTGTCGTTGAAATAAGTTCGAGCGGAAATCGCCAGCGTTAAGAGAAGTATCAAAATTAGAAGCACACCGACGCCCAATCTTTTATGTCTTCTGTTGTCGGAACTCATATTAAAGTCCAGTCATGCCAACGAGCGGAAAGGATGGCGGATCATAGCGCGTTTTTTGTCTTTTCGCCTGTTGACGTTAAAGGTCGGCAAAAATTGATTGCAGAGCTTGATCTTCTTTGCAACGGATGCGCAAAGAAGAGGGAGTTCCGAAATAAAGCGGCTTTCCTTTGTCGAGAACAAGAACGTCGTCAGCCAAATGCTCGATGTCCCAGGGATCGTTGGTGGCGAGGACGACCGTGACTCCTTGTTCCGTGCGAAGAGATTGAAATAAACGGCGAAACAGGCTGACGGTGCGGAAATCGAGGCCTGAGGTCGGTTTGTCGCAGATTAAAAGCGATGGACGGCAAACCAAAGCTCGCGCCAATCCTACTCGGCGAATTAATCCGGTGGAGAGTTGATTGGGGAGATAATCGCGATACTCCGTCAACTGTAGAGTGTCGAGCCATGTTTCGGCGCGACTTTTCATGTCGTCGCGACTTACGCCGCGTCGGGCAAGAGGAAGCTCCATGTTTTCCTGTACAGAGAAGCCATCCAACAGTCCTCCTTCTTCGAACATGACGCCGATGTTTAGGCGTAGTCGACTTCGTTCTTCCTCGTCGATGGTTTCGATGTCTTGTCCCAGAATGCGCAAGCGTCCGGATGTGGGGGCGAACAGGGTGGATATGATGTTGAGCAGAACGGTTTTGCCGCAGCCGTCGCCGCCGGTGACGACTAATATGCGGCCAGGAAAGACTTCGAAGGAAATGTGGGAGAGTAGGTCTCGGCGATCATGGCGATAGGTGACGTCTTGCAGATGAATTGCAGCGTTGGAATGAAAAATTTCGGGAATATCCGGCGCCCGTTGGGGCCAGAAGATGGAGAATTTCTTCAAGAGTCCTGGCGCGTCCATGTTTTTCGTCTTTGGTTGCAAGAAGAGGGATTTCTTGATTTATGTCAATGAGCCGAACGATTGACGCAAGACTTTCGATTCTCACATAAAGATTGGGTGGGGTCGGAGAGGGCTTTTGTCCTTGGCCCGAGCGACTGGAAATATAATTCCTGGCTCCGTCTGATTCTTATTCCGGGAAATCGATAGCCGCAGCTCATTTCTTAAACACGCGCGAGTGAAAACATTAATTGCACGAGAATTACGATCAATAAAGCCTGAACAATAGTTTGAGTGGCGACTCGTGACAGACCTCCGGCGTGACTGTCGATCATTAACCCATTATAAGATGAAATGATGACGACCAACATGCCGATCGTCACGCTTTTAAGCAGACTCGTAACGAAGTCGGAGACGGAAAGGAATTGTTCGGTCATGCCGATGAACATTGTGAGAGGAACTTGATGATCATACTCAAGAAAGGCGCCTGCGGCGAACATCGACAGAACGCAGCACCACAATGTAAGAGCGGCGGTGCTGAGAATAGTAACGCAAAAGGTAGGAGCGACAAGAAAACGTAATCGGCTGATGTCCATCAAGGTGAGCGCATCGATCTCGCGTGTAAGAACCATAAGCCCCATGCGGACGGCAAGGGCGACTCCACCACGTCCGGCGACGAAGATGCCGACGACGATAGGAGCAAAGTCACGCGCCAGAGCCAGCATAATAGCTTCAATGATGGTGCTGGTGAGGTTGAAACTGCGGAGCAAACGGGCGCCTTGGCTGGCGAGAATAAGGCCGAGGCTGACGGCGAAGATGGAAACGACAGGGAGAGGTTGAATGGCGAGCACGATGAATTCTTGACGAAAGGCTCTTGCTCCGAATCTGGTCTTGCCTTGGACAAGACTGTTGGCGAAACGGAGGCTTTCCATGACGACATCAATGGCGAAACCAAGAAATTGAACAGCGCTGTCCACGTCGAAGGCCCTTTAAGACGTATGTGAGTTTGAGGCGCATTCAAGAAAAAAATCCAGGGATTGCGAATAAGAGCCTGGAACTTTGCTCTCGACAAAGGAGACTCAATCCCTGAAGCGAGTCGGATTTTTACTTTTTCTAATTATTTATGGTCCTCTTCTTATAAGACTTGCGTTATTTACGCAAAAGGGAGACCAAATCAGCGACGTGTTCTGGCGGTGTCTGTGGCAAGACTCCGTGGCCGAGATTGAAAATAAAAGGACGTCCGGTGAAAGCTTTGCGGATTTCTGCGACGCCCTCCGCCAAAACGGCGCCGCCCGCAACCAGGGCCAACGGATCGAGGTTTCCTTGAAGCGCCATAGTCTTTGGCGCATTCGCCGCCGCCCACGCTGTCGGAACCATAGGATCGAGGCTCACCGCCGTGACGTTGGATTCGGCGATGTACATGGAATAATTCAATCCTGCGGCGCGAGGAAAACCGATGATTGGAATAGTGGGATGTTTTTTACGCACTCCGGCGACGATTTTACGTGTGGGCTCGACCACCCAGCTCCGAAAATGAGACGCCGGAACAACGCCCGCCCAACTGTCGAAGAGTTGAAGCGCCTCGGCGCCGGCGTCGGCCTGAGCGATTAAATAACTTGTTGTGACGTCGACCAGTAAATCCAGAAGCCTTTTGAATTCTTGTGGACAGCCGAACGCAAAATTTTTGATGGCGATAAAATCGCGAGTGGTCTTTCCTTCCACCATATAGCTGGCGACGGTCCAGGGAGCTCCGGCAAATCCGATCAACGCCGTATTTTCCGGAATAGCGTGCGTTAGGCGTTTAATGATTTCATAAACGACCGCCAAACGATCGTGAATCGCTTCCGGCGTCAGCTTAACGATGTCGTTGAACGAACGGATAGGTTCCAGACGCGGCCCTTCGCCTTCGAGAAACTCCAGCTTCTGTCCCAGCGCGTAGGGAATGACCAAAATATCGGAAAAGAGAATCGCGGCGTCCATGCCGTAACGCCTCAGAGGCTGCAACGTCACCTCAACGGCGAGATCGGGGTTGAAACACAGGTTCAGAAACCCCCCGGCTTGGGCGCGAACGGATCGAAACTCCGGCAAGTAACGCCCTGCTTGTCTCATCAACCAAAAAGGAGGACGGGTCAAGGAGGCGCCGGCCAGAGTTGCAAGAAAGGGTTTGGATGTGGACGCCACTCTTTGTGTCTCCTTTGAAAGAACGCGATAAGAGGTCCGTAACAGATCAAAGCGGGAAGGCTATCGTTGTCAATTCGGCCTCGGCGACTGAGAATGCGGCCTTCGGTCTCATTCGACTTTTATTCAGAAGAGTTAAAGATCACAGCTCAATTATTCCGCTCGTTCGCATCATGCATCAAGATCGTCGGGGCTTGATTTGTGATGAGGTGAACGGAGGTTCTCCGAAACAGAAAAAAAGAGGGAAATAAGAATGACGGCTCTTGTCTTAGGTGCTCACAAAATACTAAGAGAGCCTCCAATGGAGCGCGCATTGCGAGAGGCTGAAGCGGCGGCAGTGCGGGGCGAGGTTCCGGTGGGAGCCGTAATTGTTGAAATCACGACCGGCGTAAGTTTGGCGGCGGCGGGAAACCAAGTGGAAGCGTTGGCGGATCCAACCGCGCACGCCGAACTGTTGGCGATTCGGCGCGCATGCGCCGCCCGAGGGCAACCACGCCTGCCTGAGTGCGATTTATACGTAACTCTGGAGCCATGCGCAATGTGCGCAGCAGCGATCAGCTTTGCGCGACTTCGGAGGGTGTATTTTGGAGCCTACGACCCGAAGGGAGGAAACATAGAGCACGGCGCGCGATGGTTTAAGCAAAAAACATGTCACCACGTCCCGGATGTCTATGGCGGTTTTTATGAAATACGATGCCAAACTCTGCTGCGCGATTTTTTTCAAGGTTTACGTTAGAGTCAATCACATTGCGCCTCCGCGCACTCATAAATCAACGCTCTAATCATCAAAGACCTTCTCAATCATTACGCAACCGACATATTACGCAACCGAGGCCGTTGTCGGCCTCGGTTGTTTTGATTCTATTTTGTGCGATCAAAAATCCGAAAAAACTTATTGATGCTTTTTTTTGGCGAAGATTATTTCTCGACGCTGATGTCGCGCCGCGTGCCGGAGATGGTGATAGTGAAACCGGCAATAACATCGATCAAAGACATCATGATCAAAATAAAAAAGGTGGAGGTTCCGGCCTTCGGCGAAATCACGAACAAGATGATGCCGCCGGTGAACAACACCAAAGACAAAGCGTGGTCAATGATTGAGGCCACCGAGGTGCGGGTGGACTTGAGAATCTCGATGAACAACAGCGTAAGGCCAAAAATCGCGATAAAATCTTTGGTGAGAAGTTTCCATGGCGCTCTGGACGCCAAAGTAATGCTCATCAACGAACCGTCCAGCTTCTCCACGCCGCCCATAGCGACGAGGAAATAAGCGATCACGGCAAAGCAAAGAAGTGGGACGGATTTCATAACGACGAGAACGGCGTTCATTTTATAAAGCTCCTGAAGTTTCTTTTGCAGGGGACGAATCTTGATCCGTGATAAACACCGCATCCAGGGTCGGCGCGTCAAGAGCGCGGTCAAACCACCGATTTAATTGGAGAACGTCCGAGGTCCAAAGTCGCGCTTCGATGTCTGGAGAGGTTGAGCCGAACCGATGCCGTAACAACCGCAGCACCGAATCCGCTTTTCCCAGCAAAAAACCGGCTTCAATGTTCTTGCGCTTAGCGATCATTTTTACGGATGCAAGGGCTTTCGGCTCTTCTTTTGCCGTAGTGGACGCAGTCATAAGGCGACTCGAACATTCTACGGACACGGGAGGATTTGAAGCGGCCTCCCACGGCCCGATCACGACACGATTACGTCCAGTTCTTTTTGCTTCATACAGTCTGCGATCGCACAAAGCAAGGAGGTCGTCACACTCTAGATTATGGGGAGGAACCATCGCGGCTCCGCCGACGCTCACTGTAACGAAGGGCGCCGTTGGCGACCATGCATGAGGGATTTCCAAACGAATTACTGATCCGCGTATCGCGCCGCCAAGCGCAAGCGCGCCATCGAGGTCGGTTTCAGGAACCAAGCAAACGAATTCTTCGCCGCCATAACGCGCGGCAAGGTCGCCGGAGCGCAAGAACAAACAATTGATGGCTTGAGCGATAAGGCGAAGACATTCATCGCCCGCCTGGTGTCCGTATCCGTCGTTGTATGCTTTAAAGTTATCAACGTCGAGGATAAACAACCCCAACGAGAATTGATTGCGACGACAACGACGCCATTCGCGTTCCAGCGTTTCTTGAAATCGTCTACGGTTGGCGATCCCTGTTAAGCCATCAATAAATGACAGCCTTCGCAATTGATCGGCTTGTCGTTTGAGCGTTAGATGATTTCTAATTCTTGCTTTGACAATCAATGGATTGAACGGCTTGGTGATGAAGTCAATCGCTCCAACATCCAAACCATGCGTTTCCGCATCCAAGTCATCGCGAGCAGACACAAATATAACCGGAATATTTTGTGTGTCAATATTGCTTTTCAGTCGTGAGCAGACTTCATATCCATCCATTCCCGGCATCATGACGTCAAGAAGTATAATGTCCGGAAATTTTGATCCGGCGATATCCAATGCTTTTTCACCATTGGCGGCGAAAAAAACTTCATAGTCGTTCTTAAGGATGCGACTCATGATTTGGATATTGCTAATGACGTCATCAACAATAAGTATTTTATGTTTCGGCGTATTGACTACGGAAGAAGAAGGTATATTAGAGGAATTCGACATCATGGTTTGGCTCGGAGTATAAAACAAAATTCGATAAAACGTAGCGAAGGCTCAGAAATATCTCAGAGCCGTTTCCATTTAACCTGGAACAACTCTCACTATAAATGAAAGTTTACTGTTTTCGCGTTAGATTTTTCTATCAAAAAATATATGACGATCGGAGTTTATAACCTCAATGAGCTTAATTGTTGATTCATAAATTTCGATTCCACATAAAAATGGAAAGGCAAGGGTTGCGTTCTCGGAGCGTGGGGAAACATAAGAGATGGTTCGAAAGTCCACTTATGATCCCCGACGACGAGGAACGCAATCGCTAGACCCATCTAACGCTCGCTTCTAACGCTCGCTGAACCCATCCAATTTTATAATGCGATTGTCCTGAGTCTTCCGCTCATTTCGCTTGAATCCCGTCGTTTCGCCGAGTACCTTCGCCCAGATAAATTTTGCGCCTTTCGCCCCCAACTTCCAAACGCCATGGAGATGATCGATGCGTAAGCTGCTTATTGCGGCCTTGATGCTTGTCCTGCTGCCTCTCTCGGCTCATGCTCAATCGCAACCGGCGGCGCAATCGGTGAAGTCCGGTGGAGGCGCGATGCGCAGCGCTTTGGTCACGGTGGGAATCGTTGGCGGCGTTGTCGCCGCCGACCTGTTGACCGGCGGCGGGGTGACGTCTTGGGTTTTAGGAAAATCCGCAGCTCCGATTGCAACCGTCGTTCCTCCTGCGTCTCCTGCGCTGATGGCTTTGGCGGTGGAGAATAGCGTGGTGTTGGGAACGCGGGCCGCTGCGGCGACTGCGCGCGCTGACGGCATGGCGTTGGCGTTGTTGCGTCGCGCCGCTACTGTTGTGGTTGGCGGCGTTGCTGGCGGCGTGTTTGGCGATTGGCTTTCCGGGCGTTAATATTCTTAAACAACGCTTGTCTGTTTTATGATGAATCTCCGGGGCCATAAGAGCCTGTTTAGAAAACCTGTCTTCAGATTCCACGGCTTCCGGCGAAAATCTTTCGGAGCCGAAATGAGGTTGTTTGGAATTGAGATTGGGTTTTCTTGATGGACTCTGGGCCCCGGTTTTGCGTTTGCGGACGTTTTGTCTTTGCGAGCATTGTGACGCATGAGGGGCGCTGTGACTCTAAAAACGCGCGTTGCCGAAAGGGCGGAGCGGGTGGTTGATGGGTGTCGTCGCTATGCTTGGACGACGGCGTTGCTTGGATTGATTTTGACGGGGCCGCTTGGTTGGTATGCGGCGACTCGATTGGGCGTCAACGTCAACACCGACGATCTTTTTTCCGCCGATATTGATTGGCGCAAACAAGAAGCCGCTTTTGATCAAGCGTTCCCGCAAAACAGCGGCGCTCTTGTCGTCGTGATTGACGGCGAAACGCCGGATTTGGCGGATGACGCCGCAAGCGCGCTCGAAAAACACCTAAAAGAGCGGCCTCAATTGTTTCGCGCCGTCCGTCGTCCCGACGCCGAGCCTTTTTTGCGGCAAAATGGTTTGCTGTTTCTGCCGACCGACGAGGTGCGGGCAACGACCGAACAAATGATCCAAGCTCAGCCCATGTTGGGTGCTTTGACGGCGGATCCGAGCTTGCGCGGGTTGTTCGGCGCACTGAATTTGTTCTTGGAAGGCGTCGCGCGCGGTCTTGCCAAACCAGAGGCGCTTGTTTCTCCGTTGACGGCGATTGCCGACGTCATTGAAGCCACGCTTGACGGGCGTTTTAAATCCCTGTCGTGGCAGACGATGATGACCGGCCGCAAACCGTCGATTCTGGAAACCCGTCGTTTCATTCTGGTTCAGCCGGTGTTGGACTTCACCGAACTGGCCGCCGGAGGAGACGCCGCCAACGCAATTCGCGATTACGCCCGCGTGCTTGATCTTACGCCGGATCGAGGCGTGCGCGTGCGCTTGACGGGGCAGGTTGCGATCGAGAACGAAGAATTTAAAACTCTGGAGCAAGGCGCCGAAATTCAAACGATCGCTTCTTTTTCTTCTGTAGTGCTTTTGTTGTTTCTGGCGTTGCGCTCTGTGCGTCTAATTATTCCGATTTTGATTACTCTAATGGTTGGTTTGATCGCTACGGGCGCTTTCGCCGCCGCCTCTGTTGGAACGCTGAATCCGATCTCGGTTGCTTTCGCCGTTATGTTCATCGGCATTGCCGTTGACTTCGGCATTCAGTTCGCCACACGATATCGCGAGGAGCGACATGGGATTGATGATGTTGCGGAAGCTTTGCGCCGCACCGCGCGCGGAGTTTGTCGTCCGTTGATTTTGGCCGGCGTCGCGACTGCGGTCGGATTTTTTTCTTTTCTGCCCACCGACTACACCGGCGTGTCGCAACTGGGGTTGATCGCCGGGACAGGCATGTTGATTGCTCTGCTTCTGAACATTACCTTGTTGCCCGCTTTGCTGACGTTGTTCTGTCCGCCCGGCGAACCCCGAGAGATCGGTTATGCTTGTTTGGCGCCGATTGATCGCTTTTTACTGGCGCATCGTTGGTCAATTCGCTTTGCGGCGTTGGCGGTCTCTGTGTTGGGATTGGTTTTACTGCCGTCTTTGCGTTTTGATTTCAATCCGATGAATTTGCGCGATCCTCACACGGAATCCATCGCTACAGTTCACGATCTGGCCGATAATCCCGATACGTCTCCATTCACCATCAGCGTTTTGGCTCCTTCGGTGAAGGATGGGGAGGCGTTGGCCGATAAATTGGAAAAACTGCCCGAAGTTTACCGCGCTCTGGGCGTTCACAGCTTCATTCCCACTCAACAGGAAGAAAAACGCGCTCTGATCGAAGACGCGGCGATGATGTTGGCCTCTACTCTTGACCCCGGAAAACAACAGCCGCCGCCGTCCGTTGTCGCCATGCGTGAGACTTTGGTCATCTCTATCGACAAGCTGCGCGCCGTGTCTTCCAGCGGCGTTTTCGGTCGATTGGCCGGTTTGCTGGAGCGCTTAATTCATGATACGGACGCCAAAATGGCTTTGGCGTCCGATGCGCTGTTGAGCGGCTTTTCCGCGCGTATGGACGGATTACGCATGGCGCTTTCAGCGCAGCTCGTGACTTTGGACTCTATGCCCGAGTCCTTCCGGCGCGGCTGGGTGACGCCCGATGGTCGGTGTCGTTTGGAGATCACGCCGAAAGCTGATGGTCGTGATAACGTCGAAATGGCTCGTTTCGCCGCCGCTGTGCGCACTTTGGCTCCCGCCGCCACCGGAGCTGTGGTCACCGTTCAAGAATCCGCTCGAACCACAACTTATGCATTTCTTCAAGCCGGCGTCGCGGCGTTTGTCGCAATTTTGGCCATGCTCGTTGTCACCTTGCGTCGCCTGCGCGACATTGCCTTGGTTTTTGCGCCGATGATTTTAGCGGCCTTGATGACGGTTATCAGTTGCGTCGTCTTCGGACCTGACATAAACTTTGCGAACATCATTGCCTTGCCCTTGCTGTTCGGCATAGGAGTCGCTTTCAACATCTACTTCGTCGAAAACTGGCGCGCCGGAATCGAAGGACCGTTGCAGTCCAGCACTGCGCGAGCAATTCTTTTCAGCGCCATGACCACGGGGGTCGCATTTGGGAGTTTGGCGCTTTCCGACCATCCTGGAACCGCCTCCATGGGAATTTTGCTCAGTCTGTCATTGGCGTTCACGTTGGTTTCTTCCCTGTTTGTTTTGCCTGCTCTCCTTGGCCCGGTTGAAGCGGCCTCTCCGCCATAAATGGAAATGGAGTAAAGAGATACGCTAAAACGCGGGGTTGTCCTTGACTTCAGCTGGAAATTAAACGACTCTCTACAATAGCCCTTTTCGTGGACAGGTGTCATGCATCAAAACCTGAAGCCAATGGCGGATTTTCAGCCATCTGCGCAACCAGAGCAACGTTATGGTTGGCAAAAAGAAACAAAAAGAAAAATGGGCCAGTCGTTTGCGCTTGCCGTTGCTTTGAGTTTAACGGTTGCTGGTTGCGCGACGCCTCCTTCGGATCCTGCGGCCCTGATCGATTATGAGAAAACCAATGACCCGCTGGAGCCCACAAATCGCTATGTGTTCGAACTAAACCGTGCGGCCGATATTTTTGTGATTCGACCGATTGCCGAAATCTATCGAACTGTGCTGCCTGATCCGGTGCAAGACCGTGTTCGCAACATTATCGGCAATATGGGCGAGCCCGTGACGTTTGCCAATGCTTTGCTGCAAGGACGATTTGACGACGGTATGACCTCAGTGGGTCGTTTTTTGATTAATTCAACATTGGGCATTGGCGGTATTTTTGATGTTGCGACAGACTTCGGTTTGCCGGAGCAGCACGCTGACTTTGGTCAAACTCTTTATACTTGGGGCGTCGGAGACGGGCCTTATTTGGTGTTGCCGTTGTTTGGTCCGTCTAATCCGCGCGACGCATTGGGACTTGGCGTGGACACGCTGATGGATCCGGTTGGCTACGGCTTCAAAGAAGGCGGCATGGTTACCGCAAATTACGCCAAAACCGGCGCCGACGGCGCGGATAAGAGAGCCGGGTATATCGAGCCGCTGGATGCTATGGAGCGGAACTCGGTTGATTTCTATGCCAAGATGCGCAGCATGTCGCGTCAACATCGCCAAGAGCAGCTTCTGGGTAAAAAGAGCAGTAGTCCGGGCAGCGACACGTATGATCTTTATGATGATCCGGTGGAGAGTAAAAAAACTTCTGGGCGTAAATAAAGTCCTAGAACCGCGTTTTTGGCTGCAAGAGGGCAGGGGGGGAGCGAGAGTTCTCCCACCCTTGTTCATCGTAGTGCGAGTGTCTTGTGCTTTATGAGTATTCTTGTTTTGCATATCTTATTTAATGAGGCATCTGAGGAAAGTTTATTGACGCTTTTTTCTTGCGGCGTCACTGAATTAAAACGGCCTATGCGCTTTCGGTTGTTACAGTCTCCAGGTCATGGTTTCCAAAGGCCTCTCGGCCTTTGGCGGGTCCAGGGCAGAGCCCTGGCCTTTCTTTGTTTTTTGCTTCCTTTCTTCTGTCTTTCTTTCTTTCTCTAAGCTGCTGTCCGAAACATCGGCGGCTCATCGGCTCATCGGCTCATCGGATACAATTCTTTGATATAGGATAGGCTCCCCAGAATAGAGAAAGACCGGGAGGTTTTTGGAAACCATAACTTGAAGGCTATGACACCGAAGACGTGTGAGCCGTTTTAATTCGGTGACGTCGCAAGGAGAAAGCGCCAATAAGTTTTTTCAGGTTTTCGAAGGACTTCTGCGTTCTCTTTCTCTGAAATTTAGAAATGGTTGGGCATGCCATGCAGTGGGATGATGTTTTTTTGCGCTTTCTTGCGAAAAGAGGCGCAGCGGTTTTAATCGGCGCTGTGGCGCTCGGCGCGTCGTCTCCGACAACCGCTCAAATGCGCTCAAATCCAGGAGCGAGCGCTTCGGTTCTGCGAGCGCAGACCCAAGCGATTACGGGAGCGATCAGTCGACAAGTTCAGTCGGCGTTCCGACCACACATGCAGATTCGCAACTCCGTCGGCCAAATTCTGGAAATGGAAATGGCTCCGGACGGCAGACTCTTGGCGATTGTCTCTGCGGATAACGCCGTGCGCGTCTGGGACTTGGAGAACGGCCGACAAACCCGGCAATTGCAAGTCGGCGACGTGGGAAGCGTGCGGGCGGTGGACGTCGGCGTTTCAGGCGTAACGAAAGCAACTCGTTCGGTGCTTCAACCGGCGCCGCGTCGTGTGATCGCCACTGGCGGCGACAATGGAGCCGTCATTGTTTGGGAAAATGGCTCGGGCGTTGAGTTGCGGCGTTTCAGTGGTCACCAGGGCGCGGTCAACGTCGTGCGTTTGTCACACGACGGCGCCTTGTTGGCCTCTGCGGGCGTAGACGGCGTTGTGCGATTGTGGGAGATGGAAACCGGAAAGCTGAGAGCACAGCTTCCGGGGCATTCCGGTGGCGCGACTGCTTTGGCTTTCAGCGCTTCGGGGCAAGTTTTGGCGACCGGCGGCGGCGATGGCGTCGTGCGTTTATGGTCTCCTGCTGGGGCTACGCTGAAAACGATCGAAGCGCATAGCGGTGGCGTTCGAGCGCTGGCGTTCAACGCATTCGGCGATCGTTTATACAGTGGAGGAGCGGATGGAAAAATTCGTTCCTGGTCCACTTCCGGCGAGGAAGGCGACTCTTGGAAAGCCGCCGGAGCCATTGGGACGCTTGTTGTCGGAAAAATTGGGAACCTGGTTTCCGTCACCAACAGCGGCGAGGTTCAAGTTTGGGAGTCTGATGGAAGCCGTCTGGCAAGCATCAATGACTCCGGCAACCGCATAAAGGCGGCGACGTTCACTCCTGATGGCAAGCATGTGATCACGGCGGGTGAAGACGGCTTGGCCAAAGTGTGGGATGTCGAAGACACTCGATTGCTTGTCCGATTGATTCTTACGTCCAACGGATGGGCTGTCGCCGACTCCAGCGGGCGTTTTGACGGTTCGGATCGAGGCATAAACAATGTCACTTGGGTTGATGGTCAGCTCGCCATCGATATGTCCAATTTCGGCGCTTCTCACTATGAACCCGGCCTGTTGGCCAAGACTCTGCGTAATCCCGGCGCTTTATTGACGTCTTCCGCTCCGTCGGTCGAAGAAGGCGTTCCCACGCCTCCGTTGAGCAGTATTGATCCGCCCGGAAATTCTTCGGCCTTGCTTGGAAAAGCCAACATCGTCGTTACGGCGGAAGACGTCGGCGGTGGAATTAAAAATGTTCGTTTGTTTCACAACGACAAGGCTGTAGACGCCTCCCGGATCGTCAGCGATTCCACCGGAGATCAAGGAGGCCGGGACGCTCGCGTCGTGGTTTTCGCCGTCGATCTTTTGCCGGGCGAAAATCGTTTCCGCGCCATGGCCACCAGCGCCGGCGATGTGGAAGGGCCTTCTGCAACCGCAACGATTTCTACGCCTCAGAGCGGCCCGGTCCAGAAATCCGCCATGCATGTCGTTGCCATCGGCATTAACCAGTATTCTAATCCAGAAATGACTTTGAACTATGCGGTGGCGGACGCGCGTGGATTTGTCGATTGGGCGCGGCGTCAAACTTCCAACCAGGCCTTCAGCAAGGTTCAAATTCACGAACTCTATGATCAGCAGGCCACGCGCGCCGGGATTCAGGCTCTGTTCCAGTCTCTGCAAAGCACGAATTCTCAAGACGTGGTGATAATGTACTTCGCAGGGCATGGCGAAAGCGTTCAGAAGCAATGGTATTTTTTGCCGACGGAGTTCGGTCGGAATATGACGGCTCAGGCGGTGGCGGCTGAAGGCGTTGGGACCAAGGTTTTTCAAGACGCTATTCTGAAGATGGGCGCTCAGCGCGTTTTTATGTTGCTTGACGCATGCAAGTCCGGCACTCTTGGCAAAGCCTTCGCTTCAGACGTTGATTCTCGCGACATTCAATCCATGTCGAGAGACGCGGGCATTCACATCATGGCCGCCACCGATAAAAACCAGTTGGCCGTTGAATTGGCGGAATTGGGGCATGGAGCTTTTACTTACACGGTTCTTGACGCTTTGAAAGGCGTTTCGCCGAAAATCACTACGGATGGCATCGTTCGCGCCAAGGCTGTTCTCTATTACGCGGCGGATCAAGTGCCTTCCGTCGCCTTCAAATACACCGGCATGGAGCAGTTCCCGACCGTCTTCAGTCGAGGTGGAGACTTTGAGATTGGTCGCGTTGTTGGCGGCGGAGGTGGTTCTGACGCTTCTAAGCGGAAGAAGAAAAACGACTGATCGAAGCTCGTAGAGTTTGCTGCCAATGGCAAGTCAGGTTTTTGAGGTTTTCACACTAACGAGCCGAATGTCGGCTTTCTAATGCGAAGATGGAAAGGGCTTTCTCTGCGTTATGCGCAAGGAGGCCTTTTCTATTTGGAGAGGAGAAGGCGTCCGAAATTTTGAGAATGACTCTCAATCGCACTTGAAATCGGTGGAGTGGAGGCGTACCTTCATTCTGGTGGTTTTGGTGGAAGGAGAGCGGCTGATGTGCGTTTCAGAGATGAGGCCGGGTGACAAGGCTCGCGTCGTTGGTTTCGAAAAAGGTCAGAGAGACTATCGACAGAAGTTGCTGTCGATGGGGATGACGCCGGGCACTGAGTTTTCGTTGACTAGAGTGGCGCCTTTGGGCGATCCGGTTGAGATCAACGTGCGCGGCTTTTCCATGAGTTTGCGTAAATCTGAAGCCGACACGCTGAAAGTGGAAAGGTTTTGAGCCATGTCCGGACTTACAGTTGGTGTGGTCGGCAATCCGAATTGCGGCAAAACAACGCTTTTCAATGCTCTAACCGGGTCTCGGCAACACGTCGGCAATTGGCCGGGCGTGACGGTGGAGAAAAAGTTCGGCGAGGTTCGAATTAACGGCGAGACTTGTCAAGTCGTGGATTTGCCGGGCGTTTACTCTTTGGGAGTTACTTCGAACGCCTCTGAAGACGAGAGGGTGGCGCGCGACTATGTTTTGTCCGGCGACGCCGATTTGGTCGTGAACATTATCGATGCTTCGAATCTGGAGCGTAACCTCTATCTGACGGTGCAATTGCTGGAAATGCGCATACCGATGGTGGTGGCGCTCAACATGATGGATATTGCTCGGGATCGTGGCGTGATCGTCGATCCGCAAGCAATGGCCGAAAAACTGGGTTGTCCGGTTGTGGGGTTGGTGGCGACCCGCAAGAGCGGGGTGGAGAGCCTGAAGCAGGCAATCATGACGGCGGCGGCGGCTCCGCGCCCGCCGAAAGCGTTTCCGGTTTTTGCTTCCGTTGTGGAAAGCGCGATTGCGGCGTTGTTGCCGCAGGTGAAGACGGCGCTGGTCGAACGCGCCGACGCGGCGGGTTTGCAGCCGGGAGCGACGCCGGAGCTGGCCGGTGATCCGCGTTGGTTGTCTGTAAAGCTTCTAGAAGGCGACTTCGGCGCTCAAAACCTGTTCAAGGGACGTTTGGACGCCGTCGTTGCAGAACAGAGCGCTTCGATTGAGGCCGAATATGGTGAAGAGCCGGATATTGTAATTGCGGATGGACGGTTTTCGTTTGTCGGAGAGATTGTTTCTGCTTGCGCCCATCGTCCGCATGTTGCGTCGCGTCATTTGTCTGATCGAATTGATGGCGTTGTTCTCAACCGGGTTTTAGGGATTCCGGTGTTTTTGGGAATAATGTACATGATGTTTATGTTTACCATAAACGTCGGCGGCGCCTTCATCGATTTTTTCGACAAAGCATTCGGCGCTGTGTTGATCGATGGGTTGAGCGATCTGTTGACCGGAATCGGCGCGCCATCATGGTTGACGGTGTTGCTCGCTAAAGGTGCGGGCGGTGGCGTGCAGACGATCGCCACGTTCATTCCCGTTATCGGTTCTTTGTTTTTATTCCTTTCTTGGCTTGAAGATTCCGGTTACATGGCGCGCGCCAGTTTCGTAATGGATCGCGCGATGCGCGCCATTGGGTTGCCTGGAAAGTCATTTGTGCCGTTGATCGTTGGTTTCGGCTGCAATGTGCCCGCCATCATGGTGACGCGCACTTTGGAGCATCGTCGAGATCGCATCATAACTATTCTTATGGCGCCGTTTATGTCCTGTGGCGCTCGTTTGCCTGTCTACGCATTGTTTGCGGCGGCTTTTTTTCCTGAAAGCGGACAAAATGTAGTGTTTGCCCTCTATCTGATCGGTTTGGCTTTTGCTATTGGCACGGGGCTTTTGTTGAAAAACACGTTGCTGAAGGGCGAAGCCTCTTCGTTTGTGATGGAGCTTCCTCCTTATCACATGCCGACGTTTGGCTCTGTGGGGCGGCGAGCTTGGCATCGCTTAAGCGATTTTATTTTCCGCGCCGGTCAAATGATTGTTCCGATGGTTATCGTTCTTACTTTTTTAAGCTCGGTTGATGATCGGGGGAATTTCAACAACGATGTTCGTGAGAACTCGGTTCTGGCGGTTGTTGGACGCTCTGTTATCCCGATTTTCGAGCCCATGGGAATGACGGAACAGAATTGGCCCGCCGCTGTTGGCTTATTCACCGGAGTGTTCGCTAAAGAGGCTGTGGTTGGGACGTTGAACACTTTATACAAGCAAGCCGGAGGCGCTGTTGAGGCGGAGACGGCGTCTGTCGGCTTGGTTGGAAAATTGCAAGAGGCGCTTCAGACGATCCCTGATAATTTGGGAAAATTGGCGCAAAGATTCGGTGATCCTTTGGGAGTGTCGGGGTTGATTTCTTCGGATCGCGTGAAGGCCGGAGAGGAGTTGAAAGTTGATGTGGCGGCGTTTGGAGCAATGACGGAAAGATTTGACGGCGCGGCGGGAGCTTTTGCTTTTCTCTTGTTGATCTTGCTTTATATGCCCTGCGTGGCGGCGACCGGAGCAATCAATCAAGAGATTGGTTGGCGTTGGACTTTGTTTAGCGCGGGATGGTGTACGGGACTTGGGTATTGCGCTTCGGTGATTTTTTATCAGAGCGCGTTGTTGATGACGACGCCGGCGGCGGCCATGATTCGAATAGTGGTTGCTGTCGCGGCTGTTGTTTTTGCTGTGATTGTGATGCGGATGGTGGGGGCTCGTGAGGCGCGTCGCGTTGTTGTTGTGGCGGCGGAGTAATAGCGAATGAAAATTAAACGAGGCCAGGGCCTGCGTTCCTGGTCGCGGGGGAGGGAGGCGTAAAGGGGAGAGGCCGCCTTCTTTGTTCGCCGTAACTTGTTCGTCGTAGCTTGTTCGTCGTAAGATGAAATTCGCGCAAACTGCAAGGCGTTCACCCGTTGGGCAAATAAAGAGGGCGATCGCGCTCCCTTTTGGTCTTCCGCGATCAGGAGCGCAGTCCTGGAAATCGTTTGGTTTTTATTTTTGGACCCAATAAGGAGGGATTCGGTTATGGCGACGTTGTTTGATGTAAAGGGCTACTTAAGCGAACGCGGGAAAGCGCCTTTGACGGATATTGCGTTGCGCTTTGACACGTCGGTGGATGCGGCTCGGGCGTTGGTGGATGTGTGGATTGCTAAAAATCGTGTGCGGCGCGTGGATATCGATGCGACCGAGCACATGGATTGCGGCGCAAAAGCCTGTGCAAAGGCGTCGTGTTGTAGCGGAAATCCACAGAATCTTGAGGTGTATGAATGGATTGAGCGGAGCCCCTGAGCGTGATCAAAGCGCCGACGCCAAGACGCTTTCTGCGCGAGGCCTTGCCTTACGGCAAATAAGGGGAGGCTTTCGCCTTTGATCTTGGCGATTGGGAACGCCGTCTCCAGACTCGTCGAGCTGTCGTTGAAGGATTTCTGGAAGATGTGTTCTAGGGGATATAACGTATTTCTTCGTCGAAAAATATGTCGTAACGTCTCAAGATACAAATCAGAGTCGTCTTTCTCGTCGAATTAGAAGCCTTTCGGTAAGATCGGTTGACTTGATCTCGATTCTCGGGTAGGTGCGTGCAAGCGTTGATCTCCGACTTCGGCAAACAAGGAGACGCCGACGGCGTCGTCATTTTCTGTCGATGCGACGTGTTTCGTCTTCGGCGTCCGTCGTGTTCGGCGCATAGATTTGTTTTTGGATGATGGCAATACGATTGCAGGTAGGCAGATGACACAGAAGAACAGCGCAACGGTCAGCGTTTGGCGATCCTTCATTATGAAGAAATTTTTGGTCGCGTTGACCGGCGCCTTTCTTTGCTTTTTTCTCTTGGTTCACGTGAGCGGCAGCGCGCTGGTCTTCGTTGGTCCGGAAGCGTTTAACCAATACACGTATTTCTTGGCCAAAAGCAAAATCATCGTTTTGGTGGAGTTCGGGTTGTTGGCCGGCTTCGCTCTTCACGCAGCGTTGGCGGGGAAATTGGCTGTGCAGAACTGGCGGAGCCGCAACCGCAATTACGCTGTTCTGGCCATGGGGCCAAAGCAAGCCGGGATATGGCATCGAACCATGATCTGGCAAGGCGTTTTGATTTTGGCGTTTTTGCTTTTCCATTTGGCGACTATAAAATTCGGGCCAAAATACGCCGTTGTTTACGATGGCGTGAGCATGCGTGATATGTATCGGGTGTTGGTCGAGGCGTTTTCCAATCCCGTGGTCGTGTTTGGTTACTGCTTGACGGTGTCGATTCTCGGAGTTCACCTGTTTCACGGTGTGGCGTCGATCTTTCAAACTTTGGGCGTGTGTCAGTTTCAGCATCCGATCATCTTTCGCATCGCGCAGATTTACGCTCTGTTTGTGGCGAGCGTTTTCTTTTTGGAGCCGCTATACGTGTTTTTCTTCGCCAGACCCTGGTCCTGACGCCTTTTTTGAACTTCGGCGCCGGCCTGATCTTTCCTTGCGCGCGTTTTTCGGGCGCATCCTTCTCCTTTTGCGTCGGCTTAGCCGGTATTGGCTTGGTCGGCGGCGATTTATGGACCGATAACCATGATTCTCGACGCCAAAATTCCCGGCGGCTCTCTCGAAGACAAATGGGACCGTCATAAATTCGAGATGAAGTTGATCAGTCCGGCCAACAAGTCGAAATTCTCGATCATCGTCGTCGGAACCGGCTTGGCCGGGGCTTCGGCTGCGGCGTCCTTGGCCGAATTGGGATATCGCGTTAAGAGTTTCTGCATTCAAGACTCTGCGCGTCGCGCCCACTCGATTGCCGCCCAGGGAGGAATCAACGCCGCGAAAAACTATTCCAACGACCGCGATTCCGTTTACCGTCTGTTTTACGACACCGTCAAAGGCGGTGATTTTCGCGCTCGCGAAGGCAATGTTTATCGTTTGGCGCAACTTTCGAACGACATCATCGATCATTGCGTCGCGCAAGGCGTGCCCTTCGCCCGCGACTACGGCGGCTTTCTCGACAATCGTTCGTTCGGCGGCGCGTTGGTCTCCCGCACTTTCTACGCCAAAGGCCAAACCGGCCAACAACTTCTGCTTGGCGCCTATGCTGCGCTGATGCGCCAAGTCCATTGGGGCCAAATCGAATATTACCCGCGTCAAGAGATGCTTGATTTGGTGGTGGTCGATGGCAATGCGCGCGGAATCATCACGCGAAACCTGCTGACCGGCGCGCTGGAGACTCACACCGCCGATGTCGTCATCTTGGCTACGGGCGGTTACGGCAACGTCTACTTCCTCTCGACCAACGCGATGGCCTCCAATGTCACCGCGTCGTGGCGAGCCTATAAAAAAGGCGCTTTGTTCGCCAACCCTTGTTTCACACAGATTCACCCGACGTGCATTCCGGTTCATGGCGTCAATCAATCTAAATTGACTCTGATGTCGGAATCCTTGCGGAACGACGGTCGTGTGTGGGTGCCGAAAGCTCCCGGCGATAAAAGGCACCCGCGCGATATTCCCGAAGCTGAGCGCGATTATTACTTGGAGCGCGTCTATCCGACTTTTGGTAATTTGGTGCCGCGCGATGTGGCTTCGCGTCAGGCCAAATTACGGGTTGACGAGGGACTCGGCGTGGGTGAAACCGGCGTGGCGGTGTATCTCGATTTTGCCGATGCTTTGTCGCGATTGGGGCGCGACGTCATTGGAGAGCGTTACGGTAATTTGTTCGATATGTATCGAATGATTACAAATGAAGACCCCTATAAAGAGCCGATGCGGATTTTCCCCGCAGTCCACTATACGATGGGCGGGTTGTGGGTCGATTACAATCTGATGAGCGCTGTTCCTGGCCTCTATGTGCTGGGCGAGGCCAATTTCTCGGATCACGGCGCCAATCGTTTGGGCGCTTCGGCTTTGATGCAGGGACTGGCGGACGGGTACTTCATCATTCCCGCCACCGTCGAGCATCATCTGGCCTCAACCAAACTGGCGCCGGTTTCGGTGGAATCAGAGCCGTTCCGCGCTGCGTTGGCTTCTGCGCAAAAGCGCGTCAATCATATGATCAACATTCGCGGGCGGCGTTCCGCCGATTCCTTCCATCGTGAGCTGGGCTCAATGATGTGGGAGTACTGCGGTATGTCGCGTAACGCAGAGGGATTGCGCACGGTTCTGAGCAAAATTCCGAAACTGCGAGATCAGTTTTGGCAAGATTTGCGGATTCCGGGTGGTTCTGCGTCTCTGAACGTCGAGCTTGAAAAAGCCGGGCGCGTCGCCGATTTTCTGGAATTGGCCGAACTTATGGCTCTCGACGCTCTGGAGCGGGAAGAATCGTGCGGCAGCCATTTTCGTGAGGAAAGCCAGACTCCGGAAAATGAAGCTTTGCGGAACGATGAAAAATTTTGTCACGTCGCGGCTTGGGCCTATCAAGAAGGCGGGCGGCCGATTCGGCATGTCGAATCCCTCGAATTTAAGCAGGTTCCCTTGATGACGCGCAGCTACAAATGATTTGACGCGAGTTCGGCGCGCGAAGGGTTGCGAATCGTTCAGAAGGAAGCGCCTTTCGTCGTTCGCTTCTTGTCATTTCAAGTGGGTTGTTCTGAAATCAATGTCGTCAAATCTTAGCGCTGAGGCTTTGCCGATTAAATTTGGGGCTCCGTCCTCGGCGCCGGAGAAGTCTTCGCCCACGGTTTGGAGTTTGAGAGGCCTTAGAGTCGATGGTCTCTTTGGCGGGGCGCGGTTTCTTGATTTGACGACGTTGCTTCTGAATCCGGTTCGGGCGTGACGTCCCGCCGATTTACGGGAAAGGATATTGTCATGAATCGCGCCAGTCCCGCGCTGATGACTGTGAATTTAAAAGTGTGGCGGCAATCCAGCGCCGAGGACCAAGGTGGTTTTCGTGATTATCGTCTGGAAGGCGTCAACCCCAACATGTCCTTTCTGGAAATGTTGGATATGTTAAATGAGTCTCTGGTGCAGGCCGGGGAAGAGCCGGTTGCGTTCGATCACGATTGTCGAGAAGGGATTTGTGGCGCTTGCTCGTTGGTCATCAACGGCAACCCGCATGGGCCGGAGGTTGCCTCCACCACATGTCAACTGCATATGCGCAAGTTCAAAAACGGCGATTCTATTGTGATCGAGCCGTTTCGTGCGCGACCGTTTCCGGTGATCAAAGACATGGTGGTCGATCGTTCGGCGCTCGACCGCATGATGATGGCGGGCGGCTATGTTTCGGTGAATACGGGCAACGCTCCGGACGCTCACTGCATTCCTGTGCCGAAAAAGGATGCGGACCAAGCTTTCGAAGCCGCTTCATGCATCGGCTGCGGCGCTTGCGTCGCCACCTGCAAAAACGCTTCCGCGATGTTGTTTGTGTCGGCCAAAGTTTCTCAGTTGGCCCTATTGCCTCAAGGGCAGGTCGAGCGCGTCGAGCGTGTGCGGCAGATGGCCTCGACAATGGAGGTCGAGGGATTTGGTTCGTGCTCCAACACCGGAGCTTGTGCGGCGGTGTGTCCAAAAGGGGTGTCTTTGACTCATATTGCGCGGCTGAATTGGGAATTTTTCCGCGCTTTGTGGCGCTCTTAGGCAGGAGTCGGCGTGGGGGAGGGGAGAAGCTTCGCGTTTTTCCTCCTTCTGGTTGGAAGCGTGAGAGGGGGGCCGCGTTTCCTCGCTGTATAAAGTAAATGAACGTCTTGCAAAATTTCTTGCGCGCAAGAGTCGCGTAGGATTGTTGTGGCTCCCCCTGTTTTTGCAGTTCCCCTGTTTTTGCAAAGAGAAACGGCCTGTCATGAGCGTTCGTCCTTATCGTGAGATTCGTCGTCGCAAGAGCCGCCAGATTTTTGTTGGGAAAGTGCCGGTCGGGGGAGATGCTCCCATCGCCGTGCAGTCGATGACCAACACGCTGACCACCGACGTTGCTGCGACGGTTGCGCAGGTGAAGTCCATGGAGCGCGCCGGTGCGGATATCGTCCGGATTTCTTGTCCGGATCAGGAATCGGCGTTGGCGCTGAAAGACATCATTCGGCAGGTCGAGGTTCCGATCGTCGCCGACATACATTTCCACTACAAGCGCGCAATCGAGGCCGCAGAAAGCGGCGCGGCTTGTTTGCGGATTAATCCAGGAAACATCGGCTCGGCCGATCGGGTGCGCGAGGTGGTGAAAGCCGCCAAAGATCACGGTTGTTCGATGCGGATCGGCGTCAACGCCGGATCGTTGGAGAATGATCTTTTAGAAAAATATGGCGAGCCTTGTCCTGACGCCATGGTGGAGTCGGCTTTATCGCACGCCAGAATCCTTGAAGATCACGATTTTCATAATTTTAAGATTAGCGTTAAGGCCTCCGACGTTTTTCTTGCTGTTGCGGCGTATCAGGCTTTGGCCGAGGCGTGTGATTACCCGTTGCATATCGGCGTTACGGAGGCGGGGGGGTTGCGCGCAGGAACCGTCAAGTCTTCAATTGGGCTTGGCATGTTGCTGTGGTCGGGAATCGGCGACACTATTCGCGTCTCTCTTTCTGCGGATCCCGTGGAAGAGGTTCTCGTCGCCTATGAGATGCTCAAGTCTTTGGGGTTGCGGCGGCGCGGCGTGACGGTGATTTCGTGTCCGTCTTGCGCTCGCCAGCAGTATAACGTCATTAAAACGGTTGAGACTCTTGAGCAGAGGCTTGCTCATATCACCACGCCTTTGACGGTGTCGGTGATTGGTTGCGTTGTCAATGGGCCTGGCGAGGCGCGAGTCACCGATGTTGGTCTGACGGGTGGTGGTGGTGGAACTCACCAAATCTATCTGGCGGGAGAACAGCATCATCGTTTGAAGGAAAGTTCAGAAAATATCGTTGATCATTTGGTTGGGTTGGTTGAGCAGAAGGTGCAAGAAATTGAAGCTGCGAAGAAAGCCGTCGTTGGTTCGTAGAATATGAAGAGTAAAATTAGAAGGGGCCAAGCGCCCCCCGGACGTTGAGGGAGTAGGGAGGGGATTGCCCTCCCTTTTTTTAGGCCGCTTTAGGCTCAGTGGCTGTTGATAAGAAAATGAGGCTTTGATGAAAAAAGTCGTAGACAAAGCCGGCCGAAGGCCCTATACCTTTTTTCACCGACGGCGCGGTAACGAACTGAGCGGATGGGAGCGAGACGGAAGTCGAAGCGAGCTGAAGCTAGGGTTTGTTGAACGGCCGAGAGATTTGCTGATGACGATTAGTTGTTGGCGGCGCGACGAGCGCGGGATATTTGACATTGTGGAACCCTTGTTGTGAGAAGGGATGCGCGGAC